>CAMDVD010000034.1 GCA_945878115.1 Chitinophaga pinensis | reverse complement strand
CTATCATAAAATCAATGCCAAGTATTTGCAAAATTATTTAGATGAGTTCTGTTACAAATTAAATCGAAGATATTTTGGCAAAAGACTTTTTGATAGACTCGTTGTAGCAGTGGCTCAGAATCTTGTGGCAAACTAAGACAGAATCAATTAAAAGATGAAGCATAATAAAACATACTATACATATTACTAACGTTAATTGTATTCCAAGTATCAATGGGTTGATTAAAGGAAGAGGCACCTTCAAACATATATGCCATGTTAGTAACACTATCAACATTCCAATTGCCTATAGGTGAATTAAAAGTCGTAGCTAATGAGAACATTGAATACATGTTGGAAACCGAAGATAAATTTGGCACATCGGAAGCCGTTATCTGTAAACTATCACAACCCTTAAAAGCAGATTCCATACTGCTCCAAACAACTGTTCCCCATTGTTCTACATCTACTATTCGTTTTCTATCCGCACCATAGTTGATGCGAAAACCTTTGAAATTAGTGCTATCTATTTTCAGTCTGATGATTGCATTAATTGGTAAGCCAGTTATTGTAGCAAATGTTCCTGAAAATGTGCCAGTACCTGATATTCCAGCAGGTATAGTTTCCCAAGTGTAGTATACTGTGTCTATAGTTGTTACTTCAAAACCGATGCTAGTTGAAGAAGAACCGGGATTGGTTAAATTCCACCGTGTAATAAATTCTTGAGCGCTTAAGCGCGCGGTCATTGTTAAACAAGAAACAAATATTAAATAGTAATAGATTTTTTTTTGTTTCATTTTGATTTATTCTTTAAATGTAAAATATCGTTTTAAGTCTCTGTGTTTCCTGCCAACTTGTTTATATGATGTTTAAATGTTAATCCTAATTTTAAACCATTGCCCATTGAAAACAAATCAGAAGTTGTGGCTTTATATGTTAATATATAATTCTCCTTAAACCTAAACATTCCTTTTTACAAATCCAAATCATCAAATGAGCTTTTGATTTTTTGAATATTAGTCGTACTTACAAGAAGAGTATAAATTTCGGTTTTATTACCGCTCTTCGATATGTTCCGCATGGCATGTCGAAGTAATGATAATGGCAGATTTTCAATCTTCTTGTTTGCAATTAAAAATCGCTTTCTATCTAAGGTTCGTGATGCGCTGCACTGACATCACGAACAGCGAGATGCAAAGTAGGTCTACATTAAGTGAAATGCCAACTGCTAACAGAATAGAAATACCTTAAAAGATAAAATGCCCCTTCTTTGGGGCATTTTTGTTTACTTATATTCAAATAAACAGAACATCGATATTTGCTGGCGCGGGTTTGCAACCCGTGTCTACTACACAATATCAGTTGGTGACATCGAGTAGAGAAACACTTCGAATAGCAAGGCACAAGAAGGCAAACGCAACAGGCAACGCGCCATTCTTGTGCCAGCCCAATTCAATTAACATAAAAATCCGGTAGGGATGGCATGATTATAGAAATCATATTATAAGTTGAAATCAAAATTCGGTTGGGATGACATGATTATAGTGTAATTGCTTAGATGAGCCTTTATCAGCAAGAATAAAAACCAACACGACAACCTATTTCACCGCACACCCATTCATAGCCTCGGCTAGTGGGTTAATAAAGATTAATTTGCCTTCATTATTTTCTGCCATCAATATCATGCCATTGCTTTCTATGCCTCGCATTTTTCGTGGTGCTAAATTGGCAACAAGTGTAACCTGCAATCCAACTACTTCTTCTGGTGTATAATGCATGGCAATACCACTTACTACGGTGCGTTGCTCCATGCCTAAGTCGATAGTCAGTTTCAATAATTTATCTGCTTTCTCTACTTTTTCAGCAGCGATAATAGTACCAACACGCAAATCTATTTTATCAAAATCTTCAAATGCAATGGTGGGTTTTATTGCAGCTACATCCTTTTCTTCTGTTTGTGTAGGCAAGTCTGCGCTTGGTTTGTTCACATCGCTTTGAGATGCAGTAATCGGTACAATTTGATGTTTGTGCAACTTTTCAATTTGTGCTGCAATTTCTTCATCTTCAATTTTTCTAAACAATAATTCTGGTGGATTCAAGGTATAGCCCTGTTTTAATAATTTAAGACTACCACCATTTTCCCATTCCAACATACGGTCTACCACCTTCATCATTTTTATTAATTTTTTTGCGGTAAATGGTAAAAACGGATTACAGTAAATAGCCAAGTTTGCACATAGTTGTAAGCATAGATGTATACAATTATCTATCGCAATTTGGTCATCGCCTTTTTTCCAAGGTTCTTTATCTTGTAGGTATTTATTGCCTTCACGAGCCAAATCAATCACCGCAAATAGGCCTTCTCTAAATTTATAATTTTCTATACAATTACCAATATGCGTTTTAGTATGTACAATTTTTTCATAAAGTGCATCGTCTTTCGCGTCTTTGGATTCGATATGATAGGCAGGTACTTTGCCACCGCATAATTTATGCATGAGCACGAATGCTCTATTTACAAAATTGCCAAAGATGGCAACAAGCTCACTATTATTTCTATCTTGAAAATCTTTCCAAGTAAAATCATTGTCTTTGGTTTCGGGCGCATTGGCAGTCAATACATAACGCATGGCATCTTGCATGTCTGGAAAATCCTGTACATATTCATTAACCCATACTGCCCAATTTCGACTGGTACTTACTTTTTCGCCTTCAATATTTAAAAATTCATTGGCTGGTACATTTTCAGGAAGCACAAATCCACCATGGGCCTTAAGCATGCAAGGGAAAATAATGCAATGGAATACTATATTATCCTTGCCTAAAAAATGAACCAATTTCGTATCTTCTTTACACCAATAATCACTCCATTGTGCCGTCAGTTCTTTAGTTGCAGAAATATAACCAATGGGTGCATCAAACCAGACATACAAAACTTTTCCTTCGGCATTTGGCAATGGAACTTTTACGCCCCAGTTGCTATCACGCGTCATGGCACGTGGATGTAGCCCATTATCTATCCAACTTTTACATTGACCATACACATTATTTTTCCAATCTTTATGGTCTTCAATAATCCATTGTTTCAACCATGGCTCATAGTTTTGTAAAGGCAAATACCAATGGGTTGTATTTTTTTTCACCAAAGGCGAATTGCTTAGTGCACTCTTCGGATCTATCAATTCATCCGGACTTAACGCAGTTCCACATTTCTCACATTGATCGCCATAAGCAGATGGGTTAGCGCAATTAGGACAAGTACCAGTAATATATCTATCGGCTAAAAAAAGATTTTTTTCGGCATCATAAAATTGTTCTGATTCGCGCTCTTCAAACAAGCCATCATCATATAATTTCTTAAAAAAATCTTGTGATGTTTTATGGTGAATTTCTTTCGATGTGCGTGAAAATATATCAAATGAAATACCCATGGTTTGCAAACTTTCATGGATGATGGTATAATATTTATCTACAATATCTTGCGGGCTGACACCTTCCTTCATGGCTCGTATCGTAATAGGTACGCCATGTTCATCGGTACCACAAATAAATTTGACATCTTCTTTTTTTGCTCTTAAATATCTTGCATAAATATCGGCTGGTAAAAAATTGCCAGCTAGATGTCCAATATGTACAGGTCCATTCGCATAAGGTAAAGCTGCTGTAACCAGGTGTCGTTTATATTCTATCATTAGTTTTTGTTTATTTAAAAAGACATGTTTTAACGCGAAGCAATTTATTGCTTGGTCTATTATGGTGTCAGGTTATCTTTCTTCTTTAAGTATAATTGATAAAGGGAAAATAGCAAACGAAATGCACCATAACATATCATAAAAGTAGGCAGGGTATGGCTTTTATCCAGTTTTGTATAAATGATAATGAGCCCGACCGCAATAAAAAAAGTCCCAGTCATTAAGCCTAGTTTACTGCTCCATGCATATTTTTCTTTATTATTTTCCATTCAATAGTGCTTTAGTATATTTGGGCAAAGTTAATACATGAGTACAAATAACACGAGGATACCAGCGTATTTAAAAGCAGGTGATATTATTGGCATTACATGTCCTGCTGGCAGTGTGCAAATGGACGATATGCAGTACATGATACAGCAATTAGAAGCTTGGGGATTTGTAGTGAAATTGGGAACAACGGTCGGGACACATTTCAATAAATTTTCAGCAACAGATGATGAACGACGCCAAGACTTGCAGAATATGTTGGATGATGATTCCATACAAGCTATATTATTTGGAAGGGGAGGTTATGGTGCTGTACGAATTATAGATGGAATTGATTTCTCTACTTTTAATTCAAACCCGAAGTGGTTACTTGGTTATAGTGATATTACTTGTTTTCATCTACACATAAATCGGCAGTTTCAAATTTCAACGATTCATGCACATATGAATGGTGGCTATTTGCCAAGCAGTAATGATTTATTTTCGACACAAAGTATTTATGATACGCTAACTGGGAAGCCAATTGACTACAGCATACCAAGTCATACAAGCAATAGAGTAGGAGAGTGCACTGCGGAATTAATTGGTGGCAATTTGGCTTTGATTTCCGATTTAATTGGAACACCAAGTGAGATAGACACCGATGGAAAAATATTATGTATTGAAGATATCGGAGAGTACAAATACAATATAGATCGTATGATGTGGCAGTTGTTGCGAGCAGGTAAATTATCTAAACTAAAAGGATTAATTGTTGGTGGTTTTACTAATTCCAATGATGATGAGATTCCTTTTGGTATGACAGAAGTTGATATAATTCAAGAGAAACTAAAGGACTTTACGTATCCTGTTTGTTATGATTTTCCAGTAGGTCATCAAGAACGAAATTGGGCATTGAAATTGGGTGTTAATTATTCTTTTTCTGTACAAGCAAATGAGGTAACTCTCATTGAAAAAGTTTAATTCATTTTCAAAAGTTGGATGGCTTTGTGATAATTATTATTTTTTATTTCAACTGTATATAAACCTATAGGAAGGGCATGAACATTAAATGTTGTTGTTTATTTCTATCACCCAGTAGTTGTATAATTTATCCACTAATATCAATAATTTGAATATTTACATAATCTGATGCTGTAAATGAATATTCAAAATGACATAAAAAAAACCTGCCGTGAAGCAGGTCTTTTTATTTGAGTTATGTTAATCTTATTTTTTGATAATGCTATTTGTGAAGCTTCCTTTATCGGTTACAATGGTTATGGTATACATACCAACGGTGAAATTAGAAGTATTTAATTCCGTAGTTTGTATTCCGCTATGTAGTAAGCCTAAAGATTTGTTCATTACAACATGTCCCATCATATCTGTTACGACGCAAGAAGCGTTAGTACTTTCTTCTAAAGTTAAATCAATAAATAAATTGTCTTTAACTGGATTAGGGTAAGCAAGAATTTCGATTGAATTGTTTTTCGCAATGGTTGATACGCCTGCAGGGAATACTGGGGTCATTTTTGCATTTAAGATTTTGCTTTTACTTCCGTTTTTATCGATCAATAATACAGCAACTCTCATTTTAAATACATTATCTCCAGCAGGAATTGTCCAAGTGAATGGATGTGAATAGGTAGTTCCTGCAGTCATCGTAGAAGGTAAGCTACCTGCAGCTCCGTCAAAACCACCAACTATATCTCTTGCTACAAAATCATAATACATAGTAGCAGAAGGAATAGTACCAGGTAAAGTATTAAAGTTGTATTCACTGTTAGCCATTGGTGTAGCATTGCCAGATCCACCAACTGCATAATAATTATGTTGATCCCAAGTTCCGCCAGAAGTATTGTTGATTCTATCTTCTGTAACAACTAATGCTAAGCGATATTCTCCAGTCAAATTAGCTGCAGGAATAATGCTTGAATTTACTGACATTGTAGAACCCGCAACAGTAGCAGAATTGATATTTACTGTAGCATATCCAAAATCACCAATATATTTAGTATACATGGTGAATGCATCTGATGGATCTGCAACTTCTTTTCTGTCTACCAATAATGAAGGATAACCACTAATTAATGTACCAACCCCTGCATCGTAAGTAGTTACTGTCATTGGATCTCCATTGTGCACTGAAATTGGCACGACATCATTCGGGTGCGCTTTATAAATAGAATCCATATATACGATTCCACGTACACACCATCCGCACCAAGTACCAGTTGGTTCTTCCATAACTACTGAACGTGCAGGCATAAATGCAACCCCAGTAAATGTGGCGCCTAATGTGTCATTGGCATGATTTGCATCCGATGGTAATTCAACCCACACTTTTAGTGGATGTGCACCCAAAGAGGCAACATTATATTGCGTAGTAAATGTTGTAGAATTACTTGCAAAGGAAGCTAGATTTAATCCAGTAACTGCTTGACTTACAACAGGATTTGCGCCTTCTTGGTATTTTATAGTGTAAGAATTTATTACAGCAGAACCTAAGTTTTTAACTGTAAGTGAAACTGGTATATTAGATCCAGTTACATTATATCCAGTAGATGAAGTTGCAGTGGCAGCAGCATCATTTGCAGGTTGTGTACCTGGTATGAAGGTATAATAACTATTATCCGCAGGTGCAGGATCAGTTGTTGACAATGCATTCAAATTAGGAGAAGTTGCAACCATATAAGCAGAAGTAGAATTTATTTGTATACCTGCAGAAACTTGTTTTGTTGTAGCGTAGCCACCAGTTCTATTGTCGACAATATGAATTTTATTCGTTGTTTCGTCCAACACGATACTCCAATAGCAAAAATTTGATCCATCAGATAAAACAGAACCATAACCGTAAGAACTAAATTGAATCCATAATTGTCTATTCGGTGCCGTACCAAATGTTTTGGTAACAATATTGTCATTTGCACCTAGAGCGGCTAATCCCCAAATACAAACGGATTGGTTAGGAATTGTTGCATCTGGTAAAGTTGATTTCGTGTAAGAGGGACAAGAAGACGCAGCTATATCAAAGGTTAGAATACCAGATGTAGAAACTTTAAACTGAGTAACTGGGCTTCCATTAAAACTAAATGTGAAGGGAATAGTTTGTACAACAGACCAAACTGGAGTAGCACTCATTGCTTGAATTGTAGTCCAACCAGCAGCGATTCCACCACCAACTGGGTATTCAGGATCTGCATTAAGTCCACCAGGGTTTGCATTGGCATTAGGATTAGGCATTTGCCAATATTGTGCCTGTAAATTTGTTGTAGTTGCAATAGCAACTAAAATAAGAAGTAATAATTTTTTCATGTTTTGAATATTTGGCTAAAAGTAATATTTGTTTTTATTATACACAAGAAAAAATGGGGACTTCGTTTTATTTGATTTTTAAATCTGTGATTACATAAAGGTCTAAAAACAATAAAGGTAGCCATTAGCTACCTTTATTTATTAAGATTCATCATAAGGATGAACTCTTATCTAATTTAGATTAATCCCATTTTTTGATAGAACCTAACTTACATTCTTGAACATTCTCAATATAATCTTGAGTAGCTCCAGTCCCTTTTTTAACAATCATTGCAATAACTGTTAAATTATTTTGATTGAATTCTGGGTTAATGTACACATTCAATAAAGCATTAAATTCTCCTTTAGTAGTTATTTTTTCTGTAGGAATCAAAGTTCCCCAAATGCCTTTTTTGTATAAAACTTGACGAAGTAAGTGATTGTGAATATACTTAGCAGAAGACATTGGATCACCAGCTTTATAGTAAGGAGATGTTGGATCTGGAGAAGAACTATTGATATCTGCATAATTATGTTGATCATAAGCAGATCCTTTATGTACTGCATCCTCCAATAAGTAAGCAACCATATAATATTGATCAGTTGATACTAAAGAAGTAGAGAACCCACAATGAACATCAATTGCAAAAGTTTGCGGATCAATTCGTTGCGTAATGATGCCTAAACCTGAAACAGCTGGCTTAGATAATTCAGTAGCACATATACTTTTCCAAGAATTGTAATTGTTTGATGTACTCATTCTATTGACTAATCCACCTGGTATACCACTGATTGCGTATCTAGTTTCAAAATCCAAAGTAGAAGATGAAGTATAAGAATCATACATGTCTGACATTACATCTCCATCATGAAAAGCAACGCCATAAACTTTATCTGGATAAGAGTCAACAGCATCCTTCATATTGATTGCACCGTAAGGACAATATCCACACCAAGCAGCTGTAGCTTCTTCTATTACCGCTTTTTTAGTAAAAGTAGCTGGCATCTCACCTAATGCTAATTTTACTTCAGCTGGAGAAGTTAAATCAATTGGTTTAGTATACACTGAACTACTTCCTGTAGGTGTAGTTGTAGTCTTTTTACAAGAAGTGTAACTTAGAAATAAGGCAGAAACTAAAGTAAAAATTAGGATTTTTTTCATGTTGTTTTTAATTTGTAGCGTAAATGTAAATTATTATTTTAATTAAAAGTATTTTTTTAACAAAAAATATTATACCCAGATTGATGTGCATATCGAAGATAAAACAGGTTTGTGCATTAAAAAGAATTATTGATTAGTGAATCCAACTCTGTTAATCTCAGTTCCTCTATGTGATTTGGTTCAATTTGTTTTATTTGTTCAATTTTTCGCTTCTGCAAATTTGCCAGTTTTAGCATTTTATTGAGATTGTCTTCTGATAGTAAAAATGACTTTTCTAACCAAACGTCTACCACATCCAATAGTTCCTTTTTTGGTACCTTATTGCAAATATTTAAGAATGGATTTGAAAGAATTTTCTCCACTTCACCTCTTTTTATCAACATAGACATAGTTGCAATGTCTAATCCATCTTCACATACTTTATTGATAATTCCCAAGTCATGTATATCTTGAGCACTAAAGGTTTTGTTTGAATTAATAATTTAATTGGCTTTTTGAAATCCAACCTTTTTTGTTAAAAAGCTATATGCACCCATGCCTGGAAAAGTACCAAATATAACTTCTGGGAAACTAAATTTTGCCGATTCTTCCGCTATAATATAATTACCTGATAAAGCACTTTCAAAACCACCGCCAAATGCATTACCTTGAATTACACAAGCAGAAAAAATATCCAATTCATAATTGCTATTGTAATTGTAGACCAATTCTATACATTTATACGCATAATCTTTGAGATTTGTTTTATTATTATTTCTAATACAATCTACGAAGTACTCCAAATCACCACCCAAATTCCAAACGCCTTTATTCAATGAATAGGCAACTGTATACTTGATATTTTCTTTCTTAATTAAATAAATAATCAGTTCCTTAACATGAATTAAATTTTCTAAAAAGTTAAAGGTATAACAAAGCTTATCTTGTAAATCAATACCAACCCATAGTATTTTGTATTCTTCGTCAATTTTTACGCGTAAATTGTTATTTATGAACATACAGATTTTAATTTATGGCATTGAAATATATTTATTCATGTTGTGAAATAAAGAAAATTAAGATGCTTGTACAAAATTAATTATTCACTATTTATGCCGAAGAATGAGAATAAACAGGATTAGTAATATTTGTACAATGAATATCGTAAAATATAAAGAATTATATATATGTAATTAATGATATGTAAGAACTAATAATGTGTTATGCTTATGTATACTGTTTATTACTATGTAAATAGGGACATATTTCTTTTTTTGAATATTTATTATTTATTAAGTCCATATTTGAATTACATTTGCAATTCTTTAAAAATACCATAAATAGATAGTTCTTTTCATATGATTAGTCGACGAAATATAAGAATAAAAGTTTTTCAAACCATTTACGAACAAGCTTTACAAGAAGAAAATATCGATATTGCGAAAGCTGAAAAGCAATTAGAATTTAAATTTCAGGAAACTAAAGCGCTCGTTACCGCTATATTACATTTAGTATATTTAATTTCAGAGTATGTTCTAGTGTATGCCAATCAAAAGGCATCAAAACATAGGCCTACTGAAGAGGATTTGAAAATTAATGTCAAATTAGCTGGAAATATCATCATGAAACAATTAAAGCAAAATGTTCATTTTGAAGAGAGTGTCAAAAAAAATAAAATTGCACATTTATTTGATGATGATTTGGTTAAACAAATTTTTTTGAAATTAATTGAAACCACTGAATATAAGACCTACATTCATACTGCAGAGCGAAATGCAATAGATGAAAAAAAAATGATTCTGTTCATTATTGATTTTTGTATTTTTAATGCAGAAGATACCACAACTTTCTTAAGTGAGAAGTATATGAATTGGTTTACCGATGCAGAAATGATTAAACCATGGATAGATAAAATTTTCATGAAGGCAAGTACTTTCCCATTTAATCAAATGGTTTCCTACGAAAAAAGAACCTATGCGGATGATTTACTAAGATGTTATTATGAAAAAAAGGAAATCATATTTCAGTTGATTGATCCTAAATTGGTCAATTGGGATGCGGATCGAGTCGCAATAATTGATTTGATTTTACTTCATCTCGGTATTTGTGAAATGCTTTATTTTCCGACTATACCTATTAAAGTTACAATTAACGAATATATTGATTTGGCTAAAGAATATAGCACTTTACAAAGTGGTCAATTCGTCAATGGATTACTTGATAACGTGCATAAAGAATTGCTACAAGAAAATAAAATTCAGAAAACGGATTATGCTAAAAAAAATTAAGACTAGTTTAAATGCATGTCTAAATTATTGCAGTAGAATGAAACACACATTTGTTATTTTAATACTTGCTATCGTCTTTTGGGGTTGTCACAATGATGTTCCTGAAGAAATAGATCAACAGTTGAAGTCTAGGCTCCCATCCACATTAGTAAATAATCCACGAAGCCTTGAAAGTGAAGATTCTATAGCAATTAAATCAATGGGTAAACTAGTTTTTGAGGATACATTGCATGATTTCGGGACGCTCATAGAAGGTGAAAAAGTAGAATGTGAATTCGCTTTTCTGAATAAAGGGAAAAAAGAAATTATTATAAACGAAGCACGTGCCTCCTGCGGTTGTACAATCGCAGAATATCCTAAATTGCCAATTAAACCAGGCGAAAAGGGCATCATTAAAGTTACTTTTAATAGTCAGGGAAAAGAAGGTTTTAATAAAAAAGTAGTTGCCGTAACAACAAATGGGAATCCTTCCATTTATGAAATAAGTATACAAGCGGATGTGAAATCAAAATAAATAGTCTTGCAAATACTAGTTTCATTCCTTTGAAACAACTACTTTTGGGCACTTTAAAAAATAGAAAATAACATATGAGCACAGTAGACTTTTTATTAATGGCTAGCGAAGGTGGAAAACCGAATCCTATGATGAATATTATATTTATGGCGGGGATGATAGCGGTTATGTACTTTTTTATGATTCGTCCACAAATGAAGAAAGCGAAGGAACAAAAAGAATTTTCAAATTCGACTAATGCAGGTGAATCCATAGTCACTAGTGCTGGTATTTATGGCAAAATTGTTCGTATGAATGATGATGGCACTTTGGCAGTTGAAATAGATAGAAATACAATTATTAAAATGGATAAAAGTGCAGTTTCTATGGAAATGACAATGGCACTGCGCAAAAAAATGAGTGCAGAAGTGAAAGCCTAATTACATTCACTATTTTCTTTACCAGAAATGTTTCTACTCCGAATAATTAAAAATAAATATTTTATTGTCACCGTAGTTTTTGTAGTATGGGTAGCATTTTTTGCACAATATGATATCGTTTCTCAGTATAAATTGAGAGAAGAATTGCATGAGATGAATACCAAAATTGAATATTTAGATAAGGAAGTGAGCCGTTTACAAGCCGAAAAAAAAGCTTTGCAAACTGATTCTGCTACACTGGAAAAATATGCTCGAGAAAAGTATTATATGAAAACCCAACATGAGGATGTTTTTGTTTTTGATACAGTAAAAAACACACCTTAAACTCAGTTTTTCATTTGTTTTCATTTATTTGTAGATTACAACAATTCTGGTCTTCTTTCTTGGGTTCGTTTTAATGCTTCCATTTCGCGCCATTCATCAATTAATTTAAAGTTACCATTGAGTAATACTTCGGGCACTTTTAATCCTTGAAATTCAGCTGGACGAGTATATATCGGAGGTGCCAATAACCCATCTTGATGAGAATCCGTTAACGCGGAGGTTTCGTCATTTAATACCCCAGGAATTAGACGGGCAATACCGTCCACTAAGACTGCAGCGGCTAATTCTCCACCACTTAACACATAATCACCAATGGAAATTTCAAGTGTTACATACAAATCTCTTATGCGCTGGTCTATACCTTTATAATGTCCACAAATCAACATTAGATTTTCTTTTAAAGATAGTGTATTGGCAATTTTTTGATGCAAGGTTATACCATCTGGTGTCAAATAAATGATGTCATCATAATCACGTTCTCCTTTTAATTTTTCAATCACTTTTGCAAGCGGTTCGCACATCATGACCATACCCGCACCACCTCCATATTGCATATCATCTACTTGACCGTGCTTGTTAATAGCGTAATCACGCAATTGGTGCAAATGGATATGGAGTAAACCACGTTCTTTTGCACGTTTTAGGATGGAATGATTAAAAGGACTTTCTAACAATTCGGGCATTACAGTTATAATATCAATACGCATGTTGAGTTTTTTATAGATCCAATATACCTTCTGCTAATCGAAGCTGAACCGTTTTGTTTGTTCTATCTACCTGAATTAATAATTCATCTGAAATAGGTAATAATACTAACTTGTTTTGATAGAGAACCTCTAATAAAGTTTGTTTGCCATTGATATAGACATCCTTTATTTCACCGATTAATTGCTGCTCCTCATCTAGAACCTGATATGTCATTAGAGATAGCCAATTATTTTCAAGATTTATGGAAGTGGCCACATTAGGGGCGTACACTTTTTTATTTAATAATTGCATGGCGATATTTCTATCCTGAATACCTTCTATGGTAAGTATCATTTCCGTATCACTAATCGCATTTATTTCTTCTATAAAATAGGGGATAAAACTATTTTCCCAAATTTCTATCAATACCGCATCTAATTGTTCTTCATCAAAAGGATGCTGTAAATGATGTACAAAAAGCACTTGCCCTTTTATTCCATGTAGTGATTTTATTTTTCCAATCGAAATCATATTGCCGCAAAAATAGGGAACTATTGTTGTAGATGTTTCAATTCGTATGCAGCGAAATAAATCTATTTTTACTACTACTTCTTTTAGTGTAGAATTAAATTGGATTTTCACAATTCTATATTTTTATTCACATCATCCATTTTATGCTTGTTGCATATTAGATTTGCGCTTCATGAACGTACAAACTACCACCTATTTACTTCTTTCTGACGGTACTTTATTTACAGGTAAATCTATGGGAGCCATAGGAACTACAACTGGAGAAATTTGTTTTAATACCGGAATGACTGGATATCAAGAAGTCTTTACGGATCCTTCTTATTACGGACAAATAATTATCATGAATACTGCCCATATTGGGAATTATGGTGCCAAGGAAGTGGATGTAGAAAGTGATTCAGTAAAAATTTCAGGATTGATTTGTAAAAATTTCTCTGAAAAATATTCAAGATCGCTAGCTGATTCTTCGTTGGAAGATTATTTAAAGAAAAATAATGTAGTTGGTATTCATGAGATTGACACTAGAGCTTTAGTTGCTCACGTTCGCGATAAGGGAGCTATGAATTGTATTATTTCTTCAGAAATTAAAGATTTGGATGAATTGCGTAATCTACTTTCTGAAGTGCCATCCATGGAAGGTTTGGTATTGTCTTCCAAAGTGAGTACGAAAGAGGCCTATACTTTAGGCGATGAAAGTTCTGCAAAAAGGATAGCTGTACTTGATTTTGGGGTAAAGAAAAATATCTTGCAATGTATGGTAGATCGTGGTGCGTATTTGAAAATATTCCCTGAACGAACTTCATTTGCTGAGTTAGAAGCTTTTGTACCGAATGCTTATTTTTTGAGCAATGGACCTGGAGATCCTTCTGCCATGCAGTTTGCAGTAGACACCATTAAAGAAATTTTGGCCACCAATAAACCCATGTTTGGTATTTGTCTTGGGCACCAATTACTTGCTTTAGCCAATGGCGCAACCACATTCAAAATGCACCATGGACATCGTGGATTAAATCATCCTGTATTGCATTTGGCAACCATGAAAAGCGAAATATCAACTCAAAATCATGGATTTGCAGTTGACTATGATTCTGTAGCCAATCATGCAGAATTGGAGATAACGCATATCAATTTAAACGACCAATCACTGGAAGGAATCAAAATGAAATCGAAGCCAGTTTTTTCGGTACAATATCATCCTGAGGCTACTCCTGGACCACATGATTCTCGATATTTATTTGATGATTTTATGGCTTTGATACCATAGGCATTTTAAGTATCCAGCCTACTTATTTTTCTCGATGTAAAAGCATATCCGTTACTTCCAACAAATTCTTTTTTCTCGATGAAATAACCGGTGTTTTTTCTAGAAAGAAATATGCTTTTTTAGAATAGTTTTCGATTTCTTCTTCAATATAATTTTTTAACTGGATAGAATTGAAGAAGGCAATAATATCTTGAATTTTTTCTTGGTCATTTCTCTTCAATAATTCTTGTAATACTATTTTTTGATTCACATCTACAATTTCAAATGCTTTAGCCAAAAGGTATGTTTTTTTATTCGCTAAAATATCTCCACCAATTTGTTTTCCAGTTTTATTGGTATCGCCGAATGTGTCTAAATAATCATCTCGCAATTGAAAAGCCATACCCAAGGAATTGCCAAATTGACTAAGTATCTCTGAACAACCTTCTGTGGCGCCTCCTAACATTGCGCCAAGTTTGATGGAAGTACCCAATAATACGGATGTTTTTAAGCGAATCATTTCCAAATATTCTTCCAGACTTACTATATCTCTTTTCTCAAAATCCATGTCGAGTTGCTGTCCTTCGCAGATTTGTATGGCTGTTTGATTAAATAATGCCATCACTGCATGGATATAAGATGTGTCCACTTTATTCAAGTGTTGGTAGGCGTAAATACTCATGACATCGCCTGAAAGTATTCCAGTAGCAAGATTATACTTTTCATGCACAGTAGTAACACCTCGACGTAATGGTGCGTTGTCCATGATGTCGTCATGCATTAAGGTGAAATTGTGAAATAGTTCTACTGCAGTGGCAGTATTCCAAGAGTTATCATTTAAAGGCGTAAATAATTCATGACCCATCAAACATAAAACTGGTCGCACCCGTTTGCCACCCATGTGCAATAAATAACTACAAGGTTCATACAGCGTTGCAGGACTGTCGGGAAATTTGTGCTTTGAAAAAAATATTTCAAATTGCTCTAATAATTCGTGGAATGAATGCATGGGGGTAAAAATAATGCAAGAGGCTTAATATCAAAAAGAAATTTGCTTCGACTAAAATAAAATGTAGGAACTAATCATGTATAGGATTCCTGTATTGCGGCAACGATTGCAGTGGAAATCCTTTTTGCTGCGGAGCAAGCAAAAAGATTGGAACGAAAAGCGTGTGTGCCGCCCAAATATTTCTCATTAGAATGTATATAAATCAATGGCTTTAATGAAAAAATAAATAGGCTATACATATCGCTGCGATGACACCGAGAAAATCAGCGAGTAATCCTGCCCAGACAGCATAGCGAATATTTTTTATACCAACCGATCCAAAGTAAAGTGCTATTATATAAAAAGTAGTATCCGCACTTCCTTGTAAAATGCTTGCCGTATTACCAACAAAGCTATCTGGACCATACAATGGATTTTTGTAAATATCGAGAAGCAATCCTCTAGCACCGCTGCCACTAAAGGGTTTCATGAGTGCGACTGGAAGTGCAGGAACAAAATCTGTATTCATTCCTGTTAAAGTGAGCAGATAAGAAATGCCATCATTCACATATTGCAATGCGCCACTATCACGAAATACACGAACAGCAACAAGCAAACCAACTAAGTAAGGAATGATTTTTAGCACGACTTCAAAACCTTCTTTTGCACCTTCTATAAATGCATCAAAAACGTGTACCTTCTTGATGAGGCCTGCAACGATAAATCCAACAACAATAAGAAGTAATAAAACATTTCCAAATAAGTTGGAGAATATATCTTTTTGTCGGGCATCCATATGATCGACCATACCAATTAAAAAAACGACGAAACAAAGAATGCCTAGTATCCAAGAACAAACCACATAATCAAATTTTATTTTTTGAACGGCGCCTACAATAAAAATGCTCATTAATGTAGCAATGACTGTCGCCAACACACAAGGAATAAAAATGCTGGTTACATTGTGTGAGCCATTACTGGCGCGGTATGCCATGATGGTAAGCGGTATCAAGGTTAGCCCAGATGTATGCAAAACCAAAAACATAATTTGTGCATTGCTGGCTTTTTCTTTTTCAGGATTAAGCTCTTGTAGGCTTTGCATGGCTTTTAATCCGAAAGGTGTTGCTGCATTATCAAGTCCTAATAGATTGGCAGAAAAATTCATGACCATCTGTCCAATGGCAGGATGATTTTTTGGAACCTCAGGAAATAGACGAGTTAGAAAAGGACCGATAAGTCGAGAAAGAAAATTAATTGCGCCAGCTTTTTCGCCAATTTTCAATAAGCCCATGAAGAAAGTAAGCACGCCGGTTAAGGGCAATGCGACTTTCATTACACTACTTTCTGCTGCATCGAAAAGCCCATCTACTAAGGTTTTGAATATTACATGATCGGCATCCACTTGTGGAAAAATGGTCTTAATAATAGCAACTACAAATGAGGCTACAAAAAAGAATATCCAAACATAATTCAATACCATATACTTTTAATTTATGGCGATACTAAAAATGTAACTAGAGGTTCTATTGTAGCGTATTTTTTGAAAAAAAAATAAATGCTACAGTATATTTTGGGCGGCAATCACGCTTTCCGTTTCAATCTTTTTGCTTGCTTCGCAGCAAAAAGGATTTCCACTGCAATCGTTGCCGCAATACATCCACTCTACAAACCTATTCTTTATTACTTATTTAGTATAACCTGATTTACATTGTAATGATAAAAAAAATAAATGATTTCAAGGTCATTTTTGGAAATTGGAATTTGGATTTTTTTGATTTTGGATTTTCCTCATTAGGATTCTATTTTCAAAATTGTAAAAGTTCAAACAGCATTTCCAATTATATTTGTCCAGTTAAAAAATATAAACCATATGAACGGCAGTAAAATACTTAATTTTTTTCTTGGATTAATACGATTGATAGTAGGCGTATTATTTATTTTTTCTGGTTTGGTAAAAGCCAATGATCCATCCGGACTTGCCTATAAAATGGGTGAATTTTTTGAAGCCTTCGCAAGCAAAGATCATTTTATGCCTAAGCTGATGGAATGGTTGCATGGTTATGCATTGCCATTTTCTATTTTGATGATCACTTTTGAAATAGTGGCTGGAATAGCGATTCTCATTGGTTATCGCTACAAATTATTTTCCTATCTCATCTTTTTATTGACTTTGTTCTTTACCTTCTTAACCGCTTATGCATTGTTTAGTGGCAATGTAAAAGAATGTGGTTGCTTTGGGGATTGCATCAAATTGACTGCCATGGAAACATTCGTCAAGGACTTGATTTTATTAGCGCTCATCTTAGTCTTATTATTGTTTAGAAATAGGATTGCGCAATTATTTTCCAATAAAATTGCTGGTTCTATAATGGTACTCACATTAGTATTTTGTTTTGGTGTACAATGGTATGTATTACAACATTTACCATTTAAGGATTGTTTGGCGTACAAAGTAGGTAATAATATATTACATGAGATGACACCGGATTCGACGTATAGACCTGCAGTTTATGAAACTAAATTTGTCTATGAAAAAGGTGGTGTTAATAAAAACTTCACTGAAAAGGATTATCCATGGCAAGACTCAACTTGGCATTTTGTTAGTCAAATTAGTGACCTTGTTAAAGAAGCAGAAAACGAACCTAAAATACATGATTTTGGTATTACGGATTATGATGGCAATGTGCAGACAGAGACTATTTTAAACTACAGTGGAAATGTGTTTTTATTATTTAGTGAAAATATTACCAAGGCAAATACAAGTAATATAGAGAAACTTGTGGAACTGGTAAATACATGTAAGAAAAATAATATTCTAGTATTGGGCTTGAGTGGATCCGATGATATTGCCACCAAAGAATTTACTACAAAGTATCATTTAGATATACCATTTTATAGTACGGATGGAACGGTAATTAAGACTGCTATGCGCACAAATCCTGGATTGATGTTAATGCATGCTGGTGATGTGAAAGGTAAATGGAGTTATTTGGATTATCCTAAGTATTCCACTTTGAATTTAGATACTAAGGATAATGCAATTCCTTTGTTTGCAACGGCTCCAGTTGTAGAAGATACTACGCAGTCGCATTAAGTTATTTCTTTCAAGATTAATAAAATAAACAGGTGTTACCATTCCTACTTCGTAAAGTTCTAAATAGTTTTTTGGTATTACTTGGCGTAGTTGGAATTGTATTTGTGCTGTTTTTTGTTTTGCTTCCAGCCGATCCTGCGAGGTTAACGATGGGGCAAAGAAGTGATGCAAAATCATTGGAAAATATTCGTAAGGAATTGTATTTAGACAAACCTGTATACTTACAATTTCTTTTTTATGTAAATGATTTATCGCCTCTTGCCATTCATGGAAATACGAAAGAAGACATGGAGAAATATGATTATACAAAAATATTCTCCATTAGTAATCAAAATAATGTAGTACTAAAAGCGCCATATTTGCGTCGTTCCTACCAGAGCAAAAAAGAAGTAAGCAGTATGTTGCTGGATGCCTTTCCTGGTACATTTATTTTAGCAGGATTGGCGATATTTTTCGCTACAATTTTTGGTATTTTATTTGGCATTATTGCGGCATTGAAAAAAGGAACTTGGGTAGATACTTCTGTAATTTTTACAAGTGTATTGGGTATTTCAGCGCCTTCTTTTTTTGCTGGTATTTTGATTGCTTATGTGTTTGGGTTTTTATTACGCAATTATACTGGATTAAGTATTGTATCTCCCATGTGGGATTATGACCCTTATCAAGGCAGACATTTAATTCTGAAATCATTGATACTGCCAGTGTTCACATTATCTATTCGTCCATTGGCGATTATTGTTCAAATCACACGCAGTGCGATGTTGGATGTACTCAGTCAAGATTATATACGGACAGCGTATGCAAAAGGGCTCAGTAAAAAAGCAGTAGTTTGGAAACATGCGTTACGCAACGCATTAAATCCTGTCATCACATCCGTTTCTGGTTGGTTTGCGGAATTATTAGCAGGCTCCTTTTTTATTGAATACATTTTCGGATGGAAAGGCATAGGCAAA
Source organism: Chitinophaga pinensis (assembly GCA_945878115.1). Lineage (GTDB taxonomy): Bacteria > Bacteroidota > Bacteroidia > Chitinophagales > Chitinophagaceae > OLB11. Next base: position 20,272 of record CAMDVD010000034.1, on the reverse strand, counting down.
ATCACTGTAGATGCTTTAAATAAATTTGACTTTCCAGTTGTGATGGGCTCTGTTTTATTTACTGCCTTTATTTTTATTGTGATGAATGTTTTGGTAGATGTCTTGTATGGGATTGTGGATCCGAGGATAAAAAAGTAGTTAGTATTGAGTAGTTAGTAGTGAGAAGTAAAAAGTAAAAAGTAAGAAGTAAAAAGTAGAAAGTAGAAAGTAAAAAGTAGTTACGCTAATAATTAAACATTAATACTTACGACTAATTCCGACAATAAAATAGTATAGATACTTACGACTTAGGCCTTACGACTTACTCCTTCAATAAAAAAATTACAAATTCCCTCTATTCGCTTGCTCTAATTCCAACGCTTCGAACAATGCTTTGAAATTGCCTTTGCCAAAGCTCTTTGCACCTTTACGTTGTATAATTTCGAAGAACATGGTTGGTCTATCTTCTACAGGTTTTGTGAAAATTTGCAATAGATAACCTTCATCATCTCTGTCAATTAATATCCCTAATTCACTGAGTGGTTTTAAATCTTCATCAATTTCGCCTACACGCTCTAAAACTGTTTCGTAATAAGAAGCAGGAATTTTTAAAAATTCAACACCTCTACTTTTTAAATCGGTTACAGTTTCAATAATATTATTGGTTGCAATGGCAACATGTTGTACGCCTTCACCTTCATAAAAATCAAGATATTCTTCTACTTGACTTCGTTTTTTTCCTTCAGCAGGTTCATTGATAGGGAATTTGACATAGCCATTTCCATTACTCATTACCTTGCTCATTAATGCGCTGTATTCTGTTGAAATATCTTTATCATCAAAGCTTAAAATATTTCGGAAGCCCATCACATCTTCATAAAACTTTACCCACGGATTCATTTGATTCCAGCCTACGTTGCCTACACAATGATCGACATATCGAAGGCCTGTTGGGGCAGGATTATAATCGCTTTTCATTTCAACAAAACCTGGCATAAATACACCCTTGTAATTTTTTCTTTCTACAAAAATATGTACCACCTCGCCATAGGTATGAATACCGCTTAAGCGAATTTCACCATGTTCATCGGTTAAGGTCATGGGCTCCAAATACGATTTGCCACCACGTGAAGTGGTTTGTTCGTAAGCATCATAGGCATCATCTACCCATAGTGCCAATACCTTTACGCCATCACCATGTTTGCGATGATGCTCTGATATTTCACCGGTAGAATTTAAGTTGGTGGTAAGCACTAATCTAATTTTGTCTTGTACTAAAACATACGATACTTTATCACGCACGCCTGTCTCAGGACCTGCGTATGCCAATGACTGAAAGCCAAAAGCCGTTTTATAATAATGCGCTGCTTGTTTGGCGTTGCCAACATACAGTTCTACATAATCGGTTCCTAATAAAGGTAAAAAATCTTGTGTGGCATTCACGATAGGATCGATAGCAGTTTGTGTTTCCATGGTTTAAAATCTTAAGCGGTAAAATTAATAGAAATTATGAAAAGTAAATTAGGAATTTATTAGAAAGTATTACTTGCTTTTTTTTATCAAATGATTATCATACAACCTTTCTATATCCAATTCATTTGCATAGAATGTATGCTGATTTATAGGTCTAAATTGAAACTCATCGGCAGCATAGCAACTAATTTGTTTGTCGTTGCGAAGAACAATGCGCATATACTTCATAGAAGAATCCGTTTTTATTTCAGTCGACATTCTAAACCAAAATCCAATATTGTCGGTTGATGTAGTTGCACCAACGTAATCAGATCTAATAAATTGATGGTTTGCATCATAAAAATAAAAATCACAACCAGGCATTCTGTAATCCTTTTGATTCACCGAAACCCAAGTTGAAAATTCATGTATGCCAGCAGGACTTTTTAATGCACCTTCATACAAAATGGCACTGTCTTTTGTAGACATATTTAATGCTCCTTTTCCCCAAAGCGGACGTACGTTTTCTCCCTCGTTAAAATGATTGATTAAAATGCTACTGTCCATTGTTAAGGACGTCATTGCTTGCTTATTTAAGGAATCCACATAAGCTTTTTCGGAGGCGATAAATGCTTGCCAATTTAGTGAATAATAAATGACGTCCTTTTCTTTTTTAATCATGACAGCATGTTCTATAATGTGTTTTTCATTGACGGATAAATTATCTATCCCTTCATCTTTATACATCAATAATATTGGCTTGTTATTGATTGCTTTGCTAAACATATCTTTATCGGTGAAAGGACCGCCAATTAAGCGCATCAATTGAAAACTTTGAGACCATGAACTTCGAGAAAGTTGTGTATTGACAATCGGCAATTTGGTACACAATGACATTCTAAACAAGTCACTCATGAAACTACTGATAGGAACTTTACCTACTTTTTCAGAACCAATGCAATAAAACGGTAATCCCAAAATACATTGATATCCTGCATAATCATTTTGCATAGTTGTATCGATTGGATTCATTTTATTGTCGAAAAAAATTAGATAATTGCCTTGACAATCATCTGTTCTTTTTTGAATCATTTTGCTATAACTAAAAATGTCAATGCTCCAGATAAGAAGCACAAACAATAAAAAGAAGATACTCAAGTTGATTTTTTTTGTCTCCCAAAAGGATTTGCAAATTAGATCTATTCGTATGACTGTAGCAATACCAAGTAGGAAATAAACGAGTAATGAGAATCGACCTAATGAACGAAATTGTTTGAATACCGAAACATAATCTAAAAGAAATTCCATATTCCAAACAAATGGAATTCCCATGGCTAATATCATACAAAAAACGCTGGTAATAATAGCTGTTTTTTCATATTCGCTATGCACAGTATAGGCATTATTTAATTTCTGTTTAAAGAACGATAGTAGGAAATTAATGAATACAAATACTACGAATAATGCTGGGATAAAACCTAGATAAGCATAGCCTTCAGAGTAATCGGGATTGGGTTCTGTCATGCCAAAAAAAAGCACAAATGCCTTGCCCAAATGACTTAGATAAGAGGTGAAATAATCTTGTAATTTGGAGGTGTAATTTAGAATGCCCCAAGGCTGTGTAGGCCTATCGGTAATAGGATCGGTGAATAAGAAAACCATTTTATCCATGGCAAAACTTAGGAATGCACTAGCCATTAAGGGCAAATATTTTCTACAATTATTCTTCCAATTTTTATCTTCAAAAAATATACAAGCCGTACTAAAAAACAGAGTCAAGAAAAAGCCACAAGCTAAATTATAGATATGAATAAAGGCAATAAAGAAATTAAGTAATGTGATATAAACAAGGTAAGTATACTTATGCGTTATTTTATATTGAAATAAAAAATACAAACACAAAATAATATTGAAGGTATAGCTTAATCCAAAATGCCCAAAGATTCGACAAATATTAGGTGGCATTGCCACGATCAACAACCCAAATATGGCTGCTAAAAAAGCTTGGACACCAAGTAATTTCAACAGCCGATATAATGTATATGACGATAAAAAAAAGAAGACAGGTGTCATCAAATTCATGACCGTTAAAAAATCATGGAACTCTAAATGCAAGATATTTCTTAGATAGGAGAGAGGTACTGCAATCAAGGGTTGATTATCTGTAAAAGAAACATGCTCATGAAATGGATAATTCATGCCTTCGAAAGTGAATCCCTTGCCATATAATGTATGGTATAAAAAAGTATAATAATTTTTAGCGGCATCATCCCAGTGACAAATCATAGATGCGCCAGGTTTCATCATTATACTTCGAAACAAATACCAAGTATAGGTTGCAGAAATTAATAGTGAAAATAATCCACTATATAGATTAACTTTTTTGAATGTCATGGAGGAGAAGTATATTCGCTTTCAATATTAAGACTAATTATTTTATTTTCTTCTATTTGCCTTGAAAAAAGAGCTCGCTTTTGTTGTGCCAGCATTTAATCCCCACGAGAACTGGCATGAAATTCTTGTAACTCGATTTTTAGAAATCCAAACCCATATTCCTTTCTTTCAATTCCATTTATATATTGTCAATGATGGATCTTCGGTTCCAATAAGTAAAGAAAGTATTCAATATATTCAACGGGAAATTCCGAATGCGTCCTATCTAACTTACGAACACAATCAAGGTAAAGGGCACGCCTTGCGATATGGGGTTAGTCATGCAAAAGAAGAGTATGTCTTGTATACGGATATTGATATACCTTACACTTCTGCCTCCATTATTAAGTTATTGGAATTACTTCCGCAACATGATGTGGTGATGGCTATAAAAAATGAAAAGTATTATCAGTATTTAACGCCGCAACGTCGTTTCATTTCAAAATCATTGCAATTCTGTATTCGATTATTATTTCGAAAATTGCCTACAGCCGATACCCAGTGCGGCTTGAAGGCGATGAATGCTAAAGGCAAAGAACAGTTTGTTGCTACGACTATAGAACGCTATTTATTCGATTTGGAGTTTGTGTATCTAGCAGCTAAAAACAATTTGGATATTCATACGTTTGCGGTTGAATTGCGTGAAGGTATTTTATTTAGAAAAATGGATAAGAAAATATTGTTGCAAGAATTACAAAATCTTGGGCGATTATTGATGAAGAGGAATTGATTTTCTTGTTTGAGATGAAGGGTAGAATTTATTTTCGATTATTTAAAGGTTCCTTTTTCCACTTTTTTCTTGATAAAAAAGTGGAGCAAAAAATCATGATTATGATCTAATCACGCTTTCATGTTTGGAATCTAAAATGGGTTTGATTTTAAAATCCCGTAGGGATGCAATGATTTAGCCATTCTATTTTATTTATCGACCAATTCAACCCAACGCAACAACAATTGCTTCAATGTCTTTTCGTGATGCTGTACTTCTTCTAAGTTGGTAAAAATGGCGATACGTCTTCCGTCTTTATAATCGCCAGAAAGCAAGCCTGATGTGTCCTTCAGCTTGGCACCACTTGGGAAAACCAACATGATTCTATTTTTATGCAGATTAAAAACTGCAATGTCTCTTTTATATTCTTTTGGATCAAAGTCTGCCATTTCTCCGGTAAAATAAAAGCTCGGATTATTCCATTTTATTCTTTCGGCAATGTCTTTATGCGCACTTAATAGGATGTGACGAATGGCCTCAACAATAGGAATTATTGCAGCATCAAGAAGTTCAATATGTGACGTGACTTGTTCAGTTTCGGTTAAGCTTGATTTTGCCATTAAGTTTTTGTTCTATGCTTTATCGATCATTATAGACGTCATGGTCAATGAACCAGCAACAGCTTTATCATTGAAGAAAGTAATATTTTCATTTTTTTCTTGTAAGGCTAATGTGTACAACAATGGCAAATAATGCTCAGGTGAAGGAATGGCTAAATTAAATGCTCTGCCTTGTGATGTATACTGGATAAGCGATTGGTGGTCGTGATGCGCAATAAAATGATTCATTTTTTCCTTCGCTTCCAAAGCCCAATCAAATCCAAAATTATCCGCATTTAATTTATCCCATGCTATCATGCCTAAGTTGTGTACCATATTGCCACTGCCAATTATCAATACGCCTTTGGTTCTTAAGGAACCTAATTCTTTTGCCAAATCATAATGGTATTGTGGCGGCTTAGAATAATCTAAACTCATTTGAATAACTGGCACATCTGCAAGTGGATATAAATGTTTAATTACACTCCATGCTCCATGATCCAGTCCCCATTTTTCATCTAATCCAATTTCTGTTTTTTTGACTAATTCTTTTGTATCCCTTGCTAGTGCTGGACTGCCTGGTGCAGAATATTGTACATCAAATAAGGCTTGCGGAAAACCACCGAAGTCATGTATGGTTTTGGGATGCTCCATAGCAGTGACAAAAGTTCCTTTGGTTTCCCAATGCGCCGACACACATAAAATGGCTTTTGGTTTTTGTATTTCTTTGCCAATGTTTCTGAATGTTTGTACAAATTCATTTTCTTCAATAGCATTCATTGGACTACCATGTCCGAGAAATAATACTGGCATTTTTTGATTATTGTTCATTGACTCAGAAGCATCTGGAATGAATTGATGTAGTTGGTTTAATTGCATGGCGGAAGACATTAGAGGAATTGCAGTTATGATTGGTGCAAGGGTTTGTATAAATTGTTTTCTGTTCATTGCGAAATAGCAATGTTAAAATTATTTTGGGATTAATGGATTGGAAATGTTACTTCGGCTGCGCTCAGCACAGGTTCGTTACTTCGGCTGCGCTCTTTACAGGTTCATGCGATAAATTGATTACTATGATTTGAAGGAAAATCAGACTAATCATCTTAATCAACAAAACCTGCACTGAGCGAAGTCGAAGTGTAATAGGTCGGGCAAGAGGAATCAAAATTAGTTTTATTTTTTATTCTTCTTCACCCAGAAAAAACTATTTCATTTTTTCTATTATCTTTACGGCCCAATATACTGTCGCTTTGAAGATCATACTTGATACCCAAAAATTTACTGTCGTTATCGAACGTCTGGCGCATCAATTAATAGAGAATCATGGAAATTTTAAGGAAACCGTTGTGATAGGAATACAACCTCGTGGTATTTTTTTGGCAAATAGATTAGTTCCATATCTAGAGAAAATTACCAAATCGAAAATTCAATTTGGTGTATTAGATATTACTTTTTACCGCGATGATTTTAATACCAGCAATGAATTACATATTCCGAACGATACCAATATTGATTTTTCTATCGAAAATAAAAAAGTAATATTGGTTGATGATGTGTTGTATACAGGTCGTACTATTCGTAGCGCAATGGATGCAATACTAGATTTTGGCAGACCACAGAAAATAGAATTAGTGACATTAGTCGATCGTAGGTTTAGTCGCCAATTGCCTATACAAGCGGATTACGTGGGGGTTACGGTTGACTCCATGATATCGCAAAAAATTAAAGTCAAGTGGCAAGAGCAAGTAGGAAAGGATGAGGTTATTTTATTAAATAAAGAAATCTAAAGGAAACAAAAAGCAAATGAGATTAAGCGTAAAGCATTTATTGGGCATCAAGGATCTAACGAAAGAGGATATTGAACTCATTTTTCAAACAGCAGATAATTTCAAAGCAGTATTGAGTCGCCCGATAAAGAAAGTTCCTACTTTGCGCGACACGACTATCGTTAATTTGTTTTATGAAAATTCTACCCGAACCAGAATTTCATTTGAATTAGCTGAAAAGAGATTAGGTGCCGATACGATTAATTTCGCGACGAGTTCCTCAAGCGTGAGCAAAGGCGAAGGATTGATAGATACGGTGAATAATATTTTATCCATGAAAGTAGACATGGTAGTTATGCGACACAGTGCAAGTGGTGCGCCACATTTTTTGGCAAATCATATTCAAGTTCCGATTATCAATGCTGGTGATGGCACAAATGAACATCCTACGCAAGCCTTATTAGACGCCTATTCTATTCGTGAAAAATGCCAAACCTTAAAAGGTAAAAAGGTCGCTATCATTGGCGATATCATGCATTCAAGAGTGGCATTGTCGAATATATTTTGTTTGCAAAAATTAGGCGCAGAAGTCTTGGTGGTAGGACCTCCTACGCTTATTCCAAAGCATATTGAAAGTCTTGGTGTACAAGTTACCTATGATGTTCGAGAAGCCTTGCAATGGTGTGATGTCGCAAATGTTTTACGTATACAATTGGAGCGACAAAACAAACCTTTATTTTCTTCTTTGCGCGAGTATGCATTGTTTTATGGGGTGAATAAAAAACTGTTAGATAGTTTACAAAAGGAAATTATTATCATGCATCCTGGACCTATCAATCGTGGCGTAGAAATAGATAGTGATGTCGCAGACGGACCACATTCGATTATCTTAAATCAAGTGGAAAATGGAGTTGCAATTCGCATGGCGGTTTTATATTTGCTGGCAGGGAAAACGAGTGCAGAGTAGATTGCCTGAATATTTTATAGACAGTTGTAAACTAACAACAATTGTATTGACATAAATGAATTCTTAAGAGTAATAGCAGAATTTAATTTTTAAGGATTTTTAATTTTAATTTTTTTAATCATCTTTGAATTCATTATTCACACCTACTAATTTTAAATCTTACTAGGCATAAACCACAGGAATGCTTAAGCGCACTCCAAAACTAAACTCAATTATAAAATATTTAATATTAAATTTGACTCATGAATTGGAGAGAATATATTGTTTCAGATGACGCCATTCTATTGGGCAAACCAACTATTAAAGGAACTAGGCTTTCGATAGAACATATTGTTGGATTATTGGCTCAAGGTTGGAATGAGAATCAGCTTTTGGAAAATTATCCTAGATTATCAAAAGAATCTTTGCAGGCTGTATTCACGTATATACAAGATTGTATGCATGATGGATTGTTGCTTTCCCAAATTAAAGAAACTGCGTAATTCTGAATATGAAAATATTAACTAATGAAAATATTCCTCACTTGAGTGTCTTACATTTAAGAGAGTTAGGTTATGATGTGTTAAGTATTGGCGAGAGCAACCCAAGTATTTTAGATTCCGAAGTAATGAAAATTGCCATTAGTGAGGACAGAATTATAATAACCTTTGATAGGGATTATGGAGAACTTATTTTTAAAAATAATTATAAACCAGAACAAGGTGTAATCTTTTTACGTTTTAATGAATACGCACCAGAAGAGCCAGGTATTTTCGTTGGTAACCTGCTAAGAAATGATAAAATTAAATTACAAAGAGCATTAACAGTTGTTGATCAATATGGAATTCGACAACGAAAATATTAATTACGCATATTTAAGTTTTTTCATCATCTTCAATTCTTCTTCATCCTTTTCTGCTTTCTAGCTAATTATCACCATTAAGCTTTCATCAACATTTGCAGATAAGAAGCTAAATTTCAATAAACAATCCTAGCTTATATTGTACATTTGCCATCAATTAAAATAAGACATCTAAAATCAGTAAAGAAAAATGGGATTATTTGATAAGTTGTTCAAGCGAAATAAAGAACAAGAAGTTGCTAAGGAAACTTTAGATAAAGGTTTGGAAAAAACGAAGCAAGGATTTTTTTCTAAAATAACCAAAGCTATTGCTGGTAAAAGTACTGTTGATGCAGAGGTACTCGATCAAGTAGAAGAAGCCCTGATTATGAGTGATGTAGGCGTGGCTACAACCATTGAAATCATTAAACGAATTGAAGATAGAGTAGCACGAGATAAATTTTTAGGAACCTCCGAATTGAATTCCATCTTGCAGGAAGAGATGGTCAATATCCTCACTGATGCTCCTTCTTTAGAGTATCAAAAATTTAATTTGCCTGAAGGTAAAAAGCCTTATGTGATATTGGTTGTAGGTGTAAATGGTGTTGGTAAAACAACCACTATTGGTAAATTGGCGTACAACTTTAAAAATTCTGGAAAGAAAGTGGTGCTTGGCGCTGCAGATACTTTTCGTGCAGCGGCGGTGGATCAATTGACGATATGGAGTGATAGAGTAGGTGTAGATATTGTGAAAAAAGAAATGGGAAGTGACCCAGCTTCTGTTGCCTTTGATTCCGTAAATAGTGCTGTCGCAAAAAATGCCGATGTACTCATTATCGATACAGCAGGTCGATTGCACAACAAAGCTTATTTGATGGATGAGTTGAGCAAAATAAAACGTGTAATTCAAAAGGTCATTCCGGATGCACCACATGATGTGTTGTTGGTGTTGGATGGTAGTACTGGACAAAATGCAATAGAACAAGCCAAGCAATTTACTGAAGCAACAGATGTGAAATCCATCGCTATTACTAAATTAGATGGCACAGCAAAAGGTGGTGTCGTATTGGCGATAGCGCATCAATTTAATATCCCAGTGAAGTATATTGGTGTTGGCGAACAAATGCAGGATCTTCAAATATTTAATAAATACGAGTTTATAGATAGTTTGTTTTCATTGAAATAATTTAAAGGGAATCCTACCATGGAAACTAAAATTACAATGCGAAAACAAAGCTTCTATAATGGATGTATTGCGGCAACGATTGTAGCGGAAATCCTTTTTGCGGCGGAGCAAGCAAAAAGATTGGAGTGGAAAGCGTGTGTGCAGCCACAATCCTGTAGCATTAATTTTTTTTTAAAAAATACGCTACAGGATATCTAAAATATTTATACTCATTTTTCGAATCAATTTTTCCTCCATCATGCTGACACTGCAACATATACCTGCAAATAAAAAATACCTACTTGCCATAAGTGGTGGCATTGACTCGATGGTGATGTTGGATTTGTTTGTAAAAAATAAGATTGCCTGCGCCGTGGCACATTGTAATTTTAATTTAAGGGCAGCAGAATCAGACGGTGACGAGCAATTGGTGAGGCGAATTTGTGCAGAAAATAATATTACCTGCCATGTTCAATCTATGGAGACAGAAAAATATGTTGCGGAGCATAAAGTGTCTATCCAAGTGGCGGCTCGTACAATGCGATATGCTTTTTTTGAACGCTTGTGTCAAGAGCATCATTTTGATTTTATTGCCACCGCACACCATGCCAACGACAATATTGAAACGGTTCTTTTCCATTTTTGCAGAGGTACTGGCATCCAAGGTTTGACTGGCATTCAAGCCATCAACCACAACATCATTCGTCCTTTATTGGATGTACATAAAAAGGATATTCAAGCATACGCAAAGAGTCATGCTATTGCATTTCGTGACGATAGTAGTAATCAAAAAAAAGACTATACTCGTAATAAATTGAGGCTGAACATCATTCCGCAATTGGAAGAAATTTTTCCTTCTTTTGAACAAAATATGTTGGCTAATATTGAACGCTTGCAGGAAGCTAATATGCTGTATGCACAGGCTATAGAGAAGCATCGACAAAAATTAATTGAGTTGCGCGGCAAGGACTTTTATATTCCAATTTTGAAATTGAAAGCCGTAAAACCCATGCATACTATTTTGTATGAATTACTGAAACCCTTTGGTTTTTCTTTTGAGCAATCGCAACAAGTTGTACTATTAATGGATAGTCAAACTGGTGCTTATGTGGAGAATGAAAATCATCGTGTATATAAAAATAGAAATGTGCTGATAATTACATCTCGACAAACCACATTATCTAATCGAGTGCTGATTGAATCCCCGAATACGAAGCTTAGTTTTGCGGATGGAGAAATGACCCTTCAACTAATTAATCCAAGTGGCATTCAGTTACTTACAGAACTACATATTGCGAATATCAATGCGGATTTATTGGAGTTTCCATTGGTACTTCGTCCTTGGAAAACTGGCGATTATTTGTATCCATTTGGCATGTTGAAAAAAAAGAAAGTGTCGAGGGTATTGATAGATATGAAAATTTCGCAACCGCAAAAAGAAAAAACTTGGGTTTTGGAATCGAATCAAAAAATTGTTTGGATAGTAGGATTAAAAATGGATAACCGTTATAGAGTGACGGATAAAACAAAATCTATTTTGCAATGTGTGTTGGGGAAATAAATTGTATTGCATTTTGAATTTCTAAAACCTCATCCCCAACCCTTCTCCTTCGAGGAGAAGGGAGCCACAACCTCCTGCTCAGAAAGGCTTTTAACGAAAAATGTCATTTGAAAATTGGATCTGAGAAGTTTTTATTATTCCATTTTTTACGCATCACTATCCAATGCCATTTGGAACAGATAATTGTATTCGACTATTTGGAAAACAACCTTATCAAATTGAAATGTATATTTTATAGAATCGGTATTATATTTACCACTGAAAAATAATATTGAAAGTATGTCATACTCTCCAAAACATAAAGTTAGAATAGTAACCGCTGCGTCCTTGTTTGATGGACATGATGCGAGTATAAATGTCATGCGACGCGTGATGCAAGCCAGTGGTGTTGAAGTTATACATTTAGGACATGATAGAAGTGTGCAAGAAGTAGTAGATACTGCCATTCAAGAGGATGCCAATGCTATTGCGATGACCTCTTATCAAGGTGGTCATGTTGAATATTTAAAATACATGTTTGATTTATTGAAAGAAAATCATTGTACGCATATCAAAATATTTGCAGGTGGTGGTGGTGTGATTTTGCCTTCGGAAATTGCAGAGCTAGAAGCTTATGGGATAACGAAAATCTACAGTCCAGATGATGGCCGTTCCATGGGATTACAAGGCATGATTGATGATTTAATTCAAAAAAGCGATTTCGCTACTGGCGAGCATTTGAATGGAGAAGTAGGTCATTTACACGATAGGGATTATAAAAGTATTGCTCGTTGTATAAGTGCTGTAGAAAATTTTCCAGATGCTGTTGAAACACAATTTATGTTGAAAACGGTGAAGGAAAAAATTGGCACATTGGCAGAAACCCCAGTGCTAGGAATTACTGGAACTGGTGGTGCCGGAAAAAGTAGTTTAGTGGATGAATTGGTTCGCCGATTCTTGCTTGATTTTCCAACAAAAAATATCGCAATTATTTCTGTAGATCCAAGCAAAAGAAAAACAGGTGGTGCATTATTGGGTGATAGAATTCGAATGAATGCGATTAAAAATAGTAGAGTGTATATGCGCTCGATGGCAACGCGTCAAAGCAATTTGGCATTGAGTAAATATGTGCAAGATGCTGTTCTAATATTGAAGGCAAGTCGGTTTGATTTAATTATTTTAGAAACTTCTGGCATCGGACAAAGCGATACGGAAATTACGGAACACAGTGATATTTGTTTATACGTGATGACGCCGGAATATGGCGCTGCGACGCAATTAGAGAAGATTGATATGCTGGATTTTGCAGATATCATTGCGATTAATAAATTTGACAAACGAGGAGCATTGGATGCTTTGCGAGATGTAAAAAAACAATTCCAACGTAACCATAAATTATTTGATATCGAAGCGGACAAAATGCCTGTATATGGCACTATCGCTTCGCAATTTAATGACCCAGGCGCAAATAGTTTGTATTCTGCATTGATGCAGAAAATAGTTGAGAAAACGAATGCAACAGCTTTGTCTTCTTCTTATCATGCGCTGAATGAAATGAGTGAAAAGATATTTATTATTCCGCCAGCTCGTGTTCGTTATTTGAGTGAAATTACAGATAACAATCGCAAGTATGATCAATGGGCAAAGGCACAAAGTACAATTGCACAACGCTTATTTGGTATTCATAAAACAATCGATACCATTTGGAATTTGCAATTGGAAGATGGAGATCGAATGATAAAAGAATTAGAAGAATTATATACGCGAATTGAATTGGATTTAGATCCAAAAAATAAATTGCAATTGATGCATTGGGAAGGCAAGAAAAAACTTTTTCAAGATGAGTTCTATGCATTCAAAGTAAGAGACAAAATATTGAAAATTAAAACGCATTCTGAAAGTTTATCCCATACACAAATTCCAAAAGTGTCTGTACCAAAATATGAAGCTTGGGGTGAGATATTGCAATGGATTTTGAATGAAAATTTCCCAGGCGAATTCCCTTATGCTGCAGGTATTTATCCATTTAAAAGAGAAGGAGAAGATCCTGCTCGTATGTTTGCCGGTGAAGGTGGACCAGAAAGGACGAACAAACGATTTCACTATGTCAGCAAAGGCTTGCCAGCAGCACGTTTGAGTACTGCATTTGATAGTGTTACTTTATACGGAAATGATCCAGATCACAGACCAGATATTTATGGAAAAATTGGCAATAGTGGGGTGAGTGTTTGTACTTTAGATGATGCGAAGAAATTGTATAGTGGGTTTAATTTAGCCGACCCGAAAACATCCGTTAGTATGACCATTAATGGGCCAGCAAGCATCATCGCCGCATTTTATATGAATGCAGCTATTGATCAGCAATGTGAAATTTATATACAACAAAATAATTTGCAAGAAGAAGTAGCAGGGAAGATTCAAAATTTAAAATCACAAATGCCAAATAAGTTTCCAAGTTATAATGGGGAATTGCCTGAAGGTAATACTGGCTTAGGCTTAATGCTTTTGGGCGTAACTGGCGATCAAGTATTAGAACCAGCAGTGTATGAAACTATAAAAGCCAATACATTAAAACAAGTGCGTGGTACCGTGCAGGCAGATATTTTGAAAGAAGACCAAGCACAAAATACGTGTATTTTTAGCACTGAATTTTCCTTGAAATTAATGGGTGATGTGCAACAGTATTTTATAGATAAAGGGGTTCGTAATTTTTACAGTGTCAGCATCAGTGGTTATCATATTGCGGAGGCCGGGGCTAATCCTATTTCGCAGTTGGCATTTACCTTAAGTAATGGATTTACATTTGTAGAATATTATTTGAGTAGAGGCATGAAAATTGATGATTTCGCGCCAAACTTATCTTTCTTTTTTAGCAATGGCATTGACCCAGAGTACAGTGTGATAGGCAGAGTAAGTCGTCGTATTTGGGCGAAGGCAATGAAGTTGAAATATGGAGGAAATGAGCGCAGTCAAATGTTGAAATATCATATTCAAACAAGCGGAAGAAGTTTGCATGCACAAGAAATTGACTTCAATGATATTCGTACTACATTGCAAGCCTTGTACGCCATTTATGATAACTGTAATTCTTTACATACGAATGCCTATGATGAAGCGATTACAACACCTACGGAAGAGAGCGTACGTAGAGCGATGGCGATACAACTCATTATCAATAAAGAATTGGGATTAACCAAAAATGAAAACCCTTTACAAGGTAGTTTTATCATTGAAGAATTAACGGATTTGGTAGAAGAAGCTGTGCTTTCTGAATTTGATAAAATCAATGAAAGAGGTGGTGTATTGGGGGCAATGGAAACGATGTATCAACGAAGTAAAATTCAAGAGGAGAGTTTGTACTATGAAACCTTAAAACACAATGGAGAATTTCCAATCATTGGCGTGAATACATTTTTAAGTAGTAAAGGTTCACCGACCGTTTTGCCACAAGAGGTAATACGAAGCACAACCGAAGAAAAGGAATTTCAAATTAGTGCATTGCAAAATTTATGGGAGAGAAGTGGAGAAAAAGGAGAAGAGAAATTGAAGCAACTACAACAAAAAGCTGTCAAAAATGACAATCTTTTTGAAGAGCTGATGGAGACAGTGAAGTATTGTTCTTTAGGACAAATTACGAAAGCACTTTTTGAAGTAGGAGGGCAGTATAGACGGTCGATGTAGAGGATGCTTTGTGAACACAGGTTGTAAACCTGCGCTAGCGTTTATTCCACTGTCTTTGCACTATGATTTCAATGATTGAATGAAGACTATGATGATGAAGGAAAAAGTCATAGTAATCATAAGTATCAAATAAATCGCAGTTCAGACAATTTAAAAGTGAATGTCTTTGCACTATGATTTCCATGATTGAATGAAGACTATGATGAAGAAGAAAAAAATCATAGTAATCCTAAGTATCAAATAAATCACAGTTCAGACAATTTAAAAAGTGAATGTCTTTGCACTATGATTTCAATGATTGAATGACGACTATGATGATGAAGGAAAAAATCATAGTAATCCTAAGTATCAGACAAATCATAGTTTAGACAATTTAAAAGTGAATGTCTTTGCACTATGATTTCCATGATTGAATGAAGACTATGATGATGAAGGAAAAAATCATAGTAATCCTAAGTATCAGACAAATCATAGTTCAGACAATTAACGTATTCCAATTTATTAATTCTATAAGTCCAAATTGCAATTTCTAGGTATAAACTAATGCTCCAAAAAAATAATTCATTTTTTCAATCTCCTTATTATCTTTGACACTTCTAAAATAAACAATATGAAAAAACTATTTCTTTTGGCAATGCTTTTTGCCGTATTGATGGCTTGTAATAATGCAAGTACTTCTGAGACAAAAACAACTACTGCTGAAGCAAAAGCTGCACCTCAATATTTTGGTGAAAAAATAACTGCCGATGGAGCCAAGCCTACAGATAGTTTAGTGACAATGATGGGTGATCAAAAAGAAATGGCTTGTAAACTTACGGGCAAGATAGAAGCCGTTTGTCAAAAGAAAGGTTGTTGGATGGAATTGAAAAATGCAGATAACTCTACTATGCGCGTAACCTTTAAAGATTATGCATTTTTCATGCCTAAAGATTGCTCTGGTAAAACGGCAATAGTAGAAGGTATCGCAAAAGTGGACGAAACTTCTGTTGCCGATTTAAAAGAGTACGCGAAAGACAATGGCGATAAACAAGAAGCGATTGATGCTATTACAGAACCTAAAAAGGAATTGGTGTTTGAAGCCAAAGGCGTTATTTTACAATAATAAATTCTAGTATGAATAAATACATTATCGGATTGGTATTCTTTGCTTTGTGCATCATTGTGGCTTGTACAGATAGTAGTAAACCTGCAGCAAAAGAAGGTGATAGTTGTGCTAAACCTGTCCAAGATCCGAATGATGTGAAGCCAATGGCTTTGATGATGCGATCTATGGCAAATAATTGTGATAGCATGCGCTTGAAAATTATGCAAGGTGTAGTTGTAGATTCTATGCAATATCCTTTGCCTCCTTTTTGGGGTGCAGAGCCAACAGATTCTTCTGTATTGGAGCAATTATTTTTCGATAATGCTAATCAAATTCAACAAGCTTACAGAACCTTGATGCAAAACAAAGATCACCAAAAAGAAAATTATACAGCGGTGATACAAGAGTGCATTCATTGTCACAGTAGCTACTGCAGCGGACCTTTGCGTCGTATCAAAAAACTTCCTTTGGATTATAAGCCAGAATAAATTCTCTGTTACATGAGAATTCGTATTTTACTTTTATTGCATTTTTTTTACTGTAGTGCATTTGCACAAAATATAATTAATCTTCATTCCAATTGGCAATTTAGAAAATTAGGTGATACACAATGGATGCCTGCACAAGTGCCAGGAACCGTGCATACGGATTTACTAAGACTAAAAAAAATACCGGATCCATTTTATCGAGACAATGAAAAAAAAGTGCAATGGGTTGCCAATCATTCTTGGGAGTATCGTACTACATTTAGTAGCCCAAAAACAAAAAAGTCAATTCCTGTTTATTTACAATTTGAAGGATTAGATACTTATGCAGATATTTATTTGAATGAACAATGCATTGCTTCGACAAATAATATGTTCAGGACTTATACTTTCGATATAAGTTCTTCCATTCGAAAAAATAATACCTTAAGAATTGTTTTTGCTAGTGCAGAAAAAAAAGCGGATAGCATGGCAAATGCTTGTCTTCCTTTAGTTAGACCCTGCGAAAACAATCGACATTACATACGTAAAGCACAATATCATTTTGGCTGGGATTGGGCACCACATCTTGTTACTTGCGGTATTTGGCGAAGCGTAAAAGTGATTAGTGGTTCATTACCTTCAGCCCCAAAAGCACAATATTCATCCATTCATCTGGTACAAGAATTAGATTCCATTGGCAAGTCTTTTTATTTTACAAAAAATGGGAAACCTATTTTTATGAAAGGCGCGAATTGGATTCCAGCTGATGTTTTTCTGCCACGCATTGCAAAAAATAAATATAGAAGTTTATTAATTGCAGCTAAAGAAGCAAATTTTAATATGCTTCGGGTTTGGGGTGGAGGCATTTACGAAGATGATTATTTTTATACGCTTTGTGATTCATTAGGTATTTCTATTTGGCAAGATTTTATGTTTGCTGGTGCGATGTATTCTGCTGATACTGCCACTCTTGCCAATATCAAGCAAGAGGCAATCGACAATATTCTTCGTTTGCGAAAGCATCCATGTATAGTGCTTTGGTGTGGCAATAATGAGATTGATGAAGCTTGGCATCATTGGGGATGGCAACAACAGTTTCATATATCAGATTCTGATTCTGCTAAACTTTGGTCGGATTACCACAAAATATTTGATGAATTACTTCCTGCATTAGTTGCGCAATTTGATTCTGGTCGAGCCTATATTTCTTCATCACCTGCTTATGGTTGGGGAGAAGCAAAAAGTATGACGCATGGAGATAGTCATTATTGGGGTTTGTGGTGGGGTGTAGAACCAATTAAGATATTGAAAGAAAAAGTTCCTCGCTTCATGAGTGAATATGGAATGCAAGCCATGCCGAATTTGGCGTCCGTTCAAAAATATGCATTAGCAAAGGATATGGATACATCATCGGCCGTTTTGAAAACCCATCAAAAAAATACTTCTGGCTATCGCAATTTGGCAGCTTATATTCAAATGGAAAAATTGAAACCAAAAACATTTGCGCAATATATTGAAGCAACGCAAGAAGTTCAATCTCGGGCCTTGCTAGAGGGTATTGAATCCCAGCGAAATTCTCGTGGAAGGTGCATGGGTAGCTTGTTTTGGCAATTCAATGATTGTTGGCCAGTTTGTAGTTGGAGTGTAATCGATTTTTATGGGGGCAGAAAGAAAGCCTATTATACTGTTCAAAAAGCGTATCGGTAATTTTATCGAATACCATTTTACAATTCGCTTAACATGATAATTGTAAAGCATTACATTGTTGCACGTACCTTGCACTCGCAATTTTAATTTGCATGATTATTCTGCATGAGTATAGCCATTCAACTCCAATCGGTCACTAAAAAATTCAAGGATTTTACCGCTGTCGATCAGCTTAGTTTTATTGTAAACACTGGAGAAATTTACGGATTTCTCGGGCCCAATGGTTCTGGGAAAAGTACTTCATTAAGAATGATGATGGGTTTGATTAAACCAAGTGATGGAAATATTTTTTTGTTTGAAAATGCATTGGCAACACATCGAAGTAGCATCATGCGACGTGTGGGTTGTATCATAGAAAAACCAGATTTTTACAATTATCTTTCAGCTAAAGAAAATATAAAATTGTTTGTAAGAGCGAATCAGTTGAAATATACAGCAAAGGATTATGATGCATTATTTGACCTAGTTGGTTTGCGCGGGCGAGAAGCAGACAAAGTAAAAACGTATTCGCATGGTATGAAGCAAAGGCTAGGTTTAGCGCAAACTCTATTACATAATCCGGATTTAATTATTTTGGATGAACCCAATACAGGCTTAGATCCACAAGGTATTATTGACTTACGTTATTTATTGTTGAAACTGAATCAAGAACAAGGCAAAACGATTTTATTTTCATCACATATATTGAGTGAAGTGCAAGAAATATGCAATAGCATGATTGTGATTAATAAAGGCAAGGCTGTGGCACAAGGAAAAGTTGCAGATTTATTATCGCTCGCAAAATTGCATGTGGTAATTGAAGTAAATGATGAAGAGAAGATGAAAAGAATACTAAGTGAATCACAATGTGCTTCCTTTTTTGAAAAAAATGTAAGTAATGAATTTTGGATGAATATGTCTAAAAGCCAGATTGCGCCATTTGTTCAACTACTGATAGAAAATAATTTGGAAGTCTGTAGAGTCGATTATAAAAATCAATTGGAGGCCTATTTTTTAAAGATTACACAATCCTAAGCAGATACTAACATGAAAGAATTTGGTGCCATTTTGTATAATGAATTGATTAAAACCATACGACGACCTAGGAGTTTTATAGGGTTTGGTGTGATTACTTTTATTTGCCTTATGTTGCAAGGTGCATTTTATCATGATGGCAAAGAAATTTTATCCTTTGTAACTGGACAACTAGATAATATATTTACTGTAGAAGGAAAAGTACTGAATGGCAATTTGATTTGCTTTGTTGTACTACAAACATTAATCGTGCAAATGCCATTGCTAGTTGCTTTGGTTACAGGTGATTTGGTGAGTGGAGAAACGGCAAGTGGTACCATCCGATTTTTACTGACCCGTCCAGCAAGCAGAACTAAAATAGTATTGGCAAAATGGATAGCTGGATTGTTTTATACCTTATTGTTATTGATAATTTTAGGCATATTCGCCTTGTTCGTTTCGCGGGCAATATTTGGGACAGGAGATATGATGGCATTGAATAGTGAGGGATTAACCATTATACGTGGTGATGATATCAATTGGCGATGGGGTGGTGCATTTTTGATTGCATTTTTAGCATTGGGTGTTGTGTCAAGTTTGGCAAATATGTTGTCGTGTATCATGGATAATTCAATTACACCCATTGTTACCGTCATGGCTATCATCATTGTGTTTACGATAATTGGTATGTTTGATTTGCCAAGTTTTGATGTGATAAAACCTTACTTGTTTACGACCCACATGATTTCATGGCGTAGTTTATTTGAAGACCCAGTACCAATACCTGATATCGTTTTTTCATGTGTTGTGTTACTGGTTCATATCATAGTATTCGTCAGTATTTCTATTTTTTATTTTAACCGTAAAGACATCAGTGCCTAATGAAACCGATTTTATTTTTTCTTTTTTG
>CAMDVD010000033.1 GCA_945878115.1 Chitinophaga pinensis | reverse complement strand
TATTTTAGACAACAGTTAAAGTTTTTAGCTATTTTTCTACAGTCTTGATTTTTTGCTCCACTTTTTTATCAAGAAAAAAGTGGAAGAGCAACTCACGTGGCTGGCGCGACTTTGCAACCCGTGTCTGTTGCATTCATTGTCTGAACTATCTCAGTACAGTTCGGCTCCGCTCAGTAAAGCTCTGCTGCGCTATTTACGTTTTTTTTGATTTAGATGATTGATATGATTTTATCCTTGTTTGAGAAGAAATTATTTATGAAGACAATTATTACCTGTAAAATAACGATTGAGAAAAAGAAGAATAGCTATTTTTCTACAGTCTTGATTTTTTGCTCCACTTTTTTATCAAGAAAAAAGTGAAAAAAGCAACTCACTTCGCTGGCGCGGGTTTGCAACCCGTGTCACATATCCTAATCTACTATTTCCGCTCGCTCATATTTAATCCCATGCTTTTGCAGCAACTTCTCAATAGTTAGTGGATGCACACCAATACCAACATTTAGAAATTGATTCTCTTCGATCTTCAACCCATTTTCTTCTATGGTTCCTTTATAGCCTAAATTGACTGTCATATTCTGAGATTGAATAGCGTAAATATTTCCGGCAGTATCGAACATAGGTCCACCGCTTTGTCCTTTCACACCTGGTGAAGAAGTTTCTAAAAAGAGAATATCTATTCCATCGCCACTCATTCCTCTATGCATATTTCTGGTATAAATTCCTTCCATGGGAAATAGCGGTAATGGCAATAAATTTTTTGGAAAAATGAACTGTTGGGTCCTTTCATCAAAGGTTGCTTTTACTTCTACAAAAGGGAATCCAAGTTTGCATAAGCTTGTACCAGGACTTATATGTTTGGGATTGATAAACTTTGGGTAAATGCTATTCTCATCCAGTACTGCAGGGTTAATTCTGAATAATGCAAGGTCGTGTTCGCCATAAATATAATTTTCCAAAATGGCATTCGGTTGACCATTTACTAAAAAAGAAAAGTGAGTAATCCAGTTTTTATTTGGCTGTAATTGTTGCAGCATTTTCTTCTTTTCTACTTCATGTATTTGATTATTGTTCAGAATAGCATTTGTTTTTTCTTGATGCGATTGGATGAGCGATTTGTGTTCATTAAAACCAAAAGCGACACCAAAATTATGTGCGGCCGTCATCATCCATCCGTCTTTATTGATGAGTACAAAAGAGCCCAATCCGACCTCTACACGTTGATCAAAAAAACGCATGGCGACAATAAAAGGCTTGGTATATTTATTTGCTAAATGATATGCTTTACGAAACATAAATAAGTTTATTATTTTTAAAAAGTAAATATCCGATTGTTTTTAGATTAGATGGAATTTTTATTTGGGTGCGTGCTAATCATCCTTAATAGGATATTCGTTGACTATCGCATTTTCTTCTGTATGTAAATCACGTCTTTAGGTAATTAATTTATATTCGAAGAGGTATGAAAATTGACCTATCGGTTCGAGAGACTCCAAGCAATAGGCAAATAACATTTTGCATCACCTATTCGAATAATCAATACATTTACCATTCATGAAGAAAATTACATTTTCCTTTTTACTTCTTCTCACTTTTTGTGGTAATCTATTTTCACAACAAACTGCCGAAACCTTTACTGTACAGCAATTACAAGCTAGATTCAAACAGGAAACCTATACAGAGAAAGTTTTAATAGATTTTCAAAAGACCATGATTAATCTTAGAAAAAAACCAGAACTTCATGAAGATATTCCAGGCGAAATAATTTCTTGGTACACACTCAATGGAGAGTTCTCTTGGCATAAGACCTATCTCATTCAAAAGAATGGAGTAAAAGAAATAGAAACAATTCCGAAAGACGATATTTTTTTGAAAAAATTGAACACTTATGTTCCAGAAAAATCTAAATTTTCCTATACGTCTGATTTGTGGAGTTTTGCATTTGTAGAAAAAAAACTAAACAACAATTCTTACTTAATAAAATCAACTGTAAAGTCCTTTAATTCATATCCTGAACTTCCGAATGATGATATTTTAGTTTATGATATAGAATATCAAACCAAGGATTTTAAAACATTTTACTTGGTGCGTTTGAAAGATATTCATACAGACAAATGGATTGAAGTGGCAGAATACTGAATGTATATTTAAAATATTCAAACTTGCAAACATGCACATGATGAAACACAATTACTAAATAAAACGCAATGATTAAAATAACTGGTTTGGGATTATTATTAATGAGCATGATGTTACATTATGATGCCACAGCGCAATCAAGTGTGGAGGAAATAAGAGACACAAATAACAATACTAAAATTGCAGTATGTGATATTTTAGGAAAATGGATTATCGATGATTCTACAAAATATCAAATTAGTTTCTCGAAAGTTGGAAATTACTATGTTCAAATAGAGGGTATAAAGCATGGAGTTGGTAATTATAGTTTTATACTAGAGAAAGATAGTCTCTACACCAATGGGACAGCTGCAAACTGGCCGCCTTATGATTGCACATTAAAATTGCTAAACAAAAATATGCTTGAAATAGCTTTCTATCAATATTTCACTACAGATGCGTATCGAGTAATTTTTAGAAGGTGATGAAATAAGTTCACAGTAGGGAAGTACATAATTGCTCACTTCTAAACAGCTCTTCAACTCTTCGAGATGATTGGACCTGTTCATATTTAAATTGTCGAATTGCTATCGGCGGTTTTGCAAACCGACAATTCAATATTTTCGGAATGTTCTCTGCATCATTCCTAAGTATAGCCAACGGTAGTTTTTTTCATTATCTACAACTGCCAATTGTCATTCAAAATAAAATATATTCGCAAATTAAAAGATAGACCTAATGAAATTTCTGACCTCCGTGATTTGCCTGCTTATCCTTCATTTGTATTCGGCGGGGCAAATAACAGGGATTAAAATTTCAGGAGATACCTGTTCAAATTTAACCCTCAATCTTCAAGCTTTAGGAACAAGTAATTCGCCTTATTTTTTTTGGCATTTTGATGACCCTAGCAGTGGCATAAATGATAGTATTACAATTACTGGTTTAAGTCCTTCCCCTTTTCCTACACATACTTTTACTTCGCCGAACATATATAATGTTTGTGTAAGTTTTCAAGAACCCAATTCGCCTGTTACGACTATTTGCAGAAAGATATCTGTGGGCTTATGTTGTGATGGATTCATTAACTACGCAGATAGTTGTGTACAGAATAATATCTCCTTTGCAATGAATACAGTAGCGATTATTAATACCATCAATTGGAATTTTGGTGATGTGGCCAGTGGCGTAAATAATAATTCAAACGCAGTCAATCCAACCCATCTGTTTACTTCTATTGGTACTTATGCAGTCACTACCACTGTCGACGCGCCTTGTGGTTTATTCACGGATACAACTATCATTTCTATTACCAATTGTAATTCCGATCCTTGCACAGGAACTATAGCATACACTGATACTTGTGCAGGTAGACCAACTCCATTTCAAATAAATTCAACTTATCCAATACTCTCCGTCAATTGGAACTTTGATGATCCTAGTAGTGGGGTATTGAACACGTCAATAGGAATAAATACAAGTCATCCATTTACAACACCAAAAGTGTACAATATTAGTGCGATTGTTCAATTCAATTGTGGTGTGGACACTTTGCAAAAAAGTATTGAAATAATAAATTGCAATACCATCGATAATACGGCTTGTATATTAAGTGTTCCGAATGTTTTTTCGCCTAATCAAGATAATGTGAATGATTATTTTTTACCATTGACATCTTGTCCATTTGAAAAATATGAATTGCTTATTTATAATCGTTGGGGAGAAAAAATCTTTACAACGAACAATCCATCCAATTCTTGGAACGGTGAGTATAAAGGGGTAAAATGTTCTGTTGGCGTATATGGCTATATTCTAAAGTATCAGTATCCAAATAAACCCAATCAAATTAAAAAAGGAGATATTACCATATTGAGGTAAGTTTATATTTCTGAAAATCAGAATTTGATGAGATAGACAAACAAATAAAAAATTATTACCCGATGAAACGGAATTTAACTTTAATGATTTTGATGTGTATTGCTTCCATTGCATGGGGGCAAAGTAATACACTTATTGACCAGCAAATTCTATCGAATGGGAAATTAATTCGGTTAACATCAAACGGTTCTGCAGATGAAAACAAACGCTATGCAATTGAATTAATAAATAGGTTGACAAATGATACTATTTTACATTACATGGATAGCATACAACATGCACATTGTTCTCCTCCAAATTCCATTTTTTTTGTCAATGACAGCACCGGTTTTTTTACGGAATCTGGTGGCTGTTATGCAAGTTATAATTGGTTATTCAGAACAACAGACAGAGGTTTAACATGGAAATTTATTGAATCAGGAAGTAGAACAGATGGCAATTCATTTAGGTTGTTAAATAATGAATCATTCTATATGTTTAATGAGCTGCATGGTATTATTGTTTGGGAATTAAAAGAAGGTAAATTAATTTATTCTTTGACTTCAGATGGCGGTGTTAACTGGACTAAACACAGACAAGTTGTGATGAGCAAAGACAATAGAAAAGAAATTCAAAGCATAAGCTTCTCCGCTGACGGACAAGTGACAGTAGTTTGTGCCGAAAAATTTATTCTCGAACCAGATCGAAAAAGAGTTCTTGTATTGCAATCCAACGATTTTGGAAAATTATTTCATCCTTTAAAATGAGACTAAGGGGAGTGATATTCGTTCGTTCTTCGCAAAGTCTTCACGCTCCGAAGTAATATTCTTTTGCTTGTAGCAAACTAATCGAATGGTCCTTTTGGAATCAATAGCAGGTTGCCTTTTCTGGCAACACTTTGCAAGCCCTGCCTACTTATCTAATTATTTTACGTTGCTAATCTTCTACACTCAATGTTTGTTCTGTATTGCGGCAACGATAGAAGTGGAAATCCTTTTTGCTTGCTCTGAAGCAAAAAGATTGGAACGAATAGCGTGTATGCCGCCCAAATAATTTACACCATAATTTAGTAACATCAAATACATGCACACAAAAAAATAAAGTATACATGAAAAGTATTTTCTTTAGCCTTTAGATAAATAAATTAAAAAACGAAGGATAATAAACCGAAACGCGTCTAAACTCCTAAATTTAGAAAAAAATGAGAGTAAAAATTATTTTAGTATTGTTTCTATTGGGAAGCAACTTATGTAAAGCACAATACAACAATATGTGGATACCAGATACCTTATCTGGCACAAATTTCAACTTAACCATTAAAGACACATTCGCACAAATGATAAATACTGGCAATCAAACGATTACTGGTGGTATCAATGGGCAATTTTGGGGACCTACCTTATTCATCAACAAAGGCGATGTAGTACACATGAATGTGACGAATAAATTAAATGATAGCACAACACTTCACTGGCATGGCATGCATTTGCCGGCAGTAATGGATGGTGGGCCGCATCAAGTTATTCCACCAAACACAGTATGGCAACCTTATTGGACAGTTACGAATAATGCTGCAACGTATTGGTATCATCCACATTTGCACGAAATGACCGAAGAGCAAATCACAAAAGGTATTGGTGGTTTAATCATCGTGCGAGATGCTGTAGAAAGCGCCCTTGCTTTACCTCGAACTTATAGTGTGGATGATATTCCGTTAGTGCTTACGGATAGAGACTTTAATACCTCTAATCAAATTTCGATGGTGCCATACGGTGATAGCATGCTTACGAATATGACCTTGAGAGCACAATACAATGTACCTGCTCAAGTACTTCGATTCAGAATTTTGAATGGTGCAATTGAACGCAGTTACAATATAGGCTTTAGCGATGGAAGAAGCTTTTCTATCATTACTTCTGATGGTGGTTTGTTAGATGCACCTGTTAGTGTTACAAAATATATTTTGCATGCTGGTGAACGAATAGAAATTTTGGTAAATTGTACTGGACAAAATGGAACCACTGTAGACTTAAAAGCCTTTAACTCTTTATTGGGTGGCTTCGTAGCTGGTGGCGAAAGTTTTCCAAATGGTCCCTTCGCAAATTATTTAGGCCATATTGATTTCAATATTTTACATCTTAATATTGGTGCACAAACGGCCAATCCAATCACTACTTTTCCAACTACATTGACTACAAATACTGTACTCAATGCGGCTAATGCAAATATTACTCGTAAGCTTACGATTAGCGATAGTGCTGGTGTTCCAGGTATCTTAGGTCCGAATGCATTTATAATAAACCATAAATTATTTGATATCAATTACAACGAATATCAAGTGCCATTGGGTAATACTGAAATATGGGAAATTACAAGCTCTTCTGTTTTCGGACATCCATTCCATATACATGATGTCGAGTTTAATATT
The DNA here is from genome assembly GCA_945878115.1 of Chitinophaga pinensis. Lineage (GTDB taxonomy): Bacteria > Bacteroidota > Bacteroidia > Chitinophagales > Chitinophagaceae > OLB11. Next base: position 34,322 of record CAMDVD010000033.1, on the reverse strand, counting down.
ATTTCTGTGAATGGGGTAGCACCTGTTGCCGCACAAGCAGGTTGGAAAGATGTAGTATTCATTCCGGGTAAAACAGGAAATACCAATACTGTCGTAAAATTCATTGCCAAATTTGAAGACTATGCAGATGCCTTACATCCTTTCATGTACCATTGTCATATCAGTTTACACGAAGATGAAGGTATGATGGGACAATTTGTAGTTGCCAATCCTAGTGCAGTGAACGACATCAATCAAGTAGACATTCCAATTTTCATCTATCCTAATCCTGCTAAAGACAAATTGTTTATTGAATTTAAAGATCCAAATCAATCAGCGTATTATGTCACTATTTTAGATGCCATGGGCAGAACAAAATTAATGTTGCCAAAACCAGAACTAGGCAATGGCATAGATATTAGCCATCTTAGCAAAGGTGTTTATCATGTATCCATCATTGAAAATAAAAGTAAAAAAAGTATTACTACCACTTTTACTGTCAATTAATACAATGAAAAAAAGTATAACCTTTCTATTCGCTTTTTCTCTTTTTTTGATTGTATGCAGTTTCAATGAAGCTAGTGTCATACCTGATTTTAATTTACGAAGCGTCAATGGCAAATTTGTATCTACCAAGGATTATACAAATGCCAAAGGCTTCATCATCATTTTTACTTGCAATCATTGTCCTTTTGCCAAACTCTATAGCAAACGAATGAACGATTTAAGTATCAAATATTCTAAACTCAATGTGCCATTAATTGCTATCAATAGCATGGATACTTTGTTGTACGAAGATGAAACCTTTCCGCTCATGCAAAAAAAAGCCATGAAGGATAAATTTAATTTTCCTTATGTACAAGACGCAACACAAGAAGTTGGCAAGCAATTTGGCGCCGAACATACACCTATGGCATTTGTCATTTGGAAAGAAAACAATGGATATGTGATCAAATACAAAGGTGCAATTGATGACAATGGCGAACATCCAACTTTAGCAAAACCATATATTGCAAATGCAGTAAATGAATTACTTAATCATAAAAAAGTAAGCTTACCTATTTCAGAAAGTTTTGGGTGTAGAATTTTTTATAGAAAAAAATAAACATGTCAAAATATTTCTATTGCCTTTGCTTAGCACTCCTTTTAACATTAAATGGCTTTGCTCAACGTAATACGATCCTCATTATTGCAGATGATTTGAGTCCTGACTACTTTGGATTTTATGAAAACCATGTAGATACGGTAGATGTACCCAATATCAGAAGTTTATTAGCCAAAGGTATTCGGTTCAAAAATTTGTATAGCAATCCAGTTTGTTCCAGCACAAGAACCACGATACTTACAGGTAGATATAGTTTCAGAACTGGAGTAGGAGGGATAGTAGGCGGAACAGGTGGAAGCAATCAAATTGATACAGCTGAAATTTCAATACCCAAATTATTAAAAGTGTATAATGCCAATATAGCAAAAGCAAATATTGGAAAATGGCATTTAAAACAACCTGCTCCAGCCATTAATTTAATGAGTCCGCAAGCGCTTGGTTATGATTGGTTTGAAGGACCTTTCATCGGGCAATTGCCTAACTTTACCAATTGGACAAAATATACAAATGGCGTAGCAAGTACCATCACCACGTATGCCACAATCGAAAATGTAAATAATGCAGTCAGTTGGTTGAAAGCACAAAATCCAAGTCATCCATTTTTTCTTTGGTTAGCATTTAATGCACCACACGAACCTTTGCATTTACCGCCTGCAGGCTTGCATAATTATACAACACTAAGTGGAACACCAGCCGATATTAACGCTCAACCGAAGCAATATTTTAAAGCCATGCTACAAGCCATGGATCATGAAATAGGTCGACTGTTTGATAGTTTACAAGTATTGAATAAAAAGGATAGCACCGATATTATTTTTATAGGCGACAATGGCAATACACCACGAACAGCACAGATAGCAGACCTTACTAAAGCCAAAGGAACTGTGTATGAATATGGAGTGCATGTACCACTAATTATTGCTGGACCTTCTGTGGTAAATAAGGGAAGAGTAAGTGATGCATTGGTAAATACGACCGACTTATTTTCAACGATAGTAGAAAATTTTGGTTATACCAATTGGCAGACACAAATACCAACATCCAAGCCAGTAGATAGTAAAAGTTTACAGCCGATTATTAAAAATGTAAGTGATAGTATAAGGCCTTGGGTATTTAGCGAAATTTTCAAACTAACTACGGATAGCTCCGATGGTAAAGGAATGCGCAATAGAAATTATAAGCTCATTAAGTTCGATTATGGTGCCGAAGAATTGTATAATCTATCTGCAGACCCATTAGAAAGTACGAACTTATTGAATGGCAATCTAACCACCACCGATCTTACGAATTACAATTATTTATGCAATGAAATGACGACCCTTGTTGGCGGCACTTCATTCTGTCAAAGTGGTGTTGGTATGCAGGAAGTAGCGACACAAAAGGATTGGATACTTTTTCCTAATCCAGCCGACAAGACTATTTTCATACAATCCGTAAATCCATTGGCTCCACATTATACAATTGAACTGCTGGATATTTTTGCTAGGGTAGTGTATCATCAAGACCATTGTCTACCACTCCATACCTATTCCATCAACATTGCTTCTTTCCCCAAAGGACAATATTATGTGCGCATCAAATCAGAGACTAAGTTCTTTACACAGAAGTTGATGATAGAATAATGGGTTGCTTACAGTTGAGTATTATAAAAAAGGCCAGCGAACTTGGCTTGCTAATACCTTGAAATCAACTTTATAGTTTTTAAATGGATTATATTATTTATTAATTCAACTTTATAGTTGCAATTATAAAAATCGGTATTACATTCGTACTTCCAAATATCAACATGAGCGCAGAACCCGAAGTAGCGGCTTTTTTAAAAGATTTCAAAGAAAAAATGAAATTCTGGGATGTTCTCTTTCGAGATGACAGAGGGAAAAATGCACAAGCTTTGGTAGATTTAGAACTTCGCCCTATTGAACGAAAAACCATACTGGAAACACTCGAAACAAAAGATTATAGCGAAGGTCCTCTCCAAGAAATGCTGTATGGTGGCGCCAATATGTGGGTGTTTGGAAAAACAATTAAAAAGAAGGAAGTGTATATCAAAATTACAATGGGTGCCATGAGCAGCAGTGTAATATGTATTTCCTTTCATTTGGCTCAACACAAAATGCATTATCCTTTAAAATAGATTCAATATGAAAAGCCCAATCACAGGAAAAGAAATGACATTGAACAAAGAACGTAGGTCGATGGATTTTAGAAAGGAAACGTTTGAAATTGTTTTTCATTATTACAAATGCAAGGATAGTGGAGAACAATTTACGACCACTGCATTGGATGAAGTGAATATGAATCAGGTATATAACCAATACCGAGACAAATTCAACATTCCATTTCCAGATGAAATCAGTAGAATAAGAGAAAAGTTTGGTTTGCCTGCTGCAAAGATGTCCGAAATTTTAGGCTTCGGTGTAAACAGCTACCGCCAATACGAAGCTGGTGAGATGCCTAGTGCTGCTAATGCTAAATTAATTCAGATGGTTGACGACCCCAAAAAATTCATAGATATGGTGGAGTTATGCGCAACTATAGATGACAAAGTGAAAGCTAAGTACGTGCAGAAAGCACAATCATTGCTAGAGGAAAGACAGCGCAATATTTTCAATTTGAATTTCAAAGAGTATTTGTTAGGCAATCATTTAGCAGATATTTATTCAGGATACAGAAATCCTAATTTTGAAAAGTTTACAGAAATGGTGGTATATTTTTCAGAACAGATTGAACCCTTTAAAACCAAAATGAATAAGCTGTTATTTTATGCCGATTTTTTAATGTTTAAACGAAGTTGTTTTTCTATCAGTGGAGTTCGTTACAAAGCCATAGATATGGGCCCTGTTCCAAATAATTTTCAAAGCATATTTGAATATTTAGTCAACAAAGAGGTAATCGATATTTACACCACAGAATTTCCGCAAGGATATACAGGTGAACAATTCAAAGCAAAAAAGGAGAGACATTTTAAAGCAGATTTATTTTCAGAAGAAGAGTTGGCTGTGCTAGAGAAAGTGGCAACTGTATTTAAATCTACAAGCACCAATGACATTATTGAGTTAAGTCATTTGGAAGAAGCTTGGCAAAAAAACGAAAAAGATAGGAACGTCATCAGTTATGAATATGCCTTTGAATTAAATCAGATTTAAGTATGAGTAATAACAGATCAAGTATAAATAAAAAAGCTTCTTTGAACCATTAAGCAAACTCCCTCTTCAAAAGATAAATCTCCATTCAATACTTTGTAAAACCGAATTGAGTATATTTGATAAATGCTTACAAAACTTTGAACTCTGGCTATCAATACTTTTTGTTCTCCATCTGAATGTTTGTATCGAGTGTAAGTAAGTTAGGCGTCATTTAAAAAACACATACCTATGAAACAAATAGTGACAATATTTTTCTTATCCCTTTTTTTCTTTGTTTGTAATGGACAGACAAGAAATATCGACTACTCAAACACAATTAAAAAACAAGCAGAAATGATGAGCCAACTTCTCCTTAAGAAGGACTTTATATCATTCTGTAAGTATACATATCCCAAAATTATAGACATGATGGGAGGAAAGCAGAAGATGGTTGAAGTAATGGAAAATGGGACAAAAGAAATGCAATCCAGTGGGGTAGAATTTCTACATGTAACCATTGGAGAACCCTCAAAAATAATTACTATTCGAAATGAACTACAATGTACGGTGCCTCAAACAATTGAAATGAAAGTTCCAAATGGGAGACTTATATCTAAATCAACATTAATAGCAATTTCAATCGACAATGGTAAAAATTGGTATTTTGTAGACACTTCTGGCAAAGACATTGAAACAATGAAGAAGGGATTGCCAAATCTAAGTGGAGAATTGATAATTCCTGAAAAGACTCAACCGACATTTTACAAGGAATAAAAATGAACTTCGCTCTTTGGGATATTCAATTCTGCGGCATCCCGAAGTATAAATATACAAGCCAATCTAATTCAAAGCATCCAAAGCCTATTCGATCTCTTAAATTCCTGAAATATGTTGAAAGCTTCACACCCGATTTTAAGACTGAAAAACTTGGCATTACTTTATTAGATTTGTGAAATGCGAAGAGTAGGTTTTCACTCTACTGTTGGTAGTCTTTTTTGAACAACTATAAGAGATTAAAAAATGGTAACCCCTTACTTTATTAATATCAGAGCTACATTAATTGATTTTTTAGAAAAAGCTAAATTAGATATTAAGGTGGCAATGTACTGGTTCACAAACTTGGAACTATTTGAAAAGCTATGTCAGAAGTTGCAAGAAGGGGTTAAGGTTGAATTAATAGTTTTTAATGATTATGTAAATAATAGGTTGGAAGGGCTCAATTTTCAGAGATTCATAGACCTTGGAGGAAAATTCTATTTCTCTAATAATGACAATCCAATACATCATAAATTTTGCATAATTGACAATGAGGTTCTAATTAACGGTTCTTACAATTGGACATACTTTGCTGAGAATAAAAATAGAGAGAATATTGTTGTGTTGACTAATGATAAAAATACTATCGACGCTTTTGTTGATGAATTTAGAAGGTTAAAACTCAATCTTAAACTAATAGATATTATCAATTACTTTTCGATTGATAAATTTGCCACAAACGACATGCTAAGCAATAAAGACTATTTGGCTAATGATTTAATTTATCAAGCCTTGGATACGAAAAATTATTTTTTTGCGAAAATGGCTTTTGAATTAGCCCCTGAAAATATTGATATTCAAAAAATAGCAGTTGACAATTCGTTAGTTCAAATAATTCAACTCACAAACTCAATTAGTGTTGGAATTAAGGGTGGCAAGTATCTCCTTGGTGTGCCAAAAGGTGCAACTTTGCCTCTTAAGATTACTAAGGATTTAACAACTTCTGAAGATAATCAAACAACTTGTGCGACTCTTATCCATGTTGGAGCTGCTCATGTTCCACTTCCTCCTTTCAAGAGCAAGAATGGATATAGTAGTGGTGTCTGTTTGTACAATTTACCTGCTAAGCCGAAAGGTGTTGTAAAGATGAAGGTGGAATTTTCAGTCGATATAAATCGACAACTAATTGTAAAATTCTTTTGTTTGGAAAATTTATGTGAAGATATTTATAATTTGGATATAAGCTTTATGACTGAAATTGTTTAATAAATAGAGCATGGTACTACAAAATATTCCCCTCACGTTCTTCCAAATACTTCCTTGTAAATTCTTTTCCAGCCCTAATAAGTTCGATGGTTTTTTCGGGGTTCAGTTTTTTCAACTGTGGTCCGATGCCCAAGGTAGGTAGAGATATGGTGCGTTCCCAATCTGCACATGTCATCGTTTGCCGATTGAGGCTTTCAAAAATATAGCAAACTAATGCCTTCATATAATCACCGAATCCAGTTACTTGCCAATCCAAAAGCCCATTACCCAAATTGTCATTTTGCATTTGTTTTTCAGATGTGATTTGGATACCCAATGTCTTGTAATTTGGAATTCGGATAACCTTATTGGGCGCTTCGATTTGTAGACCATCAAACATAGAAATGGGATAATTGCCTGTAATAAGTCCGTCTATAAAAATATCCAAATTACCTTGCTTATTTTGATGTGTATAGATTTTTCCAACACTATCTACAAATACAGCTTGATATACAATTGGTACCGAACAGGAAATCAGTACCGCGTCCTTGACTTTCATATTCGGATAGTTTTTGGCAGATAATACCATCGCTTTTTGTTTAGTTACACAGGTACTCATCACGCTCAATTCCTTGTATCCGCTTGCTGTAAGTTCAGCAAATGAGATGTCTGCATTACCTGTCTTGTCTGCAATTATCTTTTCTAAAAGGTGGTTGATTTTTCTGCTGTTATACCAGCCATAATGATGCGACAAACTATACCGTAGACCCATAAAAAGGAAATGCCCATTCTTCATTTTCCAAGGCTTTACCTTGCTTAGGATTACATAAATTTCATCTGCAGTATAGCCCAAAGAAACCATCAACGCCATGATGGCACCTGCCGAATTTCCACCTACTCTGTGTATTTGTTTAACGATCCCAAACTCTTCTAATTGTTGCAACGCGCCTATATAGGCAATGCCTCTTAACCCACCTCCTTCGAATACTAGATTCTCAACCTGTAGCGACTGTCCGCGACAAATCGAATGGATAAAAAACAAAAGAAACAATGCGTACATTCTCAACATGGTGGAGGTATTATTTAGTCAGAACTAAGTTCTTTGAACGATGCGTAAAGTATCCTCGTTTGATACCATACAATATGGTCATACTGATGGTCGTGCCTATAAGCGCTAAGATGATATCTTTATGCGCATCCCATACATCGCCTTGTGTAGCCACATAAGTTTCGCCAGTTTCGGTATCGGTGAAAGTAGCCACTCCCCATTCGATGAGTTCGAATATAGTGCCCAATGAAAACACAAACTGTATAGGCATCCACCAGCTTGCATTTCCCGTTAACTTGTATTTGTTCACCAAGATTTCACGGATAGGGTAGGCAAGCAACAAACCAAAACTAAAATGAACTATTCTATCGTAAGGGTTGCGTGCTAAATGATACGTGTCTCGCAACCATTCCCCGAGGTTATTTCTGGTATACGCATAAAAAGCGCCATACAAATGCAGCATCACAAAAACGAATAGGCACAAATAACTGAATTCACTTAACCTATGCCATTTATGAGAAGCGATGACTAAACTGATGCAAATAACTACTAATAGGTTCTCTATAATCCAATCTTCTACATTCAAACAAGTAAGCCAACCATACATCCAATAAGTGAAAAAAATGGCAAAGAGCAAGCAAATAAATCGATGTTGTAGTAAGGGTTTCTGGTCTGTGTTGGAAGCGGTAGTGATGATACGTTGCATGATAGAATATTTAGAATGCCAATATTAATACACAAAAAAAAGGTCCACCTTGACCTATGTTAGATAATGAAGTAGGGTGGTGGATGTGGGTGAATGGATTTACGCTTTTGAAATTCCTATTACATGTTTCGTATTGCCCACACGATTCCCTATCGGTTTGTGTCCCACCAACCGAAATTAAATTGGTTGGCGGGACACCAACCAATAGAACTTTCTGCTTACATACGATTAAAAATCGTTTTTTATTTACAGTTCGAGATGCGCTGCGCTAACATCTCTAACAACCCAGTGCTAGCTCAACAAAAGTACTTCGAACAGTAAGGCACAAGAAGGCAAACGCAAAAGGCAACGCGCCATTCTTGCGCCAGCCCTAAAACACTTCGAATAGTAAGGCACAAGAAGGCAAACGCATATAGTAAAGCGACATTCTTTCTACAGCCTAAAAAACACATCGAATAGTAAGGATTTTTGTACTTCCTAAACCCCACCTTCCCCAATCCCAAAAACGTTGGCAGCTAACAGACATACGCGTGTTGAACAAAGTTTCGGTGTATGGCTACAAATGAAATCTACTACGAACATATTTCTTCATTTATAAACCACAGTTTAACTTTCTTCGACTCTAGACAACTGAATTCTTTTCGATTCTTCAGCTATTTCCCTAAAAGAGACCTTACCTTTGCATCCAACTAAACATGCGCCGAAAACCATCGGTCGAGAATCAGTAAGAAACCCATGAAATTCCAAAACAAATCGGGCTTTGTTTTTAATCCATACGAGGAACCAGAACGTACACCTTTTGAGCGTTTGCTGGAAATTTTTCAGGAATTGATTGTGCATACAGCAGGTGATGTGGATGAGACTTTAGATTGGATGCAACAATTGGACGAAGAATATAAGCTCTTCTCGAACGAATATACCATGGACGATTTCGTGGAGGATTTGAAAAAACACGGCTATATTAAAGACGATGAACAAAAGCCGCCTGGTGAAGGCTTGATAATTACCGCTAAAACCGAGCAGTCCATTCGGCAACGCGCTTTAGACCAAATTTTTGGGGACTTAAAAAAATCAGGACGCGGCGACCACAAAACCAAATACACGGGCGCAGGCTCCGATAAAACTGGCGAAATGCGCCCCTACGCTTTCGGCGACAGCATCGACCAAATAGCCGTAACCGAAAGTGTGAAAAACGCTTTTGCCAACAATGGCATCGACGAGTTTCGTTTGACGGAACAGGATTTGGTAATGCACGACACCCACCACTCCGCACAAATGAGTACCGTGTTGATGATTGACATTAGTCATAGCATGATTTTATATGGCGAAGACCGCATTACGCCTGCAAAAAAAGTAGCCATGGCTTTGGCCGAATTGATTCAGACGCGTTACCCCAAAGACAGTCTAGACATTCTTGTTTTTGGGAACGATGCATGGACCATTCAGGTGAAAGATTTACCTTATTTACAGGTAGGTCCTTACCACACCAATACAGTGGCAGGGCTAGACTTAGCCTTGGATATTTTGCGTAGAAAAAAACAAGCCAACCGTCAAATCTTTATGATTACGGACGGTAAACCCAGTTGCTTGAATCTGCCTAACGGTGAGCATTACAGAAACAGTAATGGGTTGGATTCCTTCATCGTGGACAAATGCTTAAATAAAGCCAAAGAGGCACGTAGAATTGGTATTCCCATTACCACATTTATGATTGCCGACGATCCCTATTTACAAACTTTTGTAGAACAATTCACCGAAGCCAATCAAGGCAAGGCCTTCTACACGGGCTTAAAAGGATTGGGACAAATGATATTTGAAGATTACGAAAAAAACAAAAAACGAAACATCCGATAACATGAACGTAAGCAAGATAAAAACCTTTGGCGATTTAGAAAAAGCAGGCTATACGTCGCGCTCCATCAAAGACGAATTGCGTAATAATTTGATTGACAAATTAAAAAACAAGCAAGCTGTTTTTGAAGGCATCATTGGGTATGAAGAAACGGTAGTTCCGCAATTAAAAAACGCCATTTTGGCCAAGCACGCCATCAATTTGTTGGGTTTGCGCGGTCAGGCGAAAACACGTATTGCCCGCTCAATGGTAAGCTTACTCGACGAATATATTCCTGTGATTGCCGGGTCGCCCATCAACGATGATCCGTTCTGTCCGATTTCAAGTTACGGGAAAACGCTCAAAGAAGAAAAAGGCGCTCAAATGCCTATTGAATGGCTGCACCGCAACGAGCGCTTTTACGAAAAGTTAGCCACACCCGATGTAAGTGTAGCCGATTTAATAGGCGATATAGACCCCATCAAAGCGGCCACACAAAAATTGACGTATGCCGACGAAGGCGTTATTCATTATGGCATGATTCCTCGTGCGAATCGGTGCATTTTTGTGATTAATGAAATACCGGATTTACAGGCCCGCATTCAAGTGGCATTATTCAATATTTTACAAGAAGGCGATATACAAATTCGTGGGTTCAAAATGCGTTTACCCTTGGATGTGCAGTTTGTGTTTACGGCCAATCCGGAAGACTATACCAATCGTGGCAGTATAGTGACCCCATTAAAAGACCGAATTGGTTCGCAAATTTTGACACACTACCCCAAAAGTATCGAAGTGGCGAAAAAAATTACCCAACAAGAAATAATTTCTGAGGCTAAAAACGAAAACATTTTTATGCCTGAAACCGCAAAAACCCTTTTGGAGCAAATTGTATTTGAAGCTAGAAAATCTGCATATATAGATGCCAACAGCGGTGTTTCGGCGCGCATGAGCATTACGATGTATGAAAACCTGATGTCGGCGGCTGAAATTCGTATGTTGCAAAACGGAGCGACATCAACTTCCATCCGCATGGCCGATTTTGATGCCATTTTGCCGGCCATTACCGGAAAAGTAGAATTGGTATATGAAGGCGAGCAACTGGGTTCGGAAAACGTAGCGTATCATTTGATTGGTTCAGCGGTAAAAACACTATTTGATTATAACTATCGCCCGATTAAAAAACTAAAAAAGCCAAGTGCTCCCGATGAATTTGATGCAGTAGTGCAATGGTTTATTGAAAACAGCAATTTCGAATTGCCCAATGATGCCAGCGATGAAGACTATGAGGCCCAACTAAACAGAATAAAACCGATACAGGCCGTTTTAGACGAATACACGGCTGAGATAGATGAAAAAGAAACCGTATTCTTAAAAGAATTATTGCTTTGGGGCTTGGTAGAATATAAACAATTGTCGAAACGCAAGTTAGACATAGGCATCACCTTCAACGATGAAATTTTAGGCGAATTGTATGGAAAATCCTAGTAAAGTTCGACCTATATTGTCTACTGCTATCGTGAACGGCTTAAGCACTCCTGCAGAAGCCTTTCAGAATAGTGTATTGCGTCCCATTATAAAAATGCAAAGCGAATTGTTGATGGCGCATATTAGCACCCAACTGAAAACCTTGAAAATTGACTGGAATGTGCTTACTCCAAAGATGAGAAAAGATGCACTTACCTCACTTCTAACCAAAGATCAACTGTTTAAAAGTGAAATTGTTGGGATGGTTTTTGGGCAATTGGAGATCTCTGAATACACAACTTATTGCATGTACCATAAAGAATTGAACAAAAGGATAACGCAGATGGTGTTGAATCGGGCAATTGATTTGTTAGGTTGATTAGCCAAGGGCGCGTATTTTATTAGGATTTAAGGATTATGCGTATTGTTGTGGGATACCATTCTGCTTACACAAGATTAAAAATTGTTTTTTATCTACAGTTCGAGATGCGCTGCGCTAACATCTCTAACAGCCCAGTGCCAGCTCAACAAAAGTACTTCGAATAAAAAGGCACAAGAAGGCAAACGCCAAAGGCAACGCGCCATTCTTGCGCCAGCCTAATAAAAACACTTCGAATAGTAAGGCACAAGAAGGCAAACGCATATGGTAATGCGACATTCTTGCTTCAGTCAGTTCAATGAACATTATAATCCCGTAGGGATGACATGATTTAGCGATCTTCTACATGTTACACCTTATCGGTTGGTGTCCCACCAACCGAAATTAAATTGGTTGGTAGGGAACCATTCTGCTTACATACGATTAAAAATCGTTTTTTATCTATAGTTCGAGATGCGCTGCACTATAACATCTCCAACAGCCCCGTTCTTCGCAGCGTCCCTCGCTCCGAAGTAATATTCTTTTGCTTTTAGCAAACTAATCGAATATTCCTTTATAGAAAGCAATAGCAAAGCATAATCTAGCCTTTACTGGTGCAGCATTTCAACCCATATCCATATAGTTTAACTTCAATTCATGAATAATGTACTTGCAAATATTATATTTGATGGATCAATAAAATCGACATGAAAAATAAATATCTTTCCTTGTTTGTAGTATGCACTTCTGTATTTGTTTTGGGATGCCATATACTACAAAATTATTTCCCAGTTTTTTCTGATGACACACTTATGTTGTTTCGATTTGTGGGTTTGAGTTTCCTCATTTATTTTGGTATCTGGAAAAAGAAATTACCAACTTGGATACTGATTGCCATGCTCATCGGTATCGAAATAGGATATGATTTTCCGCAGATAGCTTTACAGTTGGATGTTCTGAGTAAAGTCTTTTTGAAATTAATTAAAACCATTATCGCACCGCTCATTTTTGCCACCTTGGTATTTGGCATAGCTGGACATTCTAATCTCAAACAAGTGGGTCGTATTGCTTGGAAGTCTATACTGTATTTTTATATAGCAACTACTTGTGCTTTATTCATCGGACTTGCAGCTATTAATTTAACGAAGGCTGGTGTTGGTATTGCATTACCAGCAGATACCAAACAAGAAATGCCTCCCATTCAAAAGCAAACTTGGCAAGATATGGTGCTACATATTTTTCCAGATAATATTGCAAAGTCTGTTGTGGAAGGACAAGTATTACAGGTCGTTATTTTCAGTATTATTTTCGGAATTGCTTTGGCGATGTTGAGCGATAGATTACGCAAACCGATGTTGGATTTTTCAGAATCTTTAGCGGAAGTGATGTTTAAATTCACCAATATTATTATGTACTTCGCACCATTTGGTGTAGGTGGTGCAATCGCTTATACCGTAGGTAAAATGGGATTAAAGGTATTGTTGAATGGCATCTATTTGGTGCTTACTTTGTATGGTGCATTAACTGTTTTTGTTCTGCTCGTTTTCATTCCAGTTTGCTATTTATTCAGACTCAATATTAAAAATATGTTCAAGGTTATTTCTGAACCTTTTACATTGGCATTTGCCACGGCAAGTTCTGAAAGTGCCTTGCCTAAAGCGATGCGGAATATGGAATTATATGGTGTGCCTCGTAAAATAGTTTCCTTTGTCATGCCACTTGGTTATAGTTTTAATCTGGATGGCACTACACTTTATTTGTCCTTAGCCAGCATTTTTGTGGCGCAGGCATGTCACATGGACTTAAGTTTTGGTCAACAATTATTTATTGTCTTCACCTTAATGATTACCAGCAAAGGTGTTGCTGGTGTACCTCGCGCATCCTTTGTGATATTGCTTGGAACCGTTGCCTCCTTTGGAATGCAAGAATGGCCTTTGTATATCATACTTGGTATTGACGCCCTCATGGATATGGGACGAACTAGTGTGAATGTAATGGGAAATTGTATTGCAAGTGCAGTGGTCGCACGTTGGGAAGGAGAGCTTGATGAAACAAAAATGAACAGTAAGAATGTATTCGAAAACAGTGTTTCACATGTAGAATAGGGTAGAAAAAGGAAGGCTTTGCTCTAAGCGAAGTATGATGATTAAAAGGAAGGCTTCGCTCCAAGCGAAGCCTTCCTTCATTTATTTATTATTGTCATATTGCTCAACACCGATAGGTAATGTTTTCGGCTCGGCAGAAATCACACCTTTAACTTTAATGACTTTAGTTGGTGTGGTAGAGTTAGAATGTACGGTAATTTCTTTTTCAAAAGCGCCAACTCTATCCGTTGCATACTTAACGGTAATTACGCCTGTTTCTCCTGGTTTGATTGGTTTTTTCGGCCAAGTAGGAACGGTGCATCCGCATGAACCTTCGCACTTAGTAATAATCAATGGTTCAGTGCCTGTATTTTTGAAAGTAAAATCGCGACCTCCATTAGAGTAGTGTGGGATTGTACCATAATTGATGACATCTTTGGTGAATACCATTTTGACCTTTGGGTTAGCTGGCATATCCGGTACAGACGGTGCTACTTTGTGCGCAGCCGCCGCTGGTGCTGGTTTAGCCGCTTTGGATTTTACTTGGGCATTTGTTATTGTAAAAGTGGAAAGCAATAGCATGCAGGTATAGATTGTCTTTTTCATGATTAAAATATTTAAGAATTCAAAAATAATTCTTGCAAGTTTATGATAGTTGCATTTTTTTATAAGGGTTCGTTAAAAAATACAATCACTATTTTCGCATAGAAGCAGTAGGAGGCAAACCTATAAGGTTTTAGAAACCTTATAGGTTTGCTCATGAGCATTAAAAAATACAGTAACTATTTTCGCATTGAAGCAGTTATACAATTAACTTCTTTCTATCTTCTAGTTTGAAATGATTTTCCATCCAAATTTCCCAATGAATAATAAAGAGATAAAAACGGAATATAGTAGGAGAGGGAAAGCTTTATTTGGTGACTGCATTGCGGCAACGATAGAAGTGGAAATCCTTTTTGCTGGCTTTGCAGCAAAAAGATTGGAACGTATAGCGTGTGTGCCGCCCTACTGTAGCATTCATTTTTTTTCAAAAAATACGCTACAGTATTACACCAGTAGCATTCATTTTTTTTCAAAAAATACGCTACAGTATATAATCGTAAGCATTAATTTTTTTTCAAAAAATACGCTACAGTATTTATCTCGAAATACATGTAGTACCTTCAATTTAGGATTCTCTAAAAGTAAAAAAAAGTATGCAAAGCCTGCCAAAATTATCGAATACAGATCTCAAACCGTGGTTCAATAAAGAAGAACTTATTCGGGATTGTGTAGCGCAAATTCAAAAAGATTTAAGTGCCTATGCTATTGACATTACTTTTAGTGGGAATATTCAATCTGCCTATCAAGAGCTGTTTGATCAGTTGCAACCCAAGATAGATCGCATGTTACAAACCAATACTTCCATTTCGGACATCTTGTACAAAGTGGATGTGGACGAAAAAAAATTGAAGGAAGTGGCACTCAGTGAGGAAGCTTTTAGTCACTCCTTGACGAGGTTGATTATTTGGCGGGAATTGCAGAAAGTAGTGACTCGTTTTCTTTTACGGGAATAAACTGTTGCTTTATCTCAACAATGTCACGTCCCCTTTTTTGATTTCTTCCTTGCCTTTTATGCTATACTTAAAATAGTAATAATACACAGCCGAAGGTAATTCTACTCCTTTTAATTTGCCATCCCATCCCCATAAACCGGTGTTATTGTTGAATACTTCAGTGCCCCAACGATCATAAATAATGAATGCTTTAAATACGATATTATTGGATACGGGTTTGAATTCATCATTCTTACCATCTCCATTCGGTGTGAAAGCATTTGGGAAAAACACATAAGATGGATCTTCTGTTACACTGCCGCAATTGGTAGCAGTATCCAAACAGCCATTCGCATTTTTCGCAATTAATGAAAAGCAAAACTCACCAACTTGATTGATCTTTTTGCTCGTATTTACTTGGTTTGAAAAATAAATGCCATTCAATAACCAATCATAGGTGAGGGCATTGGTCGATTGATTAGTTAAGGTGAAGATGGCGTCTTTCAACGGCGCAATAGTAGGCGAGAGGTCGAAAGCCGCAACTGGACTCTGTTGTACGTCTATCGTGAAACTTGTGCTATCCGGAATGGAACAGTTACCAGCGTCTGCATAAACGGTATAAGTGGTAATTGTATTCGGTGCGAAACTGATTTTTGATGTATCACTATTGAAACTCACGCCATTCATTGGATTGACCACAATATGCCATGTATTGTTGACATTCAATTGGTAGCTGCTTCCAGCACAAATAGTTGTGTTTGGAATAGGCGGAATATTAACGGTGGAAATAGGCGTGACTGTTATAGTAAATGGCAGAATTATCGTTACGGGACAAGGACCATTGGAAACTGCAGTAACCGTATAATTGGTTGTACTCAATGGATTGAAAGTCAATACAGAAGTATCACTGTTAGGTGTAACAAAATTACTAGGGGAGTAGCTTATGCTATAGGATGGATCTAAACTCATTGTTGTATTTTGTCCTACACAAATGGATAAAGGACTCGGCGGATTGAGATTTACAATGTCTTTAGGAATAACCACTATAGTAAATTGTATCGTGTCTGGTTGAGAACAAATATCGTATTTGCCAATGAGTGTATAAGTGGTAGTGGCATTTGGACTAAACGATAACATGGAGGTATCTGTATTGGTAGACGCACCTTGTGTAGGTAACAGACTCACTGTTAATGCTGGATCTAAAGTCATGCTGGTTATTTCACCTTGACAAATTACAGTATCCACTGGTGGAATTAAAACTGGATTATTGGCAGAATTAATGGTCAATGAAAATACCAAGGTATCAATACCGGGACAAATACCAGCATCCACGCCAGTTAAGGTATATGTGGTATTGGAAGTAGTAACAAAATGTAAAATTGATGTGTCTGCATTTGGATAAACGCCTGTTGATGGCGTCCAAGAAACCGTGGCAGTAGCAGGAATAAATACATCCGCAGTATCTCCATAACAAATGATTGTATCCACAGGAGGCAACAAAGTGAATGATGCAACAAGGGGAGCGCTAAAGCAAGTTGTGTCTGGTTGATAGCGCCACATATCATTCATATAATTTAATCCATCTTGTCCACCAAAAAACCAAACATTATTGGCGGTATCTGTCCACATACAAACACCAAATCGTGCCGAAATCATATTTGAAGCAGAGGCGATTCCTTGTGTTCCAAAGCTACCAGCGCTATTCGGTGTAGAGTTTCCACTTGCCCAAGTCCATTCGTCGGTCAGTGTATTATAAATCCATAAATCATTGAAATTATTGAAGGTGAAACTTCTTCCGCCAAAAGTCCAAAATACATCGGAGCAGCCTATGGTTTGAGAAGTTTGATTTTCATATCTAGATGGAGGATAGTTTGTGGTATTGGGTGAACAATGGATATTATAATTTCCAACATCATTTGCAGTGCTACTACCACTTATCCAAGTCCAATTATTTGTAGTAGGAGAATAACGCCATAAATCGTTGGAAGAACCTAGAATTGTTTTACCGGCAAAGGAATATAAACTTCCATCTGAACCTTTCCACTTGGTATAACTCCATCTTGCGGGAGGCATATTGGTTGCGGTTTCTACACCCATGGTTCCATAATTGCCAACGTTGTTTGGTACATTCGGACCTTTCATCCATGTCCATTCATTGGTTGCGATGTGGTAACGCCACATATCGTTATTGAAAAAAGCAGTTGTACTGTTATTGCCGCCGCTCATCCACAAATCATTCGAATTATCCACCCAACCAGATTGCGTTTCATTTCTGGCACCTGGGGTATTGGCTATATTTGGAATGCCCATAGAACCATATACTGCAGGTTGATTAATTAAATTACTTCCTTTGACCCAAGTCCATTCAAAAGTTGTTGGATTAAATTTCCATAAGTCGCTTAATATGCCAGAATTATTTTGCGCATCCACGCCATCGCCAGCAAATAACCAAAACATGTCTGTATTATCGACCCAACAAATGGAACCATTGCCACGGGCGCTTGGATAATTATTGACAGAAGGAATGCCTTGCGTACCAAATTCTCCATTTGGATCTGCTGTTGTTTGTGGACCGCTGATCCAAGTCCATTGATTGGTGGCAACGGAATATCTCCACATGTCATTATAAGATTCAACATTTAATCCAACTTTAGAACTTCCACCAAAAATCCAAAAGTTTCCTTGCAAATCTCGCCAATAAGCAGCTTGATATCTATTGGAAGGAATATTGGTAGGGGAAGGAACGCCTTTGACTCCGTAATTTCCAGCTTGATTGGATAAGTTACTGCCTTTCATCCAAGTCCATACGCCAACTTGTGAAAACGCAATAGCACTAACTTGAAAAAGGAAAAGGAACAGAAATGTTTTTTTCATGAAGTTGTAGTAGTAGGTAAAAAGGCCAAATATGTACTTAACATAATATTAATTATGGGACAAATGGATAGGTATTCAAAATGCTATGCAGCAACTGGAATACTCTTCAGGGTTTCCAATAAATAAGCCCAAAACTTTTCTACGGATGCAATAGATACTTTTTCATCTGGACTATGCGCACCATGAATGGTCGGTCCAAAAGAAATCATTTCCATTTGCGGATAATTCGTTCCGAGGATTCCACATTCTAATCCAGCATGACAAGCATTGACTAATGGGATTTCTCCATCATGTAATGTAGAATATAAAGCAGTCATCATTTTTACAATTCCTGCTTCTGGTCTGGCTTGCCAACCTGGATATGATCCACCATATACAATATTGGCATGCAGCAATGAAAATGTAGATTTTATTGCCAAAGCTAAATCCATCTTTTCTGTTTCAACAGAACTTCTGGTCAGGCATTGAATCGAATATTTTCCATCTTGTACCAAAACTCTAGATAAATTATTGGAGCTCTGAACCAAGTCTTTGATATCTGGACTCAATCTATAAATTCCATTAGGACAAGCATAAATTGTTTGTAATAATTGCAATATAAACTTACTATTAATCACCTCATTACCAGCACTATAAGGCTGAACTGTTAGATTTAAATTTGAATCTGTTGTTTTATATTCGGATTTAAAAATTTTAGCCATTTCTTGAGCAAATAATGCAAAAGCTGCATACTGATTTGTTTCTATTGCAATCACCGAAAAGGACTCACGAGGAATTGCATTTCTCAAGCTACCTCCATCAATGGATTGCACTTGGATTCCAAATTTTTCATTTGCCAAAATCAGAAAACGGTTCATTAATTTATTGGCATTGGCTCTACCCTTATGGATATCAATACCAGAATGACCACCTGTTAATCCTTTTAAACTTACTTTATAAAATTCAAATGAGCTATCTGCTGTTGCCGTTTCATATTCGCCAGAAGCAGTAATATCAATCCCTCCAGCACAGCCTATCGTAAGTTCATTGTCTTCCTCTGTATCTAAGTTTAATAAAATTTTGGCATCTAACAGACCACCTTTTAATCCCATTGCACCCGTCATTCCGGTCTCTTCATCAATGGTAAACAATGCTTCTATAGGTGGATGTTCAATGGTAGAAGATGCTAAAATGGAAAGTATAGTTGCAACCCCGATTCCGTTATCTGCACCCAATGTCGTGCCATTTGCGGTTACCCAATTATTTTCTATCAACATGTCTATACCGTCCTTGTCAAAATCAAAATTGGTTGTTTCATTTTTTTGATGAACCATGTCCAAATGACTTTGTAAACAAACAACCACTCTATTCTCCATGCCTTTACTGGCGGACTTCTTAATGATCACATTGCCGACTTCATCGACATGTGTATCCAAATGTAAATTTTCGCCAAATGACTTGATAAACTCTATTATTTTTTCTTCTTTTTTGGAAGCTCTTGGAATCGCATTTATGTCAGCAAAATGATTCCAAAGTTCTGTTGGCTGTAAGGCACGTATTGCTTCGTTCATATATTTTTCATTATTTGGTTTAAAAGTAAATATAAAAGTAAAGAATTAGAAATTTAATATTGTCCTTGAAGTGAAAGTCTTGATTATACCACTAAAGCTTAAATGCACTTTCTACAATAGACTTCTGTTCTTCAGCATGTTTCTTTGCATATCCTGTTGCAGTAGATGCGCTTGCACTGCGTGTTAGATAGCCAAGTTTAATTTGATTTTCATCTATATTCATTTTCAAAAAGGAAGCAGCGCCCATATTTCGCGGTTCCTCTTGAACCCAAACCCATTGCACATTTTTATATTTATTGTTGTATAATGTTTGTAACTGTTCTATAGGTAAAGGATAAATTTGTTCTAATCTAATGATGGCAATTTCTTGTCTGTTATTGGCGATTTTATATTCAAGCAAATCGTAATAAATTTTACCAGAACAAAGCAATACCCTTCTACAGGTTTTTGAATCAATAATTGAAGTATCGTCTATAAGCTCTTGGAAACTAACACTAATAAAGTCATCTACTTTGCTAAAAGCTTTAGGTAATCGAAGGTTAGCTTTCGGAGAAAAATTAATCATCGGTTTGCGGTATGCAGCTATTAATTGCCGACGTAAAGCGTGAAAAAAGTTCGCTGATGTGGTACAATTGGTGATATACATATTGTTCTCCGCGCACATTTGCAAGAACCTTTCCATACGCGCACTAGAATGCTCTGGTCCTTGACCTTCATAACCATGAGGCAATAGCATAACCATGCCATTCATTTTCCCCCATTTGGTTTCTGCACTTGAAATAAATTGATCTATGATCGTTTGGGCACCATTGCAAAAATCACCAAACTGCGCTTCCCAAATAACTAGCGTATTTGGATTTGCCATAGCATAGCCATATTCAAACCCAAGCACAGCATATTCGCTCAATAAGGAATTGAATATTCTGAATTGCCCTTTAGCGTTTTCAATATTGCTTAATCGATTATAATCTTCATTTGTTTGCTCATCACTAATAACAGCATGTCTATGGGAGAAAGTGCCGCGTGCCACATCTTGCCCACTCATGCGAACATCTTTACCTTCTAACAATAAGCTTCCATAAGCCAATAATTCTCCGGTTGCCCAATCTATTTCTGACTTATCTTGTAATAAGCGTTTCTTTTCGTCTAATAGTTTTTGTACTTTTTTCAAAGGTGTAAAGCCTTCTGGGATTTTCATCAAGGCCTCAAAAACCAAATCCAACTGCGCTTTTGTAATTGCGGTTGTTGGCGATTTTCTAAAATCATTTTCATTGGATCTTCTCAATGAAGCCCAAGCTAGTTCTGGCTCTTGGCGTGTATATGGTAAAGGTTTTTGTTTTACTTCATCTAATCTATCTTGCAAATCTGCCCAAAATATTTTCTCCATTTCCTTACTCAATGCGCTATCCACATCTCCATTATTGGTCAATTTAGTAGAATATACTTCTCTTGGATTTTGGTGTTGGTCTATCAGTGCATATAATTCAGGTTGGGTAAATTTAGGATCATCACCTTCATTGTGTCCATGTCGGCGATAGCAAACCATATCTATAAAGACATCTTGGTTAAATTTTTGTCGAAAACGCAAGGCAAGTTCTGAAACTTTTACCACCGCTTCTGGATCATCCCCATTCACATGAAAAACAGGGGCTTGTACCATACTTGCAACGCTAGTACAATAGTCAGCACTTCTGGCATCATCAAAATCTGTTGTAAATCCTATTTGATTATTGATGACAAAATGAATAGTTCCACCTGTGTAATATCCATTTAAATTGCTCATTTGCAACAGTTCATAGACAATACCTTGTCCAGCAATTGAAGCATCGCCATGAATCAAAATCGGTAATATTTTATCATAATCACTTTTATATAAAGTATCTGCTTTGGCTCTTGCAAAACCTTCCACAACAGGATTTACAGCTTCTAAGTGAGAAGGATTTGGCGCTAATTGTAAATTAATTTTTTTGTTATACAATGTTTCCACATCACTTTTAAAGCCAAGATGATATTTTACATCGCCACTGCCCATAGTCGTATCACTTGGTGCATTTCCTTCAAATTCGGTAAATATTTGTTCGTAGGTTTTTTGTAGGATATTGGCTAAAATATTTAATCGCCCTCTATGTGCCATACCCATCACCACTTCTTGCACATCGTTTTCTGCTGCTTCTGTAATGATAGCATCCAATGCGGCGATGGTACTTTCGCCTCCTTCCAATGAAAAACGTTTTTGTCCAATGAATTTGGTATGTAAGAACTTCTCGAAAATAACGCCTTGGTTCAATTTTTCAAGTATTCGTTTTTTCTTGTCTAGCGGAAGTGTAGCATGCATTACTTTTTCGAATTCCGTTTCTATCCACGAAAATATTTCTTCATTATTGATATAGGTATATTCAATGCCTACTGTAGTCGTGTAAATTGTATTCAATTGTGCAATAATATCTTTCAGTTTGGTTTTACCCATACCAAAATATTTACCTGCTTGAAAATCCAATTCTAGGTCTTTTTCATCTAACCCAAAATGCACCAATTCTAGTTGTGCTCTACGATCTTTACGTTTTCTGATAGGGTTGGTATTGCTTATCAGATGCCCTCTTTTGCGATAAGCACGAATCAATTGGTACACACCAAATTCTTTTTGAATATCTTGCCAAGGACTAGTTGCAGTGGCTTCTTCAGCTATATTTGGTGTAGTGGTTACTCCCCTATTTTCATTTTTCTTCGTGTTGAAAATTGCAAAATCAAAACCTTCAAAGAATTTTTTCAATTCAGGGTCAATGCTTGTCGGATCGTTATTAAAATCATGGTAAAGCTCTTCTACGTAGCTTGGGTGTGAATTGGTTAAAAAGGAAAAATCTTTCATCAATACAAATCTTATTTTATTATTTTAATTTCTTTTTTGAAGTAAAAATTGGAATCGTGCTAAAATAAACCATAAATAAAATTATCAAGGAAATTATTTAAAAAAAGTGGTTATTATGCAATTCAAAATCTAAGGTGAGCCATAAAAATTAGCTCATTTTTCAATAAAAAAATAAGACGATTGGTATGAAACCTTCATAATATTTTGTTTAGCTTGAATGGATATGGTATAGATGATACCTTCTAAGCGGCGAATTCTTTGAGATTGCTTTCTGTTAGGATGGGGCAAAATCTAAATTGGCATGCGTGAATAATGTAACTATTTATAAAAATTATGTAATCATTACACGCTTAAATATATTCACTTTTGTACAGATATATGGTTCAAATCTAGAACTTACCGTCATTCATAAACAAAAAAAGAAAACACATGGAAAAGAAAACATTAAAGGAAAAGCTTACAGCTGCAGTCAATAAAATTTTACAAGATAATAAATCTGAGTTGACAAATAAAATAGAAAAGGTTGTGAATAGGTCCATCAAGAAAATTGTAAGAAAGACAGACAAACAAATCAAAATGCAATTAAAGGTCAAGTAATATTATTGTACGCATTAAAAAGTTAGTTTAAAGAGGCAAACTGCATTTGGCTCTGTTAAATACTTTTTATGAATCTAATTTTGTTATTAGCCTTTATTATTCTGTTTTTATATTAATGATGTTACGTTAAAAATTTTCTGTTCAAATTCACACCTGCTGTTCAAAAAAATGAATTGGAGCGAAAATTATTTATTCAGGTTTGGTTATTAGAACCACTCCTCTTTATGTCACAGGTAAAAATTAATCCCTTGTTCAACTAATCATGGATATTTTCATTCTCATTTTAAAACTGTGTGCTGGCGTTGGGCTTTTTCTATTTGCAATGTATCTTTTAGAAGAATCGTTAAAAAATCTTTCTGGGCGAAATTTCAAACTATTTCTACAACGAATTACCAAAAATAAAATTGGAGCGGTCGCAGGAGGAGCAATAGTTACAGGTATATTGCAAAGTAGTTCCATGGTCTCCCTTATGGTATTGGCTTTTGTTGGCGCTGGTGTATTTACCATGAAGAATGCATTGGCAATTATCCTTGGCGCCAACTTGGGCACCACATTAGACAGTTGGGTTGTGGCTACTCTAGGTTTTAAAACTAACATTGAAGTAATTGCATATCCAGCGGTTTTCATTGGTGGTTTGCTACTCATCTTATTTGGGAAACGAAAATCCATAAAATATCTTTCTTACTTTCTATTTGGATTTGGCTTGCTATTTATCGGGCTTGCATTTATGAAAACTGCTATGGAAGCACAAGTGAAAAGTTTTGCGTTTGCTCAATACGCAGAAATGCCATCTATTATATTCCTTGCCATTGGTTTTCTAATAACCTTACTGGTACAATCAAGTTCAGTTACAATGGCATTAACACTTACTGCTCTGCACACCGGCGCAGTCACATTTCCAATTGCAGCTGTTATTGTTCTTGGTTCAGAAACAGGTACAACTATAAAACTGCTGTTGAGCGGAATTGGAGGAACGGCTTCTAAAAAAAGAGTCGTACTCGGAAATTTACTATTCAATATTACACTAACCATTCTTGCATTTGTTTTATTAAAACCCATACTACGTCTAATTACAGATATTCTCGACATTAGAAATCCACTCATTGGCTTAGTCACATTTTCTAGTTTGATAAATCTATGCAGTATCTTACTATTTCTTCCATTGCTAGATCCTTTTGCGAAGTTTTTAGAAAAATTTTTCAAAGACATTGATGCCACTGTTGCCGGTTTTATCGGTAATGCTAATATTTCAGAACCGCAAACTTCATTAGACTTATTCAGAATGGAAACTGCCTATTTTCTGCACAACGCCATGGTATTGAATCTGGAGCAATTAGATATTGAGACGAGTTGGATAATAAGTAAAGCTGAATTCAAGCGAATCAACGACAGTAAAAAATTTCATTTAAAAACCACTACAGAAAAATATGAATTTCTGAAACTATTGCAAGGAGAACTACAAATGTTTTATGTAGCATTAAGAACGAAACTTGATGAAGATGATTATGCAGAATTAAATCAATTGGTTTCTTCTGCACGAAGTTCTATGTATTCTGTGAAAAGTTTGAAGGATATGAATAGTGATATTTCCAACCTCCTTCGTTCTTCTAAAAATATTAAGTTTGATTTTTTTACACTTCGCAAGAACCAAACAGAAGAGCTATATAAATTACTCAATATCATCATGGAGAAGCCAGAACAAATAAGCTACGATGCCTTACATACTGCTTTAAATGATGTACAAAACAATTACACATTAGCCTTAAACAATTTTTACAAAGAAGTGCAAAACAATGCCATAGAAGGAATAGATACAACAACCATCATAAACTTCAACAGAGAACTCTATTCTTCCAATAAGGCAATGGTAATGGCGGTAAAGGATTTACTTTTAAATGAAAAGGAAGCAGAAGTTTTTAACGATGTACACGCTTGCAGGTAACTGATGGGGCACAATGCTTTATAATAAGATATTTCGAATAATTGAAATCAAACCATTATTATCTTTTAGATGAAATATTATTTTAACCACAGAGGTGCACAGAGGTATTCACAGAGTTTCACAGAGAAAAATATTATTTAATTTTCAGAGGAATACAGAAGTATTTGCAGAGTTTTACATAGTAAAATATAATTTTACACTCAGAGGAATGCTGAAGTATTCACAGAGAAAAAATGGAAATAAATCAAATAACAGAACAAATATTGAAATGTGCTTTTAAGGTACATTCAGAACTTGGGCCTGGACTTTTGGAAAGTGCTTACGAAGCTTGTCTGTATTATGAATTGAAGCAATCAGGATTGTTGGTTGAAAAACAAAAAGCATTGCCTTTGGTATATTACGATATAGAATTAGATGCTGGTTATCGGATTGATTTATTAGTTCAAAACAAAGTGATAGTAGAAATAAAAGCAGTGGAAGCATTTAATGATGTACACACTGCTCAAGTGCTTACTTATCTTAAACTTTCAAAATGTAAAATCGGGTTACTCTTAAACTTCAATGTAAGTTCATTAAAGCATGGAATTAAACGACTTGTAAACTAAAATTATTAATCACTTAGTTATAGTGATTAAACCTCCGTACAACTCTGTGTTAAGAAACCTCTGTACAGCTCTGTGCTAAAAAACCTCTGTGAAGCTCTGTGCTAAAAACCTCTGTGAAGCTCTGTGCAAACCTCCGTTCAACTCTGTGTTAAAAAAAACTCCGTATACTCTGTGGTAAAAAACTCCGTTCAACTCTGTGTTAAAAAAAGCCTCTGTAGTAAAAAAAATCCGTTCAATTCTGTGGTTAAAAAGAAATTCATTCAGCCGTAAAAAGTATTTTCCTTAAATAATCAACATAGCATCTCCATAACTGAAGAATCTATATTTATTTTTAATGGCTTGTTTGTAGGCTTCCATAGTTAAGTCGTAGCCCATAAATGCAGATACTAAAATAAGCAAACTTGTTTTTGGCAAATGAAAATTCGTTATTAGTGAATTCGTCAATGCGAAATCATAATGAGGGTAAATAAATACATTGGTCCATCCACCAGTTGGCTTCAACATGCCAGTTGTAGTTGTTGAAGATTCAATAGCGCGAATAGATGTAGTACCAATCGCACAAATTCTTCGACCTTCTTCCTTGGCTTTGTTTACAATTTTGCAAGAATATTCATCCACTTCGTAATATTCTGCATCCATTTTATGTTTAGTAATATCTTCCACTTCAATTGGTCTGAAAGTACCTAAACCAGTATGTAAAGTCACTTCAGCAAATTTTATTCCTTTGATTTCTAGGCGTTTGATTAGTTCACGGCTAAAGTGTAAACCTGCTGTTGGTGCAGCTACTGCTCCTTCATTTTTAGCATACACTGTTTGATATCTTTCTTTATCAATATCTTCTGGTTTACGCTTAATGTATTTTGGCAATGGTGTTTCACCCATATTATCCAAAATGGTTTTTAATTCTTCGTTACTTCCTTCGAATAAAAAACGAATCGTTCTTCCTCGAGAAGTAGTATTGTCTACAACCTCTGCAACCAATGAATTATCAGCACCGAAATATAGTTTATTTCCAACTCTAATTTTACGTGCTGGTTCAACGATTACATCCCATAATCTATTTTGCTTATTCAATTCACGAAGTAAAAACACTTCAATTTTAGCACCTGTTTTTTCTTTACGACCATACAATCTTGCATTGAAAACCTTGGTATTATTGGCTACCATTACATCTTTATCATCAAAATAGTCCAAAACATCCTTAAACATTTTATGTTCAATTTTGCCAGTATCTTTATGTACAACCATCAATTTACTTTCGTCTCTGTTCTTGGAAGGATATTGAGCAATCAAGTTCAAAGGCAAATCATAGGTGAATTGAGTTAACTTCATGTCGAAAATTTTGAGGGCGCAAAAGTAGTACAATAAAAGGGTAATAAAACTTTTTGTGGAAAAAAGTGTAACTCAATTTTTTTTAGATATATGTTTGTTTGAACATGTCATTCTATTTTCTAGTTACTTTCCGTTCCTGTTAAACATTCAAATAAGCCACCTACTCCAACAACAATTATTTTTAATGCCAAATTATTCAGCTAATCCGACTATTTTTGTTTGCATAAATTCATTTAATATTTTACTTGATGCCTAGCTATCACTTTGATTACACCGAATATAAAAATGAGAATGAATTAGAATATCCCTTTTCTCATTTGCTTGTTGCAGCGAAAAATGCCACAGAATCTGCTTATGCGCCCTATTCACATTTTAAGGTTGGGGCTGCTGTATTATTACAGAATGGAGAAATAGTAGTTGGTGTCAATATAGAAAATGCCTCCTACCCTGTTGGCTTATGTGCAGAAAGAAGTGCTTTGGCTTCAGCTATTTCTCAATTTCCAGAACAAAAAATAGTGGCTATCGCCATCAGTTATGTTGCACCATCCGGTGACAATAATAAACCTGCTTTTCCATGTGGTATGTGTCGCCAATTTATTTCAGAATGTGAAGACCGAAATGAGCAGAAAATTCCACTGCTTTTAGCTGCGCAAGAAGGACAAGTTATCCTTATCCATTCTGCAAAAGATTTATTGCCATTCAGTTTTGGTGGAAATGATCTAGGTTAAAGGCCATCTCTAAAAACTTTTTTTTTTAACCTCACCCTGTATCCTTCTCCTATCCAGCATTTTGCAAACGCTTAGGAGAGGGAAGGGTAGGTTTTAAGAGATGCCTTCAAATTTTATTGTACAATCTTCAATTCGTCTATCACCCATTTGGCATCGCCTAATTTTTCTATAATAAAAAGAGTGTAGCGAATGTCGACAGAAATATTTCTACATAAATTTGGATCAAATAAAATATCACTCATTGTGCCTTCCCAAATTCGATCAAAATTAGTTCCTATCAATTCTCCTTTTGCATTTAAAACTGGACTTCCTGAATTGCCGCCTGTCGTATGATTGCTCGCTAGAAACGCCAGTGGGACAGTCTTATGGCCATTTTGCATAATACTATATCTGCCATAATCTTTCCTATTGTATAGATCCATTAATTTTTCTGGAATTTTAAATTCTTCTACCATTGGGTTATTCTTCCGAATCGCACCATCCAAGGTAGTATTGAAAGCATAGCTCATGCCATCTTGTGGTATCGCGCCTTCTACTTTGCCATAAGTCACCCGTAAAGTAGAATTTGCATCAGGATAAAATTGTTTGCCTTTATTATATTCTTGCAAGGCTCGTAAGTAAATATTGTACTGGCTATTTAATTTCAACAAATTAGCTCTTACCAAAATCAAATTTGCCTTTTGGACGCTATCAAAATAATGATAGGTTTTGTAGGAAGGATCTTTTTGAATAACCGTTTTCAAATCCTCCCGATTGGTAACTTGTAGTAAAGAATTGAATTTTTCAATGGTGGAAATATAGGAATTGTAATAAATTGCATCAATCTGGGCATCACTGCAAAAAGGCGTTGATTCCATGCCAGCATCATACATTTTATACAATTGCTTCGTAATACTAAAGTCGGTTGCCATGTCGATTGATTTATAAAAACCGATCATTTCGGTCTGGTACTTTTTCAAACTATCTAAACTTTGCAAAGTATCTATAGCACTGAGCATATTACCCAATATACTACCTTTTTTTATCAAGTCGCTACTCCAAATGGCTTCATTAATATATTCATTCCAAAGGATAGCATGTTGTTGTGTTTTATAGCAAGTGGCTAAGTCTGCAAGCACGTGCCCATATTGCTCAGAGGTGATTTTCTTTTCATTTACCCACTTCTGGAAACTGGCTTCTTGGGCTTTCTTTTTTGCTATCGCATCATTGATTTGTAAGCCTAATAATTCCCCTTTCCATTTTTTATAATAATTGGCGATACCCGCTTGTTTGCTGGCATATTTTATAAAAATTTCTTTGTTGTCGCGCATGGCAGCGTCCATAATATTTAGTTTCTTTTCTCTTAACGCAATACGAATTGGGTCTAGGGTATTCATCACTTCTGCTACCCCATCGCTGGTTAAATATTCTTGTGTACGACCTGGAAAACCATATACCATGGTAAAGTCTTTTTCTTTTACGCCACCAATATTCAGGGTCAAAGCTCGTTTGGGTTTGTACACTTGATTCTCCTTTGCATACAAAGCAGGCTTGTTATTTTTATTGGCATAAATACGGAATAAACTAAAATCGCCTGTATGTCTTGGCCATGCCCAGTTGTCGGTATCGCCGCCAAATTTACCAACGCCATTCGGTGGAAAACCAACCAATCGGATATCTGTAAATTTCTCTGTTAAGAAGAGATAAAAGGCATTGTCGTAAAAGAAAGATTTTATTTGGGTATCATATCCTGATGAGGCTTTCATTTCTTTTTCTATGCGAGCAATGTTGGATGTTATTTTAAAATTCTTTGTAGAGTCGGACATATAGCCAGTTACACCCTCTTTTACCTTATCCGTTACATCTATAATATTCACAATAAATGTAACTGATAAACCAGGGCAAGGAAGCTCTTCTTCTTTATTGCGAGCCCAATAGCCATTCGTTAAATAATCGTGCGATACACTACTGAGCGCTGCTGCTGCACCATAGCCACAATGATGATTGGTAAGTACAAGGCCTTGTTCAGAAATCACTTCGCCGGTACAGCCTCCACCAAAAATAACCACTGCATCTTTGAGGCTTCCATTTTTAATATCATAAATATCCTTCGCTGACATTTTCATACCCATGTCCTTCATCTCTTTTTCATTCATCTTCTCTAACAAAAAAGGCAACCACATTCCTTCTTTTGCAGAAAGAGAAATTGTGCATAAAAAAAGGAAGGTAAAAAATAGTTTTCGTTTCATTTGACCATTATTTTCGTGAAGTTTCAAAACTAATTGAAATGAAATGAATTGCAAATGTTTATAGAACCAAATATTAGGAATACTAAAAAAGGCTGGATAGAAGTTGTATGTGGTTCTATGTTTAGCGGTAAGACGGAGGAGTTAATTCGCAGATTGAAACGAGCACAAATTGCTAATTTAAAAGTAGAAATATTTAAGCCGACTACAGACACTCGTTATGACGAAAACGATATCGTTTCGCACAATGCAAATCGTATTGTCAGTACACCAGTATCTAATTCGCAACAAATATTATTACTAGCACAAGGAGTAGATGTAGTTGGTATTGATGAGGCCCAATTTTTTGATAAAGAAATGCCGATGGTTGCTGAAACTTTGGCCTCTAGGGGTATACGGGTTATTGTTGCAGGATTGGATATGGATTTTCTTGGTCGACCATTTGGGCCTATGCCTGAAATTTTGGCTATGGCGGATTATATCACTAAACTGCATGCTATCTGTATGGTATGTGGCGATAATGCCAGCTTTAGTTATCGCAAAACAGTGTCGGATGCAACCGTATTATTAGGCGAAAAGGATGTATACGAGCCTCGATGTCGAACCTGTTTTTATTTGTAATATGGAGGCAATTCAATTTCAAGCGCAAGGCAAACATTACGAATTCAAGGAGCCCATTGTGATGGGTATTTTAAATGCAACACCTGATTCATTTTACAATAAAGGAAGAAATAATAGCTTACCGCAATTGCTGGAACAAGCACATAAAATGGTAATGGAAGGTGCTGCTATTTTAGATATTGGTGGCATGAGCAGTCGACCCAATGCAACGCTTATTTCGGAGCAAGAAGAAATGGATCGCATTCAACCGATTATAGACATTCTAGTAAAAGAGTTGCCTTCTATTCTTCTCTCTATTGACACGTTTAGAAGTCGAATTGCAGCAAATGCCATTCAAGCTGGTGTGCATTGGATCAATGATATCAGCGGCGGTGAAATGGATGATGACATGTTAGAGACTATCGCAAAATATAAAGCACCTTATGTCTGTATGCATATGCAAGGCACTCCACAAACCATGCAAGTGTTCCCAACTTACCAAAATATTGTGCAAGAATTATTGATATTTTTTCAAATAAAAATACAGCGATTTCAGCAATTGGGATTGGAAGATGTGATACTAGATGTTGGCTTTGGGTTCGGCAAAACAATTGCACATAATTATACCTTATTAAATTCGCTCGACACATTTCAACAGTTGCACAAACCCTTATTGGTAGGCATTTCTAGAAAGTCGATGGTGTATAAACCACTGAAAACAAACGCGGAAGAAGCACTGAACGGAACTACAGCTCTACACATGATTGCATTGCAAAAAGGCGCTTCTATTCTGAGAGTTCATGATGTGAAGGAAGCAGTGGAATGTGTGGAGCTTTGGAAAATGCTGAGGGAGGCATAAGTCGTAAGGCGCAAGGTGTAAGGCGTAAGGCGTAAGTTGTAAGGAGTAAGTTGTAAGGTGTAAGGCGTATGTTGGGAATGGTGATTTATGCTAAACGATGAATTGTACATTCTGAAAGCAGACTATCTTGGATGATGAAATCTTCCACCATGATGTCCGCCTTTACTAGCTTTTTTTCCAGCATGCATGTGCATGTGTGGATGATGGCGATGGGTTTGCACAACTACAACTCTTCTTGGTGATTGTCTGCAACAGTAACATGACGAAGCGAACATGCTGATGCACAAGAGTAAATAAAAGATGTGATTTTTCTTTTCTCGAAAATAAACCATTCCATTAAGTATAGCAAGATATTTTTTAGATTTAGATTATACAGTCTGTGTTGGAATAAAAACGCAGCACCTATTTAGTTTTAGCGAAATTATAATTTGTAGTTCGTAAAATGTACTTTCACATTTGTACAAAAAATAATTTAAAAAAATCACTTCATGAAAAAAATTCTATTCTACAGCTTCATCCTCTTCTTTTCATTTACCACAAATATTTCTAAGGCGCAAACAGAAGTTACTTTTTATACCAGTATGGGAAATTTTGTTGCTCGCATGTATGATACCTTACAACCGATTACGGCAGGAAATTTTATCACTTTGGTGAATGCTAAATTTTATGATGGCATTATTTTTCATCGTGTGGTGCATAATTTTGTGATTCAAGGTGGAGACCCAACAGGCACCGGAAATGGTGGACCTGGATATACAATACCAGATGAATTTGATCCGTTGGCAAGTAATGTGCAACAGGCATTAGGCATGGCAAACTCTGGGCCAAATACTGGAGGAAGTCAATTCTATATTAATTTGGTGAACAACGTTTTTCTGGATCCAAATTATCCAGTTTTTGGTATTGTAATTTCTAATTTCTCAGTGGTTCAAGCTATAGGACAAGTTGCAACCAATAGCGCCGATAGACCATTAACGGATGTAGTGATGGATAGTGTAAGAGTTACACTTGCAGGTCCTTTGAGCATGCATGAAACTATCATGCCAGCCTTCCAAGTGGATATATTTCCGAATCCAATAGTTGATAAAATGAATATTGATTTTGGGCAACAATTTTCAAAGAATAATGGATACAAAATAAAAATTAGTAATGTAATTGGCGACATTGTTTATACTAATTCGTTAGACCAAAAAGTGACCAGTATTGACATCTCTGCTTGGGGACATGCAGGCATTTATTTTGTGCAAATAATAGACAACCATAATAATATGCTGAATAAAAAGATCGTGATTCAATAGTACAGTAGCATTTATTTTTTTAACAAAAATACGATACGTATACTACTATGCATTAATTCTTTAACCTATTTTTCTTTAGCAAAAAGATCACCTGCCAAGATTAATTCCTAATCTTGGCAGGTGATTTTTTATCATGAATGTAGCGCTTTTTCCACTACTAACTTACTAATATATCTTCCATACTTCATTTAATGCGCACCTTTGCTATAACGATTAACGTACCAACTCCACACTTCCTTTTTGCACTTGTACAAACCCATCTTTTCGTTTATATCGGATATAATAGTAATAGCTATCACTAGCCCAACCTGTAGCACGCCATGCAAAGTTTATATCATTCGATTTAAATGCACAATTACCCCATCGATTATAGACTCCTACTTGTTGAAATACAATGCCCTCTTGTTGTAGATAAGGTATATTGAGTATATGCCATGTATCATTTAACCCATCTTCATTGGGACTGAATGCATTTGGTACAAGTACCGATTCTATATTGGTTGATGTATCTATTACTGGAGGCTTTATGGTATCACAATCACTTCCAATTAATGCCCCTAAACCATAGTTAGGCATATTGGGCGGAAATACTAAATTAGTAAACTGTTGCCTAAACCCTTTTGGTTTATAATTGCAACCTATACCTTTTACATTTGGGTTATCAATATAACTCATGCCTTTTTGTGTTCCATTCATATTACCTATATATATTTTTCCATTTGGTGCTAAGTAACTATTGCCATACCAAGGAAAATAATTATAGTCTGTATCAATTTGTGATATATGGTATAAACTATTTATAGTAGTTGTATCGCTTATTTCTATTTGCCAAACATTAAGTAAGGTATTAAAATACAAAAACTTATTATTGGCGGAAAAACTAATGCCAGAAGCAAAATCACAAACACTTGGATAACAGGTATCTACAGGGACTGCGAAATAATGGTAATCAGTTAATCCACCACTGCATCTATCAAATTTATATACGAATACCCCTTTATAATCATTTTCGGTGCTTGCATACCAATTACCATCTGGACTAAATACACTTTGCCCATATATACCCCAAATTCCTTCGCCTGAAGCCATTCCTCCTGTAAATTTTACTAGACCACTCATGTCAAAATTTACATTCTGTTCATAAGGTCCTGATATAGTATCCTCTTTTACTAAATATGTATAAAATTTCTGACGCCATTGATGTGGCTTTACCAACCACCAATCTCTACCATTGGCATGCCGTACTGCTGTCATTCTATTATGACTTAGCCTAGCATCTTTCAACAAAATATTATTCTTACTTAGCACTTTGCCATCACTCGCATTGGCATCCATGTCTACGATGCTATAACTTAATACATCAAAGCGAAAATCTGTATTAGTAATCTTCCAATCATCATATGCACTATCACTCATACCAGTAGTAAATACATAATAGCTATTCTTCTTTTTAGGTAGTATTATACTCATTTGATCAAAAAAACCATCCCCCAAATAATAGGTTCTCAATTTCAAACCTAAAGGGCAATTAATTGAGTCCCAACCTTCAATTCTTTTATTTTTAGAATTGGTTAGAATATAGCCATTGCAAAAAAAAGATAGCTTCC
>CAMDVD010000032.1 GCA_945878115.1 Chitinophaga pinensis | reverse complement strand
TCTTTCTTTTCGGAAATGGGTTATACAACTTTCATTGTCAGTGTAGAGTGTACTGAAATCTAGTATGTTCATATTCTTAGTTTAGAATACAAAGTAAACTAGTAGCTACATAACCAGCTTACGTTGTGGCAGACTTCGACAGAATCATAAATGGAATTATTTACTCTTTGCTGAATTTATCTTGGCGAATTAATGTGTTGTTGGAATCGTAAATATTAATGAAGTAGATTCCTTTATTTAGATTTGATATGTCAATGAAATTGTTCGTTGAAGAGTTTATTGATTTGCCGTTGATATCAAATAATTGGTAGTACTTCATGTGGTCTGAAGTAATATAAATTGTTTTAGTAGCAGGATTCGGGTAAATAATGTTTTGTGTTATTAAACTATTTTCTACTAAGAAGTTTGGATAACCAAGTTTAATTGCAAAATAATCGCCTCCCATATGCGCAGTCCATAATCCAGGTGAAGGACCACCAACATTGCCGAATAAAGTATACGTATTATTATTGTTATCAATCAACTGCGTTGCGTAATCCTCTGAAGCCTGACCGTAGCATACCTGCCATGTTTTGGCTCCTGTTGAATTTGTTTTAACTAACCATATGTCAGTACATCCTGAACAATCAGCATGATTTCCTGATACATCACCATTGTTATAGGTATCTGTAGTTCCTAAAATGATATATCCACCATCATTTGTTTCAAGTACTGAATTTAATTTTTCGTCCCTTGAGCCACCTAAAGTTTTTTGCCATATTAAAGTGCCTGAATTACTAATTTTTATTATCCATCCATCGTATGATCCATGATTGCCTGTTACATTACCATTAGTAGATCTTGTGGTTCCTACTGCAATATAATTACTATCACTAGTTTGTATTATGTCATATGGAATATCGTCAATGTCTCCACCAAAGCAATTATTCCATTGCATATTGCCAACTGAATCAATTTTAAGTATCCAAAAATCAGAGTTCCCTGCGAAGCCGTGATAATTGTTAAGATCTGATGACAGCGTTTCACAAGCAATTATATATCCTCCATCATTTGTTTTTGTAATTTTATGAGGAGCTTCTCCATATAAGGAACTACCTCCATAAAAATTAGACCACTGAATTGTTCCTGTATTACTTAATTTCATTATCCAAACAGTATGACCAGGAATTAGAGTAGCCCTAGATACAGCATCACCATCGGATGAATATGTTTTAGCTGCAATTATTAATCCACCATCATTAGTTAATTCAAAATCAATTGTTTTTTCTTCACCACCATAATTGCCATCATCATTACTTCCACCAATACATTTGCTCCACAAAATTGTTCCGTTTCCATTTAATTTGGAAACCCAGATATCTCTTGCACCGTGATTCGAGCTTATATCATTATTGTTTGACCTTGTAGAGCCAACAAGGAAGTAGCCGCCGTCTGTTGTTTGTTTAATATCAATACATGTTTCTATTGCAGTTCCTCCATATGATTTTTACCAGATTATACTCCCTGTATTATTTGTTTTGACAATCCAGAAATCTTCACCGCCATAATTACTTTGTGTAATATCGCCATCTGATGAATTAGTTAATCCAGCGAAAATATATCCACCGTCACTTGTCTTTTCAGCTGAGAATGGGAACTCCTGACCGGTTCCACCATATGCTTTATACCATTCAACTGCAGGTATTTGGGAGTATGAATAGATGCTACAATTAAGTATCATTAATAAAACCGTGATTATTTTCATATTTATTTGTTTGTTATAGTTTATGATTTTGTGTTTTAGCTTTTACCTGATAAAAGTAGTGTTTATTTAGATTTTTTACATTCTACGCAAATATACTATAACAATTTTAGAAAAGGAGGCTGCACTATATTTTTAAAGAAAGTTTTAATATACCGAAGTAAAATAGTGTATTAATTCTAAACATTTTAAAGTTAACAATGCCTCTTCATTTTGCGATTATTTCTTGTAGTTTAACATTGTTGTTTTCATGTTTTGCACATGTTGTTTTTGTTGTAATCAGCTCCTTCAGAATGTTAGGCTGCTGAATGTTGAACTCACTCAGTTCGGGATTTGCAAACATAGTTAACATCCCTTGATGAACTGATTAGTTGTTTACTTATTCAAGTTTCTTTAAGTCGTAATCGGTCTCTCTAAAATAACTTATGAAATCAATCGTATTGTTCAATTTGTTTTTTACACTTTCGGGCATTTTATTTACATCACTCTTAGAAGCATCTGTAAATAATTTTTTAATTCCATTTGCAGTATTTCTAAAAGAAACATCATTGTGAGTTCCTTTTATTGGTCTAAATACATGCTCATAGTTAAATTCTGTTTTGAATGGGACTTTGTACATGCAAATTTTTTGGTCATAAATTAAATCATTAATTGTTTTGTCTTGCACTTGTTTAATTGCTTGCATGTCTAACAAACAACCCGCAAATTCAATTGCATCTGCTTTTTGGTATGCATCTACAAGCCCCTTGCCAATTAATGAGTAATTGTAAAAATTAACCCCACCAATAATTTTGATAGTGTCTGGATTAAAGTCAATTTCTCCGTATGTCAAACAACCTCTCAGTGGAAAAGTTGTCTTTAAACTTCGCCAATAAAATGAATGGCAAACTGAAACAATTTCTTTAAAATCTTCTTCTGTATTTGAATTTGTCCAAAAAACAATACTGTCGGAAATGTGCAAGCAATTAACCTTTTGATTTTTTAAATCAGGTATAATTTCACTTGCGTTCATTTGCAAATAGGTTTCTCCACTTACAGCCGTTTGTGTATCACGTAATAAGTGTTCAAATAGTTTTTTAAGTTCTGTCAAATTATTGTTGTTAACTATTTCCTTAAAACCAAGTATGTCAAAAAATGCGATAAATGTTTCCATGTCTAATTTATTTTCATATTATGAATGTTTGTATTTATTATATTGACTAACGTTTTTTTATTTCACTACAAATGTATTAAAGTTAGTTAGCTTGAGAAATTATTTTCTCTCGAAGATAATCCAGAATTCTGACTAACGGTTTTTCAATAATACGGTTCGGGATTTGCAAAAATAGCTTACATGACTTGATAAAATGAATAGTGGACACGGGTTGCCGCCAGCTAATACTTTTAGAAGACTCTAACACGTCTTGGTAGAGCCCACCATGTTCCATCAAGCAAATCTGCACTTGTGATATTTGAAATTGTTTCAAGATTTGTTATCATGTATATAGTTTCTGTGTCGAATTTTATTTCTCCCTTATCATTTCCGATTAGCATATACTTTTCAAAATCCTTATTAATGTTAGGGTCGAAAAGATTTTCAACTATTTCTTTTTTTACTGGAAATTTAAAAATATAGTCAAGTGAATTAAGTCTTTGAGAAATTGCGTGATTAATTTTTTTCATTTTTTTAAAATTTAAGTTTATTAATTGTTCTATGCACTATTGTGCCTTACATATAATCTACTTAATTTTTAGCAATTTAGCAAAAATATTTTTTTTGTACTTTATGATATCCGCTCTGCGTGATGTTCTCTCTTCATCATGTCAAAATATAATTTCCACATCAAATTTATCGCCTCCAACTTCCCCCATCCCTTTACTCCACTTTACTAATTTTATTATACCAAACATTATTGTTGCTAGACAAACGAAGTACATAAAATCCAGTAGGGAGGTCGGATAGATTAATGGTATAGATGCCTGTTTTTACATTGTCTTTTTGTAGTACTTGTTTGCCATGCCTATCGTACATCACTAAAGTAGATGCGCTTATATTTTGTGGCAAATCAATATAGATAGTAGAAGAGGCAGGGTTAGGATAAATGTTTATTTCATTTTCAATATAGGTGCTTGTTCCGTTTGGTGTATTGCCACAAGTATAGGTTGTACTGCAAAGTGAAGTGGAGCTACTGCTTAATACCGTATAGCCTGCCGTCATGGTATATTCGTTCGGGGTGTTTACGCTTTCGGTAGTTAAGTTGGCATTGCCTCTGTAATAATTATTGACTGCATAATAATTGCCAAAGCTAGTGCTGCTGCTATCTATACAATATGCCATAGCCTTATTGGTATGTGCCAACATGGTTTCATTATTGCTTACTAAAAATCCGCAATCGCTGCGCTCGATATTAATCAGATGACCAAAGGCTAAATTAAAACCTGGTGTCGAATTTTTTGTAATATGGTTACCAATCACTTGTCCTGTAGAGTCAAATTGTAAAACAAAATTATCGAATTCGCCATCGGGCACTATAAATACATCTTCGTTATAACCAGCACACATAGCGGTAGATTTACCACTTAGTTTTTCTTTTATCCAAGAAATATTGAAGCTGCTATTCATCTTAAATAAAGTATGTTCATTGCCAGCTCTATTGCCAACTAAATAAAAATTACCTGCAGGGGTTTTATCCAATTTCATAAATTCATATTCATCAAATCCACCAATAATAGCAGTAGAGTCTACCATGTAATAATACGATTGTTGCAAATTGCCTGCGGTGTCTAACACACTTACAATAGGGCGAAATGGTGGCCAACCCGATACGGCATTGCAATAAAAATATCGACCTACACAAAGCAATTTATTGTTGTCATAGATCATGTCGTTAAAGTGGGTATTGGATGGGTTCGTACTATTCATTTTATAATACTTCGACCATTGGTATTTGCCTGTAGCCGATAGTTTGGTAATGATGGCTTTGGAGCTATCTGCCGTAAATGCTGCATAGGTATTGCCCAATAAATAAAATCCAGTAGGCGACAAAACCAATTTGGTGTATTTCGTAATTGGGCTCGTAAATTGTAAATTATTATTCCAAATAAGCGCACCAGTCGAATCGAACTCGTACAGTAAATGATTGATATCGCCAGAGGCTAAGTAAAGCACTAAATTATTATTGGGTTTGCATATTGCATCTATGCTGGTAATACTAGCGAGGTATGCCGGCGATTTGAAGGTGTTCAACACATCGCCCATTTTATTAAAATATCGAATTTGTATATAATCGTTTGGGCAATTTGGTTGCCATGAAACGGTGTAGAAGCTACCATTCTGCGCAGGTACGATGTGCAAGGCATTTTCTGAAATGGATTTTACAAAGGAATAAGATTGGGCTTGCAACAGATAGGCGCTCAACAAACAAAGCAGGAATAGAATATTTTTTTTCATACCAACAACAGACGTGCAGGTGGTTGAAATGGTTTGCGTACTTCGGCTACGCTCAGTACGAGTTACTTCGACTTACTTCGGCTTCGCTCAGTACGAGTCTGCTCAGTACGAGTCTGCTCAGTACGAGTCTGCTCAGTACGAGTCTGCTTACTTCGGCTTCGCTCAGTACGAGTCGGCTTACTTCGGCTACGCTCAGTACGAGTCGGCTTACTTCGGCTACGCTCAGTACGAGTCGGCTTACTTCGGCTACGCTCAGTACGAGTCGGCTTACTTCGACTACGCTCAGTACGAGTCTGCTTACTTCGGCTTCGCTCAGTACGAGTCTGCTTACTTCGACTACGCTCAGTACGAAGTCGGTTACTGAGCGAAGTCGGTTACTGAGCGAAGTCGAAGTAATACCGCTTTTTTAAAAAGTTCTTGCATACATTATTCGTTCGTGGAAATGATTGAAGGACAGTGCTAACCTTAAGCATTCTTGTAATGACTCAACATTTTTTTGACTACTTTTTCTTATATTTGAACAGTGAAAAAACAGAATAAAATATTAGTGGATATTGAAATTGACAAGCTGACGAACTCTATTGAGAATGCAGTTTCTGGCGATGTGTTTGACACCGATATTTTTCGACTTTTTGCAAAAGATAGCAAGCAAATAAACAAAGCAGATTGGCACTTTAATTGGCAAGAACAAGTCAAACTCACTGACAGAGAAGTTTACAAACTTGTTATCAAAGACAATTCTAGAATTATTCAAGGGCTAATAAGTTTAAGCTACCAAGGCGACCACATTTACATGCACTTAATTGAAAGTGCAAAGTTCAACAAAGGCAAGACAAAAATGTATGCAGGAGTTCCAGGTAACTTAGTTGCGTTCGCTTGCAAGCTTTCTTTTGAAAAAGGTTATGAAGGTTACCTTGCTTTTGACGCAAAGACAGTATTAGTTCGGCATTACCAAGAAACACTTTTCGCAACTCATTTCAGAGGAACGAAAATGATGATTGAAACACCAGCAGCAAATAGATTAATTAATCAGTATTTTAAAAAATAAAAACAATGGGACTAATTAAAGAACCAAAAAATGTAGACTTTACTGTTCTGGACAAACCATGGACTGAAGAAGAACGAAAAGAATTTAGTGCATTCATAAAGTTACGCAAAGAACAGCGTAAGAAACGAACTGTAAGGACTGCATCTTCACGAAAAAAAGTAGTTGTGTAATCTCATTCAGTGGTATTCAATAGATAGATAAAATAGGCTCGCCGAGGCAAAGTTGGAAAAGCTTATTTGCTCTCTTGGGATTTCGGAAATATGTTCTGCACTTTCAAACGATTTTATTGTTGAATTTGTTCGTTGTTCTGTGATAGAATTGTGTGATGTTAAGGGGAGTTTTTTTACAGACTGAATGTAAATGGTAAGCTTCAAAGATTAGCTTCAAATATTTTTATACATTTGAACAAAGAAAATAAAATGAAAACTGCATTGCAAGTTGATATTACTTATGAGCAAGTATTGAATTTGGTAAGACAATTACCAACGAAGGAAAAAATAAAACTGACCAAAGACTTGGAAAAAGAAGCTATTGATTCGAAATTATCTGGATTGTTAAAGATGTTTAGAACACAAGAACTGAGCTTAAAAACAATAAATGAGGAGGTTGAAATTGTAAGACAAAAAATGTATGAAAAGCAGAAGTTGTAAAGTTTCCGAAGTTTAGATAAAATAGGCTCTATGAACTCACAGAAAGAGGATGTTCTTTTTTTTAATAGTTTTGTACAAATAAATTTAAAGGGTGAACAAATCTAAATATTTATACAAAACTGAGGGGGAATTTACGATTTATGAATTCGTAAGTGAAGGACCTAAAGGAAGAATTCCGAAAATGGTAGAATATACAGAGACTGCTACTGAAGGTGTGTTCAACTTAGCATTTGGAGATTATGACGAAAATACAAAATCTATAAATGACCTTTCTGTTACTAATAATGGTGACAGTTTGAAAGTTTTGGCAACTGTTGCTTCAACAGTATACGCATTTTTTGACAAACATCCTCACGCTTACATAGTAGCTACAGGAAGTACAATTGTAAGAACGAGATTATATAGAATGGGAATAACAAACAACTTGGCTGAAATTACGGAGGATTTTATCGTTTATGGGCTTTCAGAAAAAGGTACTTGGGATAATTTTGAAGTCGGCGAAGATTATGAAGCGTTTTTAATCACAAAAAAATAGTAAGTTTGTATTATGACAGTAGAGCAATTAAATAATTCAAAAATTCCTATAATTGTTTTCGACAAGAAGTTAGAACAATTCAGAGGAAAAACTTTGTTTCCAGAGAAGTTAGCCAAAGCAAATGAAATATTAGCAAAGGTTGGGCTTCCTGCAAAAAAGAAATAAAACTCCCCGCAGTTCGCCATGTTCTCCCTGAGGCATGTCGAACTATATTTTCCACATCCAATTTATTGCATACAATTGCACCTTCCCTTACTCTATTTTACCAGTTTTTTTATATCAAACATTATTGTTACGCAACAAAAGAAGAACATAAAATTCAGTTGGTTTCGTAAGTATACATGGTTTGCGTAAAATAAATTAGAAAGCCTGTCTTCAGCGTATAAGAAAACTGTTTTTTAAATACGATTTGTCTTCTACTTTTGCTTCTCAAATTATACTATGAAAATTTTTTACTTATTCTGCTTGCTTTCTTTCCCGATTGTAGCGCAAGCACAAACTACTATTTCTGGAAAAGTAACGGACACAAAAGGCGAATTATTGATCGGGGTGAATATTACCTTGAAGGGAAGTTATGATGGTGCCACGAGCAATGTAAAAGGGGAGTATTCGTTTGAAACAAGCAAGAAAGATTCGGTAACTATCAGTGCCACGTATACTGGATTTGCTGCGCAAGAAAAAAGAATTTCTGTCAATGCAAAAGAGGTGGTTTTGAATTTTTCATTGAAAGAAAAAATTAATGATTTGAAAGCAGTTGTCATTAGTGCAGGTGCTTTTGAAGCGAGTGATCAAAAAAAGGGAACGGTATTAAATTCCTTAGATATTGTCACTACCGCTGGAAGTAATGGTGATAGTTATGGTGCACTGAAAACTTTACCAGGCGCGCAACAAGTAAATGATCGCGAAGGGTTATTTGTTCGTGGTGGTACTGGCTCCGAAACCCAAACTTTTATTGATGGTACTTGGGTGCGTAATGCCTTTACTGCTTCTGTTCCAGATTTAGGTGCAAGAGGTCGTTTTAATCCTTTTATTTTTAAAGGTACTGTGTTTACTACTGGTGGTTATTCGGCATTATATGGACAAGCACTTTCTTCGGCGGTGATATTAGAAACGATAGATTTGCCTGAACGTTCGGCAGCGAATTTTAGTTTATCGTCTGTTGGTGCTGGTGGCAGTTATCAGCAATTGGCGAAGAACAAAAAAAGCTCGTGGGGACTGGGTTATAACTATGTAAATCTGACACCTTACTTTTTATTAGTCAAACAAAATATTACATATAAGCAAGCGCCTACCGTACATCAATTGGATTTGAATTATAGAATTAAAACATCTAAATCGGGCATGCTGAAATTTTATGGATACTACAATCAAACCGCTATTGATATTCAAAGAGTGAATATTAGCAGTTTAGATTATGACAATACAGCCAAGGCTTATCAAGATCAGTTTATGGTAAAAAATAAAAATGCGTATGCCAATTTTTCGTACAAAGAATATTTCAAAAAAGATTGGAAAATAAATGTTGGTTTGTGTTTCAGTGATAATGTAGATCGTATAGACACTAAGATTTTGAATGCAAATCAGGACCTCATTGCAGATACTAATTTTACAAATAAAGAGTGGATTGCCATCGATGGACATAATACATTGGCTACAACCAAAGTTGTGTTGGAAAAGAGTTTGAATAATTTAAATACTATTCGCTTTGGTGGAGAATATATTTATGGGAAAGATAAAATACTTGCCTTTCCAGAATTGTTGAAACCGTATGTTGAACATCCTACCATCATTACGGAAGAGCATTATACAGCTGCATTTGCTGAGAGTGATATTTATATAACAAATGATATAGCTGGAAAAATTGGTGTGCGTGCAGAGCAATCTTCTATATTAAATAAGATGAATATAGCACCTCGAATATCTGCTGCTTATAAGCTTAAACGTAAAGGACAAATATCTTTAGCTTATGGTATGTTTTATCAAAAGCCAGAGCAACAATATCTTGCACAAAATGCGAATTTAAATTATATGCGCGCCGACCATTACATACTCAATTATCAATATCAACCGAAGGATAGATTGTTGCGATTGGAAGCGTATTATAAACAATACCATAACTTGATTAAAACGAATGTAAGTGGTTCACTTAATAAACTTGCAAATACTGGTGATGGATATGCGCGTGGAGTAGAATTATTTTATCGAGATAAGAAATCCATTAAAGGAATTGACTTTTGGATTTCTTATTCTTACCTAGATACGAAAAGAAATTTCTTAAATTATTTGCGAAGTGTGCA
Organism: Chitinophaga pinensis; assembly: GCA_945878115.1. Lineage (GTDB taxonomy): Bacteria > Bacteroidota > Bacteroidia > Chitinophagales > Chitinophagaceae > OLB11. The sequence continues at coordinate 32,376 of CAMDVD010000032.1, read as the reverse complement.
ACCTGATTTTGCAGCCACGCATACTGCATCTTTGGTGTTTAAAAAGTTTTGGGTTAAACGTATGTTTGGTATTAATGGCACCTATACTTTTTCATCTGGAAGACCTTATATCAATTACAATACAGCAAATCCAAATGAGCCATCCACAGCGAATGCCAATCAATTTATGGTGGACAAAACAATAGACTTTAATAATTTCAGTATCTCTTGTAATTATTTGAAGACGATTAAAAAAGTATTCTCTGTTTTTGTATTGAGTGTAAATAATCCGTTTGGGTTCAAACAAATATATGGCTATAATTACGCCGCAAAAGATTTGAATGGAGATACGCAATTGTATCGTCAAGCCATTACGCCAGCAGCAAAACAATTTGTATTTGTTGGTGTGTTTATGAGCTGGGGAATTGATAGAACGCAGGAAGCAATTGATGGAAATTTGTAGATTGGTGTTTGGGGGAAATGAGGATTTCTATTTGAACTGAACAAACTAAAGTCTGTTTTAAAAATAAATAATATATTTGAACCTTAAAATTAAAAACTATATGAAAAAATTATTCTTCTCCCTATCCCTTTTATTGATTGGATTTGTAGGTTTTTCGCAAAGTGCGGAATATACAAGCGGCATGAAAGGTTTATTAATGAAAATGGAAGCAAGCAAATCGCCAGAAGCTTTACATGCTGCAGCAAATGGGTTTGAACGCATAGCAGCGGCTGAACCTAAACAATGGTTGCCAAAATATTATGCTGCTTATTGCTATGTTATGGAAGCGATGAGTTCGACAGACAAAGAAAAAATTGATGGTATAGTAGATCAAGCAGATGCACAATTAGAAGCAGCATTGGCCATTGAAAAAAATGATGAAATTGTTTGTTTGCAATCTTTATGCAAAACGGCTCGTATCAATGTAAACCCAATGACAAGAGGCATGAAATTTGGTCCACAAGCAGCACGTTTATTGGAAACAGCAGGTGCAATGAATGCTGGCAATCCAAGAGTATTTTTTCTAAAAGGGCAATCGGCTTTTTATACACCAGAAGCTTTTGGTGGTGGAAAAGATAAAGCAAAAGAAATGTTTACCAAAGCAGTAGAATTATTTAAAAACTTCAAACCATTAAATGACTTAATGCCTATTTGGGGTGCTGATGATGCTACAAAAATGTTAGCTGAGTGTAGTAAGTAATTTCTGCAAGTTTTCGGTTGGTGGGACACCAACCGATAGGAAACACCATCCAAGTAAGAACAAAATTTTTAAACGCCTTTGTTGTCATCAACGAAGGCGTTTTTATTTTTTAGTATTTCAGTATAAAATGTTGCTTCACTTTGAATTCCTTTTTGAAAAAAACAATACCAAAGAAAAATAGATCTATGGAAAGCGTAACACTTGGATTGTTTTTAATTTCCTGCCATGCTAGTTCCATGCCCTTACTCCAATGAATATCATCAAAAATAAATATGCTCTCATTGTGTATATGCGGTAAGGCTTGCATGAAATAATCTATTGTTGGTCTTTGTTGGTGATTACCATCGATGAATAATAAATCGATTGTTTTCATTTTGTCCAAAGTCGGCGACAAGGTAGTATTGAAATTGCCGATGACTTGTTGCACATTTTTAATTGCTAAAGATTCGAAATTCTGTTTAGCTTTTGCCGCAACAGCTTCACTGCCTTCAATGGTTGTGATAGAGGCATGTTCATTGGCTTTGGCAATGTAAGTGGTGCCAATACCCAATGAAGTGCCTAATTCTACAATATTGTTAAGAGAATAATATTGTACCATCTTGAATAAGAGTTTGCCAAATTTTTCGGTTCGGCCTGCTGTTTTTGCAATGTCTTTTATTACCCGATTTTTAGTTGAACCAAGATGTGATCCCGCACCAAAATCTTCGACGCTTATCACGCTAGTATCCTGCAATAGTTGTTTGCGTAATTGTGCAATATCATCGTAGGCATAAAAATGGCGTTGGTCTTGCAGTACATTTTCTATAAAATCATACACGAAAGGGGAGTGTATACCATGCGCAGATTTTGCTTTGGATCTATAACGAATATATGCTTGTAGGATGAATAATTTTTTCATACTCGCCCTTTATTTTTCATGACGAACATAGACTTCAAACGTATAATCAAATTCATTTTTATCATCCTCTTCATGGTATTCACTAGAAATTAAATCCCATTCATTCGTTTTTAAAGTTGGGAAATAAGCGGTACCATCATCAATCGATGTATGTACTTTGGTACGGTAAACTTTGTTAGCTAATCCAAGTGTTTGTTTATAAATGGTATCGCCACCAATGATAAAAACTTCTTCCTCTTTATTGGCGCAATAGGCGAGTGCTTCTTCAATAGAATGCATACAAAGGACACCATCTACATGAAAATTTTGATCACGCGTAATCACAATATTTTCTCTATTGGGTAATGGTTTGCCGATGGATGCAAATGTTTTTCGTCCCATCAAAATAGTGTGATTGGTGGTGAGGGATTTGAAGTATTTTAAATCTGCTGGAAGATGCCATGGCAACTGATTATCTACGCCAATAACGCGATTGAAAGAAGCAGCTACAATGATAGAAAGAGTCATGTAAATATTTTTAGTATGGTGAATGTATTATACAGCAACTGCACCTTTAATAGCAGGATGGTGTTGATAATTAATGAGTTCAAAATCTTCAAAAACAAAATCTTCTATATTTTTTATGCTCGGATTTATTTTTATTTGTGGAAGAGGAAATGGCTCACGTGTTAATTGTAGATTTACTTGCTCTAGGTGATTGGAATAAATATGCACATCGCCAAAAGTATGTATGAAATCTGCTGCTTCCATGTCACAAATTTGCGCAATCATTATGGTAAGTAATGCATAGGAGGCGATATTAAAAGGAACACCCAAAAACACATCCGCACTTCTTTGATACAATTGACAACTCAGATTTCCTTTGATGCCTTTTTCTTTTTGTGCAGGCGAAGGGGGTTTTGTATAAAATTGAAATAAACTATGGCAAGGCATTAAAGCCATGTCTTCTAGTTCGCCCACATTCCATGCGCTAATAATGATTCTTCTACTATCTGGGTTATTTTTTAGTTGATGAATGACGTCCATTAATTGGTCATAGGTTTTGCCATTTGCACCTTGCCAACTTCGCCATTGTTTGCCATACACAGGTCCTAAGTCTCCATTTTCTCTTGCCCATTCATCCCAAATTTTTACACCATGTTCTTGCAAATATTTGACATTCGTATCGCCTTTTATAAACCAAAGTAATTCATAAATGATGGACTTAAGATGCAATTTTTTTGTGGTAACCAAAGGGAAACCATCTTGTAAATTAAATCGCATTTGGTAACCAAAATGGCTAGTAGTGCCTGTTCCAGTACGATCACTTTTGGCCGTACCATGGTCTAGTATATATTGTAAAAGGGTATGGTATTGTTGCATGAGGTAAAACTACAAATATTTATGAATTCTTAATTAGGCATTTGATTAGCGCTTATACATTCTTTTTTTCACTGAGTTCTAACCAACGAATTTCTTTTGCTTCTAAAAGAGAAAGGATAGTACCAATACGTGTTGCAGCAAGTTGTAATTCATCATAAGAAATACTACCTAAAGACATTTTTTCTTCTAAATCTTTTTTCTCCTTTTCCAATTGAGGGATTTCTTTTTCTATGGAATCCATTTCGGTTTTTTCTTTGTACGTCATTTTCTCTGCTTTCGGAGCAGGGCTTGTTTCGACAGGTATTATCTCCGTTTTATTGGGTACAGTTGTATTTTTTGTATTGCTTTGTTGGCGTTGTAATTGCTGCTCAATCATTTCTTTTAATCTGTATTGCGTATAGTTGCCAGGGAAAGTGGAAATGACGCCATCTCCTTCAAATACAAATAAATGATCTACCAACTTATCCATGAAATAACGATCATGACTTACCAATAAAATGCAACCTTGAAATTCTAAAAGAAACTCTTCCAGTATTTGTAAGGTTTGTAAATCAAGATCATTGGTAGGTTCATCCAGTACCAAGAAGTTTGGATTTTTGAATAATATACTGAGTAGTTGTAATCTTCTTTTTTCGCCCCCACTTAATTTGCTCAAGTAAGTATATTGTTGTTCGGAAGTAAATGCAAATCGTTCTAAAAATTTGGAAGCACCAATTTTAGTTCCATCTGCCATTGGAAAAAAATCGGCATGATCTTTTACATATTCAATGACGCGTTTATCTTCTTTGTATTGTAAACCATCTTGTGAAAAGTGTCCAAATACAACAGTTTCACCATGATTTACTTTGCCACTATCTGGCAACATATATTGTAAAGCGATTTGTAGAAAGGTACTTTTGCCAACACCATTTTTACCAACAATACCAATGCGTTCTCCTCTTTTGAAAGTGTAATCAAAACCAGTCATTATTTTTTTCTCGCCATAACTTTTATAGACTTTTTTCATTTCTAAAATCTTGCCACCAAGTCTGGTCATTTTTACTTGCAATTGCACTTCCGAATCCAAGTCTTTTTGTTTGGCTCTTGATTCTACTTCTGTGAACGCATCTTGTCGTGATTTAGATTTCGTCGTACGTGCTTTCGGTTGTTTGCGCATCCATTCTAATTCTTTGCGATAGATGTTTTTATCCTTTTGCAATTCACTAGATTGTACCTCAATGCGATGCGCTTTTTGGCTCAAAAAATAATCATAATCTCCTTTGTGGATATAGACTTGTTCATTGTCAATTTCAATAATTTCATTGCACACTTGATCTAGAAAATAACGATCATGGGTAACCATCAACAAGGTTATTTTTTGTGCACTCAAATAATCTTCTAACCATTCAATCATGCCTACATCCAAATGGTTGGTAGGTTCATCCATAATCAATAAACACTTACCATGATAAAGCTGTGTTTCAATGAGGGCTTGTGCAAGCGCGATTCTTTTTTTCTGTCCACCGCTCAATGATTTCACTGATTGATGTAAATGATGGATGTTTAGTTTCGTTAATATTTGTTGTAATTGATTTTCAAAATTCCATGCTTCGAGCTCGTCGATGCGTGTTAATAAATCTTGTAGCTTATCGGTATCTTCACTGCCACTTTCTACAAACTCTTCATATTCTTTTACCACTTTTACGACTTCATTATCCATCGATAAAATATTATCCCAAATAGATTTCTCGCCATCAAAATCATTCTCTTGATGGAGCATCACCAATTGAATATCTTTATGTATCCAAGAGGTGCCACTGTCGGCAGTATCTTTTCCTGCTAGAATGTGTAACAAAGTAGATTTGCCAAATCCATTTCTGGCGATGAGTGCAATTTTATCACCCTCTGTAATGTGGAAAGTAATATTGGAAAATAATTTTCGGACTCCGAATGATTTAGTTAGATTTTCGATACTAGCGTAGTGCATATATTATTTCAGATGGTAGCTATCTGAGTCATTTTAAACATGAAATTAATTATTAATAAAAATAAGGAATACCTTATTTGATGGGTTGGTCCACTGGAGCATCTCCTTGTTGGAGTTCTTTGATTCGAACTATATTTTCATACATGATCCATTGTGTGCCATCCCATTTTAAACCATCATAAGTTCCATCTGGGATGTAGGTATATTTTTTTGCTGGGTCTCCGATTTGAGATTCGCAATGATCGAAAATAATTTGTTTGGTTTCCTCGTCATAATTCATTGTTAGCTTAGAACCTTTTTGGTATTCTAGAATAAAACGATTTGTTTTTTTGCGTTGACCTCTGTCTAAAATATTAAAAACATTGGCACCAAATACAGATTGGTTTTTTGTATTAAATCCAAAGGCTTCCACCACTTTTTTCTCACTATTCATACTGTTGCCATTCCAACCTAAGAGGAAATAAATTTTTTCTCCAGAAATTTCACGTTGGAGTATCTTGTAATACATGCAACCAAACCAGCGCGTTCCCATGAAAGTAGAATCTTCCGCCCCACGAATGATATTGTCAGACACATCTACCAATGGTATATAGCTTTTGTCTTGCAGTTGAATGACGCCATAGTAGCGACGTTCGACATTATTTCGTAGCACTTCCCAATTGTAAATTCTAAAACTTTTATCAGGCGCATCCAAAATGGTAATCTTATCTTTTAATTTAGTAAAGGGATAAGCAAATGAACTTCTGTCTTTCATTATATTTTTAAACACTCGGATAAATTCATAACTACCATCAATGCGATAATCAGGTATGGTAGAAAAATACATGCTATCCGCATAATACACCAACGAGTCTTCATTCAATTGTAAATCTGTGTACTTACTGATATCCCCTTGGTGAATTGGTTTTCTTTCTGGGTTTAATGCTTGAAAATCTTGAGCGAATAATTGAACCCCAAAACAGGTCAATAGCATAAAGAAAAAAAGTAGTGGAACCGTACATTTCATAGAAAACAAAAATAAGGTATTTGTATTAGAAAGCTGGATGATTTACTAGACAATAAATTGGATTTGAAAAAGGCAAGTTCATCAAATCTATTTTTTGAATAATTAAAAATGCAGAAAACGACGGATTAATCTTCATTTTTCATTTTGTCCCATAATTCTGGAATACGTTTCACCCAAACCAATTCTTCCATTTTGTCTTTCGCATCTTGAACAGGGATACCAAACCAAACTTTTCCGCCTGGTAATGATTTGCCTACGCCACTTTTTGCCAATACCACGGTATTGCCTTCTATGACTAAATCTTTAGAAACACCAACTTGTCCATACAGTAAAACATTATCGCCAATGGTTACTTTGCCTGCTACGCCTACTTGTGCGGCGAACAAACAATTTTTACCAATGATGGTTCCATGACCGATATGGATATAATTATCAAATTTAGTTCCGGCACCAATAATGGTATCGCCGCTTACGCCTTTATCAATCGCGCAGTTAGCACCGATTTCTACATTATCATGAATAAAAGTACGTCCGCAGCTTTCCAATTTGAGGTAACGTAAAGATTCATTTTCTCTTTTATTAAAATAAAATGCATCGCCACCAATTACAGAATTCGCATGAATGATTACATTGTTGCCAATATAACTTCTATCATAAATGACAACGCCTGGATGGATAATGCAATTTTTTCCTATGCTGCAATTGTTGCCAATAAAGACATTGGGTTGAATAATAGTTCCTTCACCAATGACAGCAGTATCACTAATCATTTTAGTAGCAGGTTCAAATGGGCAAAAATGCGTTACCAATTTAGAATAAGCAGCTGCCGGATTATCCAATACCAACAGCACTTTACCAGTAGGGCATTCCACTTCTTTGTTAATTAATATTACAGTTGCTTCGCTACTTAAAGTTCTTGCATAGTATTTTTCAATATCTACAAATGAAATATCACCAGGTGTTATTTTATGTACTTCGTTGATACCATCAGCCTGAAGTGTGTCATCGCCAATAAGCTTTGCTTGTACAAAATTGGCTATCCATTTTACATCTACGGGTGCTTTTAATTTCATTATCTACTGTTTATCTTCTTATGGGATTTAGGAAATCTATTTCAAATGGATTTACAAATATTCCCCAATATATGCATAAAAACAAAAAATCACCTCATCTTTCCTTAAAATTTATATTTTTTTAGGGGAAATTGATTTTGGAATTTGAAAAATAGCTCCCATTTTAAAAGGCTTAATTGAAAAATAATTTAGCATTTTACATCATTCATCCTGCACTACTTTTTTATTAAACAAAGTTTATTACTTTTGAAAAAAATAAAAGCGACCATGGCGGATGTAATAAGAATGCCTCTACTGAGTGATACGATGACAGAGGGTAAAATAGCAGCGTGGAATAAACGTGTTGGAGATTTGGTAAAAGCGGATGATGCTATTGCGGATGTAGAGACAGATAAGGCAACCATGGAAGTTGTTCCTTATGTAGATGGAACATTATTATATATTGGGGTAGAGGTAGGAAAAGCTGCCAAAGTGAATGATATCATTGCTATTATCGGGAAGCCAGGAGAAGATATTTCCGCACTTATTCCGTCAGCAAACACAGAAACTATAGCAGAAGTAAAAACTACACCTGTAGCAGAACCTGCTCCAATACAAGCAGCTCCTGTTGAAAGTCCTGCTGCGCAAGCAACACAGGTAACTATACGAAAAGACCTTACCGTCATTCGAATGCCATTGTTGAGCGATACGATGAAGGAAGGAAAAATTGTAGTTTGGAATAAACAAGTTGGGGATCTTGTAAAAGCAGATGATTCTTTGGCGGATGTGGAAACGGATAAAGCCACCATGGAAGTGATAGGCTATGCAGAAGGAACTTTATTGTACCAAGGTATTAAGGAAGGGGAAGCTGCAAAAATAAATGAAGTGATAGCGGTCATAGGCAAAGCTGGTACAGATATTACGCCGTATTTAGGTGTTCTGAAAGCTGGTTCAAATGAAAACGCAAGTACAACTGCACCAGCAGCAACACCAACTGAAAATGTAACCCCTTTACCTACATCTTCATTGCCAATACCAGTGCATACTGATGAAGATGGTCGCATCAAAGCCTCGCCTTTAGCCAAACAAATTGCGAAAGAGAAAGGAATAGCCTTGGGCAATGTGATGGGAAGTGGTGACAATGGTCGTATCATCAAGAGAGATTTGGATAATATACAACAAGCACCAGCGGTTATTGCTACACAAGCAGCTCCAGCCGCTGCGACTGCTCCAGTGGTTGCACCAACGCCAGTTGTAGCGCCTGCTCCAGTAGCTGCGCCTACTCCAAGCGCTAGTGCGCCTATCCAACAAAACATACCAATTTTTGAAGCAGGTAAAGAAGGATATAGCGATACGCCACTGACACAAATGCGTAAAATTATTGCGCAACGATTGAGTGAAAGTATGTTTACAGCGCCACACTTTTATTTGAAGACCAGTGTTGAAATGGACAAGTTGATGGATGCTCGTACACAAATCAATAAAGTAAGTCCAGTAAAAATTTCTATTAATGATATGATGATAAAAGCGGTTGCTTTATCACTGTCTAAACACCCAGAAGTGAATAGTAGTTGGATGACAGAATTTGTTCGTCAACATCATCATATACATATTGGAACTGCCATCGCATTACCGGAAGGATTGATTGTTCCAGTCATAAAATTTGCAAATCAAAAATCGCTCGCTCAAATTGCGACAGATGCAAATGATTTATACGACAAAGCAAGAAACAAGAAAATACAACCTTCTGAATTTACGGGCAATACATTTACCATTTCTAATTTAGGCATGATGGATATTGATGAATTTACAGCCATCATTAATCCGCCAGATGCTTGCATATTAGCCGTTGGAAAAATAGCAGCTACACCTGTTGTAGTAGAAGGAAATATCACTATAAAAAATATCATGAAGTTGACACTTAGTTGTGATCATCGTGTGGTGGATGGGGCAGTAGGCGCTAATTTTTTAAAGACACTTAAAGGATTTTTAGAGAATCCAATTTCTATGTTGATTTAGATTTTTTTTCTATAAAAAATACCCTCAAGATTTCTATATTCTTGAGGGTATTTTTATTGGATATATTAAAATTATTTTTCGCCTAAAAATGCATAGCGATAATCAACTGGAGGGTTGAAAGTTTCTTTGATAGTACGAGCGCTTAACCAACGATATAGGTTCAACATAGAACCTGCTTTATCATTGGTTCCGCTAGCTCTTGCTCCACCAAAAGGTTGTTGTCCTACAACGGCACCACTTGGTTTGTCGTTGATATAAAAATTACCTGCGCTATGGGTCAATGTCTTCATCGCTTTTTCTAATGCATATCGATCTTGGCTAAATACAGCACCTGTCAATGCATAGTCTGAGGTGGCATCCACTAAGGCACAAGTTTGATCAAATTCATTTTCTTTGTAGACATATATTGTGAGTACTGGTCCGAAAATTTCTTCACACATCGTTTTGTATTTTGGATTGCTTGTTTCAATAACCGTTGGTTCAATAAACCATCCATTTTTGCTATCACATTTTCCGCCAACTAATATTTTACACGACTTGTCTTTTTTCGCGATGTCAATATACTGTTTAATGCTATTAAATGATTTTTCATCAATTACTGCATTCACAAAATTGGTAAAGTCTTCAGTAGTACCCATCTTCATTGACTTTACATCAGCTACTAATTTTTTAATAATTTCTTTCGATAAATTATCTGGTAAATAAGCTCTAGAAGCAGCACTACATTTTTGTCCTTGATATTCAAAAGCACCTCTTGCTAATGCGGTCACAACTGCGTCCACATGCGCACTTGGATGTACGAGTACAAAATCTTTACCACCTGTTTCGCCAACTATACGAGGATAAGTTCTGTACTTCGAAATATTTTCCCCTATCGTCTTCCACATGCCTTGAAATACGCCTGTGCTACCTGTGAAATGTACACCTGCAAAATCGCGATGACTAAAACAAATGTCGCCAATAACCGGGCCACTTACGTACACTAAATTAATGACGCCATCAGGTAATCCTGCTTCCTTCAATATTTTCATGAAGAGGTTTGCAGAATAAATTTGGGTATTCGCAGCTTTCCAAACTACCACATTGCCACACATCGCAGCAGATGTAGGCAAGTTGCCACCGATAGCTGTGAAATTAAATGGCGTAACTGCCAATACAAATCCTTCGAGTGGACGATACTCAACGCGGTTATACATGCCTGCACCCGAGATTGGTTGTTGGCTATAAATATCATTTAAAAAGTGAACATTGAATCGTAAAAAATCAATCAACTCACAAGTAGAATCTATCTCAGCTTGAAATGCATTTTTGCTTTGTCCTAACATAGTAGCCGCTAACATGTCATATCGATATTTAGTTGCTAATAAATCGGCAGCTTTTAAAAATATAGAAGCACGTTGAACCCAAGGCATATTGGACCATTGATTTTGTGCTGCCAAAGCTGCGTCTATAGCCTCTTTTACATGGCTTGCATCGCCTTGATGGAAATGCCCAAGTATATGTTTGGTTTCATGCGGTGGACGAATTTCAGATTTCTTTCCAGTTCTAACTTCTTTATTTCCGATATACATGGGTATATCTTGCTTCGTTTTTTTTGCGGCAGCCAAAGCTTTTTTCAATGCTATTTTTTCAGCAGACTTTGGTGCAAATTGCAACACAGGTTCATTTGTTGGTTGTGGAAAATTGAAATGTCCATTGCTCATGATGTAAAATTTTTGTGCGCAAATGTACTATGAAAACCTGTAAATTTATGGACGGGATAGAAGAAGAATTTCCTTATTCTTTAATCTTGCAAATTGGTTCATGCTTCACCTTAAAGTTCACGGAGTTGGCCATAAAACACATCTTATTTGCTTGTTGATGCAATTCAATTGCTTTTGCTTTCATACTGTCCTCTGTGATAGTAACAATAGGATGTAATATGACTTCTGTAAAACATCCAATACCATTGTCATTTTGAGATAATATGCCAGTAGCATTGTCTGTATAATCTACTACAATAATTCCAGCATCAGCGCAAAGGTGCAAGTACCAAAGCATGTGACAAGAAGATAAAGATGCCAATAAAAAATCTTCTGGATTATGTTTGGTAGCATCGCCTCTAAATGGTGTGTCGGAAGAGCATTGCAATTCTATTTTATGATCAATCAAAACAGAATAACTTCTTTCATATTCGGTATAACTTTTAGTACCAATTCCAGTATTTCCAGTCCAAATAATTTTTGCTTGGTAATGATGTTGTTTGCTCATGGGGTGATGGTTGTTTACATTCAAAGTGTTCTATTTTGGGGATCACATTTTGATAATTTTTTTTATGCCAATTTCTAGGTCGTCAACGCTAATTTTTACAAAATAAAATCCCTTTTGAATCCTTTTTAAATCTAAAGTAAGTATTTGAGAATGGTATGTATTTATTTTAAAATTTTTTACTAAAACCACCTGACCTGAGGCGTCGTAAACAGTCACTGTAGCATCATTTCCTTTCAAGGGAAAGGCATTTATATTTAAAATTTCAGTTACAGGATTAGGATAAACAGTAAACTCTTTATTACTAATTAATGTTTCATTACCTAATGGAGTGCAAATACCTGGAACGTTATTGTCCATCCAATTTAGTCTGTCGATAATCCACTGTTTCATGTGGTCCAATTCTTCGGCATATGTGTTAGCAAGTGGTGATGGATTAGGCCAAACGTATGTTCCTAAAATAGGCCATTGTAAAAAATGCCGGTCTTTTGCTTCGTCTAAATACGAAGCAATTGAATCAATTTTATTAAAAATATAATTAGTGTCCAATACCGTTGATCGTAAATCATTCCATCGGCATTTCATGTGGTTTTTATATTGCGTATCTGACAAAAAACGTTTCCACCAAAAAGGAATATCGGTTTGACAGAAATCATTTTTTCGATAAATCCAACCAGTTGCTAAATCACCGGTGCAATAATCTGCATTGTGCCAAGCAAGGTTATAATCCCAATTTGGTCCCATTTGTAGCTTGCCACCTTTGCTGTTTTTATCTTTAAAGAAAAATGTAGATAAGGTATAAGCATCTACATTTTTAGTGAGTTCATTGAATAAAAAATAATCTATGAAAGAGTTTTCATCCGCATATTTGCGCCAACCAATTAATGTATCAGTGAATGACGATGAAGCCAATGCAGATTCAAAACTATCTACGTACTGCTTAATGTAATTCAATTGTATAGGTAATATATTTACAGGCTTTGGGTAAATACATTGATAGATTATTTGATTATTAAACATATTGGTTTGGTCGGGCAGATAATTAGACACCCAAGAAGGCCCAGAAACACGATCTATTTTTACAATGTAGCCACCAGTTAGTGAATCTCCAGTGGTATCTATAGTCGTCAATTTTGAAATATCCAGACGATTATTTCCTCTCTTAATCGTTTCTGTTAATTCGTATATGCCTAGATACTCGCCATTTAAAATAACTTCACAAAACCTACCTTTGATAGCCCAGCGGTTCATGTCATTACTTAGGTCGTAAGTAAGGCGATTTCGCATTAAGCTTTTATCCGTGTAGGGGGCATATAAAATCCAGTCGTTTTCAGAATCCATGCCCAATAAACTTACATTTAAATTATTACCAGAACTATCGCGCGTTTCAAGAGCATATTGTTTTTGAGGAAAACCACTTGAGCTGGAACCTCGAATATTAATACCGATAAAACCATTATATACATTAAATGAATCGGTAACGTGATTGATTGCTCCTGCTCCATTATCTATAATACCCATCTGGGCTGTAATTTTTGTGGTGCCAGAAATAGTTTGCCCGTTAGTTTTTAATATGACCAAAGGGATATTAGACTGATTTACTACATAAGCTTGAGCAGGTGTATTGCCAAAAGTAATACTCCAATCTATTAAATTTCCCGTATCTGCAAATGGATAAGTGTCCATGATATGCAACTTCCATGTTCCGTTTGGATTTTGCCCATTGTTTACAATTCCTAATTGCCCTTGAGGTTTAAATGTGCCTGTAAATGGAGCTGATGCTTGCGTTATAGATGTGGTAGCAAAATAATTAAAGCAAGTTCCAGTATAGTTATCGTCACCACCACCATTGCCTAAGGATAAGCCAACCTGACTTCCATCTGGTGCAATTAAATAAAATTCAAGGTCGGCGTCATAAGTATGCGTTGCATTGATGCAAACAGTTTCAATACCAAAGTTTAAAGTGTCAATGCTAGCTGGTATACCAGAAATAGGAATTGAATAATCAATGCTGTTTCCATTGTCCGGAATTGGTCCGCCAAAACCACTAAATGTTTGTGCCGATGCGAGTTGATGATATGCGAGCAAAAATAATAACAAAAAATTTCTGAGATTGCCTCTTTGTATGGTCTTCATCATAGTGCTTTGAATTATTATTTAGAATGCTTTTATTTAAGTTGGGTTAGATTTTTTAGCGTGTTTTTTTTCAAACTTATTTATTAGCTTTTTTTTGATAAAAATGATTTTCATCTATTTAATCATGAATTGTACACGGCTCGACTTGAAATCTATTCTATTAAAATAATTTTATTTGGCCTATCAAAAATAATTGGCAATTAACCAGTTAATTAAGTTAGTTTATCCTATTCAAATCTTTTAAGCTCCATTTCATTCGTAGCGTTTGCTTCTGATTTTAAAATTAGTTTTATGAATCCTTTTTTATTCCCAAATACCATTTCCAGTTGATCCATGCAAATCATCATGTCGGTGTTAGTTTTTTAAATCAAGGATCGTATTTCCAGACCGCATATTTTCCTCGTATAGGTGAAGAGAATCTTTCTTTGCTACTTCCATTTTTTTTTTTGAATTCCCACTTGTTAACTATTTACACTATGTGAATTGAATAAAATAAAATACTAATCCTTGAAAAAAAGCGATTGCGTTTCTTTTCAATTTCTAATCATAAAAATCTACTTACTCATCTCCGCAAAATATTGATGGAAATAAGGAATTGTTTCTATGCCTTTGTAGAAGTTTGCCACATCAAATTTTTCATTTGGAGAATGAATATTATCATTGTCTAAACCAAAGCCCATCAAGACCGTTTTTAAGCCCAATGTTTTTTCAAACAAAGCAATAATTGGAATGCTTCCACCGCCTCTTGTCGGAATTGGATCTTTCCCAAAAGTAGTTGCTATGGCTTTCTCTGCTGCTTTGTATGCAATCGAATTGGTAGGTGTAACAACTGGTTCGCCACCATGGTGTTCAGTTACTTTTACAGTCACATAATCGGGTGCAATTTTGTGAAAGTGTTTGGTAAATAATTCGGCAATTTGATGTGAGTTTTGATGAGGCACCAAGCGCATTGAAATTTTCGCAAAGGCTTTAGAAGGTAAAACTGTTTTTGCACCTTCTCCAATATATCCACCCCAAATTCCATTAAGCTCTAAGGTTGGTCGTACACCAGTACGTTCTAAGGCTGTATATCCTTTTTCACCCCAATCTGCTTTTACACCCAATTCAGTTTTGTATTCTTCAATATCAAATGGCGCAGAATTTAATGCTGTTCTTTCGGCTACTGTTAAATCATCTACGTCATCATAAAATCCTTCTACCGTAATGTGGTTGTTTTCGTCGTGCAAGCTGGCAATCATTTTACTTAATGTAGTAATAGGATTTCCAACAGCACCGCCGTATACACCACTGTGTAAATCACGATTTGGACCCGTTACTTCTACTTCCATATAGGCTAACCCACGTAAGCCAGTTTCAATACTTGGATGCTCCATGCTAATCATCGACGTGTCACTTACCAATACAATATCAGCTTGTAATCTATCTTTATAATCTTCTAAAAACTTACCAAGATTGGTGCTGCCTACTTCTTCTTCACCTTCAATAATGAATTTTAAATTGCAGGCTTGTGTATTTGTTTTGGTCATTATTTCTAATGCTTTCACATGCATAAACATTTGTCCTTTATCATCGCATGCGCCTCGTGCATATATTTTTCCATCTACTACAACAGGCTCAAAAGGTCCGCTAGTCCATAGTTCTAAAGGGTCTGGTGGTTGCACATCATAGTGTCCATAAGTAAGTACCGTTGGTAAACTTGGGTCAATTATTTTTTGTGCAAACACAATTGGATGTCCAGCTGTTTCACAGATTTCAGCGCTATCACAACCTGCTGCTAACAAGGCATCTTTCACTGCTTCGGCACAACGGGCTGTATCACCATTATGATTGGAGTTCGCACTCACGGAAGGAATGCGCAATAAGTCTTTAAGTTCGTTTAAGAATCTTTCTTTGTGTTCATTTTGGTAATCTTGCCAAGCTTGCATAGTTTAGGTTTTTATATTTTTAGAAATGAATAACTCCAATTTAAGGAGGTGTAAAATAAATAAATAAATTGCACATCTTTGTACTCATTTTTATGCAATTAGAAACAGCCACACCAGATGATATTTCTGCCATTATAGCTTTGGCAAAAACTGCTTGGTTAGACACTTATACGAGCATTATTACCTTGGAACAAATTGAGTTTATGCTTCATTTGTTTTACAGTGCAGAAGTCATTGCATCGCAATTGAAAAATCCTACACATCATTTTATTGTCGCAAAAGAGGAGAATGTATTAAAAGGATATTGCCATTTTATGCAAGAAAAAGGAGAAGAACCCTATTGTAAATTGAGTAAATTATATCTACTTCCTTCGGAAAAAGGCAAAGGACTAGGGCAACTATTGATGAAGGCAATGGAGCAGAAGTCTTTATCCATGGGTATTTCCTGTATTCGGCTCAATGTAAACAGAGCAAATCCAGCTTTGTACTTTTATCAAAAAATGGGTTTTGCCATTATTGAAACTGTAGATATTCCATTGGATAAATTTTGGCTGAATGATTACATAATGGAGAAAAGATTGCTTGAATGGAGGTAAATAAAATCCTAAATAATATTTTTTAGGCGATACTAAAAAAGAAATGAGAAAAAGTAGCTTCTATTGTCGATGTATTGCGGCAACGATTGGATTGGAAATCCTTTTTGCTTGCTCTGAAGCAAAAAGATTGGAAAGGAAAGCGTGAGTGCCGCCCAAATAATTTTCATAAAATTTTACAATATCCATTTTTTATAACTAGAATCTAGAATTTTTTGTTTGAAAATAGTTTTAACATTTAGCTTTGCAGAAAATACGAATAGGGATGAGATTTCGTTCTATTTTTTTACTCATAAATAATCCTCTAAAAATTTCGAATGAAAAATATGGTAATGAATAAATGGTTATACAGTGTTTGTTTGATGACATTTCTGTTTTGTTTTAGTGCCTGTCAGGACAAAGTGTTATTAGATAATGAAACTTCAGGAAATATCACCATCAGCGTAGATGAATCCTATAAGCCAGTAATGGAACAGCAATTGAAAGTATTTTTGTCCCGTTTCCCGAATGCGCATATTAAGGCAGAATACAAACCTGAAGCAGATTGTTTCAAGGATTTTTTTGAAGATACCACCCGACTTATTTTTGTCACTCGGGAGTTGAGCGAAGAAGAAAAAAAATACTGTGCGGCTAAACAAATTTTTACAAAAAGTATGGCAATGGCAAGTGATGCGGTTGCTTTCATCACATCAAAAAATAATAAAACGCCTGATTTTACCTTAAAGCAAATTCGTGAAATCCTTACTGGTACTAGCTTGGATAAAACATATCAAATTGTTTTTGATAATATGAATTCAAGTACTGTTCGTTATATGAATGATTCAATTATTAAAGGCGCAAAACTTTCTTCCAATATTTTCGCTACAAAATCGAGTGAAGAAGTAATAGACTATATTGCTAAAAATGATAACGCGATTGGTGTACTAGGTGTGAATTGGGTAGCGGATGCACGCGATTCAACAACAGAAAGTTTTTTACAAAAGGTACAAGTGGCTGGCATTATGCCCGATAATGATTCCACTAAATCATACGTAAAACCTTATCAAGCTTATATCGGGTTGAAAGAATATCCATGCACTAGAAATTTTTATTTTATTTCTAAAGAAACTTGGCAAGGTTTGGGAACAGGCTTTGTCAATTATCTTTGCCGCGATGGGCAATTGGTTTTTAAACAAGCAAAATTTTTTCCATTACGTGTAAATGTAATGCTTCGAAAAGCCAAAGTAGCAGAGTAGAAAAATTAAACAGTAAGTTAAATTTAAACAATATTACAAAGCATTTGCACTGAATATTTCAGAAAATATCTATGTTTATGCTTTCAAAAAAAGAATAGAAAAGAAATGAAACGAATCACCGCCAAAATATTATTGTTAGCATTTTGTTTGTTAGCAAATAATAGAATACAAGCACAGACTTTAGATGAAGCAATTCAATTTATAAAATACGAGCGTTATGAAAGTGCGAAGAGTATTTTAAATCCATTATCTGCTACAGATGCCAAAGCAAATTATTATTTAGGATTATGCGAATTGGCAAAAGAAAATATCGCAAGCGCAAAAACTATTTTTCAAAAATACCCTGAAGATGTAGCCAATACTGCTGGCTTGGCGCGTGTTATGATACTTGAAAATAAAACCCCAGATGCCATGACCTTGTTGAATAAGATAGCAGGAAAAGCAAAGAAGAAAGATTGGCTTCCGTTTAGATATGCTGCAGATGCACTTACTTATACAGAAGGTGGTGATCCAAATAAAGCCATTGAATGGTATAAATTAGCAAATGAAGTGATGTTGAATGGCGATAATTATATTGGTATGGGTGATGCCTATCGTAAACAGCAAGGTGGTGGCGGTAATGCAATGACCAATTATGAATACGCTGAAACCTATCCTACCACGCAATCTATAGCCAATACCAAAATGGGGAATCTTTGGTATGCTGCAAAAAATTACGATAGTGCTTTGGCAAAATATGCAAGAGCTTCTGCATTGGATGCGAAAAATCCTTTGCCTTATAAAGCTTTAGCAGATGCCTATTATAAAATTAATAAGTTTAAAATTTCAAAAGAGAATATTGAAAAATATTTAGAACTTTCAGATAAAACGACGGATGATCAAATCCAATATGCAAACACTTTATATCTGGCTAAAGATTATGCTGGTGCCGTTCAAAAAATGAATGAACTTATTGGTAAAGGAATTGAGAAACCCTATATGTATAGAGTACTAGGCTTTAGTCAATTTGAAACGAAGGATTTTGGAAACGCATTAATCAACATGAATAAACTATTTGCCAAACAAGATCCTGCTAAAATTATACCGCTGGATTATATTTATTTTGGTAAGTTATTGAGTAAGGATTCTACTAAAACGAATGAAGCTGCTGCTGCTTTTGCAAAAGGTATTCAAGTGGATACTGCAACGGATAAAAGCGCTACTATGAGAGGGATTGCAGAAACCTATTATGATTTGTTAAGTTATGCGAATGCAGCCATGTGGTATCAAAAAATTATAGATACAGGGAAACCTCTGTTTGAAGATTTTTGGTGGTGTGGTGTAATGAATTATTATGCAAAGAATTATCAGCAAGCAGATGCAACCTTCGCAGCATTGGCAATAAAGTATCCAGAAGAGCCATCTTGCATTTTTTGGAGAGCGCGAATTGCTGCAGCAGATAAAGATGCAGAGAATAAAACAGGAGCAGCTTCTGATTTATTTAAGCAATGGATAGTCATGATAAAAGAAGATCCAGCCAAGAAAAAAGATTTAACCAGAGCCTATACCTATTTAGCCATTGTTTCATTCAATACCGGGAATAAAGAAGATGCTAAATTGTATTGTGATAAATTGGTTGCATTCGACAAAGATGACGCTACCGCCAAACAAATATTAGGTCTATTACCTTCTTTAAAATAGTAGAATATAAATAAATAAAATGGTCGTTCTTTAGATGACCATTTTATTTATTTGGAATTTATAAATTATTAAACCTATATTTGCCCACAATCTTTAAAGATAGGTTCATTTAAGTTTGATAAGTAACACTACAAAAAATTACAACGCATACTAATTCACTTTTCTAAAATATACTACGTTTTGACTTCGAATGAGTTTGAATTTGTAGAGTAAGGTTACCATAAGAATACAGAATAACAATAATGACATTTGAACAATTACACTTGATAAGCCCGCTATTAGAGGCACTTAACAAGGTTGGATATACAATACCTACCCCGATTCAACAACAATCTATACCACATCTTTTACAAGGGAAAGACATTTTTGGTTGTGCCCAAACAGGCACTGGTAAGACTGCAGCTTTTGCATTGCCTATTTTGCAATTAATGAGTACTGCACCTAATTATACCAAAGGAATAAAGGCACTCATACTAGCGCCTACAAGAGAATTAGCTTTACAAATAAGTGAAAATTTTGGCGAGTATGGTGAAAAATTAAAACTAAAACATACGGTTATTTTTGGTGGCGTTACACAATATAGCCAAGTACAAACTTTACATAAAGGGGTTGATATCCTTATTGCTACGCCAGGTCGTTTGCTCGATTTGATGCAACAAGGTTATATCTCCTTAAAAGACATTCAATATTTTGTGTTGGATGAAGCAGATCGCATGTTGGATATGGGTTTCATTCATGATATTAAAAAAGTGATTGCCAAATTACCTATCAAAAGACAGACCATTTTCTTTTCTGCTACCGTATCTCCAGAAATAAATAAATTAGCACAAACCTTATTGGTCAATCCAGTAAGTGTAAATGTTACACCTATTTCATCTGCTGCTGAATTGGTAACGCAATCTATTTATTATGTGAAGAAGGAAAATAAAAGAGCTTTATTAACGCATGTATTAAAAACACAACATATTGAGCATGCATTAGTTTTTACAAGAACTAAACATGGTGCAGATAAGATTGTGAAGGAGTTAAATAAAGTAGGAATTAAATCAGAAGCTATACATGGCAATAAATCACAAAATGCTCGTGAACGTGCATTGAGTGGTTTTAAAAATAGAACATTGCGGGTTTTAGTTGCAACAGATATTGCTTCACGTGGCATTGATGTAG
Organism: Chitinophaga pinensis; assembly: GCA_945878115.1. Lineage (GTDB taxonomy): Bacteria > Bacteroidota > Bacteroidia > Chitinophagales > Chitinophagaceae > OLB11. Next base: position 11,909 of record CAMDVD010000032.1, on the reverse strand, counting down.
ACAAATTAAGCCATGTCATTAATTTTGAAATCCCAGAAGTAGCCGAAACTTATGTACACCGTATAGGACGTACTGGTAGAGCGGGTTCTGAGGGGATCGCTATGTCTTTCGTCGCGCATGAAGAGATGGATTACATGAAAAATATTTCTAAACTTATCAATAAAAAATTAGATGTCGTTGAGTCTCACCCTTTTCTCGGCAACAGCTAATATTAATCATTCTAAAAGGGAAAAATTTAAAACAAAAAAACATGGAAAAAGGAACAGTAAAGTTCTTCAATGAAACCAAAGGATTTGGATTCATCAAAGTTGACGGATCAGACAAAGAAGTTTTCGTACACGCTTCAGGCTTGAAAGAAGACATTCAAGAAAATGACATTGTCAATTTTGATATGGAAGATGGTAAAAAAGGACCTAACGCAGTAAACGTTCGTTTAGCGGACTAATTTTCAAATTAGTACATCAAGAGCATTGGCTTTTAAGCCAATGCTTTTTATTTTTACTATTTGGGTAGTTTTTAGCCAAACAGAAGAAAAGAGTGAAAATAGTTTTTTACATTTGCGCGAAATTTGATAAAATCAATTCTACATGTCAGGTCAATTAAAAGAAGTAAGATTACGTATTAAGTCAGTTGGTACTACCCAACAAATTACCAAAGCCATGAAAATGGTAAGTGCTGCTAAATTGCGTAGAGCGCAAGATGCCATTACACAAATGCGCCCGTATGCTGAAAAGTTACAAGAAATATTAGGTAATATTATTGGAAGCGTAGATGGTAATATTGGTGGCGGACTCAATGTTGAAAGACCGATAGAAAAAGTTTTGTTTATTGTGGTAACCAGTGATCGTGGGCTTTGTGGCGCTTTTAATGCAAATAGTATTAAATTAGCGAAAAGCATTATCCAAGAAAAATATAAAATACAATTTGAAAAAGGAAATGTATCTTTCTTGCCATTGGGTAAAAAAGGCTTTGATAGCTTTACCAAAAGTGGTTATAAAGTGATTCCTGATTTTTGGACCATTTTTAGCAATTTGAATTTTGAAGATGTTAAAACGGCAGCCTCTTATGTGCGAAATGCATTTATCAATAAAGAATACGATAGAGTAGAACTTATTTATAGCAAATTCAGAAATGCTGCTACGCAAGAGTTTGTTTGCGAACAACATTTACCAATTCCTAAAACAAAATCTTCAGGATCAAGTGCACCGAAGGATTTTATATTTGAACCTTCCAAAGAAGTTTTGATTGCAGAATTGATGCCTAAAATTTTGAACACACAATTGTTTAAAGGTGTGTTGGATAGCAATGCATCAGAGCATGGAGCGCGTATGACGGCAATGGATAAAGCAACAGAGAATGCAGAAGAATTATTGAAATCACTTCGTATCTCTTATAACAGAGCTCGTCAAGCTGCCATTACAACGGAACTTACCGAGATAGTAAGTGGTGCAGCTGCATTGCAAGGATAGTTTTTATTTAGTCTTATTTATTTGCTTTTATCATACGGTTATTACCGAACATATCTTGTCGTAAGATAGTTTGATAGCCAGCGAGTTCCAATAAATTTGCAACATCTACTGCGTAATCTTGGTGACATTCAAGATAAATACTGCCTTGTGCTTGAAGATGTTCTTCCGCAAAATGTATAATGGCCTTGTAAAACTGTAAAGTATCTGCATTGCTTACGAATAATGCCAAACCAGGTTCATAAGCCAGTACTCTTTTATCCAAATTTTCAGTTTGTAAAATGTAAGGTGGATTGCTAACTATGAGGTCCCATTGCTGGTTTAGGTGTAGTTGTTCATCCAGTATATCTGTTTGCATCCATTCAATTGTACATTTATTTTCTTGTGCGTTGATACGCGCGACGCTAAGAGCATCTGCGCTAATATCTAATGCATGCAGGTTAGCTTGCGGCATATTTTTTTTGATTAAAATCGGAATGCAACCGCTGCCTGTACCTATATCAAGAATAGAAATAGCAGGTTTGTTTTTATGTTCGTCTATAATCCATTGAACGAGCTCTTGTGTTTCCGGACGAGGAATTAATACATGCTCATTCACCCTTAATTTTATATCACCAAACCATTCATATCCAAGTATGTATTGAATAGGTTTCTCTTGTTCCAGTTCATCCATTATACGGATGATTTTTTTTTCATCAAATAGAAAAGAAGAATCTGTAGCTATCGCTAATGTTGATTTTCCACTTAAGGTTTCTGCAATTCGTTTCCATATTTCGCTCGCTTCATTTGGTTCTAAAAAGGAATTACTTTTTGTAAAAAAGAAATCTCTTGCTTGGCGATGATTCATGATTACAAAAGAAATAAAAAATGTGTAACTTCCACTTTTTAATTTTTATGAAGTCCTCTATTACAATAATTTCAACTACGATTCTTGGCTTGTGTATGTTTGTTTTCTATGCCTGTAAAAAAAAGGAAACGGAGAGTACCAACAAACTTTTACCAACCTATACTGATTCGAACGCAACGGCAATGTTTCAGCAAACGCAAGGCATAACTGCTGCGCTTGGTGGTAAATCAGTGGCATTGAATGATGGACGAATCTTGTGGTTATTTGGCGCATCTCATTTAAATGATTTTACAGTTAATCAGACAATAGCATGCAGTGCCAATGCGCATAATAGTGCTATGATACAAACGACTTCGAATACTATGCAAACGCTGAATGTTGGCAATGCAGATTTTATTCCAAGCAATGAAAGCAATACTTGGTTCACGCCTTTACATGCCTATCAATATGAAGATACCGTTTTTGTTTTTGCAAAAAAAGAATCTGCTGTCGCGAATTACAAAACCTACATAGCAAAAATTCATTTTCCAGATATGCAGTTTGTACGCATGGATTCCATGTCATTAAATACTACTATTTATGGTTATAATATTATTGCAGATACCATACAAGGGTTCTGCTTTATTTATGGACTATATCAACCTTTATCTACTAGCACTTCAAGTTTGACACTTGCTCGTTTTTCATTGACCAGTCCACATTCAACATGGTTGTATTATGATAATAGTAAATGGTATAATCCACCATCCAGTGCAAGCTCAATTGCGACTATTCCTGCGGAAAATGTTTGTATTGAGAAAGTGAAAAATAAATTTATTTTAATGACACAAGATGCTGGCTTTACTTGTAATACTGGCTTCACTATTTATTCAAAAGTTGCTTCGAATCCATGGGGGCCATTTAGCAATTATGTGCAACAATACCAGGTTGCTGATAAACTTGCTGGCATTAGTCCTGCTACAAAAGACGTTGCTATACATCGAGAAAATATTAATGGTAACGATGAAATATTAATGACCTATGCCATCAATGGATATGCTCCTTGTATGAATACTTGTAATGGTGGAGAAGATAATCCAGATTATTATCGCATCAAGGCTGTGCGTATTCCATTGAAAAATTTTGATCCAGGGTTGTAGGATCTACTTACTTGTCTGAATCACGGATTTCAAGGATGTTACGGATAGTACGGATGACAATAATAACAACTTCTTCATTCGAGATTCTTCACCCTTGATGTCCTTCATCTAGAAATCATAAATGTCTTTTTTTGAAATATAAATTATCATACCACAAAAAAAGAAGACTACCTTTTCAAGTAGCCTTCTTCCAACGAAACAAAAACTATTGTTTATCAAATTGAATTAGGTAGTTTTTATTGTGTCATTTTTGGAATTTGGAATTTCTGCATTCTTTGGAATTTGCATTCCATTTGGAATTTGGGATTTATGTATTCTTTGGAATTTGAAATTAAAGTAGCCTTCTCCAACGAAACAAAAACAATTTTCTTTTATAACCAATTAAGTAATTCTCATTTGTACTCTTTTTGGAATTTGGGATTTATGCATTCTTTGGGATTTGCATTTTAGAATTTGGAATTTCTGCATTCTTTGGAATTTGCATTCCATTTGGAATTTGGGATTTATGTATTCTTTGGAATTTACTTCTTAGAACGAATGAGGTAGTTTTCATTTTTACTTTCTTTTTGTATATACTTCACTTGTGCTGCTGGCATATCTTCAACGGCTTGTATTTTTTCATCATAATTCGCATTGCTTGTTTGTGCTCTTTTTAATTCTGGTGAGTTTTTGATGAGTTTTGCTTTTGATGAAATATAAGCATCGTTATCTTTTACCATTTTTTTCGCTTCTTTATAATTGCCTTTATCTACTTCTTTCATTGCCAACTCTAATTTTTCGTTGGAAACATATAAGGCAACTTGTGCCGAAACCCATTCATTGAAACTCTCATTATACACGCCATAATTATTGGTAAACTCTGATTTGTTTTGTAAATATATTCTTTCAACTTTTCCTTCCTCTCCATTGGTATAACTCAATGATGTAGCGAATTGTACCGGCATATTGCTGCCTTTTGTGATGGTATATCTTACCAATACACCACGTGTTTCGTTGGCAAAAATATCATGCAATTGCACAGTCAATAGGCGACCAACTTGTACATGTTTGCAGCCATATACAGCATCTACATTTACATTGTCTGGAAGCGTAATTTGTACTGTGGCATTTTGTGCGCTTACTTCCATTAAGCCATTTAATTCTTTTCTAAAAATGCTTGCAATGTTTTCTGGATTGCTGATGAAATAATAATTGCCACTTCCATGTTCTGCCATAGAGGTCATCAAATCTTCATTGAAGTCGTTACCCAATCCGAAGGTAGAAATGGTGATGCCATTCTCTCTGCTTTGGTTGCTTACTATACGTTCAATTTCTTTTGGATTGGTTATGCCTTCGTTGGCTTGTCCATCGCTGAGTAATAATACACGATTGATATAACCAGATTTATATTCTTTTTTTACTTGCTCATAACCTTTTAACGCACCGCCAGTGAGGTTAGTACCACCACGATCTGTGATGCTTTCAATTTTGTTTTTAATGGCTTGTTTGTTGATAACGGCTGTTGTGTATTGAAGCACATCTACTGAGCCATCATAAATAACGAGCGATAAATAATCGTTACTGTTCAATTGGTCTACAATATAAGATGCTGCTTGTTTGGCGTTTTGTAATTTGGTGCCTGCCATGGATCCGCTTCGGTCTATCACAATGGAAATATTTAGCGGTGTACGTCCTTGGTCTTCGCGTTGGTATTTATCTGTATGTACTTCTACATAATAATTACCTTGTCTGTTTTGTGGTGTGAAATAGTCGTTTTCAAATGCGGATGAATAACTGATGTTTCCGATGCTTTTGCTTTGTTTATTGGTGGATTGATACTGCACATTTCCGTTGTCATAACTAGTGCTAGAGGGGGATTGTGGTTGTTTAAAAAAGGAGGAGAGAGTTAGAATGGAGGTGATGCTTGCAAGGATTAATGCGACTAAAAAAGTTTTTTGTTTCATATTTTTTTATTTAAAAAGTTAAGAATGCCCCCTTGATGTATTCTTTTTAAAAATTCCACAGAAGGATAAAAATATTTTTTTAATAAATAATATTTAAGGGGAGACTCTTATAAAAAGTTTCAATAAAAAAATAAACGCTACGACATACTTTTGAACTTGTGAAAAGGTCAATTCAAAAAATTGTAATTATAGGTGGAGAGAGTACTGGAAAGAGTACGCTCTCTTCGCAGCTTGCAGCACATTATCAAACGGATTGGGTGCCTGAGTTTGCACGACATTATTTGGAAAAATTAGTGACGCCATATACACAAGAGGATTTATTAACTATCGCAAAAGGGCAAGTGAAATCGGAAATAGAGCTGCTGAAAACAGCAAATAAATATTTATTCTGCGATACAGATTTGTACGTTATTCATGTATGGAGTGAACATAAGTACCAAACTTGTGCTACATGGATACTCGATCAAATTGCACAACAACAAACAGATGCCTATATTTTGACTTCTCCTGATATGCCATGGGAGCCTGACCCACAGCGTGAACATCCTGAACCAAAATGGAGGGAATATTTTTTTAATCTGTATAAAAAAATTGTAGAAAGAAGTGGATTGCCATTTACTATTGTTTCTGGCACTGAAGAAATGCGTCTTCAACAAGCAATAGATTTTATTGAAAATATGAAATCTTAAAGATTATATTTGTCTAGCATGAAAAAAACACAACCGATAGGAATTTTTGATTCGGGCATTGGAGGACTTACCGTTGCAAAAGCGATAAGTGCATTACTACCTAATGAAACATTAATGTATTTTGGCGATACCATTCACATGCCTTATGGGGAAAGGTCAGCGGAACAAATTTTATTTTACGCCGTCAATATCACTGAATTTTTAATTCAAAAAGGCGCGAAAATTATTGTGATTGCATGCAATAGCGCATCCTCTGTAGCTTATCAATTTTTGAAAAAAAAATATGAAGGGCAAATAGATGTAATTGGTGTGATAAGTCCTGTCGTAGATTATATTACAGCACATGACTTTAAAAAAGTGGGTATCATTGGTACAAAGGCAACGATAGCGAGTAAAAATTATGAGACGCTTTTGCATCAACAAAAACCTGCACAAAAAGTATGTTCTATGGCAACGCCTTTATTGGCACCCATGATAGAAGAAGGGTATTTTAATAACAGCATTTCGCAAACCATAATTAATTCGTATTTATCCAATTGGCGTTTCAAAAATGTAGATGCTATGGTTTTGGCTTGTACGCATTATCCATTAATTAAAAAAGAAATACTCCGGTTTTATCACAAGCATGTGGAAGTAATTGATACCACTGAGATTGTTGCACAAGCTGTAAAATCTTCATTGGCAAATCAAAAATTAATGATGCCTTCTAAAAAAGGAAAAGATCATTTTTACGTTTCTCGTTATACAGATAGTTTTGAAAAAACAACAAAAATATTTTATGGCAAGTTAGTCGTTATTGAAGAAGTGCCATTTGAAAAAATATTTTAGGAATGAAAATCTTTCCTGACTAGATTAAAATAAAAATGGTTTCTTAAACCTCATCCCCAACCCTTCTCCTCCAGAGAAGGGAGCTACAAACTCCTGCTCTACAGGTGATAAAGCAAGCAGTACTTTTTTTCTGTTTTGTATGATTTCTTCTTTCTTAATACATTTTTAGATTAGCCAAAAATTCAACGAATTAATTCATTAGTCTAAGCTAAACATGTAATGAAACGGATCATTTTTATGTGCAGATGTATTGCGGCAACGATTGCAGTGGAAATCCTTTTTTGCTTGCTCTGAAGCAAAAAAGATTGGAACGAAAAGCGTGTGTGCCGCCCGATCCTGTAGCATTAATTTTTTTTCAAAAAATACGCTACAGGATATCACCTTAAGCATTCATTTTTCTTCAAAAAATTCGCTACAGTATTCTACTTTAAGCATTAATTTTTTTTCAAAAAATACGCTACAGTATACCCCAAAATAAAATTAGTTTTAATATTCTCTAAAACTTCGTAATCAATTTTAGATTCAACAAGCGAGAGGTTAATCTGTTAGGAACAGCATAAACTCGATTACTCGATTGGTCTTGAATCCACAAGTAGGAGAGGGTATTTTGTATGCCCAATAAATTAAATATTTCCAAACTCAACCACATGGATTTTACGTTTTTGAAATAACTATATCGTGGTCTGTCTTTTCTTGCACCATCTAACAATAACACCGAAAAGCCCACGTCTACACGCTTGTAGCTAGGTATGCGTAAAGTATCCCCATAGCGTTTTTGATCGGGTGGTCCAAAAGGTAATCCAGTGGAATAGAGCCCATTTAAAAATAATTTGAAGTTTTTATTGTTCGGTAAATAGTCTGAAAAAAACAAGCCAAAACTCACACGTGAATCTGTTGGACGAGGAATATACCCTGGCTGTTCGGTAGTGGCACTATCTGTACCAGTTACAACACTTTTGGTATACACCACATCATCCTTTAAATTTTCTGCGGTCTTCATGATGCCTAAACTTATCCATGATTCTGCGTCTTTCACCAAGTCGCCATACAATCTAAATTCTGAACCATACGCATAACCGATAGCATCATTTCTTCCGAAATAACGAATGCGAACATTGTCATATTCATACGGCACCAAATCCCACATGTATTTGTAATATAATTCTGTTGTGAATTTGAACGGTCTATTACCCAGTGCTTTAAAATTATAATCGAAGCCACCCACAACATGCAATGATTTTTGTGCTTTCACTTGAAGGTTCACAACGCCATCTAAGTTTCGCATTTCACGATAAAAAGGAGGTTGATCATAGATACCAGTTGCGGCTCTAAATATCACATCTTTATTTTTTCCATTTGCATTTTTCCAACTTGGTTTATAAGAAAATTGTAAACGAGGAGAGACTAAAAATTCTTTGTTCAATACACTATAATTGAATCGAACACCACCTGTGAAAACCATTCGACCAGAATCGCTTGCAATATTATCTTGTATAAATCCAGAGTACTGTGTGTAACTAAAATCTTGTGTGGTTTTGTAGCGTTTGTTCATGTACAATGCGCTATCACTAAATGGTTGCGAGTAACCAGCACTATCGCGTCTTTCCCATTCATTGAGCTTGTCTGTAATTTGTACGAACGCCGTATTGAGTCCCCATTGTAAATAATGTTTTTTTGCATCGATAGAACCTTTGAGCGCAATATTTCCAACGTTTACATTCAAATAATTTCTGGCATAATTATGTACTATACCTGTGCCGATGCCATACTTGATATCACCAAAATTATCCTTGCCTAAATCCGTTTCTAATTCGCCCAAAAAATATTCACCTTGTATGTCATAGGTTTCTACTTCATTGGTTTGAAAGCCTGATGCTAAAAATTTATAGGTAGATTTTGTATTGGGTGTATGGGTAATGGAAATGCCACCAAAACGAGAATCAAATTTATCTGTTTCGCTGCCTCTATAATAGGTACGAAGTTGAAATGCTTTATTGACTAAGCCAAAACTTTGCGTGCTGCTTTCTGGTTCGAAGTTGAAACGATTACGTGCATAATTGCCGAAAACATCTATTTGCCAACTGGTATTAAATTGATAATTGACAAAGGCTTGCACATCCGTAAATGTTGGATTGTAAACCCCTTGTGTTTGTTGTGCTTTTAATAAATATTGGTTTGACTTTTGTCGCACACCTACCATATATGACAGTCTATTTTTAATACCTATGCCTTCCAAGTGTGCGCCAAAACCTAGCATATTTAAAGATACACTGCCACCAAATTCTTTAGGTCGTTTATACGTGATGTCTAAAACACTACTCATTTTATCGCCATACTTTGCCTGAAATCCACCTGTAGAAAAGGACACTTTATCGACTAAGTCTGGATTAATAATACTAAGGCCTTCTTGCTGTCCACTGCGAACTAAAAACGGTCTATACACTTCAAAGTCGTTGATGTACACCAGGTTCTCATCAAAATTTCCACCACGTACATTATATTGAGAAGTGAGCTCATTATTATTACTTAAAAATATTTTTAATAAACTTTCGATGCTCGGATTGACGGTAGGTAAGAGGTCATATTTTTTGGGGTCGATACGAACATTACCAGCTTCGTTTCTTTTACGTTCTTCTTTAATGGTAGCACCTATTAATTGAGTTATGCCTTTTTGCTGTAACGTAATTGTCAGATTAAATGATTCGCCTGTGGTAAATCTTCTAGAAATAATTTTGTGCTGATAGCCAATGTATGAAAACACAATTTGAATATTTCTTTCTGCGGGAACTATTAAATTATATTCTCCATTTGCATTGGATTTCGTGCCGCCAGAATTGTCTTTAATGCTTACCGTTGCACCTTCTAAAGGATTATTACTATCATCCATAACCTTCCCTTTCACAATCGCGGTCTTGCCTATATTCTCCAGATTGCTTTGCGATTGCACAGCCAAACTGACACATAAAAGCAACACTAAAATTTTTATTTTTATCATATTCGAGGAAACGAAAGTAAGTATAAAAAAGTATTTGATGGAGTTTGGAAATGGTTTTATTCTGTAGCGGATTTTTTTGTTTACCCATAAAAATAATTTATTGGAATTATTTACTTTTCGCTTGATAGACTATTGTCCTGATGGCAAATAATTTATTATGAGCATATCATCCATTTTTTTTCAATCCAGTTTTGTTAATGTTAGGAATATCCAAAATTTTATTTTATATCTTTATGCTTTAGCAATTAAAATATAAATTATGAAAACCAAATTTCATCTATCGGCTGGTGTCTCATCAACCGAAATGAATTGCTTGGTCAGACACCAATCAGCAGAACAATCGCTGTTCGATATACCTAAGAGCCGAGCGACGCTGCTTTATTACGAAATCGAAATGGTTCGGAGAACCACTTTTATCTGTAGTTCGACATGCCGCAAAGCCGCAAAGCCGAACATGTCGAACAGCCTAAATTTGTATAACCAACAAAGGGCAGACAGCAATTATATAGTGGCAAGTACGGTGCTAAATAATTTTTACATAACAGCTAATGATACTCCGCATCATTTTAGAAAAATGGCTGATATTGAAGATAAACTTTTTCATCATGATTTGTTCTGTGCCTTAAACCTCATTAATACCTTTATCCCTTCCAATGGCATTGAGCAAAACCATAAATCATTTTATTTATTGTATTATTCTTGGTATAATAACCCAAGTGCATGGAGCGAAGAAGATGATGCAAGCTTAATCAATTTAGCAATGAAATGCCCACATTTTGAAGGGGCTGTAATATATCATGCCCGTAGTTTTTATAACCTGATTCATCCCGACCAATATAATTTCATTGGGGATGCATGTGATCCAGTAGGTGCTTATAAATCAGCACCTGTTGTGAATAATCAAACGGGATTTACAAAATTTGACGTTATTCTTTATCCGAATCCTACTACTAGTAAACTGAATTTAATTTGCAATCATTGCGATAATAGTACCGAATTAATTATTCATGATGCAATAGGTCATCAAGTTTGGAATCAACAACTCAAATATAAGAATGGTGAAAAGACTCTAGAATTTAACTTGCCTTCTGGGATTTATACAATTACTATAACCAATAAAACAACTAAGGAAAATGAAACAAAGAAGCTTATTGTTGAGTAGTGTTATAATAGTACTTTTTTCTCTTAATTTGAATGCACAAGTTAATTATATTCAAGATGGATCTTTTGAAGATACAATTACAACTGCAAATCTTTATGGGCAATATAATATGAAAAAATGGCGTTGTCTTGATTCAACAAGACCAAATGTGTGTTCCTTTGGACATTTTTCAAAAGTAAGCAGTAATGCGAATATAGCAACTCATTTGCCAAATACAGGTTGGTTTTATCAAAATGCAAGAACAGGTAATAGTATTATTGGTATAACTACATATGTAACTCTAATACCAGGACCACCCCAACCTTCAACCATAAGAGGTACAGCAAGAGTAAAATTAAAATCACCATTAGTTGCTGGGAAGAATTATTGTGCAAAAATGTACGTAAGCCCTTTTGAAACTGAACAATATTTTACTAATGGTATAGGAATGTATTTTGATAATGGGCAATTAGATACTATTGTGGCACAAGATAGTAGTGGTATTTATCCATTTGTAAACCCGCAGGTACAATGCGGGTTTATTATAGACGATACATTGAGTTGGAAACCAGTACAGGGAACATTCACTGCTACAGGTAATGAAACATTTCTCACTATTGCTAATTTTTTGAGCGATGCCAATACACAGAAATCTATTTGTACTGTAATGCCATTCCCTTGCGAGTGTAGCGATATAATAATAGATGATGTGTCGCTCATTGCTACCGATGTAAGTAACTGGCTGCATGATACCACTATTGTATTTGGTGATAGTGTGTATATAGGCTTGCCTTTGTTTGAAGTGTCTGATGCCATGTGGTATACTATCAATATGAATTATATAGGCACAGGTAGTGGCAT
>CAMDVD010000031.1 GCA_945878115.1 Chitinophaga pinensis | reverse complement strand
GATACCACTATTGTATTTGGTGATAGTGTGTATATAGGCTTGCCTTTGTTTGAAGTGTCTGATGCCATGTGGTATACTATCAATATGAATTATATAGGCACAGGTAGTGGCATTAAAGTAAAACCTACACAGGCAGTAACAAAGTATATTCAAGCTATAGATGTATGTAATAGTATTCGGTATGATACCATGACGGTGTACGCGTATCCTGTAGGTATACCTGAATTAGGAACTTCGAATGATGAGTTTCTAGTATATCCAAATCCAACAAATAACAAATTCCAAATCATATCCAAAACCTCAAATGCCAAAAAGGAGTTATTTAATTCTGTAGGGCAATTAGTCTTCTGTACTTATAGCAATGAAATTGATGTAAGTCTTTATAGCAAAGGTTTGTATTACTTGAAGTGTGGAAGATATATTAGGAAGTTGGTTGTAGAATAGTATTTCATTCAAAATAAAAAATTACCCGCACAAGATATATTTATCATCTTGGCGGGTAATTTTTTTGCCTAATAAAAATGGGTTATAAAAAATCAAAAATTTACTTCGCAAACCCCATTTCAAAATTACTCATCCTTTCTATAGGCGGATTAAAATAGCCAAATTTTACATGCGGATATTCTTCCCTTATCATGTCTATCATTTGGTGCATACCATAGCAATTGCCGGTATCGGTAACCCCAATTTTTCCTAAATACCAATCTGGGTCAATATTAAAATTGCGCCATTGTATCATACTCAAATCGGTATACTCAATCAGTTTGCGTAAGGCATCTACCTCTGCTTCACTGTCGGTCATACCGGGGAAAACAAAATAATTAATAGAAGCCCATCCTCCATATTGTCTTGCCATTTTAATGCTTTCTACTACGTCTTCAAATGTGTAATTATTCGGCCTGTAATAGGGTGTGTAAATTTCTTTACGAGCGCTATTGATGCTAACGCGTATGCTATTCAATCCAGCTTTCATCAGCTCTTCCACAGCTTTAGGATTGCTACCATTTGTATTGATATTGATGCTGCCTTTTGCTGTATGTTTTCGTATTTCTACAATAGATTCTTTAATCGTTTCCCACATTAATAATGGTTCGCCTTCACAGCCTTGTCCAAAACTAATAATTGGGAAAGGCGCAGTTTCTAAATGTGGTACTGTATACTCTACAACCTCTTCTGCTGTTGGTTTAAAAGTTAGTCGGTCTTGTGTTGAAATGATAGTTTCCTCTTCTGGTTGAAAAGAAATACAACCGATACAATTTGCATTACATGCTGGTGAAATTGGAATTGGACATTCCCATCTTCCCATAAAATAATTTCTTGCAGCGGGGCAATGATACGTCTGACAGCAATTTTCCGCAAGATGTTTGACGAGTCTATTATTTGGATAGGCAGTAGTAAAAGTATGTAATCCCGTTTTTATTTTTTTATCGTCAAAGCCTGCGCATTCTTGTCGTATGTCTTGCTCAATGCGCATGGCAGGCACATAGAACAAATCATTATGCCAGCCTACAGCAGTGTAACAAAATAAAGGTAGAGTAGGTGCATCGGGTAAAGTTTCATAAGCCGACATATAAAATCCAGTATGCGCTGGTGGAATAAATGCGGCAACTGCCCAGCCTTTTTCGCATAAACGCATTTCGCCTGTAACAACATCTAGTCCTATGCCACGACGACCTGGCAATTCATATAAATTACCCCCATCGGGTAATAATATCCAATCTTCTAGATCTATTTCTACTGCATCCCAACCTGTACGACCAAGGACATATAAAGATTTGTCTTCAAAAATATTACCATCCCCATCAGAATAAAGGATGTAAGGTGATTCGGATAATTGCATGTATGAAAATTAAGGCGGTAAAGATAAAGCAGGGGATTGTTCTTTTGTGTAAAAGGTTTTTGATGTATTTCTAAAAAGTATTGTCCTTTTATTTTTTAGCATAAAAATGTGCATAATAATTAGCATCTTTGATTAGTTTAAAAAATATTCTTTCCCAATGAAAATACAAACCGAAGCACAAACATTATTTCAGATTCGTTTGCTCATAGTTGTATTCATCATTTGTCTTGTACTCAGCGGCATTACAGCATTTCCTATTGAGACAGAATTGGAAATTGCGATGAAACATATTTCCATATTCCCAGAGGAGGTGCAACATTGGTTGAGTTGTGTGTATACAGCAGTTCATGAAACGAATTTGCGATTTCCATTTATTAGCTATGGTACAGATTGGTTGGCCTTTGCGCATATTGTTATTGCTACCGTTTTCATTGGACCACTTCGAGATCCAATTAAAAATATTTGGGTGATTCAATTTGGGATGATTGCCTGCTTACTTGTTTTTCCATTGGCATTTATTGCAGGACCAATTCGTGGCATTCCATTGTACTGGCGATTGATAGATTGCTCATTCGGTGTTATCGGATTTTTGCCATTATATTATTGTTATCGAAAAATAAGGCGATATGAAAGACAAATAGAATCTAAGAAGGGATAGTTATGTTCTTTCAAAAACATATCTGCTCGACAAGTAAGGATGGAGCCAAACCTATACTCATGTATGGTATTATTGAAATGATTTTCTACAATGAGGCGTATTTGAATTTTTTTGTTACAATAAAATTCGGATTGTAGTTAGTTGACAATAAATGGAAATAAATGATTGGGGAAGTCTTCAATTTGAAGGTAGTAAATTCCACCTTGGTAAGTGTCTACAGGGAGCTCTGTATTTTTAGATTGTAATTTGTTTGTTGAAATAGGTTTGCCATTATTATCGAAAATTGTATAATGACAAGTGGGATTTTCTTTTTCATATTGGATATTCATTTTCCCTTTTGTTGGATTTGGAAAAATTTGAATTGGATATAGTGTTGTGATATTTTCTATTGTAGTTGTGGCATAAGGTTGTCCTACATAAATCATCAAGTAATTGTTATTTGCTATTTTAACAACAGAAGGATCGCCACCATTAATATTCGTGTTTACATATCCATTCCAGATACCACCATTCGAAGTTGAATTATACCAAATGTTTGATCCGCAACCGTAAAAACGTAATTCAAAATTACTTTCCACCATATAGTTTCCTGTCCAGTTATGCGTATTATTAGATGGGATGTTTGGAACAGACATAAAATGTATTGCATCTGGTGAAACGTAGTGATATGCACCATCTTGTGGAGCGCCAATTGGAGATATGTAGTGCCAACTATTATTAAAATAGATGACAGCAGGATCTATCACTCTATTGTTAATTTCATCCACTCTTGGATTAGGTTCAAATTGAAAATGGATTCCATCTATGCTGACGGCCGAATAAGTATCTACTGTAGAATCTAATCCGCCCACTGGAAATCCATCGCTAGTGGAAAAATAAATTCGCAAACTATCCATATTAAAAACGGTAAGTGTTGGATCAAATGGTCTTTGGAAATTAGTTGGTAATCCTATTACTTGGATAGGTGTTGGCGTTGACCAGGTTATCCCTTTATCATAAGAAATTTTGGTAGCTACTCTATCCCATGATGGAGAAGGTTGCGGTTGTCTAAACCATTGGAATGCAGCTATTAAAGTATCTCCTCTCCATTTGATTATTGAAGGTACCCCAGACGAATCTTGGAAAATAGTAGGGGCATTAAAATTGACCCCATCCGTTGACCAAGACATTTTTAATGGGTTATTCCATGGACCATTCATTTGACCAAAACTAGGGAAAAATAGAATGCTTAAAAACATGCATAATATCGATTTTCGGAGGGTAGGATTATACATTGTTTGTAAATTATTAATTGATTCCTTTTAGCACTACCACTATTTCCCCTTTTGGTGGATGTTGTTCATAATACATTGCAATCTCTGTGAGTGTTCCAATTTTATGTTCTTCAAATTTTTTACTTAATTCTCTGCAAACACATACTTCTCGATGTTCGCCAAAATAGATTTTCAATTCGTGTAAAGTTTTTACAATTCGATGAGGGCTCTCATAAAATACAATTGTTCTTTCTTCTTCTTTTAATTTGTTTAATAAGGTTTGTCTTCCTTTTTTGGGGGGCAAAAATCCTTCATATACAAAACGATTAATTGGGAAACCACTATCTACTAATGCTGGTACAAAAGCTGTTGCGCCTGGTAGACATTCTACAGGAATATCATTTTTTATGCACTCTCGAACCAATAAAAATCCAGGGTCTGAAATGCCGGGTGTACCTGCATCCGTGATGAGTGCCATTTGTTTGCCAGCCTGCATTTCACTGATTAGATTTTGGATTACTTTATGTTCATTGTGCATGTGGTATTTCCACAAAGGCTTTTGAATAGTATAATGCCTCAACAAAACGGCAGACGTTCTTGTGTCTTCTGCAAGTATGATGTCTACAAGCTTTAGCGTGTCAATTGCCCTAAAGGTTATATCTTGTAAATTGCCAATAGGTGTTGGAACTACGTATAATTTCATCGGGGCTAAAGATAGCAATTATTATTTTTTATGCGGAACTAAAAATTGTGATTTGGCGCATATATAATTTTTACTACAAACAATCATTTGTTCTTTTATCTTGATACAAAAGAACTAAAAAATCAAGGTTGTGCATATATTCATGCAACAATTGGAGATACTGATTTGATTTGAAGAAAGGCTTTACTATAAATTTCGAGTTCTGTAAAAAGATGTTGATTGCTCCATTATAAATTCATGCTACTAATAATCTTTTGTTCTTTTGTCTTGATACAAAAGAACCAAAAAATCAAGGCTGTGGATAGTTTTGCTAAAAAATGTTCGTGCTCGACGCAAATCGTCCAAACTCACAATCCTACTATCGTCGGTTGCTCAGACAGGGACGATTTGTTCGCCGAGCCTTCCATTTTTTTTAACGCCAAACTATCCAAGGCCTTTTGCTCGTGCATTTATAAATCCAACAATTTAGAATGCATGCTATTGGTTAGAGGAGAAATATTTTTTTATAAATTTCGAGTTCTTTAAAAAGATGTTGATTGCTCCATTATACATTCATGTTACTAATAATCTTTTGTTCTTTTGTCTTGATACAAAAGAACCAAAAAATCAAGGCTGTGGATAGTTTTGCTAAAAAATGTTCGTGCTCGACGCAAATCGTCCAAACTCACAATCCTCCTATCGTCGGTTGCTCAGACAGGGACGATTTGTTCGCCGAGCCCTCCATTTTTTTTAACGCCAAACTATCCAAGGCCTTTTGCTCGTGCATATACACAAGCAACGATTTAGGATAAATACTATTGATAAGAAGATAGAATGGGTTTAGTACAAATTGCAAGTTGTGTAAAAGTTTTTTTTAGAACGCATTCCAAATTCATGCTACTAATAATCTTTTGTTCTTTTGTCTTGATACAAAAGAACTAAAAAATCAAGGCCATTTGATCATGCATAATTACAAGCGACAATTTGGGATATACTTAATAAGTTGAATCCATTCTTGAATTACGGAAGTCGTATCACAAAGTGAAGACTTTTTATAGCCGTGTATTGCGGCAACGATCGAATGGAAAGCCCGTACCACATCCGCCTCGGTGTGGACGGACTTGGAATGAGAGCGTGTGTGCCGCCCTACTGTAGCATTAATTTTTTTTCAAAAAATACGCTACAGTATTACCTCTGTAGCATTAATTTTTTTTCAAAAAATACGCTACAGTATGAATCTGACATTAATTTTAGTAGGAGTCTTAAAAATAGCCGAAACTAAATTTATTTTAAGAAATGTAATCCTTACATTTTTTTATTAAACACAGTCTTACTACTTTTACGATAGTACCTTAAATAATTATGTCTATCGTTGAAACCTATACCTTAACTGAGGAAGAAGAAAAGAAACTTATACTTCGTGAATATCGATCTTTATTAAGAGCATTAAAGTTGCGATTGAAAAAAGGAGATAAACGTTTGGTTCGTCGAGCTTTTGAAATAGCAGCAGATGCGCATAAACACATGCGTCGTAAATCGGGTGAACCATATATACTTCATCCTTTAGCGGTTGCGAAAATTGTGGTCGAAGAAATTGGTCTTGGTGTTACCTCTGTAATCTGTGCATTATTGCATGATACCGTTGAAGATACGGAAGTAACGTTGAAAGAAATTGAATCAGAATTTGGAATTACATCATCCAAAATAGTAGAAGGGCTGACTAAAATTTCGTATGTTGTTGAATCTAAAGACACGACACAGCAAGCTGAGAATTTTAAAAAAATATTACTGACTTTAGCGGATGACCCGCGAGTGATTCTGATAAAAATTGCAGACCGTCTGCACAACATGCGCACATTGGATAGCATGGGGCGAGATAAGCAACTGAAGATTGCATCAGAGACTTCTTTTTTGTATGCACCATTGGCAAGTCGATTGGGGTTGTATGAAATAAAATCGGAGTTGGAAGACTTAACCATGAAGTATACAGAGAATGATGTCTTTGAAGAAATTACACAGAAGCTCCAAGATACGAAACGAGAAAGAACAAGGTATATCAATGAATTTATAAAGCCCATCAAAGAAGAATTAGAACAAAATAATTTTTCATTTGAAATAGTAGGAAGACCAAAATCCATACATTCTATTTGGAATAAAATCAAAACGAAGCATGTCACATTTGAAGAAGTGTATGATTTATTTGCTATTCGAATTATATTAAAAACACAAACAGAAAAGGAAGATTGTTGGAAAGTATTTTCAATCATCACTAACCACTATCAACATAGTATTGAACGATTGCGTGATTGGATAAGTGCGCCCAAAAGCAATGGATATGAGGCTTTGCACACAACAGTGATGGGGCCAAGTGGTAAATGGGTAGAAGTCCAAATACGAACAGAACGCATGAATGAAATTGCAGAAAAAGGACTTGCTGCACATTGGAAATATAAGGATGGGAATGCTGGACAAGAATCTAAATTGGATGATTGGTTGAAGCACATTCGTGAATTATTGCAAAAACCAGAAAGTAATGCGATGGATTTTATCCAAGATTTAAAACGTGATATTTTTAATGAAGAAATTTATGTGTATACGCCAGAAGGGGA
This sequence comes from Chitinophaga pinensis, assembly GCA_945878115.1. Taxonomy (GTDB): domain Bacteria; phylum Bacteroidota; class Bacteroidia; order Chitinophagales; family Chitinophagaceae; genus OLB11. Next base: position 35,282 of record CAMDVD010000031.1, on the reverse strand, counting down.
TATGCGTTTGTTGCCGATTGGGGCAACTGCATTAGATTTTGCTTTTGATATACATTCTGAATTAGGCAAAAGTTGTATTGGGGCGAAGGTGAATTATAAATTGGTGTCTATTAGTTATGAATTAAAAAATGCAGATCAAATTGAAATCATTTCTTCTAAAAAACAAAAACCAACAGAAGACTGGCTCAAATTTGTAGTGACCGCAAAAGCGAAATCACGAATTAAATATTATCTAAAAGAAGAAAAAAGAATTAAGGCGCAAGATGGTAAGGAGGCTCTGTATCGCAAGTTAGAACATTTGAAAGTCACAACAAGTACAACGCAGTTGCAAGAATTGGCTGCCTATTTTAAATATCCTTCGCCTTTGGATTTGTATTATGCAATTGCCATAGGTGCTTTCGATGTGAAGGACCTATCAAAACTTGTGGTGCATGGCGATAAATTAATTGCGCCAATCGAAGAAGTAAAGAAGGAAAGTCATAAAGAAGTTATACATGAAGACCTTAGCAAAAGCATGCCTGCTAAGGGTTACGAGCTCATTCTCTTTGGAGAGAGTAGCGACAAGATTCAATACAAATTGGCAAATTGTTGTCAGCCTATTCCAGGAGATGATGTCTTTGGTTTTGTAACCAGTGGAGAAGGATTGAAAATTCATCGTACCAGTTGCCCCAATGCCGCAACCTTATTGGCAAATTATGGGCATCGTGTGGTGAAAGCGAAATGGGCGAAGAATAAGGAAATATCATTTTTAACAGGCGTGAAAATAAATGGTTTAGATGATGTTGGGATTATTCAAAAAATTACGAATGTAGTTTCGGGGGAATTAAAAATGAATATGCGCAGTATGAGTATTGATTCCAATGATGGATTATTTGAAGGGACGATTATGGTATTTGTAAATCATAAAGAAGAACTCAATGAATTGTGTTTTCGCTTGGAAAAATTACAAGGCATTCATAAGGTGATACGATTGGATATGGAATAATTTTAAATTTAAAATTCTAAATTCTAAATCCTAAATTGATAATTATAGAATAAGTTAACCGTTTGTAATTGAAGAAGTAAAAAAATAATTTCGAATAGTGGAACCAACCTTTAGGGCGAGCTTATTTTTTCTAAGAAATAAATACAAAAAATGAGGTAGAATATTTTTTGCACGCAAGTTTTCAAATTCAATTATTCTTTTATCTTTGCACATGGCTATAAACAATAAAATTACCAAAGAAGGACTTACGTTTGATGACGTATTATTAGTTCCTGCTTATTCTGAAGTATTACCACGTGAAGTCAATATTTCGACCCAACTCACCAAACAAATAAAAATTAATGTGCCACTTGTTTCCGCTGCAATGGATACGGTTACAGAAACTCATTTGGCAATTGCATTAGCCCGTGAAGGTGGTATTGGTATTTTGCATAAAAATATGAGTATCGAAAAGCAAGCCGAACAAGTACGTAAAGTTAAACGTAGTGAAAGTGGCTTGATTGTAGATCCAGTAACTCTTCATCCAGAAGCCACAGTGGGTGATGCAGTGCGCTTGATGCGTGAAAATAAAATTGGCGGTATTCCTATCATTGATGCGAATCATAAATTGGTTGGTATACTCACCAATAGAGATTTGCGATTTGAAAAGAACATGAAGCAAAAGATTAGTGATGTTATGACCAAGGACAACTTAGTGACAGCACAACTTGGAACAGATTTGATTAAAGCAGAAAAAATCTTACAACAATATAAAATTGAAAAATTACCGATAGTAGATAAAAATAAAAAATTGATTGGCCTTATTACCTATCGTGATATTATTCAATACAGAAGTCATCCGTATTCTAGTAAAGATAATATGGGGCGTTTACTCGTTGGGGCTGCGGTTGGAATAACTGCTGATGTATTAACTAGAGTGGAAGCATTAATACATTCTGGTGTGGATGTAATTACATTAGACAGTGCGCATGGTCATTCTAAGGGAGTGATGGATACGGTGAAAAAAATAAAAAAAGCGTATAAGCAATTACCAATTATTGCAGGAAATGTAGCAACAGCTGAAGGTGCTAAAGCATTGGCAACTGCTGGTGCAGATGCAGTAAAAGTTGGAGTAGGACCTGGGTCAATTTGTACAACACGTATCGTAACTGGTGCAGGTGCACCGCAATTAACTGCCATCATGGATGCTGCAGCAGCATTAAAAAAATCCGGTATTCCAGTTATTGCGGATGGTGGTATACGATATACAGGTGATTTAGTAAAAGCCTTAGTAGCTGGTGCTTCTAGTGTGATGGCAGGATCTGTATTCGCTGGCGTAGAAGAAAGTCCTGGAGAAACGATTATTTTTGAAGGAAGGAAATTTAAATCTTATCGTGGTATGGGTAGTATTGAAGCGATGCAAGAAGGTAGTAAGGATAGATATTTTCAAGATGTAGAAGATGATATAAAAAAATTAGTGCCAGAAGGTATTGTTGGAAGAGTGCCATATAAAGGAACATTGAATGAAGTCATACATCAATTCATTGGCGGCTTACGGGCAGGCATGGGATATTGTGGTGCTAAAGATATTAAGGCATTACAAGAAGCAAAGTTTGTGCGCATAACGAATGCAGGGATGCGTGAAAGTCATGCACATGATGTGGTAGTTACGAAGGAGTCTCCGAATTATTCTAGATAGTCGAAAGTCGAAAGTCGAAAGTCGAAAGTCGAAAGTCGAAAGTAGTGAGTATTTAGTAGTTAGTAGTGAGAGGATAGTATTTGGAATTTGATTAATAAATAATAATGAGAGAAAAACAGCAAGTAAATAATTTTAAACAGCTAATGTTTTTGATTCTTATTTTAGTAACAAATATTTTTTGCCTAATAAGTACTGTTCATGCGGAGGTAGAGGATACAACGCATTATCGTATTAGTATCATTACCTGTGGTAGCGGACAAGATTTGTATTCGGTGTATGGGCATAGTGCAGTACGTGTGATGGATAGCAGCCATAATACGGATATAGTATATAATTATGGCACTTTTAATTTTGGTGATCCTGAATTCTACAGCAAATTTACCAGAGGTAAATTAGATTATTATTTGAATGATGAAGGGTATAGTGATTTTATGCAAACCTACATAGAAGAGGGGAGAAGTGTGTATGAGCAAGTGCTACAAATAAGTCAACTCGATGCTTCCGCATTGAATAAATTTTTGGTGAATAATTTGAAGGAAGAAAATAAATATTATAAGTATGATTTTCTGTTCGATAATTGTTCTACTCGAATAAGAAACATGTTCAGCAACTATTTCGGAAAGCGATTTACGTATGGTAGAGTTATAGCAGATGATAGCGTTTCATTTCGTACGATATTAAATTATGATGAAAGGAATATTCATTGGGAAAGGATGGGTATTAATTTATTGTTGAGCCATCGGGTGGATGATAAAATGACCAATGAACAAAGTATGTTTCTGCCGGATTATCTGATGAAAGGCTTAGCCAGGGCTACATTGGATGGTCAGCCGTTGATAAAGGAAACTTTGCAATTATTACCAGAACCCAATACATTCCCTGAACAATCTAATCAACCTCGTATGTTATTTTGGGCTTTGTTATTAGTCATTGTTTTTCTTTCATTGTCGCCTAAAATTAAAAGGTTCTTGTTATTTTTTGATGTGTTATTTTTCTTGTTACTTGGTTTGTTGGGCTGCTTTATGTTGTTTATGTGGTTTGGCACAGAGCATCAAGTTTGCGCTTGGAATCGAAATATTCTTTGGGCATTCCCATTGCATGTAGTCTTTGCTTTTATGATTGCAAGAAATACGGAAAAAGTAAAAGACTATGCTCGTTATGCAAGTTGGTTATTGGTGATTTCGATGTTGTACAATCTCTTTGCAGATCAACAATACATTGCGGAAATTACACCGATTTTATTGCTCATATTGTTAAGGTTGAATCATTATTCTAGAGTTGCAGGTTCATTTTCTTTACGAAAGAATATGAGTTTGTAGGAAAGTCTGAATCAGGATTTGCAGGATTAAAAGATGAACAAGATTTGATGTATATTATTTGTCAGAAATAATAAAATGGGATAAGAGGAAATAACCAATGCAATTATTGGGTGTGCGATGAAGATGCACAACACACTTGTCAATGGTTTTCAAGAAGTAATTTGTCAAAGATGCTTGCCATTGAAATGAATAAAGCAGGGTTGGTATTTGCACGAGAAATAGAACAAACTATTTTTTATGAAGGAACTGAAGTAGGCACAAGATGAGCTGATTTTATTGTTGAAAGTTCTGTCATTGTTGAATTAAAGGCATTGATTAATTTGGAAGAGGTACCTTTAGCGCAAGCAAAAAATTATGTTGTAGCCTATGCGTTTCCATAGTTTACTTATCCATTTTTAAGCAATCAGTTTGCAGTATAAAAAGGTATTCAATCCAAAGTATAATCTTGTACATCCTACAATCAAGTAAATCCTGATTCAGACCATTACCTAGTTCACTTCATAACAACCAATGCTTGGTGGATTATTCCAAAGTACACGATCTAAATCACGATCTACCGCAGGAACAGGCAATCCTTTATGATTTAAAGGAGAAGTTGATTTTAAGTGATAATCCCATTTATAAGAATCAATGAATTGTGGGTAATCTGCGTCGGTATTTGTTATGCAATTATTCATAGTTACCAATGTGGAAGGAACGGTTGTAGCTCTTTTTAGTAAGCAATTCGTCATAGTCACTTGGTAGTTCCATGATCCCTTTTGGTTAAAAATAATTTCATCATCCAATGAACCGTAAAAAATACAATTTTGAAAAGTAGCTTGTAAATTATTTCCGACATATCCAGTTAAAGAGGTATCTCTATAATTATAAATTACAGCAGTAGGTTGTTGCGCATGGTTAATACCTAGGCCACCAAAAGTAGCAATCGTGCAATAATTGAATTCATAAGTTCCACCTTCCAAGATAGCAAGATTTTGCAGGCCACAAGTGTGAATCAAGCAATTGGTTGCTTTAATCCATGTATTTAATCCGATGATGCCAAAGCTAGATGAGTTTGCAATGATACATTGATTCATTTCCAATTGAGGTCCTGCAAGCGGCACTGTAGGTGGTTCTACATACACAGCGGCATCTGTTAATCCAGCATTTTTAATAATTGCATAATTCAAATTTGACCCCTCACTACTCCGTAAAAAATGAATGCCTCTCCATTCGCCTGGATAATCTTTATATCCGAAGTAGTCTCTATCTAGTCTATCGCCTTGAAAAATCACACTGTCTTCTTTTGTACCAAAAACCCATAAACGACCTGCTACATATAGTTTTGAATCGGCATGCATATATATTCTGCACCCTTTATTAATGGTCAATGTTGCGCCAGTATCTACTGCCGCACTATGTATAATGACATAAGGTTTATCATTGTCCCAAACGGCAGTTTGTAAAAAACTATCTACAACATAATGTGCGTCTTGCCCATAGGCCTGCAAGGCAACATTACTTTGGTTGCCATTGAGTGTTACTTCCACTTTGTCGTTGATTATAAATGGTAAATTACCAGAGGTAGGATTTACAGTTACTGCAACGAAAATATAGATGCTATCATTTGGTGCAATTTCTACATTATGTATATCTTTTGTAGGCTCGCCATCTACATTTAATCTGAATGGAGAATTTTGTCCACCTTGTAATTTTATTTGATCTATTTTAATTCGTTTGTTGTTTGTGTTGTACAATAAAAAAGAACGAGTCGCACTTCCTAAAGTGGTGAATACTGTATCAAATTTTAAAGTATCTATTGAATAGTTTATTTGACCACCTTCTGTAAGAAATTTATCTTTTTTGCAGGAAACGAATATAGAGGCAATGAATAAAATAAGAATTGTAAAAAAAAGAGTTTGTTTTGAAAGCATGAATGCAGGCATTGTCTTTAATGGAAAAATTGAAGTACAAACATAACGCAAAATAAATTATTGTATTGCATAAGTCAAAGTGCAAATACTTACTTTGGTATTGGGAATTTGTAGGAGGCTAGTTGCGCAAGCTTCCAGGGTTGCACCAGAAGTTACTACATCATCCATTAATAAAATATGTTTGCCGTATAAATGTGTAGCATTCTGTTGTACAATAAAAGCATCTTCCACATTCTCTAATCTCTGTTCTCTTGATTTTCTTGTTTGGGTATCACTATTTTTTACTCTCGTCAAGCTAGTTGTATCCAAGGGAATTGGTATGACTTGATGCAGACCTCTTGCAATCAATTCACTCTGGTTATAACCTCTTTTTTTGTATTTCATGGCAGTCAAAGGCACAGGCATCAATATATCTATATCCTTTATCCATGGGCATTTTTCAATTTCAAATGCAATGCGTTTTCCCATTTCGATGCCTATTTCTTGTTGGTTTCTATATTTTAAAGCATGCAAGGCTTCTTGGATTTTAGAATCTTTTTTGAAATAATACATGGCAGTGGCATGTTCGATTTTTATCCGCCCCCACATTTTTTGTTCCAATGGATTGCCATGGAATAAATGGAACTGGGTTCTAGAAAAATCTTTCCAGCAAGAGACACAAAATTGATTTTCATTACCGACTAATTCTGTTGCACAGGCTTGGCAGAGATTAGGGTAGAAAAGCGCTAAGATGGAAGTAATGGTTTTGTTCAAATAACGGTTCATATTTTTTTATTTTCAAAATAACATTTTATATAATTCTTCGATTTTGCTAATCATGCAAATTTCGATTTTGGGTTTTAATTGAATACTTTTTTTATTGAATTTGGAAATGATAATTTTTTCAAAGCCTAATTTTTCAGCTTCAGCAATACGTTGTTCAATCCTGTTTACAGCGCGAATTTCACCACTTAATCCAACTTCCCCAACAAAGCATATTTGATGTGGAACAGGTGTATCTTCATACGAAGAAAGCAAGGCGCACAATACGGCTAAATCAATAGCAGGGTCTTCCACTTTTATGCCGCCAGCAATATTGAGAAAAACATCTTTCATGCCAAATTGAAATCCGCCACGCTTTTCTAATACGGCAAGTAATAATTGTAAGCGACGCAAATCGAAGCCACTCACTGTGCGTTGTGGTGTGCCGTAAATTGCTTGAGTAACCAATGCTTGTGTTTCAATAAGCAATGGTCGCGCGCCTTCGAGAGTAGCCGCAATGGCAATACCACTTAGTGCTTCATCCTTTTGTGTTATTAATATTTCAGATGGATTCGATATTTGTCGAAGACCCATTTCACTCATTTCATAAATGCCTAATTCACTTGCATTCCCGAATCTATTTTTTGTTGTTCTCAAAATGCGATACGAATAATGTCTATCTCCTTCAAATTGTAATACGGTATCCACCATATGTTCCAATACTTTTGGTCCAGCTATAGACCCATCTTTTGTAATATGTCCAATGATAAAAACTGGTGTGTTGGTTGCCTTTGCAAATCGCACTATTTCTGCAGTACATTCTCTTACTTGACTTACACTTCCTGGTGCACTAGCAATGTTTTGAGATTCTACTGTTTGAATAGAATCAATTACCACAAGTTGCGGTTGTAGTTTTTTGATTTCTGTAAAAATAGTTTGTGTATCCGTTGCTGTAAGAATATAAAATTGTTCGTTCTGAATTTTCAATCGATTGGCTCTCATTTTTATTTGCTGTAAACTTTCTTCACCACTAATATATAAGGTTCGAATATTTTTCATTTGCAAACATGCTTGTAGAAAAAGAGTACTCTTGCCAATACCAGGATCACCTGCAACTAAGACGACAGACCCTTCTACAATGCCACCGCCTAAAACTCTATTTAATTCTAAGTCTTTGGAAATGATACGTTGACTTTCTGTTTCCGTAATGTCTTGTAATTGAACTGATTTTGTGGAGCCATTATTTTTAGGGGTGTCCCAAATTTCCTTCTTCGTTTCCTTTTGAATAATTTCTTCTACTATGGTATTCCATGAATTACAGGATGGACATTTGCCTTGCCACTTAGCACTTTCTATTCCACAAGTTTGACAAATAAAGATGGTTTTTAATTTAGACAATGGATTGATTTTATTTTTTTGCTAAGGTGAGAATAATAATAAAGAAAGAAAAATTTTACTAAATGGATTTTCATTTTCTTGCATAAAGAGTAAGAGATAATCGTTCTTCAATGAATCAAAAAATTGATATTAAATATGGAACACCTAATTATTCATTACTTGATAAAAAAAGAAAGGACTATCAATTTCTCGACAGTCCTTATCTTACTAACCCATAAAATTCAATGCTAAAGTACAGCCTGAATATTAAATTTCAAAAATTAATATGGCTATTCTTTAAAAATATAATATTGAAATCATCTAGCTAGGAACTGAAAATGCGCCATAAAGTCTTAAAAAGCCGTTTAAAATACGCCAATTAGGCTTGTTGCAACGTGGATTTTACTTTGCAAATATTTTCTAAAATTCTATAAGAAAGTAATTGAATTTGGTTCAATTAGAAGAAATTGCTTCAATAAACTAGATTTTTCGATAAAATCTTGGAGAAGAGATTTCAAAAATAAGCACTATTTCTTATCTCCTTACTTTCTCTTTCTTACATTTGAAGTTCATATAAACTTATGGCTACTAGTACTGCGTCCTATAATATTAAAATAGAAACTTTTGAAGGCCCTTTTGATTTGCTACTTTTCTTTATTGAAAGAGATGAAATTGAAATTCAGAATATTCCAATCTTTAAAATCACCACGGAATTCTTGGCTTATATCAAAGCATTAGAAGAATTGAATATCGAATTAGCCAGTGAGTTTATTTTATTTGCATCCACATTAATTCGTATTAAAGCAAAAATGTTATTGCCACGAAAAGAAATGGATGAACAAGGTAACGAGATAGATCCGCGCAAGGAATTGATTGATAAAATTTTAGAGTATAAAAGATTCAAGGAAGCTGCTGAAGAAATTAAATTAATGGAAGCAGATAGAATGTTGCAGTTTAAAAGAGGGAATGTTGTTTCAGAACTAGTGCAAATTGGCGAAACCATGAGTGAAGGAACTGAAATGCAAACAGTTACTATTTTTAAATTGTTTCAGAGTTATGAAAAGGTGATAAAGAGAATGAATAGTCGGCTTGCCAATCCACAACATGTTGTTGTAAAATATAATTATACAATGGAAGGGCAACGTGAATTTATTATAGATTGGACTAAGCGAGAAAAAAAGATTGCTTTTGAAAGAATTTTTCAATCATGCGAGACTAGGATTCATGCCATATTCAATTTTTTGTCCTTATTGGAATTAGTCCAGCAAAATTATTTATCTATACTTATCGGTGAGGGTAGAAATAACTTTATTCTTGAATGGAATGATCAGGTAAGTGAGATGAATGCTTAATGCTACATTGTAAACAGGGTAGTGGGGCTGCTATTTTTTTAATTAGTTTAGTTTTTGTCTTTTATACTCCGACGATAGCAGGAATTATACCAATCATAAAATAATTTTGATAAGTTGAATAGCTATTTTTAGATTCACGAATAATTTCTAACTACAATGCTTCAACTCTTACATTTAAAAAAATATTATGCTACACAAAAAGCAGTAGATGATATTAGTTTTACTGTACCTCAAGGCTCTATTTTCGGTTTACTTGGACCAAATGGTGCTGGTAAAAGTAGTATTCTACGCATGGTAACGGGCATTACCATGCCTGATGAAGGACAAATACTTTTTAATCAAGAGCCATTTGATATGGCAAAACATAGCGGTCTTATTGGCTATATGCCAGAAGAAAGAGGCTTGTATAAAAAAATGAAAATTGGAGAACAAGTATTGTACTTAGCGCAATTAAAAGGACTTAGTAAACAGGATGCGTTGGCAAAAATAAAATATTGGTTTCAGAAGTTAGAAATGGAGAGTTGGTGGAATAAAAAAGTGGAAGACCTAAGCAAAGGAATGAGTCAAAAGTTGCAATTTGTTACTACCGTTTTACATCAACCGAAATTATTAATTTTAGATGAACCATTTAGTGGATTAGATCCAGTGAATAGCGAAGTAATCAAAAATGAAATATTTGAATTAGCAAAGCAAGGCACAACCATTATTTTTTCAACCCATCGAATGGAACAAGTCGAAGAAATATGCCAACATATTGTTTTAATAAACCAAGGTAAAATAATTTTAGAGGGCCAAGTGCCTGAGATCAAACAAAGATTCAAATTGGGAGAATACAAGTTAGTTGTGGATGGTAATTTAGAGCCTTTTACAAAATTTATTCATTCTAATAATGGGAATGAATTTGTCCTTCGCTTTCAGGATAAAAAGGAATATAGGCAGGTGTTACAATACTGCTTAGATCATCAATTCGATATTCTTAATTTCAATGAAATACTACCTTCTTTACATGACATATTTATTCAGGAAGTGGAAGGAACTGCAGGTAGAAAATTTGATCGTTAATCATAATAAATAAGTATGAACAAAATATTGCTAATCATCAAGAGAGAATACCTGTCACGGGTTAAGAAAAAATCATTTCTGATTACCACTTTATTAATTCCTTTATTAACGAGTGGATTGATTTCAACCGTAATTTATTTTGCTTCCACTTCGGAGCAAAAACAATTAATTTCTGTTTACGATGAGTCTGGTGTTTTTACGCAAAAGATAAAAGGGAATTCTTCGTTTCAGATTCAATATGTGAATCTAGGCTTGGATGAAAAGATTGACACCGTTTTGTCCAGAACGAATGCAGATATTTTTCTGCATATTTATCCATTCAAAAATAATCAACCGGATAGTTTTATTTTATATAAGAATGGTGGCGTTAGTTTGATAGCCAAGGAGTATATCAATGATGAATTGACGAATATATTTCAAGTCAAACAAATGCAAGATGCTGGAATTAATAAATTGCAGATAGACAGCATCCATAAAAGTACCATTTCAGTAAAGAGCTATAATTTGGATAATCACCAAGAGACTAGTTCAGAAATAGCTTCTGTCATTGGATATGTGATGGGATTTCTTATTTATATCATTATTTTTATTTACGGTGCTGGTGTGATGCGCGGCGTAATGGAGGAAAAAACAAATCGCATAGCTGAAGTTATTATTAGCAGCGTAAGACCTTTTGAACTCATGATGGGTAAAATAATTGGAATTGCCTTTGTTGGTTTTACACAATTCGGTTTGTGGTTTATTTTGCTCCTTTTATTTAAAGTAGCGTTGCCATTGTTTATGCCAAGTTTACAACCTACTATGCCAATGGCAATGGCTGGCATGTCGAATATGCATGATACGATGCAAGTGATATCTCAATCGGAAAATGCTAAAATGTATGCTACTATTATGGGGCAAAATTGGGGACTTATTATAGGCTGTTTTCTATTTTATTTTTTAGGTGGATATTTTCTGTATGCTGCCATGTTTGCGGCGGTGGGAAGCCTTGTGAATGAGGATCCACAAGAAGCACAACAATTAACACTGCCAATTACCATGCCTATTATTTTTGGATTCATTATTATGGCAAGTACGGTAAAAGACCCAAATAGTTCACTAGCGCTTTTTGGAAGTATGTTTCCGCTCACTTCGCCAATTGTAATGCTAGCAAGAATTCCTTATGACGTACCAACTTGGCAAATCATAGTATCCATGGTATTGTTAGTCTCGGGATTTTTATTAATGACCTGGTTAAGCGCAAAAATATATCGAACAGGAATTCTTATGTATGGCAAAAAAGTAACTTGGAAAGAAGTGATCAAGTGGTTGAAATATCATTAAGATTTGGCTAATTCTTCTAGTATCATTTTCCAAAATAACTTTCGACAAGAGAATAACAACAAAACAATAAAGGAAATCATAAAAGCCCCGATTGCGTAATTTTTGGAAGAAGGTTTTATAAAATCGTACGGCTCACCAGGGTAATCTAAAATTTGGAAAATAGGACTTTCGGATAAGAGTTTGAAACGTGCATTTTGGTAGGCTGCGGAAGTGGTAGAATAGAGTTGTTCTACTTCAATTCGTGTTCTTAATAATTTAGCTTGTGGTATATTATTTAAATATTTTACGGACATTTGATTGGCATCTTGAAATCCTGCAACTGCTCGTTCAATGGCGTATAATTCTTCCTTTAAAGAATCGCGCATAATTTTAATTTTACTTAAATCATTACGTGGTTTTTCTGTGGATAAGGAAATATAATACTTAGATAATTGTTCTAAAATGGTCAAATTCAATTCTTTGGCAAGTTCTTTATTATATGCCTTTGTTTTGATGGATGTAAAATCTGTTTTTTCAGAAACTATAGAAGTGTTCTTTAATAAAATGTTGGCGGCAGAAAAGTAATAGGCGCCTGAGTCTTTGGGATTTAAGACAATTTTAGATTGATAAAATGGAACTCCAGAATTATAATCTTCAATAATCCAATGTGCAAAGTTTGGATATTGCTTATTGCTTGGACTAGCCTTCACAACCAAATTAGAAATGGTTTTACTATTCACAAGTTCATTCACATTATAAATCTTATCATAATCTGTTTTGTCAGAAATGCCAAATTGAGATTTTATGGCGTCTAAAGGTCCTGATGCAGATTTATTAATGGATAATGGAAAAATCTTTGAATAGGTTTCATTATATCCACGGATATTCTTCACCCAAAAAAATACGGCAACGGCAATAATCATGGAAATTGTAAATAGATAAATAAAATACTTTTTTACTATCGTCGCAATTTCTTTAAGGTATTGTAATGTAGTTGGCAAATTAGATGGTGCTTTTAATGGAAGAATTATTTTAATTGTTTTGCTAAGAAAATGATAGTGATAACAGAAGTGATAGCAGTAAGTGTTGAGGAAAAAACTTCTGAAAATTTAGTGTCATTTTCTTTTTTAGGTTTTTGTGGAACATTAATCACGCAACCTTCCTTGATATGTGGGAACTTTCTAATAAATAAAACTCTTTTGGTATTTTTGATACGACCGTTTTGATATTGAACATTAATTCTATTTTTCCAAGGTCTTTCGCCGTAACCGCCCGATGCACTGATATAGTAGCTTAATTTATCTATAGATTTATCAAATTTCATATTAATGGGTGATTGAACTTCACCCCTTACCGAAACAATGTCATTAAATGTTGGAACGATAATAAGGTCGCTATCACATAATATAATATCGGCTTTAGAGCCCGAATTGCGCATTGCTTCTGGTAAATCGATAACAACGGCACCAACTTTTTTTCGAAATAATTTTGTCCCTTCAGGAAATGCAGTTGCTAGTGTACCTCCAGAGTGTTTGATTACAGAAGAAAGACGCTCATTTTTTTCAATGAGTGCATATTCGCCTGGATACCCAACTTCGCCGAGAATGGTAATATGCTCTTGCGACAAGAACTCTGTTTTCTTTCTTACATAGATTCTATCTAAAGGTTTGATATTTATTTTTTCTGAAGCCTCATCTATTTCTAAATTAGAGTTGATAGCAATGGATTTTACACTACTACCAGAGGTTCTAATATTATATTTATTCACAGAGTCGACTATATTAGATATTTCAATTCTTCCATTTTCTGCATCCAATTTAAGCCCGCCAGATAATAACAATACATCTTTTAAAGACATGTTTTTGTAATAAGGGATTTTACCAGGTTTTCTGACATTACCTATTACTTCAATGGAATATTGTTGGTCAAAATCTTTATTGGATAATATTTTTATTTTATCTCCAGGATTAACGTAGTAATTTTCTTTAGGATTATTTTCTAAATTAGTTAAATCAACCTTAAGTGCTTCAGATTCAATTGGGTTGGAGCCTCTAAACAAAAAGGCTCTCGGCATATACGCGGCTGAATTAATGCCACCCGCATTTCGAATCACATCTGAAATTCGATCCCCTTGTTTTACTTCATATTCATCTGGATAATTTACCGCACCTTCTACTTTTACAATATTGATTAATCCTTCATTAATCGGCTTTAAATTAACCACATCACCGTCGTTTAAAATATAATCATCTTCCTTGTTGGTATTAAATAATTTCCATGGGATATCTAGAGATCTTTCTTCTTCATTCTCTACCGTTTTAATGTGTATCAATGAACTTCTAGCATTCGATGATGGACCACCAGCTAATTCTAATAAATCGCGTAGACCTTCTTCTTTGGTTAATTGATAATACTTGGGACGTTTAAAATTACCATCCGCAAAAACTATTTTATCATATACATCCACATAAATATAATCATTGTCTTCTAAATAAATTTCTTCTGCCAACTTGCCTTTTTGCATGTACTTATATAAATCTAAAATGTCGACGGTACGTCCATCTCGTTTGATTTCTACCTTTCTCAAATTGCCAATGTCTGTAATGCCACCTGCTCTGTATAGCGCATTGAGTGCGGTATTGAACGCAGAGATAGTATATGTTCCTTGTTTTTTTACTTCACCAACAATAGTCACTTTGATAGTACGAGGCTTGCCCATTTGTACATCGATATTGGTGCTTTCTGGAACTATCTTTTTAAATTTAGAAGCGATAATTCTGCTTGCCACTTCAAAGGTCATTCCTTGCAAAAATATTTTGCCAACCAACCTTGGAAAAATAGAACCATCCTTTGCGACAGAATAGGATTGTTGCAATTCTGCATTCCCCCATAGAGAGACGATGACTTCATCACCAGGCCCAAGTCTATAATCTAATGGCGGAGCAGTAGGCGTTCGGTCTGATAATTCAAAGGCATTGTTACTAAAGAAATTGATTCCGTATACATCTTTCGTTTTCAATGAGTCACGCAATAATTTACTTTTGGAAAGTAATTCTTCGTCTTGAGGAGGATTAAGTCTATTTAGGTATTTGATATATTCAGGATCATCTTTGTACTGCTCCTGTAATTTCTTTTGTTGCTCTGCTTTTGACAAATTATTTAAATCTTGAAAATTTAAATTAGTCGTTGGAATAGCATTCTGGTCTGTCTTTGGCGGCGGATTTGTATTATTATTTGATTTGTTATTTTGTGTATTATTTTGTTGACTTTGATCTACATAAGGATTGGTGCTATATGGGTTCACATAAGGGTTTTGATAATAAGGTGAACCTGAATTTGTATTTTGATTGGAGCCAGAATTTTGGCTATTACCTGCGTTCTGATCTGTACCTGAACTAACACCAGAGTTTCCGCCAGTTTGCGCAAACCCTATGAATGGCGCGCATAGTATACAGAGTAAAATAATATTTTTTATTTTCATATAGTTTTCAAAAATAATACAATAAGTTAAATTTTACTGCGTAATGTTTCAATTAGCTTGTAAAATTCCATCCAAATTGTATCTACAATTTCAGCAGCGGGTTGTATATCATGCAATAAGGAAGCGACTTGGCCAATTTCTAATTCGCCTTCTATCATGTCGCCTTCAAACATTCCTTTCCTCGCTCTTCCTTTTCCTAATAAGGCATTTAATTGTTCAACCGATTCGCAATTATTCTCCGCTTGTTTTACTTGATCATAGAATTCATTTTTTAGAAGTCGAACCGGTGTCAAATCTTTTAATACCAATTCGGTTCCGCCTTCTTGAGCCGCAATAATTCTTTGTTTAAAGGCAAGGTGACTAGATGCTTCTTCCGAACACACAAATCGGGATCCAATTTGAACACCTTCGGCGCCGAGTACCATTGCGGCCAACATACTCGCACCATTTGCAATGCCGCCTGCAGCCATTAAAGGAATATCCAATACTTTTCGCACGGAAGGAATCAAGCACATGGTGGTTGTTTCTTCTCTTCCATTGTGTCCGCCAGCTTCAAAGCCTTCGGCCACAACGGCGTCTACGCCAGCATCTTGGCATTTAAGCGCAAATTTTGCAGAGGACACTATATGCGCCACCTTGATGCCATTGCTTTGTAAGATGTTGGTCCAAGTTTTAGGATTACCTGCCGAGGTAAATACAATTGGCACTTGATGTTTAATAATCAAATCAATTTGCTGATCTATATTCGGATAGAGTAGTGGGAGATTTACCCCAAATGGTTTATCCGTTGCCGCTTTACATTTGATTAAATGGTCTTCTAAAATAGTAGGATTCATGCTACCAGCACCAATCAATCCAAGCCCGCCAGCATTACTTACAGCGGATGCTAATTTCCATCCAGAAGCCCATATCATACCAGCTTGAATAATTGGATACTGTATACCAAATAAATTGGTTATTCGATTCTCGAAAGCATGCTTGTCTGCTGTAAATTTTCCAAAATGTATCATCAATCAAATGGGTTTAACTTAAATCTATTTCTGTATTATCGCCAATATTTAAACTTTGGCTTGCACCGCAAACAAAGGCATCACTTCCAATCAGCG
The DNA here is from genome assembly GCA_945878115.1 of Chitinophaga pinensis. GTDB lineage: Bacteria > Bacteroidota > Bacteroidia > Chitinophagales > Chitinophagaceae > OLB11. The sequence continues at coordinate 18,966 of CAMDVD010000031.1, read as the reverse complement.
ATGAGTGTAAAACTACTTTTTCCAAAACAGAATAAGAGCCTATAATAGAATCTTTAATCATAGAAGAGCGAATCACCGCCTTTTCACCGATGGTCACATTTGGTCCTATGATACTATTTTCAATCGAACAACCTTCAGCTATACTTACTGGGTGAACAATAATCGTATTGTCAAAAAATGGAATTTCTTCCGAAGCGTATTCTACTTTGTTTAATAAGATGGCATTGGTTTCCAATAAGGTTTCTTTTTTGCCACAATCAAACCAATTAATTGCTTGGAAAGTGCCTATTTGTATGCCTTTGCGCACCATCGTGTCGATCGCATTGGTGAGATGATAATCTTCCAAATTTTCTACAGAACGAAAATCATTTTCTATGGTATCAAATAAAACAGCACTCTCTTTAATTTTATAAATACCTACTAGTGCCAAATTTGATTTCGGAATTTTTGGCTTCTCTACTAAATTTTTAATCATACCATTCGGCAATAATTCCGCAACGCCAAATTCAATGGGGTTATCTACTTTTTTTACGCCTACTAAAGAAATTGGTGATTTTAAAACGGATGCGATATCATAATCACAAATGGTATCTCCATATACAATTAATACTTCTTCATCAGCAGCTACACTTTCTTTTGCTAAATAAATTGCATGTCCAGTTCCCGATCTTTCACTTTGCACAATAAATGTCGCATCGATATCAGGGTATTTTTCTTCCACATAATTTTTTATTTTTTCTCCCAAATAACCAATGATAAAAATGAACTCCCGATGCCCATTATCCAGAAATTGATCTATGATAAAACTTAAAATTGTTTTTCCAGCCAATGGGATTAAGGGTTTTGGTTGGGTATAGGTATGTGGTCTTAATTTGGCACCTGCCCCAGCTACTGGAATGATTACTTTCATAATTGCTTTTTTTCTTTTTGGTTTATATTGAACGTTTATACTAAATTTATTATGAGATGTATGGTGTAGGGTATTTTTTGAAAAAATTAATGCTCACAGATTTATCCTGTAGCGTATTTTTTGAAAAAAAATTAATGCTCACGGACTTATCCTGTAGCGTATTTTTTGAAAAAAAATTAATGCTCACGGATTTATCCTGTAGCGTATTTTTTGAAAAAAAATGAATGCTACAGGATTGGGCGGCACACACGCTTTTCGTTTCAATCTTTTTGCTGCAAAGGCCAGCAAAAAGGATTTTCACTACAATCGTTGCCGCAATACATTGATCGGTAAAGATCCTTTTTCTCATCACATTTTTAGTTTAATCTATTCAATTTGCAATTGATTTTAGATTTACTGTTCGGTTTTAAAAAAAACAAATTTATATCTTTTATCTTTAACCGCTAAAATAGAAAACAAATATGCAACAGGATATTGAAATATTCCAGATTATTAAAGAAGAATTTGCAAGACAACAGCATGGATTGGAGCTCATAGCTTCCGAAAATTTTACTAGTGAGCAGGTCATGCGAGCCATGGGAAATGTAATGACGAATAAATATGCGGAAGGATATCCTGGTAAAAGATATTATGGTGGTTGCGAAATAGTGGATAAGAGCGAACAACTTGCCATCGATCGATTGAAAAAAATATTTAATGTAGAATATGCGAATGTGCAACCACACTCTGGTGCACAAGCCAATGCAGCAGTGATGTTGGCCTTGCTCAAACCTGGGGATAAAATATTAGGCCTGGATTTAAGCATGGGCGGTCACCTCACCCATGGTTCATCTGTCAATTTTTCGGGTAAATTGTATCAACCATTTTTTTATGGTGTGAAAAAAGAAGATGGATTAGTAGATTATGACATGATGGAGAAAGTAGCATTAGCCGAAAAACCCAAACTGATTATTTGTGGCGCGTCTGCATACAGTAGAGATTGGGATTATGCTCGTATAAGATCTATTGCAGATTCCGTAAATGCATTAGTACTTTGTGATATGGCGCATCCGGCCGGACTTATCGCCACTGGCTTATTAAGTTCACCTTTTGAATATTGCCATATCGTTACTTCTACTACACATAAAACATTAAGAGGCCCAAGAGGTGGTATCATTTTAATGAAGAACGATGTAGAAAATCCGATGGGTTTAACCAATCCAAAAGGAGAAATAAGAATGATGAGTGATGTATTGAATTTGGCAGTTTTCCCGGGTACACAAGGCGGTCCGCTCGAACACGTGATAGCTGCAAAGGCTGTGGCATTTTTTGAAATCATGCAACCCGAATTTAAGGCGTATACCGAACAAATATTGCGTAATACCAAAGCCATGGCATTGGCATTTAACAACAGAAATTACGATATCGTATCGGGGGGAAGTGATAATCATTTATTATTAATTGATTTAAGAAATAAAAATATTTCTGGTAAAAAAGCAGAGAACACTTTGGTGAAAGCAGACATCACCATTAATAAAAATATGGTTCCCTATGATGATAAATCGCCGTTCATTACGTCGGGTATGCGCATAGGCTTGTCAGCATTGACTACACGTGGTTTGCAAGAAACAGACATGGAAACTTTAGTACATTGGATAGATACTATTTTAATGCATCCGGATGAGGAACAAATTATTCTTCGTGTGAAGTCTGAGATTAATGAATTCATGCATGGGTTCCCATTATATCCTGGTTGGACTATTTAGTAATTTGTTTAGGAATTGTGGTGTAGGAAATGGCTGTTCTAGTTGATGTATGAAATAGATGCGAACAGGGGATATCGCTTCTGTAATTTTGTTTTTAGACATGGAAACAATTCATTGAAAGTGGAATGTGCGGATAGGGTGGTGTGTAGAACTGCTTATAACATACCCACTCTAGTGGCGTTGTTTTGTGGATTGTAAATCCATTAATGGCAGTTTGAGATCTTAAATCTCCAAGGGGTTTAGTTTTTATTTTTGAATAGATGGCAATCAAGAATATCAGCTTGTTAAAAGTATAAATGTTGCATAGAATTCCTAAAGTTTAATTATTCCCAAAGCCCGCATTAGGCTTGTGTGCTGTTAAGGGAGGTCCTTCTTATCCATGATAATTCGTTCAATTAATTGAGCTATAATTTTATTATTAACGGATTCAAATTCTGACTTATCATAAATCAACATTAAATATACTTCTTGATTTTCTGTCACAAGATAAGTTATCACTCTTCCACCTCCACTTTTTCCTTTACCCTTACTTTTTATTCCTATTCTTACTTTGAATGTATTGTTTCCTAATGGCTTGCCATGGTCTGGAGAATTTAATAATATATTTTCTAATTCTCTTAATTCAGTTTTAACTGAAGGATATTTCCGTATAAGTCTTTTTGCTTCCTTTTTAAATTTATCTGTAGGAATTATTTTAAAGCCCATCTAAAAACTCATTTAATGTTTGCTTTTTACCTTTTGATTTCTTCATTGAAGAAACTTGATCAAATGCTTCTTGTAAATCTGATTTTAATTTGAATGTTTGCTCGTACCTTTTAATTTTTCCAAGTATTTTTTCCCATTCAGATATTGGAAGTTGAACAGCCTGAGTTGTCCCATGTGAATCATTTAAATATTGTATCGCCATCTTCATGTGCCAAAGTTAACGAAATTCAACTTTTAGAATTTAATTTTTTTGAGCAAAAGAAATTGACACACACATCTCAGCCTCATTGCACCAAACAGATTTCTAATTTTATCTACAAATTAATTACCTTGTTCTCCTAAATGAAATAAATAATATGGTCATCAAAACAAAATTTTGTATTGCACTTGCTTTTTCGATAAGTATGGTTTTCGCTTTTAATTATAGTCATGCACAAGAAACGCCTTATGAAAAAAATGGGAAAAATTATACCGCAACTTATGCAGAATGTATAGCCTATTATAAAGCCTTAGATAAAAAATATGATTGCGTAAAAATGAGTACTTGGGGGGAAACAGACTCTGGTATTCCATTGCATCTCGTTACCTTGTCACGAGATGCAAAACACCAAGCAGATGCATGGCATGCAAAAAATAAAATAGTCATTTTTATCAATAATGGCATACATCCTGGTGAACCAGATGGCATAGATGCAAGCATGATGTTGGTCAGAGATTTAGCAAAAAGCATTGAAAATAATGAAACGGATTTGTCCGATAATATTGCTTTGGCAATCATCCCAATGTATAATATTGGTGGTGCATTATTAAGAAGTGAATTTAACCGACCAGATCAAAATGGACCTGTGTCTTTTGGCGCCAGAGGCAATGCACAAAACTTAGATTTGAATCGCGACTTTATTAAATCGGATAGCAAAGAAGCCAAATCATTTGCACAAATATTTCATTGGCTACGTCCTGAAATTTTTATAGATAATCATGTGAGTGATGGCGCAGATTATCAACACATCATTACATTGGCAACTACACAATCTCAAAAATTGGGAAATGAAATGGGGGCTTATTTAAACGAAAAATTTGAACCTGCTTTATTTCGTGATATGCAACAAAAAAACTATCCAATGATACCTTATGTGAATGCTTGGGACAAAGATGCACGTACTGGTTGGACACAATTTTTTGATAGTCCAAGATACAGCAGCGGTTATGCAGCCATGTTTCACACTTTTGCATTCACCATTGAAACGCATATGCTAAAGCCTTACCCACAGCGCGTGGACGCCACTTATCAATTGATGAAGAGTATCATGCAATATGCATCTACACATCATGATGAGATATCGGATATGCGTAAAAAAAGCCAAGTAGCTTGTTTGAAACAAAGTATGTTTCCCTTGAATTGGCAAGCAGATGAAAGACGTTATTCTGAAATTAATTTTAATGGTTATGTTTATAAAGAAAGAAAAAGTGAAGTGTCTGGATTGCCAGTGCATTACTATGATCACAGCGAACCTTACACAGAACAAATAAAATTTTATAATTATTTCATCCCCAGTACAAGTGTTATTGCGCCAAATGGGTATATCATTCCGAAATCTTGGTGGAAGGTGATTGAGTTGTTAGCAATAAATCAAGTGGAGATGAAAGTGTTAGAAGACACTGCAACCATTGAAGCAGAAGTGTATAAAATTGTGGATTATAAATCTGCACCAAAAGCGTATGAAGGTCATCATCTGAATTCATCCGTTCAAGTGGAAAAATCTATACAAACGATACCTGTGGAAGCAGGTGATATTTATATTCCTTTGGATCAAGCCGCTAGAAGATTTATTATTGAAGTGCTAGAGCCTCAAGGGAATGACAGTTATTTTGCTTGGAATTATTTTGATCCTATCCTCGTTCAAAAAGAAGGATATAGTGATTATTCCTTTGAAGAAATTGCGAGTAATTATTTAAAGGAGAATCCGAATGTGAAAGTGGACTTAGTGCAAAAACGAAATGCGGATACTTCTTTTGCAAATAGTGCCAGTAAACAATTAGAATTTGTATACCAACATTCGCCTTATCCTGAAACCAGATTTAATGTGTATCCGATATATAGAATTGTAGATAAAACACAAGAAGGGCAATTACCATTAAGTAATTTCGAGAATCAAGTTTCTAAAAATAAAGAGGATGAATAAGATTTGAAATGAGAGTATAAAAGCGTACTACAAACTCCTGCGCATAATGATATTTAGTTCTTTTGTCTTGACACAAAAGAACCAAAAAGTCAAGGCTGTGGATAGTTTAGCTAAAAAATGTTCATGCTCGACGCAAATCGTCCAAACTCACAATCCTCCTTCGTCGGTTGCTCAGACAGGGACGATTTGTTCGCCGACCACTCCATTTTTTTTAACGCCAAACTATCCAAGGCCTTTTGCAAATGAATAATGAGTTGCAACTATTCCCTTTATACTTGTATTCATGATACAATTCAGTTTAATAATTAAATCAAAAATTATTACTTTTGCGTCCAACTAAACGAAAGAAAAAAATATGAGTATTATCACACATGTACATGCAAGACAAATTTTAGATTCTCGTGGAAACCCAACTGTTGAAGCGGAGGTTTATACCGATGAAGGTTTTATGGGACGAGCTGCTGTTCCTTCAGGAGCAAGTACGGGTATACATGAGGCAGCAGAATTGCGTGATGGAGATAAGAAAATGTATTCGGGTAAAGGTGTTTTGAAAGCAGTGAAACATATTAATTCAAACATTAACAACGCGATTATTGGTTTGGATATTTATGACCAACAAAGCATAGATCAAACCATGATTGCTTTAGATGGAACACCAAATAAAAGTAAACTCGGTGCGAATGCAATACTTGCTGTAAGTCTTGCTGCTGCTAAGGCTGCGGCAGAACAATCTGGCTTGAGTTTGTTTAGATATGTTGGTGGAACGAATGCGAAAACATTGCCAGTGCCAATGATGAATATATTGAATGGCGGTGCACATGCAGATAATAAAATTGACTTTCAAGAATTTATGGTCATGCCGGTTGGCGCTAAAAGTTTCAGTGAAGGTTTGCGTTGGGGAACTGAAATTTTTCATACTTTGAAAAGTGTATTGAAGAAAAAAGGATACTCTACAAATGTTGGTGATGAAGGTGGTTTTGCACCAGATATACAAAGTAATGAAGAGGCAATTGAAACAGTGCTTACTGCAATTCAAAGTGCAGGATTTAAAACGGGATCTCAAATTGTAATCGCTATGGATGCTGCAAACAGCGAGTTGTGGGATGCTAAACAAAAATGTTATGTCTTCAAAAAATCGAGCGGCAAAAAAATGAAGAGCGAAGAGTTGGTGAAGTTTTGGGAAAAATGGTGCAAGCAATATCCAATTGTTTCTATTGAAGATGGCTTGGCTGAAGATGATTGGGCAGGTTGGAAAATGTTGACCGAAGCAGTGGGCGATAAAGTACAATTGGTAGGTGATGATTTATTTGTGACCAATGTAGATCGTTTGTCGAAAGGAATTAAAGAAAATATTGCAAACGGATTGCTTGTAAAAGTGAATCAAATTGGTTCTTTATCTGAAACCGTTAATGCGGTTACGATGGCACAATTTGCAGGGTATAATACCATCATGAGTCATCGTAGTGGTGAGACGGAAGACACAACCATTGCGGATTTGGCGGTTGCATTAAATTGTGGTCAAATCAAAACTGGTTCTGCTTCACGTAGTGATCGTATGGCAAAATATAATCAACTACTTCGTATTGAAGAGGAGTTGGGAAGTAATGCTGTTTACTTAGGTAAGCATTTGCGCTTTGGGAAGTCATAATGTATTTTTTAACACAGAGTTGCACGGAGGTTTTTTACCACAGAGTTGCACGGAGTTTTTTTTACAAAGTTTGTCTCTGTGAAACTCTGTGTTTGACTTAGTGAAACTCTGTGGTTCATAATTCTTTCTACCATAGAGTTGCAAGTAGTTATTTTTTACAAAGTTTGTCTCTGTGAAACTCTGTGTTTGACTTAGTGAAACTCTGTGGTTCATAATTCTTTCTACCATAGAGTTTCAAGTAGTTATTTTTTACCAAGTTTGTCTCCGTGAAACTCTGTGTTTGACTTAGTGTAACTCTGTGGTTCATAATTCTTTCTACCATAGAGTTGCAAGTAGTTATTTTTTACAAAGTTTGTCTCTGTGAAACTCTGTGTTTGACTTAGTGAAACTCTGTGTTTGACTTAGTGTAACTCTGTGGTTCATAATTCTTTCTACCATAGAGTTGTAAGTAAGTTGCTTTTACCTAACTCATAGTGTCATAAACCTTGATTTTTCTAAGCGGTTTGCAAAATCGCAATTAGCAGTCCGACATTGCAATACGAATAGTTTTGTCTCTACACTTTATCTTGTAAAATCATTTCTCCTTTGATAAGCCAAGAAATGCCGAAGGCAAATAGCGCAATGGATTCTAAGAAAAAAACGAGTTTATATTCCGTAACAAGATTGGATAAGGAATGTACGTTTTGAATGATGGCAATAAGAATTAAACAGAGCAGCATACTTATTGCGCATATTTTATAAATGCGGTTACGTATTTTTTTTTGCGGACTTGGATTCTTATCACCTTTTGTAAATAAGAAAAAAGAAATATAAGCGAGTGCTAAAAAGAAGAGTGCAGCCGAAATATAATGAACAGAAATGCGAAGTGGAATAGGTGCTAATTGCAAGACAGAACAATCACAATCTATATTTTGTGTGGTTGGAAAAAATGCTACACCAAGTGCAAATACGCCAGCAATACTTGTGATAATATTGTCTTGCAAATCGTAGCCTTTATATGCAATTAAAAATAAAGAGTAAGCACATAAAATGCCGACAAAAACATCACCCATATTGGTATAATAATAATGGCTGATGGAGTTTTGGATTTGATGGCAATGACCGATGACAAAGGTTCCTATGTATAAAATAAATGGCATTGCAATACCTAAGACGCCAATAGTTTTGCGAAGCGTTAAAAAAGAAATCAATAAAGTATTTTGAACTGGATTATTATTTTCCATGAATAAATGTATTTATTTTTTTTTAAGGAAGGCTTCGCTCAACGCCAAGTTTTCCTTACATTCTTTGCCTTTATTTTCCAAATATAAAATAAGGAGTTCGGAATTTATTTTCTATTTAAAAAGGAAGGCTCCGCTCAAAGCGAAGCCTTCCTTATAAACGAAACCTGAATTCAAAGCGAAGCCTTCCTTACAAACGAAACCTACTTTTAAAGAGAGGCTTCTCTTATTACATCATCGATAGAATAAGAATTTGGATAATAGGTTAATAGTTTTTTAATCACATTCTCCACGGCAGCATCTGGACAGGAAGCGCCAGAAGTAATGAGAATCTGAGGCTTTGGATTATGTGGTAAATAATCTAAACTTAATTTTTCCAAACGAGTATGTAAATCAAAATGCAAAATTTCTTGTTGTGATAATATTTTAGAATTATCTTCAATATAGTACGTTGGTAATTTTGCCTCACACAATTCAACCAAGTGTGAAGTGTTGGAACTATTGTAACCACCCACCACAAAAGCCAAATCCGCTTCGATATGTAATAAATTTCTTACTGCACTTTGGTTATCATTAGTTGCATAACAAAGTGTGTCTCTAGTATCTGCAAATCTTTCAGAAATGGTATCTTCTTTAAGTAGGTAATGTTCGGTGATGCAATTTTTCAGAAAGTCCGCAATACCTTGTGTATCGCTGGCTAACATGGTTGTTTGATTCACTACACCAATTCTTTCCAAATCTTTTTCTACATCAAATCCTTCTGTATATTGTCCTTGAAATTCGGTATAAAAAAGATTGAGGTCACACGTTTTGATGATATACTTTTCTAATAATTTGGCTTGCTCTAAATCTTCTACAACTAAGGACGGCGCATTCTGACTACTGTGCGAAAAGGTGGCGCGTGTTTCTTCATGTTTAGGTTTTCCATGAATAATAATAGTATAGCCCTTATTCCCAATTTGCTCCGAACGATTCCAAACTTTTTCTACAAAAGGACAAGTGGTATTGTATCGAAGTGGATCAATACCTATGGATTGCAGCGTTTTTTCTGTTTCTAAAGTAGTTCCAAATGCGGGTATGATCACAATATCTTCTTTGTCTAATTCGCTCCAAGGGATATACATATTGCCTACCGTGTCCATAATAAAACGAACGCCACTTCTAATCAAGTCGGCATTTACTTGTGGATTGTGTATCATTTCGCTTAATAAAAAAATGCGTTTATCCGGATTTTCTTGCACTGTTTTGAACGCAATTTCAATGGCATTTTCGACGCCGTAACAGAAGCCAAAATGCCTGGCTAAGTAAATATCCAAAGCGCCAAAATCGAGTTTCGTTGGCGAAAAATCTTTTTTTAATTTGTCCGCTTGTTTCCGTTTGTTTTTGATTGCACTTATTAATGGACTTCTGTAAAAGGCAGGAATTTCAAAGCTCTTCATTTGTATATAAACCTTTGTGAATAATACAAATGTAGAAATTAATTGCAGAAAGAAATCAAATAGAACAAAACTTAAAGTTGTTCTGCATTAATCGGTGACGCCATTTATTTTTATGTAGAGGAATAGAATAGGTTTGGGAAGAATCTTTGCTTTTTTGCCTTCCAAAATCGTTGAATAGCGGTGAATAATATTATGGAGGAAATATTTCTAAATGCCTATATTTGTACGTTAAAAAAATAATTTTGAAAAAATCACTAATCCTATTCGCTTTTTTTTGCTTATGTATTCAATTGCATGCACAAGAAGTAAAAAATGCAGGTAAAAAATCAAATGTAGAAGGTCATTATTTAGGATTTGGTATTCCAATTTCGGATGACATTGAACTACAACCTGAATTATCTCACATCGTTTCTGAAAATGAATCTTCTAATTCCAAGGCATTAGAAAATATTAAGGAAATGAAGATGTTGTTGAAAAAAGCACATCAAAATGATGCAGTAGAAGAGCCGCAATCCAAAAACAAAACTCGTGGATTTGATCCAACTTTAGTAGCTGGATATAATGCCTTGGGTAGTCAAGGGACCCCGCCAGATAATTCAGTTGCGGTAAATAAAAACGGACAATTGATTGCTATCGTTAACAGTAGTATGCGTACCTATAATACTACTACTGGTGCTGGTGTTGGAGCCATTTCTTCATTGTCTAATTTCTTTGCAACACCATCCAATGGCACTTTATTGACCACGGATATTTGTGATCCAAAGGTGTTTTACGATCCAGAATCAGATCGCTTTATCGTTTTTTCACAGACTTGTGCTGGTAATTCATCCTCTTCCCAATTATTGCTTGCTTTTTCTAAAAATTCCGACCCAACTTTAGGTTGGTATTTTTATGCTTTTACTGGAAACCCAAGTAGCGTTGCTACGAACGTATGGTTCGATTATCCCAAAATGGGCGTTTCCAATGCAGATGTATTTGTAACAGGCAACTGCTTTGATGATAATTTCAATTATGTTGAATCTATCATTTATCAAATTGATAAAAAGAAATGCTATGCTGGAAATACATTAGTTACCGGAGATGCCATTGTTTGGACTTCCATTTCCAATAATCCATTTACAATTGTACCTGCATCCAATGGTCAAACAGGCGGATACGGCAATAATATGTATTTGATTACGAATAATCAATCTTTTTCTGGCAATAATTTGTTAGTATATGAAGTAACAAATTCAGTACATAACTCACCACAATTAAATTTACAAATAGTCGGTATTGCCTCTTATTCACCAGCAGCTAATGCGGAACAAAAAGGGACAGCTATCACCTTAAATAACGGAGATGCCAGAGGTATGGATGCATTTTATTTGAATGGTACTTTGCATTTTGTTTTTCATTGTGATGTCAGTAATGGATTTACTGGTATTAATTATAATCGCTTAAAGAAAGTCTCCTCAAATTGGCAATTGACTAATCATAAATTAATTGGTATTTCCAATGTGGATTGTGCATATCCTTCCATCGCTTCCATGGGATGGGATGCCAATGATCAAGGTACTATCATTGGATTTAATTATTCATCCGCTAATTTTTTCCCTGGTATGAAAGCCATTTTTGTAGATAATGGGTTCAATAGTTCTAACCCAATAGAAATTAAGACTGGTACTGGTTATGTCAATATTGGAGCATCAGGAGGCGATACACGATGGGGCGACTATTCTGGAATGACCAGGGTATTAAATGCTAGTATACCAACATCTTGGTTTTTTGGTATGTATGGAAATACTTCCCATGGTTGGACAAATCATTTCGCGAAAATTACCACAACATCCTGGCCAACTGCAACTACTGAAATAGCTGCTCCGAATGAGGATGTCAAAGTATATCCAAATCCAATTGAAGAAGATATTTATACTATAAAATTACAACTTAAAGAATCTGGGATGTTAGAAATTAAAATACTTGATTTGAATGGTCGCGTTATTAAAAATTTATACAAATCAAGTTCGAAAATTGGTGAAAATGTTTTTTCATTCAATAAAGGAGCCTTGGCTTCAGGCAATTATATTTTAAATTTCTCATTGAATAATCACAATATTAAAAATGAAAAAATTACTGTTCTTACTAAGTAGTATTCTTGTATTGACTTTTTTGATATTGCCTACCAATGCGGATGCACACAAAAGGAAACGCAAACATCGCAAAACGAGAGTTACTGCAGTGCAAGCCGATTCTGTTCGAGTTGTTCGTGCACCAGGCGTGCCTAATCAAAGCAAATTGGATTCCATCAAAGCAGCAAAATCTAAATTAAAACATCAGACATTTCATGTAGTGGTTTCCTTTGTGAGTAGAGGTAGTGGCAGCGATGGAAAAGCGGTTGCTAGTTTGGAGAAAGCCATAAAAGATTTCAATCAAAAAAATAGTAACGCCTTAGAATTCTCTGTGAAGAATTGGGGCAAAGAAGGTGAAAGAGATTATTGCGTAGTTTCTACTAATCAAGAGAATTTAAATTCCTTTGTTGCCAAGATGAAAAAACTATTCGAGAATAATCGACTAGTTCTTATCAAGGAAAATGAAGACTGTAAAAAATAAATATTAATACTTTATAATAATATAATGAAATCAAAATTACTTCTTTCTGTTTCTCTGCTTCTTATTGGAATGGCTCTACACGCACAACAAAAAGTGCCTAAATGTGGATCTGCCATTTATGTAAAAGAATTGGATCAAAAATATCCAGGTCTGGAGAAGGCACTGAAGACGATAAGATTTCCAGAAAATAAAAATAAAACAAGAGCTGCTATAGTTTATATTCCAGTGGTGGTACATGTGTTATATAAAAATGGTCAAGAAAATATTCCAGATGTTTATATTCAAGCGCAAATAGATCAACTAAATCGTTGCTATGGGAGAACCAATTCGGATACTACAAATATGCGTTCTATTTATCAATCGAGAGTTGGCGCTACTAAAATTCGTTTTTGGTTAGATCAAATTAGAAGAGTTACTACCACAATACCCAATTTTGATTGGAATAGTTTGGGAGCGCCTGATTACGTAAAAGAAACAGCAAATGGAGGAGACGATGCAATATCCCCATCTACAAAATTAAATGTTTGGATTTGCGATTTGACAATTAATGGTCTCGATGGACTGATTGGATATGCTTATCCACCGGCTGGATTGCCAAATTGGGGAGGAGGTGGAAATGCACCTATACCTGGATATGATGGCGTTGTTCTAGATTTTCAAGATGTTGGTGGTCCAAATAAACACCCTTATGGTTATGCTTCCTTGGGACTACGAGGAAAAACACTTGTGCATGAAGTTGGTCATTATTTAGGCTTACGACATATTTGGGGTGATGATGGTGGTGCGTGTACTGGCCAAACAAATTTTGAAGATGATGGAATTGCAGATACACCAGAAGCTGGAGGTCCATCGCAAGATGATTGTAAGAATAATGCAAATAATAATAGTTGTATTGAAGCCACTGGTGACTTGCCAGATATGGTGGAAGATTATATGGATTATTCTTCTGGAGATTGTCAAAATAGTTTTACGAAAGGACAAGTGACTTTCATGGAAAATGTAATAGACAATATCCGATCTACAGTGCGCATACCAACTGCTATACATGAATTCGATATAGCATCTTCTGTTTCTGTATATCCAAATCCAGCGAATGAAGAATTCTGTATTCGATTGAATAATTTGAACTTTGAGAAATTAGAAATTTCCATTAAAAATTCTGTTGGACAAGTTGTGAAAAAAATAACCAGCCATGAATCAAAAGAACAATATACCATTTCCATTCAGGATTTGGCAAAAGGCATGTATTTTGTAACGCTGCAATTGGATGACAAAACCCAAGTGACGAAGAATATTATTTTTAATTAAGACAATTTTATATAGACATGGAAACAGCAACATTACCAGTAACATTTACACCCAATGCAATTCAAGAATTAAAAAGATTATTGCAAGAACAAGCCACGAAACCATTTCTTAGAGTAGGTGTAAAAGGTGGCGGTTGTAGCGGAATGACTTATGTTTTAGAATATGACGATAAGCAAGAAAATGATATGCAATTTGAAATTGAAGGTATTCCAGTGGTTATCAATTATGCGCACGAAATGTATTTAACTGGTATGGAAATTGAGTTTGAAGGTGGATTAAATTCACGTGGTTTCACTTTCAAAAATCCGAATGCTAGTAGTACATGTGGTTGTGGGACTAGCTTTTCTGTTTAATAAAATCCTTACCACATTTTCCCAATCTTCCCGAAAACTATTTGGCTTGTTATGTCTTTACTGACATTTTGAGGATCATGAATCACAATATACCCTTTGAATTTTTCTATAAAATCGGTGTAAGTACTCGTACTACTTTCTAAGAAAATGGGAATATTATTTTGTATAGTTCCTAAATCAATATATGGGTTGCTAGCATATCCATAAGTCGCAGTCGTAAGAATGAATTGCAACTTTGTAAATATTAGTATCTATTCCACCTTTGAGTTGAACTTGAAATTGAATTGCATTTTCTTTCTCAACGATATATACACTCGCTGAAATGCCAACAGTAGGATGAGTTCCTACATAGTAAGAATTGATAGGGTAGCTATAGAAATGACCTCGTTCATTTGTCTTTTTGTTGCACGCGAAAAAAAAAGTACAAAGTGCTAAGTAAAAAGGAATCCAAGATCTATATCTGCCATACATTATTTATTCATCATGATTTGTTCTACTAATTCTACGCTGACACCAGTGAATGAAAATCCACCATCATGAAACAAATTCTGCATGGTTACTTTTTTCGTTAAGTCACTGAATAAGGAAATGCAATAGTTTGCACATTCTTCAGCATTGGCATTGCCCAATGGAGATAATTTTTCGGCATAATGGAAAAAAGCATCAAAGCCCTCAACACCGCTACCAGCAGTAGTAAGCGTTGGTGATTGTGAAATGGTATTCACACGAACTTTTTTTGCAAAGCCGTATTGAAATCCAAAACTGCGTGCAATACTTTCTAATAATGCTTTTGCGTCAGCCATGTCATTATATCCAGGGAAAGTTCTTTGCGCTGCGATATAAGAAAGAGCAACAACAGAAGCCCATTCATTCAAGGCATCTAACTTCATGGCAGTCTGCATGACTTTATGAAATGAAAGAGCAGAAATATCTATCGTCTTTTGAAAATTTTCATAGTTTGTTTCTGTATAAGGGATTTTTTTTCTGACATTCGGACTCATTCCAATAGAGTGTAAAACGAAATCAATTTTACCACCTAATTGTTCTATGCTTTTAGTAAAAACATTTTTTAAATCTTCTATGGAAGTTGCATCTGCACCAATCACTAGGGCATTGCCACATTGCGTAGACAATTCATTAATTTTTCCCATTCGTAAAGCAATAGGTGCATTGCTCAAAGTAAATACAGCACCCTCTTCATGACATTTAAGAGCGATTTGCCAAGCCATTGATTTTTCATCCAATGCGCCAAAAATAATTCCACGTTTACCTTTCAATAAATTATAAGCCATAGTTTTTTCTACTTTTTTGATGGGTTAAAAGTAAAATAAAACTTTGATAAATAAGCTATTAATTCAAACAAGAATACGGCGAATTAAAAACAAGTTATTCTAATTTTCAAGTCAGAATTACTTGGGCGGCACGCACGCTTTTCGTTCCAATCTTTTTGCTGCAGAGCCAGCAAAAAGGATTTCCACTACAATCGTTGCCGCAATGCAACGACAATGAAGATGCTTTTTGTTAGTCCATTTTTGTGTAGCCTACAATCGTTCCTGTTTTCCAACAAAGTCAATCAGCAGATGCGCAACACCTTCATAATTTGTCCATTTTAATGCATCCGCTTTGTCATAAATATCATGGTAATAGCCTTGTCCACCCATGGAGTATAAAAAGATGGCTGGTATTCCTTTCTCTGAAAAGTAATAATGATCGCTATTGTGGGCTTTGCCTCGACTCTGAATGGCTGGTAGATATTTTTGCTTTGCGTTGATGGTAGTGAGCAAATTAAATTGCGATTTATAAACATCCCCATTCACAACCGTGATGCCATTTTCAGCATTACCCATGATATCAATATTAATCAACATTTTTATTTTTTGGATATCGAATGTTGGATAGCTTGTAAAATATTCGGATCCAAGTAAACCAGCTTCTTCACCACTAAATAAAATAAACACGGTGTTGTAAGCAGGTTTGTGCTTCTCGAAATATTTTGCCAAATAAAGTATCATGCTGGTTCCACTTGCATTATCGCTTGCACCAGGAAACATGGCATCATTGCCTTGCTTTCCTAAATGATCATAGTGAGCAGAAAAAACTTGAAACGAATCTGTTCTTTTCCCTTTGATGTATCCAATCAAATTTTTACAAGTAAATTTTGGTATGTATTCATTCGTCATTTGAATGTCGATATACTCTTTATGTTGTATCATGCTGTCCATGAATACCAAGGAAGAATACGCATCCAATTCCGTATTGATGGTATGCGTTAATTTTTTTTCTTCTGTATAAATAATGAAAGAGGGGAAGTGTTTATATTTTGTACAAGTGTCCCAAACAGCCATGGTTCTGCTATTTGCAAATCGCATCACCAATGCTTCTGATGATTGGAATCCTTGTTTTATTTTTATGAGCAACAAATCTTTATCAGCTGAATCCTTAAAATTATAATGCAATAATTTGTAATGTCCACTGAGGTGTGTTGAGCCTGCATCAACGATAAAATCAGCACCCACTTTCATTTCTTTTTTATCAACCGAACAATGAATAGGATAGGGGAAAGTATTTACTGGAAAAGAATAGGATTGCACATAAGAATTGTCAAATTTCTTTAAGCCTATCGATTTGAATTCTTGCTCAAGATAATCTGCTGCTTTGTTTACGCCATTGTCTACATAGCCTCGACCAGCAAATTTTACAGAACATAAATCATCTACTATTTTTTTTACATAAGCCATGTCTTGCGAGGCTGCGGTATGAAAAATAAATTGCGAACATGCGCATAACAACATAACTGGAAATGATTTCATCAAGTCGTTAGAATTTGAAAATTTGTCAATTTGAACATTTGAAAATGTTGGCTTTGGAATTTGGGATTTGACTTTTGGGATTTTCCATTATTTCTTTTGGAATTTGTGATTTGAAAATTTGGAATTTCCCATCATCCCCTTTGGAATTTGGGATTTGACTTTTGGAATTTTCCCTTTGGAATTTTGCTTCGGAATTTTATCTTCTGGAAGATAAAATTCTTAACACATACCAGAACAACAACATGATAGATGCGAATAACTCTAGAGCTGCACCAACATATTGGTCATTTGTATATTTATAAATAATTTGAGAGGTTTGATATAGAATACTAGCACCTGCTAATACAACCATGCCAACAGAAAACCATAGTCCAAGATTGAATCCGAAAATGGCGCCGACCACAATTAAGCCTAATGCAATAAATCCGCCAACCATAATGCCTGTGCGCAAAAATGAAAAATCTTTTTTAACAAGAAAGGCAACTGCTGTTAAGCCACCAAATAAAAAGAGTGTAATCAAGCCAGCTTCCATCATGACTTCTGCACCACCGCCAGATAAATACATCACCATATAAATCATCGGAAGGAAAATAATTGACTCAATTAAAATATAGAGACCAAGTCCAGCATACTGTGTATTTCGATCTGCGGAGATTGCGAATTTATTGGCAACAATAGATAATAACCAAAAGCCACCAATGATAAATAACCAAACCATTCGAGATCCCATCATGCCCATAATTAATTCTTCTGGGACGATTTTTATGAGTGAACTTTCTACCGCAATAAAAGTGAGTAAAGAAAGTGCAACATGTAAATAAGTCTTTTTATAAAAGATTGCTTTTTCCTCATTGGTAGATTCATGTACCATGGAATAAAATAACTCTGCCATTGTTTTTTGTTTTATAATTTAAAAAGGAAAGGTAAAATTAATTTTGAAATTGAATGATAATTTTTTGATGCAGTTTGTTAAAAATTAAAGATTACTCCTTTGCTATTTTTTATGAATATGATTTGACTGAAACAAATGTTCACAAATGGTCTCTGAAGAACAAGGGCATCTATTCTGGTTTCAACTTCTAATGCACTGGCGGTATCAAAGTAAATTCTTCGCGCCCTGTGCTATCAAGGGTTTTAGTTAGCATTTTAAAATTTTCTTCTGTAGGCTTGAGGTTCAAATATTTTTGAATGATTACGCCATCCAAGGATAAGATAATATTATTTTCTATGGCTGGATTAATTTGATTTTGATACACTTCACTTTCCTTATCTGTCAAGGAAGGAACGTACGTTAAGGCTACTTGTTGTATGTGCAATTCTTTACCAAGATCTTCTAATTCTTTCTCTCTGGTTGCGTTTGTAAAATCCGTTTCATTGGCGTAAATAAAATATACTTTGAGATACCTGTTTCTTGCATTGCTTTCTTTTTCTAAATAAGTCAACCACAATTTTATGTCGTTCCAATTGGGGTGATTGCCTACAAAATACATAATGCCATGATAGCGACCATAATTGCATGCCATGCAAATGCGAGTGTCTTTATCTGGACCCCAAGCATGAAATGGATTGAACGATGGATTGTATTCTCCAATTGCCAAACCAGAAATTGTATCTAACGCAGCTGGGGCATTTTTTGTAGACGATGGAATATTAGTTTGTCCTACACAATGAATGGATAGAGAAATAGAAATAATGATAGCAATGTAAATGCGATACCTTTTCATAACCCAATAGTACAGAAATAAAAATAAACTTTATTAGGTTCTTATTGTCATTTTTCTTCGGAGTTTAGGTATCGAGACTGCGGAGATATTATTTGTTCTTATTTTCAAACCCGCAGAGTCCCGAAGCGGAGACTCTGCGGGGAGTAAAGGATAATTATTGCTATGCAAACGCAATTTATTTTCATGACTCAATAGTACAGAAATAAATATAGATTTTGATAGTTTCTTTTTTCTTCGCAGAGTCTCCGCCTCGGGACTCTGCGTGTATTTTATTTGTTCTTACTTACAAAACCGCAGAGTCCCGAAGCGGAGACTCTGCGGGGAGTAAA
>CAMDVD010000030.1 GCA_945878115.1 Chitinophaga pinensis | reverse complement strand
CAGAGTTGCCTCCATTGACCAATATTCCTCACTGCTGCCTCCCGTAGGAGTCGGGCCCGTGTCTCAGTGCCCGTGTGGCTGATCATGCTCTCACATCAGCTACTGATCGTCGGCTTGGTAGGCCGTTACCCTACCAACTACCTAATCAGCCGCACGCCCATCTCGAAGTGCCGGAGCTTTAATCGTCTTCAGATGCCATCTGACGATACTATGGGGTATTAATCTCTCTTTCGAGAGGCTATTCCCCGCTTCAAGGAAGGTTGCGTACGTGTTCCGCACCCGTTTGCCGGTCGCCGCCAAGTATTGCTACCCGCGCTGCCCCACGACTTGCATGTGTTAAGCCTGCCGCTAGCGTTCATCCTGAGCCAGGATCAAACTCTCCATTGTAAATGAGTTTTTGATTCTGACTAATTTCTAAAGAAATTAGCGATATCTAATTTTAATTTTTGCTAAGATTTACCTGTTAAAAACTTTCGTTTTTTTCTGTTGTTTCCGTCTTTCAAAGATCTTTATTCTTTTTTTGTTTTCCGTTGATTTTCTAACGGAGTGCAAAGGTATGTGTTTACTTTTTATTTTCCAACTTTTTTTTTAATTATTTTTAAAAAACTTTCGTTTGATTAAAACTGTTAATTTGGTTGCTTTTAAGAAGCGTAAACTGACTAATTAAGAACTGTTTTTTCGTTGTTGGGAGTGCAAAGGTAACCACGAATTGCAGACTGCCAAATATATTCTTCTATTTATAATATTTTATTTTCAAATTCATTTTGATATTCTCTCGAAAACTAATGTAGTAAAGGGTTTCAGCCAAATGTAAATAATTTGCAATCAAGTAAATTTAAATTGCATTTTCTTTCCATCAATTCAACATATTGCTCAATTAATGTTTATCTTGTCCCTAGTAGCTTACATTTGCACAGAAAAACAGCTCTGATTTTCAAATTTACACTGTCAAATTACAAATTTGTATCTCTTTTTGCTTGCACTAAAAGTTGAATAGGCTTTTATATTCCGTTCTAGTATGGGCTACATAAAACAACCTCTATCTTATTTGATTTCTTCTCCTATAATAAATTCCTACTATTTGTTCGTCTTAAGCTCAATCCCAACAAAGGATTCCTATCGATTGGATGTACATGAAATTTTATTTCCCTTTCTCTTAAAACATTACTATCGAACAGAATCAATTTGCTCTGTTATACATAGCTTACTTTACATGAACCTAAACAAGTTCAGTTATGATATACATAATGATTAACCGCAAATACATATAAAATCTATTTCTATTCCTCTTTATTTTAACTTTTATCGTTGTAAAATATAGAAGGAGTAATGCTTTATACCGCTTGCTCCCATTCCACTTAATTGAATTTAAAATTTCAATACACCTTTCCTTTCTATATCACTCATTTCGTAAAGAGATTAAAGAATTGTATATAGTAATAACAACAAAATATATGCCCCTTAATCGAGTGACCTGCTTCAAACATATTATCTAACTAATCGAAGACTATTTACGCGAATTATTTGCAGAAAGCTTATATCTGTAGTAGTACAAAGTATAATTGTAACTTTTTACTTACAAATACCGTAATATAACTTGACTATTGCGTTTTCTAAGAATTACCAATAACGTATCTGGATAATATTCAATCCCAAATAATTGCAAAAGGCTGCTTCAATGTAATGATAGCTTATTTCACTGCACTATTCACTTGAGGACTTTATCGATGTAATTCTAATAGGTTTTTACATACATCGAATGGGAGCATAGACAACCCTTTTATTCAATCTCCACTATTTATCTTATAATTCTTGATATTCCCTCGCTCGTGTTCGAGGGAATATTGCGATATCCCCTATAGAATTCTAACCAACTTCTACAATAAGAAATTTTAGATAATTTGTATTTTCCATATTAAAAACGATTGGATGATCTGCCGCTTGCGCTCTAAAACAAACTTGCCGTATTGGCCGTTTAGCATCCTTAGCAGCATCTTTAATCGTATCCAAAAACAATTCTGGAGAAACTAGATTCGTACAAGAGGAAGTCACTAAAAACCCTCCCTTCTTAATCAATTTCATTGCGCGCAGATTAATTTCTTTATACCCTGCAACAGCCTTTTCAACATGCGTTCTGGACTTTGTAAAAGATGGCGGATCCAACATGACGACATCCCATTTTTTTTCTTCCTTGCTCCACTGTTTTAGCGCATCAAATGCGTTTATGGATTGAAATTGGCAAATCTCAGAAAGTCCATTGAGTTCTGCATTTCTTACAGCAGTTTCTATCGCAAAATCAGAAATGTCTAAGCCCAAAACAGATTTTGCACCGTAATGCGCTGCGTGTATACCGAATGTTCCTGTGTAACAAAAAGCTTCTAAAACATCCGCATCTTTTGCAATACGAGCTACTTCTCTTCTGTTATCTTGCTGATCTAGAAAATAACCAGTCTTCTGACCTTTTTCTACATCAACAATGAATTGTAATCCATTCTCCTGTATAATTAATTCTGTGGGGAATGGGGCACTTAAAAATCCTTTCTTCAACTCTATCCCTTCTAATTCTCTTACTGAAACATCATTCCGCTCATATATCCCTTTTGGTGAAAATATTTTATTTAAAACATCAACAATCGTTGTCTTCCAAATATCTATTCCCAATGACATGGTTTGAATCACAAAATAATCATTAAACTTATCAATAATCAATGCTGGCAGGCCATCCGCCTCTCCAAAAACTAATCTACAATTTTCAATATAACCTAGCTTTTGTCTATAAGCCCAACACTGATTTATTTTACGATAAAAAAAATCAAATCCAATTTCTTCTTTCGGATCCCTAGTTAATATTCTAGCAGCAATTTGTGATGTTGCGTTATAATATCCTTTACCGATAAAATTGCCTTGAGCGGTGGTAACATCAACTAATCCTCCTGGCTCAACGCCTTTTTCAACACTTGCTATTTCATTGCTATACACCCAAGGATGCCCCTTTAATATTCTATCTGAAATTTTATGCTTAAGATGGAGTTTTGCCATGTCGAATTATTTACATTTTAATTAATGCGTACAATGTTACAATAATTTTTCATGGCATCTTATTGAACTTCTATTTTTCAGGCTGATTTGGCCCCAAAAATAAAGCAAAAAGTACTTCCATTAAAGGCAATTCATTACTTGCAGCTAACTATAATCCTATATTCATTTTTAAAAAAAAATGCACCCAAACTAGGTGCATTTTTCATAGTAAAACTTCAACTTTAATTTACTTCAACCGTCTTTGTTTCCGTTGTTGGAATTTCTGATTTTGGAATTGTAACAAACAAAATTCCATTCTCAAATTTCGCGGTTACATCATTGGCATTTAAATGCTCATTCAAAGCAAATACTTTTTTAAAAGAATGAATACTGAATTCCTTGCGAACATAATTTGTTTTGTTTTCTGTAGTTTCTTCACGCTTTTCAAACGAAATAGTCAAATTGCTTTTTTCAATTGCAATTTTAATATCAGATTTCGTTAACCCTGGTGTCATCATTTCGATAACATAAGCATTCTCGTTTTCAGCAATATTTACTGAAGGAGATTTTTGTGCGCCAAAGGATTGGAAATCATCTACTAAGAATTTGTCCATTAGATTAATAAATCCTGGAACGAAGGGGCTGCCTTTTACTTTAAAATGTGTCATTTTTTTTTAATTTAATTGTTTAGGAATATGAACTACTAATCAAGTTGCATACCAATGCAAAATATGCGCCATAATGGCAAAAATAGAGTGATAAATGCGCCAATATGTCAATAATGGTTATTTTTACCCGACAAATTAGTTTTTAGACAAACATATTAAAGCCTAAAAAAAACTTTCAATGCTCATATTAAACTGTAGCAAAACCTAAAATAAACTGAGTGCCTTTACCCAATTCGCTTTCTACCTTAATGGTGCCGCCATGTGCATCTACAATGTTCTTCACGTAAGTAAGCCCTAATCCAAAACCTTTTACATTGTGTAAATTACCCGTATGCGCACGATAAAATTTATCATAGATATGCGCCTGTGTTTCTTTGTCCATACCTATTCCATTATCCCTAACTTTGATAAGGATATTTTTCCCTTCTGAAACAGTTTCTATAGTGATCACAGGAGACTCTTTCGAGTACTTAATTGCATTATCAATTAGGTTAAAAATGATATTTGTAAAATGCACCTCGTCTGCTTGAATAATGGAATGTTGCGCATGCAATGAAATATTACAAAGTGCTCCAATTTCTTGCATTTGTAATTGATTATTTTCAGAAACCTTTTGAATTATCTGGTGAACATCAATATCTTTAAGCTGTAACTTAATTTCATTTTTCTCGAGTTGAGCAGCTTGTAATATCTTTTCAACCTGCTTATTCATTCTACTATTTTCTTCTTTAATTATACTAGTGTAGTATAATATATTTTCTTTGTTTGACAATACCTTTTCATTACTAAGCGCATCACTTGCCAATGAGATGGTTGCTATTGGTGTTTTAAATTCATGGGTCATATTACTGATAAAATCAGATTTAATCTCAGATAGTTTCTTTTGTGAAAGCATAGTTCTAATTGTAAGTACGAAAGCAGTGATTATGACGGAAGTGAATAGCAATGAAAACAATAATAAGGTTGCCAAATGCTTTTTGAAATAATTCTCCGGTTCAATCAAATAGATATGCAACATTTCTTTGTAAATAAAATTGTCGCCAGTTATAATAGTTTTGAAATCATTTTCCGAATTGATATTGGACAAATCATATCCTGCACTCATCATGATAGGCAAACGCATATCGCTAGTGATACAGAATTCGAATGGCAGTTTGATATCATTTTTTTGCAAAGCAGATTTAATAATTTCTTTCATCTGAAATACATTAATCACACTTGATGTAGGATAAAATGTACTAAGCGTTAATGCAGGGCTTTGTAAAATAAAGCCACCCAAAATCTTTCTGCTTTTTCGAATATTAATGGTGTCTTTAATATTTTGCAGACTTACATAAATATCGGTATCATACTTCTCACGCCTAAGTTTCATGGCTCCTCTAATCCATTCTACTTGTAAATACGCTATACCGATGAGCGACAAGGCGACCAAACTGACTATGACTAAAAATACCTTTTTCAAGCTTCAAATGTAAGGTATAGATTATTGAATTGTATACATCTACAACCTATCCAAGAGGAAATTTAAGAAGAATTTAAGGTTTGGACAACTTGTAAATTAATTCAAATCCTTTAAGAATAATTATCAGAACGCTGCTACCAATTTACGAATGCTTTATTAAAAATATCATCCGCCAACTGACTGGTAATATCATTGATTAAAGTAGTCTCTATAGATTGCAAATTTTTATTGGCATCAAAATCAGAAAAACGTACAAAGGTTTGATCAAAATTGGCTTTTTCATTCAAAGCATTTTTAAATTGAATAGTAACACCAATCGTCAATCTATTTTTTACACTCGTTTCAGAACCCGATATGGATGCAACCGTAACCTCATAATTGGTAATGGTGCCAGAAATATCATAATCCGTTTTATCCGAATTCAATTGCGAAAGTGAGGATTGCGACAATATTCTCTGGCGCAACTTTTCTGTAAATGTTACACTTAATGAAGGTACAATATTCCGTGAAGCATTGTCGATAAAATGCACATTAATAGTTTTTCCTTCAATAGCTGCACCAGTAAAACTATATACACCACACGACGTAAACGCAACTGTAATACACATTGCGATTATATAGAGAACTGATCTAATCTTCAATATCATATTCTTTTATTTTTCGATAAAGAGTTCGTTCCGAAATACCCAGTTCTGATGCTGCATCTCGCCTTCTGCTTCTATGCTTTCTTAATGCGCGTACAATGTATTCTTTCTCCTTCTCCGCCAAGTTTAAAACCTCTTCCACATGCACAGCTTCTATTTTTTGACCTTCATTATTGTTCAGGATGAACGGTTTATTATTGGTAGAACTATGCATTTTAGTTTCATTCGTAAAAGGCACTATATGCTGTTCATTCGCTTGCATATTATCACTGTATTGCTGTGCAATGGAGGGATTTTTCACGATTTCAAAAAACATTTTCTTCAAGTCGTTTACATCTTTTTTCATATCAAAAAAAAGCTGGTATAAAATATCACGCTCGTTAGAAAAATCGGAACCAGAACTCGTTCGCGAATGACTCGAAATCATTGGCATTTTTTCTTGATTATGAATTGGAAGAAAATAACGAAGCTCTTCAGCAGCTACATTTTTATGTGGCGCAAGAACCGAAATTTGTTCTGCAATATTTTTTAATTCCCGAATATTGCCAGGCCAAGTATAATTAATCAATATATCTCTTGCCTCCTCGTTTAATTGTATTGGTGTAGTTCTGTACTTCTCAGCAAAATCAATCGTAAATTTTCTAAACAATAAATAAATATCATCCTTTCTTTCACGAAGCGAAGCCACCCTTATAGGCACTGTGCTCAGTCTATAATATAAGTCTTCTCGAAAGCGACCTGCATTTACCAATTGTAGTAAGTCCTTATTGGTAGCTGCTACTACACGTACATCTGTTTTTTGTACTTTACTCGAACCCACTCGGATATACTCACCAGCCTCTAACACACGCAATAGACGAGCCTGTGTACCCAATGGCATTTCACCAATTTCATCCAAAAAAATAGTGCCTCCATTGACGGTTTCAAAGTAGCCTTTACGACTTTCTGTAGCACTCGTAAAGGAGCCCTTTTCATGACCGAATAATTCACTATCAATAGTACCCTCTGGTATTGCACCGCAGTTGATGGCAATAAACGCGTTATGTTTACGTGCACTTTGCGCATGTATTATTTGCGAAAAAATTTCTTTACCCACGCCACTTTCACCCTGTATAAGCACTGTCAAATCGGTATTGGCAACTTGTGATGCAACCATGAGTGCATAATTCAAGGATGCATCATTGCCTATAATACCAAACCTATTTTTGAGTGAAAGTAATTCCTGTTCTGTAAGCATGAATAAAAATAATTAAGTGCCAAAGTTACAGAACTGCGCCCAATTTTGTCACACAAGTTTATTAAATAAGATGAAATAAAAAAGACGAATGGAACTAGTAAATTATCCAATAAATAATGCCCAACAATTTCAGCTAAGAATAGCATGGGGAAGTATGCAACCTATTTCAGGAATTTCAAGAGAGTAAATAAGCTTTACTAGCCTTGGTTCGGAGAACCAATTTTATCTTAACTTCGGGATGCCGCAGAGAACATGTCGAAGAGCTGTATGCTCAACAATTTCAGCCTTAAATTCTCATTGTAAGTATGCCACAAATTACAGGAATTTGAAGGGGCAAATAAGATTTACAAGCCTTGGCTAGAAGGTCCTATTTTATCTAAGCTTCGGGATGACATAGAGAAGAAGACCCGAAGATCTAAGAAGTATCGCAGTTCCTCTATATCATTGGTCTCAATTCCGCCATTGTTGGTGTTATCACCAACAATTAGTTTACTGTGTCAGTGTTCAAATTGCTTTATCCAATTTTACCCCACATCCAAATAAGCAGAATAAGACAATACCGCTTTATTATACTTATCACTTTCATTTGACTATCTTCATGCCCAAATTTTATTTATTCATGAAGTATACATTTATTATTCTTGCTCTGTTGTCAACGCACGTATTTGCTCAAGACAAAAAAAAATGGGATGTCAATAATCCCAAAGGTCCTTACAAAGAATTTTCATTTACTGTAGATGAAGGTACTTGGATGAATGTAGACGTTTCGCCCGACGGGAAAGAAATAGCATTTGATTTATTGGGCGATATTTATGTAATGCCTATAGAAGGTGGAAAAACTACTTGCTTAAGAAGTGGTTTAGCCATGGAAGTGCAACCACGATTTAGTCCAGATGGCAAGCATATCTTATTTACATCTGATGCTGGCGGAGGCGATAATATTTGGGTGATGGATAAAGATGGTAGCCATGCCAGGCAAATTACAAAAGAGAATTTTAGGCTATTGAACAATGCCGTTTGGACACCTGATGGCAATTATATTATTGCCCGAAAACACTTTACATCTCATCGTTCATTAGGTGCTGGCGAGCTCTGGATTTATCATCTTTCGGGCGGTGAAGGATTACAACTTACATCCAGAAAAAATGACCAACAAGATTTGAATGAACCTAGCTGCAGCAGTGATGGACGCTATATTTATTATAGTGAAGATATGTACCCAGGTGGATTTTTTCAGTACAATAAAGATCCAAACAATCAGATATTTGTGATTAAAAGATTTGATCGAGAAAAAGGTATTACTGAACAAGTGACTGGCGGCCCTGGTGGCGCATTTCGCCCGCAAATTTCCCATGATGGAAAAACATTAGCCTTTATAAAAAGGATAAGAACCAAAACTGTTTTATATCTGCGAAATATACAAACAGGCGAAGAGTGGCCGGTATATGATCAATTAAGTAAAGACCTTGAAGAAGCATGGACAACCTTTGGTGTATACACAGGTTTTTCATGGATGCCCGATGATCAATCTGTCGCAATTTGGAGTAAAGGAAAAATAATGAAAGTGGATATCAATACCACGAATCAAGCGAGCATTATTCCATTTACTTGTCTTGTAAAAAATAAAATTGCCGATGCCTTGCGCTTTAAACAAGATATCAATGAAGATACTTTTTCTCCTAAAGTTATACGACAAGCAACTACTTCACCAGATGGACAATATCTTGTATTCAATGCGGTGGGCTATTTATGGAAAAAGAAATTACCTAATGGCAAACCAACAAGATTGACGAATGGTGCTGATTTTGAATTTGATCCTTCTTTTTCTCCTGACGGAAATAGCCTTTTATTTACAACTTGGAATGATACTACGACAAGTCGTATTTGTAAACTTGATTTCAATAAAGTAGATGCACAGCCCGAAACCATTTCAACCGAAAAAGGAATTTACCGAGCCCCATCCTACTCTACCGATGGGAATACGATTGTGTATGAAAAAGAAGAAGGCAATGAAATTCTTGGATATAATTACACCGTAAATCCGGGTATTTATACCATGACGTCCACTGGTTTACATAACAAATTGGTATTGGACCATGGTTCATCACCACGTTTTAATCATACTGGCGACCGCATTTATTTTCAATCTGGAAATTCATTGAGCAGTTGCAAAATAGATGGCAATGATGAGCGCGTTATTTTCAAAAGTACCTATGGTAGCCAGTTTCGGGTGTCGCCAGATGACAATTGGGTTGGTTTTGTAGATTTACATCAAGTATATCTTGCAGCATTTCCGAGCATTGGTAAAACCATAGATTTAAATGCAGAATCAGGTTCTATACCAGTAAAGAAAATTTCGAAGGATGCTGGAATCAATCTGCATTGGAGCACTGAAAGCAAAACAATCCATTACACCTTAGGAGATCAGTACTATTCTATTCATTTGGATGATTGCTTTGAATTTATTGCCAATAAACCTGATTCACTTTTCAAAGAACCTGCAAAAGGTATATCGATTAATCTTGTGGTTGACGCAGACAAGCCAGAAGGTATCATTGCCTTTACCCATGCAAGAATCATTACCATGAATGAAAACGAAATCATTGAGGATGGATCACTGTTAGTTGAAGGAAATAAAATAACAGCAGTTGGCAAATCATCAGAGATAAAAATTCCAACAGGTGCGAAGGAAATAGATTGTAAAGGGAAAACGATCACACCTGGTTTTATTGATGCACATGCACACGGCATTCACTTCCGATCAGGCATCACACCACAAAAACACTGGCCATATTATGTCAATCTTGCTTACGGCGTAACAACGATGCATGATCCATCGGCAAATAGTGAATTTGTATTTGCACAAAGTGAATTAATAAAGTCAGGTAAAATGACTGGACCTCGTGTATTTTCTACAGGTACTATACTATATGGTGCAGATGGCGATTTTAAAGCAGTGATTAATTCCATCGATGATGCAAGAAGTGCCATCCGAAGAACTAGCGCTTATGGAGCTTTTAGCGTTAAAAGTTATAATCAGCCCAGACGTGAACAAAATCAAATGATTATACAAGCAGCGCGTGAACAACAAATTGAAGTAGTGCCAGAAGGTGGTTCATTTTTTTACCATAATCTGGGAATGATTTTCGATGGTCATACTACTATTGAACATAACATGCCAGTAGCCACTTTATATAATGATGTGATAAATTTATGTAAGAAATCGAAGACAGCAATGACACCAACTTTAATTGTTTGCTATGGTGCCCCAAATGGAGAATTTTATTGGTATCAGCATACTAATGTGTGGGAAAAAGAAAGACTATTACGTTTTACACCACGAGCTATTATTGATACAAGAAGTCGCTTTCGCACTATGCTACCCGAAGAGGAATATGAAAACGGACATATCCTTGTTTCAAAAAGTATGAAGAAGCTAAATGATGCAGGCGTAATTATTAATATAGGCGGTCATGGTCAAATACAAGGTATTGGCGCTCAATGGGAAATATGGATGATGCAACAAGGCGGTATGACTAATTTAGAAGCTTTAAAAACGGCTACCATAAATCCGGCTATCAGCCTTGGTTTGGACGATTATATTGGTTCTCTAGAAGTAGGTAAGCTTGCAGATTTATTAGTAATGGATAAGAACCCATTGGATGATATACGTAATACAGAGTTCATTCAATACACTATGATAAATGGTCGTCTTTATAATGCAGAAACGATGAATGAAATCGGCAATAATAATCATACCCGAGGACGTTTCTTTTGGGAGTTGAATAAAAGTTCGGAAGCATTTCATTACCATGAAGGAACTAATACGCTAGAAGGTAGCCATGGAGATGATTAGTAATCTAAAATAATCTACTATATTAAATAATGTAGATTATGCTAATAAAATGCTTTAAAAACTAATTATCTGACTATTAGTTTGGCTTAAATTACCATTAAGAAACTCCATGAAGCCCTTCTATAGATCATTTGCTATTTGCCGAAATGGTAATAAATAATCTTTCATTTTTGTTTGCGAAAAGATTAAACCTGCAGCTAAAGTCGCTATTGGTTAAAAGTAATGAGATTAAGTTGCAAGTGCATTGTAACAACGTAAGAACGGAAAGCCAAGATACTGTTGCTTTGAGCAGAACCATATACAGATATTTACATGCATGAAGTGAGTGCCACCGAAATAATCCTCATTCTACAATTAATCTTGCTATCAAATATAGTAAAAACAAAAAAGTCAGCATATAGCCGACTTTTTTTTATAGTAATTTAAAGAATAATTATTCTGTTACTGCTGTATCATCACCTGCTTCAGCAGTAGGAGTTTCATCCACTACGGTATTTTCAACTTCTGAAGGTGCTTCTGCTTTCGGGGCTTCTACTTTCGTAGTTTCCACTTTCTTAGCACGGCTACGACGAACTTTTTTCTTCTCTTCGCCTACAGTTGCATTCGGGTTATAAATGTCATTGAAATCAACCAATTCAATCATAGCCATATCTGCAGCATCACCAATACGGCGATCTAATTTGATAATTCGGCAATAACCACCTGGACGATTAGCTATCTTCATAGATACAGTTCCAAATAATTCTTTTAATGCTTCTTTATCTTGCAAGTAGCTAAAAATAACTCTACGTTGATGCGTAGTATCCTCTTTGGATTTTGTTAAAAGTGGTTCAACAAATACACGTAAAGCTTTTGCTTTAGCTAAAGTAGTTACAATACGTTTATGTTGTATCAATTGACATACTAAATTTCGTAGTAATGCCTTTCTGTGTGGAGTCTTGCGACCTAAATGATTTATTTTTACACCGTGTCTCATGGTATTATTTTTTTACGGGAATCCGTTATTAAAGATCGTCTAAATTTATTTTTGAAAGGTCCATTCCGAATCCAAGACCTCTATCGATTAATACTTGTTCAATTTCAGAAAGTGATTTTTGACCAAAGTTTCTAAACTTCATCAATTCATCTTGTTCATATTGAACTAATTCGCTCAAACTATTAATTTTTGCAGCTTTCAAACAATTGAATGCACGTACAGATAAATCTAAATCTTCCAAAGGTGTTTTCAATATCTGACGTAATTTTAAAGTTTGTTCATCCACTACATCATGCTTTTCAGAAACTCCAGTATCGAATGTAATATTCTCATCTGTGATCAACATCAAGTGTTGAATCATGATACGTGAAGCTTGCTTTACAGCGTCTTCAGGATGAATAGTACCATCTGTACTAACTTCAAGAATTAATTTTTCGAAATCTGTTCTTTGTTCAACCCTTGTATTTTCGATTGCATATTTTACATTTTTGATTGGTGTAAAAATGCTATCTGTTGCAATCCAGCCAGTTGCGAATTCTCTAGATTTATTATCATCAGCAGGAATATAACCACGACCTTTGATAACACTTAATTCAATTTTAAATGCAGTACTAGCATTCATATTACAAATGACTAAATCTGGATTTGTAATTTCAAAGCTATTCGTAACATCGCCAATCATGGCTGCTGTAAATTGTTCCTTTCCTTTGATAGAAACTTCAATTTTCTCTTGTGAAATTTCGCCTTCCATTTTCTTCTTAAAACGAACTTGTTTCAAATTAAGAATTAATTCTGTGATGTCTTCCGTTACTCCCTTGATAGTTGTAAATTCATGGTCAACACCTTCCACTTTGATTCCACTAATCGCGTATCCTTCAAGTGAACTCAATAATACTCTACGAAGAGCATTACCTACTGTGACGCCGAACCCAGGCTCTAATGGTCTGAATTCAAATATTCCTTCGAATTCAGTTGCTTTCTGAAGAACTATTTTGTCTGGTTTTTGGAAATTTAAAATTGCCATTAACTTATGTTATTTTAAGATTAGAAAAATGATAATGTATTCAATGCGGAGCGAACTATTATTTAGAATACAATTCTACAATAAGTTGTTCTTTGATATTTTCTGGAACGTTTTCACGCTCCGGGTGAGCAAGGTAAGTTCCTTGCATATCTTTTTCACTCCATTCAAGCCAATTAATTTTAGGGTCTTTGCCTCTGAAATTAACTGTTACTGCACCATTGGCTGCAGTTTTTGGTTTAATACCGATTACATCGCCAGACTTCAATAAAGCCGAAGGAATGTTACAAACTTCACCATTTAGAGTGATATGTTTATGACTCACCAACTGACGTGCAGCTGGACGAGAATTTGCTAAACCTAAGCGGTAAACTGTATTATCCAAACGAGCTTCTAATAAACGAATTAAGTTTTCACCAGTTACTCCTTTTAATCGAGCAGCTTCTTCGAATGTATTTCTGAATCTACGCTCTAATACACCATAAGTATATTTTGCTTTTTGTTTTTCACGGAGCTGAGTAGCATATTCACTCAATTGCTTACGCTTGCGGTTTGCTCCATGTTGTCCAGGAGGGTTACTATTTTTAGTAAGGTATTTACCATTACCTAAAATTGGTTCTCCGAAAATTCGACAAATTTTTGTTTTTGGTCCTGTATATCTTGCCATTGTATTGTGTGGATTTTAATGATTAAAAACCGATTAAACTCATATAAAATCCTAATTTAGATTTTAATCGGCGATGAAAAATAGTATAGATTAAACTCTTCTCTTTTTAGGAGGACGACAACCATTGTGAGGTAAAGGTGTTACATCAAAAATGGAAGTAACTTCTATTCCAGAAGTTGAAACAGAGCGTATAGCACTTTCGCGTCCAGAACCAGGTCCTTTTACAAACACATCTGCCTTTTTCATACCAGCATCGAAGGCTACTTTTCCAGCATCTGCTGAAGCCAATTGAGCTGCATAAGGTGTATTTTTCTTACTACCTCTAAAGCCCATTTTACCAGCACTACTCCATGAAATAACTTGTCCTTGTTTATTGGTATACACGATAATGATATTATTAAAACTTGCTGTAACATGCACATCTCCGTGTGTATCAATCTTAACTACACGTTTTTTTGCGGCTGCTTTAGCACTAGGTTGTTGTGTTTTTGCCATTGTATTAAAATTCTTTAATTAATTAGATTTAGATATTATTTTTTAGCTACTTTTTTCTTTCCAGCAACTGTCTTACGACGTCCTTT
Source organism: Chitinophaga pinensis (assembly GCA_945878115.1). Taxonomy (GTDB): domain Bacteria; phylum Bacteroidota; class Bacteroidia; order Chitinophagales; family Chitinophagaceae; genus OLB11. The sequence continues at coordinate 29,327 of CAMDVD010000030.1, read as the reverse complement.
ACGAGTACGTGCATTGGTACGAGTTCGTTGACCACGAAGCGGAAGTCCTTTACGATGACGCAAGCCACGATAGCAAGCAATATCCAACAATCGTTTGATACTCATTTGTACTTCAGAGCGCAATTGACCTTCTACTTTATACTCGCCTGTAATAATATTACGAATGGAAGTTTGTTCATCATCATTCCAATCTTTTACTTTTTTATTAACATCAATATTTGCTTTATCTAAAATATCTTGTGCAGTGGAGCGACCAATACCATAAATATAAGTAAGTCCTATTTCGCCTCTTTTGTTTTTTGGTAAATCAATACCGGATATACGAGCCATTTTTTTAAATTATGAATTTTAATTTTTTTGTTTATGTCATGAATGTGTTTCTTAATTTAAAGATCAACATTCGTTTTAATTTATCCTTGACGTTGTTTAAATCTAGGATTCTTTTTATTGATAATAAATAATACTCCTTTTCTGCGTACAATTTTACAATCAGCACTTCTTTTTTTAATCGCGGCTCTTACTTTCATTTTATAATTTATTTATAGCGTAAAATAATTCTTCCTCTTGTCAAATCATATGGGCTCATTTCTATACCAACTTTATCCCCTGGTAGAATTCGAATGTAGTGCATTCTCATCTTTCCAGAAATGGTAGAAATTACCTCGTGACCGTTTTCAAGACGAACCCTGAACATCGCATTACTCAAGGCTTCGGTAATAACACCGTCTTGTTTTATCAGTGGCTGTTTACCCATATTTATTTTAAGAGGTGCAAAGGTATAGATATTATTTGGAATTTGTTTCTATTTTTTGATATAATTTGAATATTTTATTCATTTGTGATAAAAAGATAGCTTTCTACCCTTAAAACGAACAAAATTTTAGGATTAATTCAATTTATCCAATGCATTTTGAATCTCCGTACTCTTTTCGGTTTTACCTGTTATAGAAAAGGATTGCATTAATCCTTGCAAAATTTGTTTATACATTCCTTTATTGCTATCATTCAATCCTTCCGCATCTAATAGAGAACGGGCTTTTTCCAAATAGGGCAATCCCTTGGCAATAATTGCATCACGACCAGGCACTAAGGCTGCATACTTTTTATCATCTGTTTCCTTATTAATTTCATCTGTAGCTTCTTTTGCATGATTGAAATGATAAAGCCCAATATAAAATTGCGTATACGCATTTTTAGGATCTAACTCTGCCGCTTTTGTATAATTTGTCAGAGCATTCCCTTCTAGTTCTTTTGCATTTGCTGCTTTTGCCATTGGCTTTCCAGACTTATCTACAGGATTAGCCATATTATAATAAGTTTGACCTAATATGACATACAAGTCCGCTTTTGCTGGTTCAGCGGCAATGCCTTCCTTTAATTTTGCAATACATTGTTCAGCCTTTCCTGTTTTTAGATAATAATTTATTTCATTATTTAATATGCGTTTATCCTTTGGGTATTTAGCTTTTGCAGATTTCATTACTTCCGTCCATTTCTCTTCATTATTCTTTTTTTCATAAATATCAGAAATCATGATATACAAGTCAGGGGTTTGGGTAATTGGATTTTTTATACATTCTTCAAAAATTGGCAATGCTTCTTCTTCCTTTCCAATTTGATAAGCACTGTTTGCTTGATACAATTTGGAATTAGCAAATACAGTATCCATTTGTCCATTTCCCTTCCAGATATTCTGAAAATCCGCAGCTGCTAGTCCACCAATAAATTCAAAAACTCGGAATGCGTCTGCAAACTTGCTATCATTCATATTGGTAATTCCTTGATTGAAATTAACCAACACTAAAGTAGATAACAATGGAGACAATTCTTCCTTACTATATTTTGGATCTAACTCGATAGATTTCTTATAAGCTGCACAAGACAATTCATTGGCGTTTGGTTCGCTTGCTTTCAAGGCATTTGCAGCACTTAAATCCAAAATGTATGGTGTTTCATTCAAAATAAAATTCAACTGTGGCATGAATTCCTTTGGCGTTGCAATGGCTTGATAGATAACTGCTTTTAGCAACCATGCTTTTGCGTTATTTTTTGTAGATTCACTTTGGGTGGCTTCATCTACCATTTTTTTGGCATTCGCAATATCATTATCTTTTAAATAATTAATTGCGCTTTGAATATTTGCTTTTTGTGCGTTTACACTCCATGTTCCTATGAACAATGTAATCAATAAAAGTACTTTTTTCATTTTTGTTGTTTTATGAACGAAATTATGCGGTTGGCGTTTCGTTATCGGTTATTGAATCGTTTGTATTATTTGGTAATTCTTTATTTTCGTCATTGTTTGTTTCAGTAGATGGATCCTGTGAATCATTATCGACATCTACTATTGCTTCCTCATCCTCTTCTTGGTCTGCAATTCGAGCAACTGCAGCTATTTGGTCACCTTCATCTAAGTTGATTAGTTTCACACCTTGTGTAGCTCGACCAGCGGCTCGTATATTTTTAACATGTGTGCGAATGGTAACACCCGATACACAAGTAATAAATAAATCATCTGTTTCATCCACTGCCAAGAAGCCAATCAGCTTACCCGTTTTCTCCGTCACATTTAGAGTTTTTACACCTTTACCGCCACGATTGGTAATTCTGTATACCTCTTCCCATTCCTTGGTTTCTTCGTTCCATTCGTCCAGCGGTGTTCGTTTACCGATTCCTTTTTCACTGACCACCAATATTGTTTTAGTTTTATCTTCTTTGTTCACACAAAGCATTCCAATTACTTCATCATTTGTGTCATCCACATCAATACCAGATACTCCTATAGCGCCACGTCCAGTTGGTCGTACTTTTTCTTCAGGAAAACGTATGGCTCTTCCTGATTTTATTGCCATCATCATGAAACTATTTCCATCCGTTAAGGAAGCATCTAGTAAAGTATCTCCTTCATTGATAGATATTGCATTAACCCCATTTTGTCGTGGTCTTGAAAATTCTTTTAATCTGGTTTTCTTTACAATACCTTGTTTTGTGCATAATACGATGAAATGATTGTTGATATATTCTTCATTCGTCAAATTTTTGACATTGATGATAGTCTTGATCTTTTCATCAGGAGGCAGTTGTAACAAATTTTGAATGGCTCTACCTTTACTATTCTTCTCTCCTTCCGGAATTTCATATACTTTAAGCCAATAGCAACGACCTTTGTCTGTAAAAAACAAAAGCGAAGCATGTGTCGAAGCTATAAACAATTGATCGATATAGTCTTCTTCTCTTGTCTTACTGGCCATTGCCCCTCTCCCACCTCTTCGTTGTGTGCGATATTCGGTTGCAGATGTTCTTTTAATATACCCTAAATGTGATATGGTAATTACTACATCTTCATCTTCTATTAAATCTTCCATACTAATATCCGTGGCTAGATATTCGATATGGGTTCTACGTTCATCACCAAACTTCTTTTTCACTTCGTGCATTTCATTTTTTATTAAGTCGAAACGCATGCCTTCATTACTCAACAATTCTTGCAGATGGCGAATAATGCCCATAATTTCGGCATATTCTTGATGAATTTTTTCTCTCTCCATGCCAGTCAATCGTTGTAGACGAAGTTCTAGTATGGCTTTTGATTGAATTTCGCTCAAATCAAAATTAGCCATCAAACCTTCTTTCGCAATTTCTGGACTTGCTGACTCCCGAATTAATTTTATAACAGCATCTAAATTATCTAAAGCAATTAAGTAGCCTTGTAATATATGTGCTCGTTCTTCTGCCTTTCTTAACTCAAAATTCGCCCTTCTAACAACAACCTCATGTCGAAATTTAACAAACTCCACAATTAAGTCCTTCATATTTAAAATACGAGGACGGCCAGCTACTAGCGCTACATTATTGATACCAAAAGAGGTTTGTAATTCGGTGAATTTATATAACTGATTCACAATCACATTCGCGATCGCATTATTTTTCAAATCAACCACCAAACGCATACCATCTCTATCACTTTCATCTCTCACATCACTTACGCCTTCAATGATTTTATCATTTACTAGTTGTGCAATTTTTTGGTGTAAAATAGCTTTATTTACTTGATAAGGTAATTCATAAATAATAATACTTTCTCTATTATTCTTACCCGTTTCGATATTCACTCTACCACGAACAACAACCCTTCCACGACCAGTTTCAAAGCCTTGTCTCACACCTTCCATCCCATAAATTATTCCACCAGTAGGGAAATCTGGTGCTTTGATATGTTTCATGATTCCTTCAATCGTAATGTCTCGATCATCTATATAAGCACAAATTGCATCTATAGTTTCACTTAAATTATGAGGGACCATATTGGTTGCCATCCCAACGGCAATACCTGTTGCACCGTTGACGATAAGCTGCGGTATACGCGTTGGCATTACGGTTGGCTCCTTTAAAGTATCATCAAAATTATTTTGAAAATCAACTGTGTCTTTATCTAAATCTTCCAACATTGCTTCAGCAATTTTTTGAAAGCGCACCTCAGTATAACGCATGGCTGCTGGACTATCACCATCAACAGAACCAAAATTCCCTTGTCCGTCAATCAACATATAGCGCAAACTCCAAGGCTGAGCCATACGAACCATTGTATCATACACACTACTATCACCATGTGGGTGATACTTTCCCAGTACTTCCCCTACAATACGAGCGGACTTTTTATGTGGTTTATTAAATGTATTTCCTAGTTCATTCATACCGTATAAAACGCGTCTATGAACAGGTTTGAGACCATCTCTAACATCTGGCAAAGCACGACCAACAATCACTGACATAGAATAATCTATGTAACAGGATTTCATTTGCTCTTCGATGTTGACTTGTATTATTCTATCTCTTTGTGGGCCTTCACCCTCAATTGGGTCTAGTATTTCGTTATCCATGTATTAAAATGAATGCCAAATATACGCATAATTTCCGCATAGTAAAAAGTAGTATACAATTAGTTTATTTGAAATGAAAAAGTACTAAAACACGATACCCCATTAATTCAATTTTGCCCCTAAAAACTCTTACTAAAAACAACTTAGTAGGTAGATCAGCATCCATAATATTCGCTTAAAAATGAATAAATATTGATTTAAATTGTTGTCATGGGAACTTATGCAAAAGCTTCTCCTTTAAGCTAATTCGTGCCCTTTTTAAAAATTTTATCCCTATTTTTTATAATTGAATTTTCAAATTCTGTACTTCATTTCCAAATTTCAGAGATAAAATATAGATACCTCTAACTAGATTCTCTGGCAATTGCAACACTTGCTTATCCAGTTGTTTTGGCAAATTATTTATGTCTAAACATATACTAACTTCCCCTCCATTGAACTAATTTGTGCCTTACTAATACTGAATTTCTTATTCCCATTTGAAGTAATAAAAACTTGATGATCATTTTGCCAAATATTCAATTTTTGAATTGACATATCAAACATTCCATTTGGCTTATTCGATACATAACGTAGAACCCTTGCATGTGCGCTATCTGAGCCAAGACAAATAATTTTCCCATCTGGTTGACTAATCATTTGATCTATTCGATAATTAACCCCTGGATTCCAGGTGCCATTTGTTCCAAATTGCGTATTATCCAATCCTGTATTTGTAATAGATTGATAATTCTGATTCCAAACCATAAAACTTGGTGTATAGCTCACTGTTGTATATAGTGGTGTGTTGAAAGCAAATGGTATACCATTAACTATTGGTGTATTGATTGCTGTTGAAGGATAAGGATAAGATTTCTTCCCAGAAGATCCAAATGCCATATCCATAATACCCGAACTATTTAATTTGAGTGAGTAAATATCAGCAGGTGAAGAAGTAAATCCATTCACAAACAAATCGCCATTTGACGATTGTGTAAGTCCACTGAAAGCTTCATCAAAAGCAAAGTCTTTGATAACGACTCCATTAGTCCCAAAGGAAGTTTGTAAATTGCCAGCCAGATTATATTTGGCCAAACAAGCATTGTTACCAGCTGCCCCATTGTATGTATGACCAAAGATAAATATGTCGCCAGTGCTCGAAAAATTAGCACCCGATAGCGAAACAGCGCCGCCAAAAGCGCTCGAATTAAATGGAATGGATTTTATGCCATTGATTCCATAACTATTATCGAGTTGTCCATTTGTAAATGTTTTGCCTATCAATAAGCTATCTTGGTTAGTATTTGGGCAAGCATAATAATATGCTCCTGTTGGGTCCTCATAAAAATCGTAAAACACATTCATAACAGGAGTTGAGTTATGGATATTCAAATTTGCATAGCCAGGTACATTAGGATAATTGCCAAAACTAGAATCCACCAATCCATTTGTTTTTATTTTTACAATGGAATAAGGGCTTATTCCAACCAGAATATCTCCTCCAAGCGTTTACCGAATAAATGTTTGACCTGGGCTGGGTAAGCCAGATCCACTGCTATAAAAAACCCCCTTTACATAATTCGGTGTTGTATGATAACTCGATGACGGATCAAATGTTGTGTCAATCGCACCATTAGGCATCATTCTAAAAATATAATGCCCAAAACAACTTACAGAACTTGTATAATAACAAAGTATTTTACCATCTGATTGCATACCAACAGATACGCCATGGTTGGCATAAAAATCGGGAAATAATGCAATTCCATTATTTCCAAAAGTAATATCTAAAGGAGATTGAGCCTTCATCGTGAAAGCACTAAAAAATAAAATACAATAAAAAAAATGCTTCATGTGTTTTCGATTAATGAATGAACTATTTAACTGAAAAACAAGACGGCATGAATGATGGAATGGTTAGAAAAGAATACTGTTTACATTTTTTTCATTTGTTCTGATTACACTAAATAGGTGCCATCATTTTCTAATCTAACCAATCTTTGCTTGTACAAAATACCCAATGATTTCTTGAAATTTTTCTTACTCATTTGTAGTAATTTAAGAATATCATCTGGTTCACTTTTATCTGTTAATGGAATGAAGCCTTTATGCTTTTTTAGATAATTAATTAATTTTTCAGCTCCTTCTTCTAAACGCTGTACTCCTTTAGGTTGAAGGCTTATATCGATTCCGTTATCTTCTCTAATTAATTTTACGAAACCTCTAAGCTGGTCGCCAATTTGTATAGGTTGAAATATTTCTGTGTGATAAATTAGCCCTTTATGTTGTTGATTGATGATAACATTGAAACCAAGTGCAGTGGTTTCAAACACCAACAAATCCACTTCTTCACCAGCACTAATCGATAAATTTTCATTCTGCAAAAAACGATTTAATTTACATGAGGCAACTAAGCGCTCTGTCTTTTCATCCTTGTATAAGTAAACCACATAACTTTGTTTTGCTTGCATTTTCGTATTTTGTTCTTTAAAAGGAACTAATAAATCTTTTTCTAACCCCCACTCTAGAAAAGCACCTGTTGGCGAAACATCACGCACACGTAAAAAGGCAAACTGATGTAGTTCTATATAAGGTTTAAGGGTGGTTGCAATCCATCTTTGTTCATAATCTTTATATACAAATACGTCTACTACATCTCCTACTTGAAATATTTCTTGAATATACTTATTGGGTAATAATACATCATTGCCATCTTCATCACCTAAATACATCCCGACACTCGTGGTTCGTAAAATGGTCAATTGATTATATATTCCTAAGTTTAGCATAAGCTTATTTTTTTAGTAAAGGAAGCGCATATTTTTGAATGCCCAGTTTATTTTTACTGGAATAACGAATGGCCACAGTATATAGTCCATCCGCATACTTTTTCATATCCAATTCCACAGAAGGCTTCAACATTTCCTGTGTTATTAATACATGTCCTGAAAGATCCAAAAGCGAATATTGCCATGGTCCAACAATTTCATCATCGATTGTAATCACGGCCAATGAAGAGGTAGGATTGGGAAAAAGACTTACAAATGATGGATAATTTAACGACACAGCATTCGATGTAAAAATACAACCTGCACTATCTTTAATGGCCACGTAGTAAGTACCACTTCCATACGACATTATGGAATAGGTTGAAAGTGAATCTATCAATACATTATTTCGATACCAATAATAGGCATATGGAACATGAATTGTTTCCAGTTGCCTTTGTGTTGCAGTGAGTATCGGATATATATCTGCGATATGTATTAAAGTATCTCTCTCCTCAATTTTGTAATCGCATTGGTTTGCATCTTTTGTTTGTATTAAATAATAATCACCACTTCCTACGTGCCAGTCAAAGATTGAATCTGTAATAGTCATTGTATTAAATACATTATTCAAATTATAATTGAGTATCCAAGGTGACTTTCCTTGCAAAGCGATGTGATAAATATAATCTTGATCTACACAATTCAATTCAATAGAATTGGTCAGGAAATGATTTGGTCTATTATATATGATGGTCGAATCACTTATTTCATAAACACAGTCGTTACTATCCACTATGGCATTCCAATGATATAAGCCATTGCTGGCCTGCATCGATTCCTGATTCGCAATTTTGAAGGTATCCAATCCGATATGGTTATAAGTATATATAAGATCTACATTCTTAGAATTGGGTTGAATATCAAAGTGGATAGCTGTGCTATCTTTATCACACAAATACTTTTGGGTTACGCCTTGAAAAGTTGAAGGCGTGTACGTTGCTACATAATTTTGATTATAACTAATCTGGCAATTATTTGCATCCGTAATTTTTTCTATAAAATAATTGCCTGGCGTTACATAAATCGAAGCTGTATCTGTATTAGAAACAAAGTTCTTTAAAACCGTATTCTCATAGTAATTATATGCATACGGCTTAAGTCCCGAAGTAGTTACAAACTGAATCTTTGATTTACCTGAATCACAATCAATTATACCGGCATTAACTTGACTGATCAGTGGAAAGATATCACTTTGTATAGTATCATTCATCATTTTGGTACAATTGGCGTCTGTAATGGAAAAAATAGTGAAGGTCCCAGGTGGCAATAAAACCAGCATAGATCCGGTGTTTGCCGTCACTATGTCAAATTGATTCGTGAGATTATTTTTCACCAGCATGCTAAACGGAGGAGTACCTGTCAACGCGTAGTCTATTTGCAATTTAGAAGAATCGCAATTATACTTTGTATTTATTTTTTGTGCCTGCAATGCAACATGATTATTTGTTGTATAATAATTTGGGTTTATAGAACATTGATTATTATCTACTACTTGATACACAAAATAACTTCCAATTGAATAATAAAATGTACTTGAAGAAATACTAGTTTGTATAGAATCAATAATATTTTGCATGCCAAACTTTTGATAGTACATAGTCCACGGCCCATTCCCTTGTAAAGCTATATTCACCTTCATTTTATTTGAGTCGCAATCATAAACGGCATTACCGAATAAGACTTGTAAAGGTGTATAATTTACTGTCAAGGTTGTTCCAAACGGAATGGAACATTGTTTCGCATCTTGCACAGAATTAATTGTCCAATTCCCATTTTGCAAATAAATTTTTGCTAGAGCATCCCAAGTTGTATCTCGATAAAGAGTAGATCCATTTTGATACTCTATAATCCAAGGCGCATTGCCTTCCAATGAAAAATCTATTCGATATTTATTTGAATCACAATCATACAATTGTTGAACAATAGTTGCAGCTAAAGGTGTATTGTTAAATAGATATTGTACATTCAAATTATAATTACATGAAGTACTATCTGTAACGTACATAAAATTAAAATTACCGTTGCCAAAATATTTGTCTATTGAATTTTGATTCGTTTGAAATTGTTGGATCATTCCATTTTCGTTATAAGAAACCGTCCATGGCGAATTGCCTTGAAAATCAAAATGAATAAGGTTTTTATTGCTATCACAATCATACAAAGCTTGGCTCATTTGCACCTGTAATGTATCCCTATTAAATTGCATTACACTATTGATATCAACCGAACAGCCAGTAGAATCCACTACTGTATTAAAAGAATAATCTCCATTTGTAAAAGAAGCAATTGCAGAATAATTGGAACTCACCCATTGATTCGGAATTCCATTTTTTGTATAAGAAACTGTAAAGGGTTTATTCCCATTGAATGTAAATGGCAAATCTGTTAAATTGCTCGAACAATTGAATATTTCATTAGATAAAATTACCTGCAACGGCGCGAAATTGAAGGTATAAAATAGATTTAAAGGCAAACTACAACTGGAGGAATTGATGCAAGATAAAAATTGATAAGTCCCATTGGAGAAATAAATATCTACTGCATTTTGTGTAGTTTGAAACTGTTTATTTATGCCATTTTCAAGATAAAAAATTGTCCATGGACTATTCCCTTGAAAATCAAAATGAATAAGAGTTTTATTACTATCACAAGAATACAGTGGCTCAGTCGTTTGCACGTGCAATGTATCTCCATTAAATTGTTTGGTAATATCTATTTCAAATGAGCATCCTGTAGAATCAGTAACTGCGAGAAAATGATATTCTCCATTAGAAAAAGATGGTGTAGTAAAATAATCTGAAGTTGTAAATTGATTCGGGATACCGTCTTTGGTATAGGAAATTGCAAATGGTTTGTTGCCATCCAATGAAAAGGATTGCTCCATTAAATGCGTTGTACAATTAAAAACTTCATTCGGCAAATTAGCAATCAAGGGGTGGAAAGAAAAATTATAAAATTGGTTCAAACTAATGCTACAGTTGGTTATGTCTTGACAGGAAACAAATTGATAAATACCATTATCGAAATATTTATCTAATGCATTCTGTGTGGTTTGAAATTGTTTATTTATTCCATTTTCTATATAAAAAACAGTCCATGGCGCATTGCCTTGAAATGAAAAATGAATAAGTGTCTTATTACTATCGCAAACATACATTGGCGTACTAAGTTGTGTATCTAATGTATCAATATTAAATTGCTTGCTTGTATTTAAATTGTATAAACAACCAGTAGAATCCGTAAGCGTTAGAAAATGATAATCCCCATTTACAAAGGATTGTGTAGTAGAATAATTTGAAGTTGTAAATTGATTCAGAATTCCATCTTGGGTATAGGAAACAGTAAATGGTTTATTCCCATCCAATATAAAATCTTGTTCCATCAAATGAGTTGTACAATTGAAAACTTCAGTTGATAAGCTTCCATTTATTGCATGAAAGAAAAAGGTATAATACTTATTTAATAGCACGCTACAACCTGTTGAATCATTAACAGTTAAAAAATAATAAGCACCAGTTTCAAAATATTTATCCAATGTATTTTGACTTGTTTGTATTTCTTTGTTGATACCATTTTCTGTATAGTGAACTATCCAAGGACTATTACCTTGAAAAGCAAAATGAATAAGTGTTTTATTACTATCGCAATTATATTGTGGCGAAGACATAGTACTGATTAAATGCGCAGCTTGTACATTATAATTGCCCGTCAATGGAGTCGAACAATGATTAGAATCCGTAATTTCTGTAAAATACGTGTTGCCATTTTGATAAACAAAATCAAATTGCATAGTATTAGAAAGAAGTGTTTTATTGACGGAGTTTTCGACATACTTCACTAAAAATGGAGGCCTTCCAGTACAAACAAAATGAGAAGTATACTTAGCTGAGTCGCAACTATACACTGGCGTATCCATTATACATGTCAATGGTTGATTATTAAATTCAATTACAGAATTAAAAAGTTGAGAACAATTGTTGGAGTCATGTATTGCAGCAATAAAATATTGACCATTATTGGGAGTCCACAAAAATTGTGTATTATTTATGGTAGAGGTATTGAAATTTGTTCCAATAAAATACTGCATCGTAAAAGGTTTTTTACCATGCAAGGAAAATGCAATTTCATTTTGATTCGCAAAACAATTGTATGTAGCCGAATCTATAGTTGCATGAAAAGTGTCAATAGTAGTGACGAATGTGTGATTGACATTTGTCAAACATAAATTTGAATCCACTATATCTAAAATCCCATAGTTACCAGATCCCGTTTTTATACCAATTACGGAATCCACAGAAAGAATATAGCTTAGCATACCATTGTCATTCCAATGATAATAGAATGGCGATTTTCCATGGATAGTCAGTGTCATGGAGTCTTTTTGTTGCGAACAAATATATCCATTATGAACAATCGAAAAGGTTGAATTTACTTTTTTCAGATAATGGATTTCTTTGGTTCTACACAATGGAATTGCAAAACTATCTACAAGATTTCTAAGTTGATAAACACCTTCATTTACGATATTAATATCTCGTGTTGGGGTCAACAAGGTATCTGTTCGTACAAATACATTATTATAATACAAATCATAAAACAAAGGGAATGCCCCAGCATATTCTATATGTATGATAGCAGAATCCGCATTACAATCAGATGAAGCAACTAATTGAACATCAACTTTCGGTGTACGTATAACCTTCGTAAAAAAACTATCATAAGCTACTGTTGGAAAAGTATGTCCTACAAAGTCATAAAAAAAATCAGCATTGCAAGGTGAATTCAAAGAATCTTGAAGGGCATGCGTAATGTGTTCATTTGCATTACCACCACCATCCCCTGCACCATAAGAAAATAAAAACCTACTTTGTGCTTTTTGCACCAATGTGCGTATGGAATCTAATGAATATTGTTCCAAAATACCTGAGAAATAAGGGTTTTCATTATTTGGCAATGAAAATCCATTGTACGACCAAGTGGAAATCCCTGCTGCACAACCAATGCCATCTGCTTCACCATATATACCTGAAATAAGCACTGGGAATCCAGCATTAGACAATCCCAGCACAAAAACTCTTTTATACTTTTTTTTCAATGCTTTTACAGCAGCAACTAATTCAATATACATATTTGCTGCCCAATGTTTTCCATTAAAATCAGTATAGGGCGTTAAATAATCATAATCCAAACGTTGGCAACCTCCTATTGGGTTTCTTCGCCAAAAAGATCGAAATTCTTGATTAATTTTTGAATACACATAAAAATCTCCATACTGCAAACATTTATCTCGAACTACGCCATTTAAATTATGGTAATTATTTGGATCCCCTTCTGCTATTTTTAAACTTTGAAATGTACCTGACCCTGGCACCACAAGAAATGCTATGTTTGTATCTACTATTGATTTTTTATAAAACGCATACCATTTCGAATTGATATTTTTATAATTAAAATTAAAATAGCACTCTGTGTACAATGAATCATGATTAGGGACTTGCTGATGGAGTCCATACATTAAATGCAAATTCGAGTCCGCATTAACTTGACTTAAATCTGCATAAAAATCTTGTGTATTAAATGGTGAGGCGGTGTTAATCATCGATGTAAGCACCGGATAATTAAAACTTTCATTCATAATATAGTTATTGGAATCTGCAGAATAAAAAGAATAATTATCTTGATTGAAAATATCCTCTATCGGCGAAATTTGAGCATGTAAAATTTCAATTTGAAAAATGAAACTAAACAAGCAAAATAATATTATTTTTTTCTTCATGCGATCAATAGACAATTTGTTTCCAATACGAATTTACACTTTTCTCTGTGAAACGTGCAAATAGAATCTCTCGATTAGATTCAATTTCATCTTGTTGTAAACCCTTTTGTAATTCAATGGCAGTAAGTTGTTGTTGTGTAGAATACACCAATAAATTCCACTTTTTAAATTGCTTATACGTTGAACTTTCTTCTCGCAAAAACACTTTAGCACCAATCCATAATAAGCCAAGCATATTGCCAAGTCCTTGTTGAATTTTCAAATTAAAGATAGCAAAAGAGGCTTCTTCTAATTTTACGTAATAATCTTCCAAACTCATTTTTTGCTCAATAATATCTACCTGACCTGCAAATAAATCCTTAGCCTCCTTAATTATTTCCTGCTGATATTTTGTATTGCCATAGGCTATTGGCAGAATAATTTTATTTTGCAATGCTAATTTTTTTAACGCATGTAATATTTCAAATTGGTTAGATTCTAACGAAGCTGCATGCCCCACTATTATTGCATCTCCTTTGATTTTATATTTAGATAAAGACGGCATTAATTCTTCTAATGAGGTATAGGAGAAAGGCAGATATTCCATTTGACTATACCCTGTTAAGCGTTTCATTTCTATATAGTCTTCCTCTAAAAAAGAACAGAAATAATTTACCCGTGCATAAGCTTCTTTTAAATGGTATCTACTAAAGAAGGGTATTCGTAAAATAGAAAGAATAGATCTTACCTTTTCTTTTACAATTGTTTTAATGGACGTATTTTGCAAATAAAACTTTTTCGAAAATGCTTCAAAAAAAGTTTGATTATCAAGGTGATAATTATACACTTCATAACTCCAACACACCCAATACACTTTTGCATTAGGGAATTTTTTTAACCCTTCAAGTAAAAAAATAGCCGCATCATAATTTAATGGATGAAGAATAATTTTGTCTATTGCCTGAAGATTTTGAATAAACATTTTAAAGGCCTTTTTTGACCTTTCGATGTATTGAATTTTTTCGGACATTTGATTGCTACCGATACACAAATTCACACATATATTATTCGCATCGTTTAATTGAACAATCCGTTTGGCAGCCATCACTGGAAACAAACCATAAGCATCTGAAAATACATGTAAATTCATCTTGCTATTTATTCATTGGTTTGGCTGGAATACCTATAACTGTTGTGTTATCTGGAACGTCTTTGTTTACAACTGCCCCAGCACCAACTGTTACATAATTTCCAATTTTAACTTTAGGAAGTATCACACTTCCAGTACCAATATTACAAAAATCACCTATACTGACATTTCCAGAAATATTGACGCCTGGCATAATATCACAATATGCGCCTACTTTAGTATCATGCCCAATGGTTGCATTTAAATTAACTAATGTCCCCTCGCCAATTTGAACATCATTTGTAATTACTACACCTGTCATGATGCTGCAACCTGCACCAATAAGCGTACTAAAATGCCCTATTTGCGCATATGGTGAAATCAAAGTTTCCAATGTACCGCCAACTTGTTTAAAATCTGAGGCTAATTTATTTCTCAAGGTCGTTCCTCCAATACCAAGTAAAAATTTGGAAGAACTTTTACATAACTCTTTCACTTCATCCATACTTTGTAGAATGTGAAAACGATCATATAACTTTTTTGGTAGACCTGAACTGACATTGTCAAAAAAGAAAATTTCTTCTTCTGCTAATGCCGATTGAAAAATAACTTCCAGTACTTCCTTCGCAAATCCTTTCGCACCTATAATTATCATACTTTATTTCATCAATTTGTTTACAATAGCGCTAATTTCTTCGACTTGATTTTTTGTGATATTATGGGCAAATGGAAGGCACAAAATTCTAGATGCAATATCTTCACTAATCGGACACGATTGATAATTTCCCACGAAAGGCAAAGTATTTAAGGAAGGATAAAAATATCGTCTAGGAAAAATATTATTTTCTTCTAAACCTTTTTTAACCTGTAATAATATTTTTTCTGAAGCAAAAACTACTGGATAATAAGCGTAATTATATTCTGTATTTGGCAAAGAAATTGGTCTTTGCAAATTGTCCATATCCAAATGCGCATCATACATAGCAGTCAAGTTCTTTCGTGCAGTACAAATTTCTTCGAAATCTTCCATCACACATAAACCCATAGCGGCATGAAATTCAGACGCCTTACCATTTACGCCCACTGAAAAATAATCATCTCCAACATGACCGAACTGTCTACTCAAAAACAATTTTTCAAAAAGCTCATCAGATTGACAAAACAATCCACCACCTTCAGCCGTATGAAATATTTTGGTTGCATGAAAACTGCAAGTCGCGACATCTCCATAAGACAATAAAGATTTTCCTTGGTATAGTGTGCCGAATGCGTGGGCTGCATCATATATAACCACTAGATTATGCTTAGTTGCAATACGCTGTATTTCCTCAATTGCACAAGGATTTCCAAATACGTGTGTCGCCATGATGGCCTGCGTATCCTTTGTAATGCAAACTTCTATTTTGTTTGGATCTATATTAAAATCAGAAGATTGTATATCTGCGAAAACAGGCTTTGCTCCTTCCCAAAGAATTGCATTTGTGGTAGCAACATAAGAGAAAGGCGTAGTGATTACTTCCTTTGTAATTCCTAAGGATTTCATAGCCATTTGCAAAACAATGGTACCGTTATTGCAATATAAGAATCGATCTACACCGGTATACGATTTTATTTTCTGCTCTAACTCTTGTACTATTTTTCCATTATTGGTAAGCCATTTACTTTGCCAGATTTGGTCGACATATGCTTTATACTTTTCAATATTGGGCAAATAAGCTTCTGTAACATTTAATCGATCCTTCATGTGATTTATTATTTTTTGGCAAAAAAGGATTTTACAAATACAATATCTTTTTTACTAAAGCTATACAAATCCTTTGGTGAAATTTGATAACGTCGACAAAAGTAATATTCGCTAATGAAAGCACCTAAAAAATAAGTACAAGAAGACGCAATGGCTCCCCCTTTACTTCCCCACATTGGAATGAAGGTAAAGTATAACACCATGGAAATAAGAGATACAAAAACGGATATATAAAAACTAATTTTAAAATTCCCCCTAGATGCATAAAAGCTTGCCAAAATAGTTGGAATACAAAATGGTATAGCACCTATGATTTGTATGGCTAATAATTTGGAAGTTGGTTCAAATTCATTTCCATATAAAACCGGAATAAGTGGAATGGCTAAAAGCATTCCAATGGCTGCAAAAACCAAAGTAATCAAAGTAGCAATTTTCTTCAAGGTAATCGTATATTGCAGAGCCTCTTTTTCAGACGCTGAAGCTGCATAAGTGTACAAGATAGAAGCCATGGTTTGTGGTAGTATCCATAACATTTGTGTTAGTTGACTAGCCAAAGAATACACGCCAAGCGCAGCTTTTCCTTGATAAGCATCAACTACCCAAAAATCCAATTTATAACAAATGAATGTTGCAATATTCCCAAAATACGCTAACATGGAATACAGAATAAATTCCTTTGCCTCCAACAGAGACATCAATTGAAATGAAAATTTAAACTTCGATACACGAACAAAAAGATAAAATCCAATGCCTGTTGATCCAATTATTGCAGCTAACAAAAACAAGATCACAGCAAGAAAATCTTGTTCTTGTTTAATGTCGAAAATTTTAAAATAAATCAAGCAATAAAAAATGAAAGGGATGGCGATATTGAAAATGTTTAACAAGCCTACCCAAATAAATTTTTTATACGCATTGAGTAAAGTAATTAATATAGAATATACTAATTGAAATAAAAAGAAGGCAACAAATACTACTTTGTACAACAATTTATCTTCTGGAATAATAAAATTTGTATGTTGAAAATAGGAAATTAAACCAATACTTAATATCAATAAAAAAAGATTGCAAAACAAAACACTTAGTGATGTAAAGAAGATTTTTTCAGCCGAAATTTTTTTAAAATTTAAATAATAAGGAATCGTGGATGCAATACTAAAACCAAACAAAATAACTGCAAATGAGGATGCATTGGAATAAATGGCAAAAGAGCCTCGCCCTTCTGACCCTAATATTCTGGTCATGAAAATAGAGGCAAGAAAAGATACTACTACAGTCAGCAACTGCAATAAATATACTTTTACAATATCCTTTTTCAATCGAAGTTTATTTATACATGCGTTCAATAATATCGACCACTTTCAATCCCTCCAAAGCATTGGTGGTGATGGTTGCATGGTTCTTCAATACTTCCACTACATTATCAATAATGTAATGATGATTAGCCGCACTTCCTTTGTAGGCACCGTAATCATTGCCAGGATTGGTAGGTTCTAGCACCGGCATTTCATAATCCTTAATATGACAAACTTCTACTTTGTCCATGTATTGACCGCCGATTTTCACACTCCCATTTTCTGCTATGATGGTCATACTGCTTTCTAAATTTTTATCCCATATAGAAGTAGAAAAATTCATACATCCTATGCCGCCATTTACAAAATCAAAATGAATTACACCACTATCCTCTTTAAATTCAGTGAGTTGATGATGATTAAAATTAGCGAATGTTGAATGTACATTTTGTATATCTCCAAACAACCAATAAAGCAAATCTATAAAATGAGAAAACTGTGTGAACAAAGTTCCACCGTCCAAGTTTTTTTTACCATGCCAGCCATCCTTTTTATAATATCGATCATCTCTATTCCAATAGCAATTGAGTTGAACCATAAAAAGCTCACCCATTTTTTTGCTATCTACCAGTTCTTTTATCCATACGCTTGGCGGGCTATACCTATTTTGCATTACGGCAAATACTTGTTTATGTACTTGCAATGCTTTAAAAATTACTTTCTCCGCATCCTGTTTATTGAGTGCCATTGGTTTTTCAATGACAATATGTTTTTTTGCCTCTAAACAAAGCATCGCATGATCTGCATGATAGCCATTTGGTGATGCAATATTGATCACATCAATTTCCTTTGCAATATCTGACGCCAACAAGTCTTCAACCGAAGCAAATAAAGGGACAGAGTATGCCTCAATGCCTAATGACTCTCTAGGTTGAATATCGACTAATGCGAGTAGTTCAGATTCCTGATTTCGTGTAATCATTTCTGCATGTCGCTTACCAATATGACCACAACCTATCACTGCAAATTTTATTCTTGACATGCTTTTATTTTACTCTGTTTACTATTTTATTTATTAATGTGTATTCTTGTTTGCTTTCGGGACACAAACCGAAACCAAATTTATCAAAATGTAATCTATGTCCAAATTCACTCATCCAACCAATTTGCTTTGCAGGATTGCCAACTACTAGTGCATATGCTGGGACATTTTTTGTAACCACTGCGCCTGCACCTATAAAAGCATACTCACCAATATCATTTCCACAAACTATGGTTGCATTTGCACCAATTGATGCACCATTACCCACATGCGTTTTATCATATTGTCCTCTACGATTCACGCCACTTCTAGGATTACTTACATTGGTAAATACACAAGATGGGCCTAAAAATACATCATCTCCGCAAGTGACCCCCGTATAAATAGAAACATTATTTTGGATCTTTACATTTTTGCCTAATACTACCTCAGGTGAAATCACCACATTCTGCCCTATATTACAGGCATCTCCAATACTACATCCTGACATGATGTGACTGAAATGCCAAACCTTTACTCCTTCTCCTATACTACATCCTTCATCCACAAATGCAGATGGATGTACAAAAAAATGATTGCTCATAGTGAGGGGCGAAAGTAATAAAATAAACGGAATTAAGGGAGTAGCGTAAGTAAATAGTCACCGTATCCGCTTTTTTTCAATTTCACTGCTAATACTTTCAACTGTTCTTCATCAATATACCCCATTCGATAAGCAACTTCTTCTATGCAACCAATTTTAGTGCCTTGTCTTTTTTCTATAACTCTTACATATTCACTCGCATCATGCAAACTATCAAAAGTACCAGTATCTAACCAAGCGGTAGTTCTTTCTAAAACAGATACATTTAACTTCCCTTGTTCCAAATAAATTCGATTCACATCGGTAATTTCATATTCGCCACGTGCAGATGGCTCTAGTGTTTCCGCAATATGGACAACACTATTATCATAAAAATACAAACCAGGCACTGCATAATTCGATTTTGGATGCAATGGTTTCTCTTCTATAGATATCGCTTTGCTATTTTCATCAAAAGCCACTACGCCATATCTTTCTGGATCTGAAACAGGATAAGCAAAAACATACCCACCTTCAATATCGTTCAACAATTGCAATTGTCTACCAAGACCAGCTCCATAAAATATATTATCGCCCAAAACCAATGCTACCTTTTCTTGACCAATAAATTCCTTTCCTATCACAAATGCTTGTGCTAAACCATTAGGCACTTCTTGTTTGGCATAGGATATTTTACATCCAATTTCGGAGCCATCACCAAGCAAGCGAACAAATTGTTCATTATCTTCTGGTGTAGTAATAATTAGCACTTCATGGATACCAGCCATCATCAACACCGACAATGGATAGTAAATCATTGGCTTATCATAAATGGGCATGAGTTGTTTAGAAATGGCTTTGGTAATTGGAAATAATCTTGTTCCAGAGCCTCCAGCAAGTATAATACCTTTCATTTTTTTAATTGTAAATTGTTATTGGATAATTGTATATGGATAATTCAGCATGTAGAATTTAATATTAACTCCCGTATTGTTTCTTGTAATAATTTGCATAATCGCCACTGGTAACTTGTTCTAACCAATCTTGATTTTCTAAATACCAATCTATCGTTTTACTAAGTCCTTCTTCGAAAGTAACAGATGGCATCCAATCCAATTCATTTTTCAATTTGCTGGCATCAATGGCGTATCGCAAATCGTGACCAGCACGATCTTTCACATAGGTAATCAATTGTTCTGAAGTACCTGGTTCATTACCTAATTTTTGATCCATTAAAGTGCATAGCAATCTGATTAAATCAATATTTGTCCATTCATTATGACCACCAATGTTATAGGTTTCACCTAATTTTCCATTATGAATGATGGTATCAATCGCCAAGGCATGATCTATTACATATAGCCAATCTCTTACATTTTCACCTTTACCATAAATTGGCAAAGCCTTCTTTTGCAAAATATTATGGATGGACAAAGGAATTAATTTTTCTGGAAAATGATTAGGTCCATAATTATTAGAACAATTACTAATCATCACTGGCATGTGGTAGGTATGATAGAATGCCATCACCAAATGATCGCTTGCTGCTTTACTTGCAGAGTAAGGGCTTCGTGGATCGTAGGCTGTATCTTCATAAAAGAACCCTGTTTCACCAAGACTACCATATACTTCATCGGTAGACACATGATAGAAAAGCTTATTGCTATAATCATTTTGCCAATATTTTTTAGCCCCTATTAATAAATTGGCAGTGCCCATAACATTCGTATTTACAAAAGCCAATGGATCAGTAATAGAGCGATCTACATGCGACTCGGCTGCTAAATGAATGATGGTATTAATATCGTGCTTATTCATTATTTTTTCAACCAATTCTCTGTCGCAAATATCCCCTTTCACAAAAGTGTAATTAGGTAAATGGTCAACATCTTTTAGGTTCTCTAAATTACCAGCATACGTTAAGGCATCTAGGTTTATGATATTGTATTGCGGATATTGGGTAAGGAATCGACGTACCACATGCGATCCAATAAATCCTGCTCCACCGGTTATTAAAATATTCTTTGTCATAGTAAAATTGAAGCGACAAAACTAATCAAATAATATAAAAATACGAGAGCTTATTCAAGAACTTATTATGATGAAATTGTGTTTGTTGAAATAAATAAAAGGAGAGAAGGAAATGAGATTCTACATTTTAATTCTATTTGCTGGATTCTCAAATCTACCTATTATTTTTGTGTTATTATAACTGAAAGTTTCGGTTACGAGAGTTTCCCTGCAATGCATCTTCTATAGCCATTTATTGTGTTACTGCACCTATATTAGCATTCAATTGCCTTTAGAATTAGAATCAATATAGATTTTTAATTTTTTTTAATAAATTATTACCCTACATTTGTCTCAGAATTGTGGTGAAGGGAACTGAAAAGTTCCCTTCTTCTTTTTTCTACATAACCATGACAGCACAAGAACAAATAGCAATTTTCATTGACGAGGCATTAGAAGGTACTGACTGCTTTTTGGTAGACTTTAAAATAAAACCTACCAATAATTATAAGATTTATATTGATAGCGATACCCAATTCACTTTAGAAAAATGTATGCGTATCAATCGAAATCTTCGTAAGAAAGTAGAAGAAGCCGAACTATATCCCGATGGTGATGTATCGCTAGAGGTGTCAAGCCCTGGAGTGGATTCGCCCTTGAAATTATTTCGACAATACAAAAAAAACATAGGACGCACATTAGAGATAATACTAACAGATGAAGCGGCTATGGGCATCACAGGGAAATTAATTACAGTAGAAGAAGACACCATTCAAATTGAAAAAAAACAAATTAAAAGCAGAAGCAAGAAAATAATACCAGAAGTTGAAATATTGGATATTCCATTATCCAGCATAAAAAGTGCAACTGTCTGCATAGAATTTTAAAAGAATAAAAACAATACATATGATACAAACACTAAAAACACATTCTAATGGCTAGTATTAATTTAATCGACTCTTTCTCGGAATTTAAAGACGCCGAGAATATTGACCGCCCGACCCTAATCAAGGTAATTGAAGATGTATTTAAAACGCTCATCCGCAAAAAATACTATAGCGATGAAAATTTTGACGTAATCGTAAATGACCAAACGGGTGACTTAGAAATATTCCAACGACGTGAAGTTGTGGCAGATGCGGACATCATGAATGACGATACGCAAATTGAATTAACAGAGGCTAAAAAATTAGATGAGAGTTATGAAGAAGGCGACGAAGTTTATGAAGAAGTAAAAATGGATAGCTTCGGTAGAAGAGCAATATTGGCTGCCAAACAAACATTGGCATCTCGTATTAGCGATTTGAAAAAGAATATCTTGATGGAGAAATATAAAGAACGTGAAGGTGAAATTATTAATGGCGAAGTATATCAAGTTTGGAAAAAAGAAATCATGCTTTTAGATGATGAAGGCAATGAATTGATATTACCAAAATCAGAGCAAATTTCTACCGATTATTTCAAAAAAGGAGAAAGCGTTCGTGCAGTGGTGAAGAAAGTTGAATTACGTAATAACGGCGCTACCATTATCTTATCACGTACACATCCTAGTTTCTTAGCGAAACTTTTGGAAATAGAAGTACCTGAAATATTTGATGGTCTAATTAGTATTAAAAAAATAGTTCGTGAACCAGGTGAGCGCGCCAAAGTAGCTGTAGAAAGTTATGATGACCGTATAGATCCAGTGGGCGCCTGTGTAGGAATGAAAGGTAGTCGTATTCATGGTATCGTACGTGAATTGAAAAATGAAAATATCGATATTATCAATTATACCCAAAACATACAATTATTGATTCAACGTTCATTGACGCCTGCTAAAATTACTAGTATGAATATCAATGAAGAAACAAAGTATGTAGAAGTATTCATGAAGGCAGATCAAGTGTCATTGGCAATTGGCAAAAGAGGTGTCAATATTAAATTAGCACAAGAATTAACTGAATACAATATCGATGTATTCCGCGATGATTTAGAAGAAGGCGAATTCGATATCGATTTGGATGAATTTACAGACGAAATTGATGCATGGGTAATAGATGAGTTGAAAAAAGTTGGTTGTGATACTGCTAGAAGCATATTAGCACTAACCGATGATGAATTAATCCGTCGAACAGATTTAGAAGTAGAAACCATTCAAGACATTAAAGAAATTCTTCAACGTGAATTTGACGAAGAAGAAAAAGCAAAATAGTGAACAACTCCTTTTTTATCTTTACTTTTAGCAAAACATAAAAAGGCAACACTGAAACTCTAAATAACAAGGCATGAAAAACGAATAAATTAAATTAAAGAATTAAAAAATTGATTCCTTGACTACAAGCAAACAGAATCAATAAGTATTAAAAAAATGTCAGAAACAAACACAACCATTCGCCTCATGAAGGCATCCAAAGAGTTTAACGTCGGTAAAAATACCCTCATTGAATTCTTAACTAAAGCTGGATTTACACTAGACAATAAACCAGATCCTGTTTTATCGCCGGAAATGTATTCCTCCCTCATTGCCGAATATGATGCAGAAAGGGCTGCAAAGAAAAAAAGCGACAATGTTGTACTGACAAAAGGATTGTCGGAAGAAAAGAAACTTCAACAAAAGAAATTGGAAGCAGCTGAAGTAAAACCAGTTGAAAAACCAATTGAAATAACTAAAATTGCTGCTCCAGATATGGAGGGACCTAAGATATTAGGTAAAATAGATTTGGAGCCTAAGGCAAAAGTTGAAGAAAAACCGAAGACTAAAAAGGCAAAAGAAAAAGAAGTAGAAATTGTTGAAGATGTTGAACCTGAGAAAGCGCCTAAAAAAGTAGCGGTCAAGGAAAAAGTTAAAATTAGTGCGCCTGAATTAGAAGGTCCGAAAATATTAGGTCGGATTGATTTAGATAAAAAACCAACTAAATCAGCACCTCCTAAAAAAGAAGAACCAAAAGAAGAAATTGTTGCACCAATAGTTGAACCCACAATTGTTGAAACACCAATTGAGAAGGTTGAAGTGATTGCTCCAGCTCCTCCAGAAATTGAAGAAGTTGTACTACATACTTTAAAGAGAGATAAATTAGAAGGTCCAAAAATAATTGGTCGAATTGAATTGCCTGTTGCGCAAGAAAAAAATGCTAAACCTGCTGAAAAAAGAAAACGCAAACGTATTCCAATTGAGAATAAAGGTGGAACTTCTACTTCAACAAATACAAATAGACCAAGCGGAAACACAAGCAGTACACCAAGAACTGGGGATACTCGTCCACCATTTAAAAGAGATGGCAATAGACCATCCACTGGGGATAGAAATAGACGTCAAGATGACAAGCCAGTAGATCAAAATGAGATTCAAGATAAAATAAAACAAACCCTTGCCAAACTTAATTCTGGTACCAAAGGGAAAAGTAATAAAGCCAAATATCGTCGTTCAAAACGCGAAGACATGGCAGAAAAAAGAGCGCATAAAGAAGGTATGGATGATAATTCCAAACTTCAATTGACCGAATTTATTTCTGTTAGTGAGTTGGCAAATTTAATGGACGTTAATTTTTCGGAGGTTATTGGAAAATGTATGAGCCTGGGTATTATGGTTTCTATCAACCAACGTTTAGATGCAGAGGTGATAGAACTCGTAGCCAGTGAATTTGGTTTTGAAGTTGAGTTTATCAATTTAGAACAAGAAGCCGAACAAGAAATTATTGTTGATGATGCGCCTGAAGATTTAGAATCTCGTCCACCAATTGTTACTATCATGGGACATGTTGATCATGGTAAAACATCCTTGTTGGATTATATCAGAAGTGCTAGCGTTGTAGCTGGTGAAGCAGGAGGAATTACGCAGCATATTGGTGCATATGAAGTTACACTTGAAAATGGCAAACAAATTACATTCTTAGATACACCAGGTCATGAAGCCTTTACCGCGATGCGTGCTAGAGGTGCTAAAGTAACGGATATTGCAGTGATTGTGATTGCAGCAGATGATGCAGTAATGCCTCAAACCAAAGAGGCAATCAGTCATGCACAAGCAGCAGGTGTACCAATGATATTCGCATTTAATAAAATAGATCGAGATGGCGCCAATGCAGATAGACTTCGTGAACAACTTTCTGCTATGAATATTTTAGTTGAAGAATGGGGTGGTAAATTTCAATCTCAAGAAATTTCCGCTAAGACAGGCTTCAACGTTGACATTTTATTAGAAAAGATTTTATTAGAAGCAGAAGTTTTGGATTTAAAAGCTAATCCAAATCGTTATGCAAATGGAACTGTTGTGGAAGCATCCTTGGATAAAGGACGTGGATTCGTTTCTACCATTCTTGTACAAAGTGGCACATTAAAAATTGGTGACATGATCGTTGCCGGTTCCATATTTGGTCGTATAAAAGCAATGAGTGATGAAAGAGGTAAGAAGAAAAAAATTGCAGGACCGTCTACGCCAGTGCAGATATTAGGATTGAATGGTGCGCCACAATCTGGTGAGAAATTCAAAGTGTACGAAGACGAAGATGAAGCAAAAGAAGTGGCAAATCATCGTGCACAAATCATGCGTGAACAAGGTATGCGTACGAAGAAACATATTACGTTGGATGAGATCGGTCGTCGTTTGGCATTGGGTAATTTCAAACAATTGAATGTAATTATTAAAGGTGATGTGGATGGATCTGTTGAGGCATTAAGTGATTCATTACAAAAACTATCTACGGATGAAATAGCCGTATCTGTAGTACATAAAGCAGTAGGTCAAATTACTGAATCCGATGTACTATTAGCGACAGCATCGGATGCGATCATACTTGGATTCCAAGTACGACCTTCCATGCAAGCCTCTCGTTTGGCAGAAAATGAAAACATTGAAATCCGCTACTACTCTATCATCTATGATGCAATCGACGAAATCCGCAATGCGATGGAAGGTTTATTAGAACCAAAAATTGAGAAGAAAGCAGTATGTAATATTGAAGTAAAAGAAGTCTTTAGAATCACTGGCGTTGGTGCAATTGCAGGATGTTTTGTATTAGAAGGAAAAATAAAAAGAGATACAAAAATCAATCTCGTACGTGATGGTATCGTAATATTTACTGGCGAACTCTCATCTTTAAAACGTTTCAAAGATGATGTAAAAGAAGCACTAGTAGGACAAGAATGTGGTGTTGGCATTAAAAATTATAATGACTTAAAAGAAGGTGATATAATTGAAGGCTATGAAGAAATTGAAGTAAAGAGAACACTTTAATACCAATAAAAAATAAAACAAAAACGCCGATGGTAGAAATACTGTCGGCGTTTTTTTATGCTTCAGACCATCACTAAAAAAAGAAAGTCCTATTTCATTTCATTAATTGACAAATTGAGTAGAAAAAACATAGAATAAAAAATATTGTCCGCAAACCTTACATTTGTTTCCACATCATTTAGCTTAGCACCTTCTGATTCTATTCCAATTAAAAATGATTTCCAATTTATGAAATGTAGACAACTACTTCCAATATTTATAATTCTATTTTTATTCCGTATTGCCGCATCCGCACAATGTTGCAATTACAAATTATCCATGCATGACAGTTACGGTGATGGCTGGAACGGTGGTGGGCATCTTGAAGTTTTTATTAATAATCTGTCTATTGGAACTTTTAGTGCGAGCAATTATGGAAGCATCGATTCGTTTCAAGTTTGTAATGGCGATTCCTTGAAACTGAATTATACGCCTGGTACTTATGAAAATGAAAACTCATACCAGCTTTATGATCCATCATGGAATCTTGTTTTTCATGATGGACCTACGCCCCAAACTGGATATGTTGACACCTCAATAGGCAATTGTTCAGTACCAGCCATGCTTGGCAATAATCCTTGTGCCGCCATTCCAATTGACACCACACAATGCCTTTTTCAAAATAATACTAATTTTCAAGGCTCAGGTTTAAATCCAAATTGTGCCGCTTATCAAGGTGCTGATGTTTGGTTTACCATGATTGTACCACCATCGGGCAACTTAAGTTTTGCTACAGATAGTGGCACTATCAATGATACTGGACTTGGTGTTTGGACAGGTAGTTCGTGTACGAATCTCCATCTACTAGGATGTGATGATGATGCCGGCGTTGGCAATTATTCTTTCCTTATGTTATATGGCTTAACCCCGGGACAAACTCTATACATTCAAGTGTGGGGTTATGGCAGTTCAATGGGTACTTTTCAACTATGTGTTCATGATTTAGGAACCGTAATACTAGATAGTTCTGAACTACCCATTGTTATGATTAATACACTGGGGCAAACAATAGTTGAAAACACGAAAATAAATGCCATGATGGATATAAAATATAACGGACTCAATAACATTACCCATGTGAGCGACAGTGCCAATGTGTACCATGGGAATATTGGGATTGAAATTCGGGGTGCAACTTCAGCGGGCTATCCACAACATCCTTTTGGATTAGAAACCCGTGATACAGCTGGCGCAAATAACAACGTGTCTATATTAGGTATGCCAGCAGAAAACGATTGGGTGTTACTTTCCAATTTTAATGATCGTTCCCTTATCAGAAACACACTTGCGTATAAACTGTTTGGGGACATGGGAAATTATAGTTCCCGAACGCATTTATGTGAAGTGCTTGTTGATAGCGCTTATCAAGGCATTTATTTGTTTGGCGAAAAAATAAAACAAGGTAATAACAGAGTAAATATTGCCAAATTAACCACAGCAGATACTATTGGTGATAACCTAACGGGTGGTTATATTCTCGGACAAAATTATTGGGATGCGAGCAATAGTTTTCAATCCAATTATTCACCAATAGATCATCCTGGATTTGATGTACATTTTTTGTATGAATACCCAAAACCTGTAACAATACATTCTATTCAAAAAACATATATTGCTTCTTATGTCGACAGTATGGAAACAGCTTTATATAGTGCAAGTTTTGCCGACACCGCTATTGGTTATAGAAAATATTTAGATGTAAAATCATTCATTGATTATTTTTTGGTAAATGAATTATCTCGTAATAATGATGGTTTTAAAAAAAGTGTATTTTTTAATAAGGATAAATTTTCAAATGGAGGAAAGTTAAAAGCTGGGCCTGTTTGGGACTTCGATTGGTCTTGGAAAAATATTGACAATTGCCTTACCACAAACAGCTTCGACGGCTCGGGATGGGCACACCATGTCAATGATTGCCCTACAGATAATTATTCAACAGGTTGGTATATTCGTATGTTACAAGACAGTACCTTCAACAATGAACTACGCTGTACCTATGAAAATTACAGGCAGAGTATTTTAGATACGATATCCATTTTTGCTTATATCGATAGTATGAAAAATCGTATTCCAAATGCACAAGCAAGGCATTTTCAAAAATGGCCAATACTCGGCATCAGCGGACCTGCGCCTGAAGCAGGTGCCATTGCAACTACCTATTCAGCCGAGATGGATACACTTAAAATATGGATAAAAAAACGTTTGACTTGGTTAGATGCCAACATACCAGGACATTGTGTACTTACACCTAACTCGACAGAAAATCTGAATGATTACAGTTACGTTCGTTATTTTCCTAATCCTTCATCTAACGGTCTTTTTCATTTTGAGGGAGAGCTTAAGAACCAATCTAATCTACAATTCTCCGTTTATACCATTGCAGGAGAAATAATCGATGAAAGAAATTTAAAATCTGGCAAAATAAATTTTGATTTAAAGTTGAATCAAAAGGGAATATTCTTTTTTAAAATAACAGGGAACAACGGCATTTTGCAATATGGAAAAATAGTAGCACTATAATTGGAATGAAATATAATTTCGAAACGATGTTCACTATTTCAAAAAAAAATATTTACAATTAAGACAGGCTTATTCGATTATTGTCTGAATCAGGATTTTCAAAATGATAGGATTTATAAGATGGGAAAACATATCAATCCTGCAAATTCTAAAATCCTGACAATCCTGATTCAGACAGGATAATACTAATTATATTTATTACATGGTCCAATTTAGTTCTGCAAAAATATAACTAAATGCGCAAGTAGTTCTAATGCTTTCTTTGGTAAGGGTTTTGATTTCATTAGATATGAATTGGCTTACTTCATCCAGTGATTTATGAAGTTTAC
>CAMDVD010000029.1 GCA_945878115.1 Chitinophaga pinensis | reverse complement strand
ATAGCATCCTATCCGGGAATACCACGCAGGGCATCACCAATAAATATTTCATCAAACAACCAGAACAAGATTCGTTGACGGGTAGATAACACCAGATAGAAGCTCTGATACTTCCTTCATTGTTTTTTTACTTCAAATATACTTAATCCTAATGTCCCTCATAAATTTACCGCAAAATGTGGCTGGCCTTCGTTGCCGCAATACACTGCATCTACAAATTCTTCCTATCAATACAATTTTAGTATAGCCAAAAATACAATTCTATAGATGTTTTTACATACACCATTCGTTTAAAAATCATATGAAATTCCCCATTGAACTTGTACCATAATTTGCTTTCTACAATACTTTTTACGTATTGCAAAAAAGTTTTTACTTTTATCGAAATTTTTCCACCTCCATGTCTCCAATAAAATAGTTCTTGCTGTCTTTTTATTGCTATCCAGCACCTCTGTTTTTGCACAAGAAATGACTGCATCTGGCGGTGACGCCTCTGGCAGTGGAGGGTCTGTTGCTTTTTCTATTGGACAAATTATATTTACCGAAGCACTTGGCACCAATGGTTCTGCAACCCAAGGAAATCAACAAGCCTATGAATTATTTAGTGTAGGCATCGAACAAACAGACTTGCACATTTCACTTAGCGTTTTCCCAAATCCCACTTCGCACAATCTCACTTTGCAAATACAAGACTTGCAAGAACATGTATCCTATCAACTTACGGATGCAATGGGACATGTTTTAGATCAAAAAATGATGACCACAAAAATCACTGCCATCCCGATGGAACAGTTTGCAGCGGCTACTTATTTTTTAAACATCCTACAAAAAAATAAAACAATCAAAGCATATAAAATAATTAAAAATTAAGGAATGAAAAAAATAATTACCATCGTTGCTCTATTATTATTGGTGCACAATGTATTTTCTCAAGCACCCCAAAAAATGAGCTATCAGGCAGTTATACGCAATGCCAGTAATGTTCTTGTTTCCAATACAACCGTTGGCATGCGAATTAGCATTTTACAAGGTTCTGTATTTGGCTCCGCTGTATATGTAGAAACACTAACAAAAACCACTAATGCCAATGGTTTGGTGAGTTTAGAAATAGGAAGCGGAACAGTAATAAATGGTGTTTTCGCAAACATCAATTGGAGCGTAGGACCCTATTTTATTAAAACAGATACCGATCCAAATGGTGGAGTAAACTACAGCATCTCAGGCACAACAGAATTATTCAGTGTACCTTATGCATTATTTGCAGCTAATAATACAGCAGGTCCAACTGGCCCAACTGGACCGCAAGGCACACAAGGTATACAAGGAATACAAGGCTTACAAGGGCCTACTGGACCTCAAGGGGCACAAGGCTTACAAGGCACGCAAGGCACGCAAGGAACTATCGGGTTAACTGGACCAACCGGCCCAACAGGCGCACAAGGAAGTATTGGCCCTACTGGCGTACAAGGATTAATTGGACCAAGCGGTGCTACTGGCTCACAAGGTGCAACCGGTGCACAAGGAAGTACAGGTGCTACAGGCCCAATCGGTACTACAGGCCCAACAGGCATACAAGGGCCAGCTGGATCTTTTGCAAATGGAACTGCCATTGGTCAAATGTTATATTGGAATGGAACTGCATGGGTAACCGTAGCTCCTGGCATTTCACTACCTGGCAATCAAGCACAAACGCTCTCTTATTGTAATGGAGTGCCAACTTGGGGTCCATGCCCAGGATCTTTAGCTACATTGAATACTACATCCATTTCTGGAATTTCAAATTCTACTGCAAATAGCGGTGGTAATATCACCAATGATGGTGGAGCAAATATTATAGCAAGAGGAATATGCTATGATACCAGTCCTAGCCCAACCATTGCCAACAGCACAGTAAATAATGGTACAGGTACTGGAATTTTCACTTGCTCCATCTCTGGACTATCGCCAATCACAACTTATTATGTTCGTGCATTTGCTACTAACTCTGTTGGCACCTCTTATGGCAATGACGTAAATTTTACTACAAATCCAATTTCATTGGCAACACTAACTACATCAGCAGTCAATATTTCTGGTATAGCAGTCAGTAGTAGTGGAAACATTACCAATGACGGAGGAGCTACCGTTACAGCAAGAGGTGTTTGTTACAGCACTAGCGCAAATCCAACCATATCTAATAGCTTTACGGTAGATGGCAGTGGTATTGGAAGTTATACCAGTAGCACGTTTACCAACTTAACACCAGGTGCTATTTATTTTGTCAGAGCCTATGCAACCAATAGTATTGGCACAGCTTACGGCAATCCAATCAGCTTTACTGCGCCTTCCTTAAGTATAGGTCAAAGCTTTGCGGGTGGCGTAATTGCCTATTTAGATGGAACAGGTTACCATGGACTAATTGCAGCACCAAGTGATCAGAGCACAGGAATTTTTTGGCACGCTAGCGCTTCTGGTGTAACGAATGCTACCGCGACTGCCTTTGGTACAGGAAATGCTAATACGAATGCTATTATAGCATTGTACGGATCTGAAAGTAATGCAGCAAAAATTTGTGCAGACCTTGTATTAGGTGGCTTCAGCGATTGGTATTTACCAAGTAAAGATGAAATGACTCAATTATTCTCAAATAGGATTGCAATTGGCGGATTTAATACAAACTTCTATTGGACATCCAGTGAATCTGGCGCAGGCGTTGCTGTTTCGTTTTATTTTTTTAACGGCAATAGTGGCAACTATAATAAAACCGATATGAATAGCGTACGCGCGGTCAGAACATTCTAGAAGAATCTAGAGAAACTAATTTTCCTTTACAAAAGTAATAGATTAAAGATTACAAGCCCAAGCAATAAAGAAATGTAAATAATTAGCATTATCAATTCTGCTCCTAATTTCTTGTACTAAAAAGAGAATACCTAAATTGCTTGTAAATGGATGGAAATGAAAAACTAATCGTCTTCATTTTTTCTAAATAATCCAATTTTTAAGAATAAAAACTTTACTTTTCCATTAAATAAATATTCTATGAAAATTAAACATCTCTTTATTTTTATTTCGTTTTTATTTTTATCCGTTTCCTCTAAATCTCAAGATAAGATTTTGCTTCGCGATGCTAAAGATACCATTCAATGCAAAATAATTGAAATCGGAACAACAGAAATTAAATACAAGGAATCCAATAATGTAGAAGGCCCACAAATCTCTCTTGAAAAAAGTAGTATTTTAAAAATAGTTTATGCGAATGGCAGAGTGGAAATATTTGACGAAGCGATTAATGCGACTGTAAAGAATCCAGATAAAATTTATCCACGAAATACCAAAGCTTACATCAAGGCAAAAATTATTGAAGTTGGCATGGATGATATTAAATACAAAGACATCAACAATTTGAATGGCCCTCAATTTTCGATGGAAAAAGATGATATTGAAAAGATTGTTTATGCAAATGGCAAGGTTGAGAAATTTGAACAATCTATGGCTGCACATATAAGCATACAGGAAATGCATAAAAACAATATTCAATTTGCACTCTTGTCGGCTAGAGCAAACCATTTACATTTCTCCTTTGAAAGAGGCGTTAAACAAGGACAAAGTTGGACTGTACATGCAACCATTATTGGAGTCGGTATGCGAGATAATTTATCTAAAGTATCTAAAGGATTTATGGTCGGTGGTTCCTACAAATTTTGTTTTGTACCAGATGTAGTATATCGTGGCATTCGCAGTCGACATATCATGCAAGGTAGTTTCTTCCGTCCTTCTATTTATTTTGGTGGATTCTCTGAAAAAACTTTAATATCACAAAATATTTCTGTCAAAAAAAATACAACGACTGGAGCAATAATGGCAGAATTAGGACGACAATGGATCATGTCTAACCGAGCATCCTTTGAATATTATTTTGGCTTTGGATATGGTTTTGATAATTATAAATTTGACCGTGTAGATTATGCAACACCATTCGACGGAATCAAATTTTACTATTTGTACCAACGCAGTGGAAACACCACTTCGAATACTTTTTTAGCACTTAGTACTGGGGTTAAATTTGGCTATCTCTTCCATACACCGAAGGAGAAAAAAATGGCACTTAATAAATAATACCAAATCCATTTATTTTTTGTTGTTCATTTTCCTATTTGTACTGCATTCAATTCTAGTTTAGTTCGCAAGTGCGTTCACTCCTTCATCCACATAAAAACATAGTCTTACTTTTTTTGATGATACAAAATCGTTACTATCGAGGTTAAAATGAAAGGAACAGCAGACAACATAATTTTTAGATTCAAACCCATACAGCCAATAATAAATATCAATAGCAATAATAATCCTAAACAACCAATGCCCAAATAAGTCATTCTTTTACTAACTTGCTTTTGCCATAAAGTAGTGAATAATAGGAGCTGTCCGAATAAAGGGAGCAACGTGAATGGATGTATTACAGACATAGGATTTATAAACAATTTGCGGAGTAATTCTAATTCCAGTTGGAATAGATAGATCTGTTGATCTTTACCCCATTGCAAGTATCCAAGTAATGAACAAAATATTATGGATGTATTTAGAATTTTTGACTTCATGATATTCCTTTATGTATTGCAAAATTAAAGCTTATCGGTTGTTATATTATTGCACATGTAATTTGCCATAATATTTCAAGTCTACAATTTCACCAGCTGTGGTTTTATATTCCATTCTGATAATTCCTTCTAGTTCAAAACCACATTTGTCGGCAACTTGTTGTGCTGCAATATTGTTTTGATGGGTTCTTAAAAATATTTTCTTAAAACCAAAATGGACAAAACTATATTCTAAAAAAAGTTGCATCGCCTTTGTAGTCAAGCCAGTACCAGCAAATTCCGTATCTGTATAACAACCGATTTCTGCTTTAGGAATAGTCCAATCTATATTTTTTAAATCTATAAAAGCAATCAAGTTACTGTTAGTTTGATTCACAACGACGAATGGAAAATATTGTTTACTATTTCTTCGTTCTACAATTTCTTCTAAGAAAATTTTTGTTGCTGCTACATCTTTTGTTTTAGAAACAGTGCCCGTAAAAAAATCTTCTAGCCTTTTTCTATTTCTTTCTACCAAATCAAAATAAGCGATTAAATCACTTGACTCCAAAGATCTAATGGTATAATTATCGAAAGTAATCATTGTATTTATTTTATTATTTCATCGTACAGAAATGGAATAGAACAGTGTTTATTTACTTGAAAAAATTGATGCCATTCATAGAATCAACCATGTACAGCAATAGATTCATTTCGAAGATAAAGAAATTAAAAACTAAACAAAATAAATTAGGTAAAAGTTGCTACGAAGAGACTAAGAATGAGGGGTTTGAATTGGGTTTATTAATTTATGAGATATCTAAAGAATGTAACTGTGCTTAAACTACATTTTATAGGCTATTTTTTTTTTCACTTCAAGACACAAATAAGCTAATTTATTGATTTGTATTTCTTTAAAATTAGTCATACTACGTAAACTCGCTACGTACTAATTTCTTATCTTTATAGGGTAATAAGGAAATCAAAATTTATGCAAAATCAAGATATGTTCAAATCGATTATCATCCCTAAATTAATTCAATATGTAAAAAATTCAACAGAATGGCATGGCCTTGGAGAGCCTACTCCTATTAGCGATGGACCAGGTCTTTCAATGATAGAACTAGAAAGTGATATTCTCACTTCATTCGGGTTTCCTAGTATTGCTTTTTGTTATTCTAGTCTCCTGCAACGATATGGATTTGATGCTGAAAATGTAGAAGAAAAAGCTGAAGAACTTTTTGAACTTTTGGTCCAAGAGGCAGAGGCCTATTTGCTTTCACCCGCTAGAACAACAACTGATTTACTTCTTGAATACAAAGCAAATTGGACCACGGCACAAGATGCTTTACCTTTTTTGGGATTTGATTCTACATTGTATACTGGATTCATCTATCAGGACATTTATTTACAGGGAATTTGCTCCGATAAAGAATTAATACAGCATTTGCAATTTGCTCAAGATTATTCTCAGGATAATGTAAGACATATTCCATTTGAATTTGAAGTATTAAGTGAACCACAATGTTATAAGCATTTACAGAAGGAAGGCTTGCCTTACTTAGATGACTATGCTGAATATCTAGCTTATATAGCAGACAAGAATATGTGGGATTTTGATATAGCATTGCTACCGTCGCAAAATACAGATGAGCTTGCTGAGTATTTGACACTCACTTTATTTTATATAACTCGTCTTGAAATATTTAATGAAGAATCTGTTTGTATTGATTTCATGTTTCCATCAGGAAATAGTTTTCATACGATAACAGTTTGGTGCGAACTACAAACCATGAATTACTTATTGCGTTTTGCGCATTATGCTTCTATGGTTGCTCATCTCCAACTCACTACAAACGACTTCAATATCATTACACTTCCGTACGTTTATGATATGTTTAAATACCAAGGGAAGAATTATGAAATAAGCAAATGTGAAATCATTCTCGAACGCCTTCCGCAAAAAGAAAAGCACGACGCAGATCCTTTGCATTACTGCATTACATCCATCATACCACTGAAAGAATTAGTTTCAGAGGAATGGGATAATTTAGATAACTTACCATTTTAAAAAATACAAATATGAAAAACACAGAATTTAAAAATGCTTATTGCTTGACTGCTTGCTTTTATTATAACAACATTAAAGAAGTTAAGAATAATCAATTTCCGTATCGGAAATATGTCGACATTATAAAGAAGGAAAATAGTTCAGAACATAAAGACATCATGTTTATAATGATGAACCCTGGGTCTGCAAAAAAGAAAGATAAAAATGAAGTACCAGAATTACCACGAGTGGAAGAATATCATGAGTTGGAAATATCAATTGAGCCTGACCCAACTATTAAGGTTATTGCTTCCTTTATGGAAAATACAGGCTTTGAGAATGCACGAATAATTAATTTGTCTGATGTGCGTGAACCTAGTTCTACGTCATTCTTAAAGGAATTGAAGACGCACAGAGAACAAAATACGCTTGATTCATTTCTACAAACTTCAATTTTTCACGATTCGAGAAAAGAAGATTTAGAAAAGTATTTTCAAAAAAATATTCCAGTAATTATTGCATGGGGTATAGCAGATGAACTTTCTCCACTAACATCAATGGCTTATTATAAGTTGGATTGTATCCAGAAATATGGATTGAAAAAACCAGGTTCAGAATTTGGTTATTATCATCCATTACGAAGATGTTTTGAAAAAACTTGGTTAGAAGAAATGACTGAACTGATGCAAAAAATCTGATTGAATGCAACTTGTAATTTGTAAATTTTTTATATACTAAACTCCTCATTCTCATGTACGACATCATAGGCGACATACACGGTCACGCTACACAACTTGAAAACCTTCTTGAAAAATTGGGCTATGTGAAAGATCAAAATATATATAAACATCCTGATAAGCGACAAGCTATTTTTGTTGGTGACTTCATTGACGGTGGTCCACAAATAAGGGAGACCTTGCATTTGGTGAAGAATATGTGTGATGCTGGAACAGCCTTTGCTATCATGGGTAATCATGAGTATAACGCCATTTGTTTTCATACTGCGCATACAGAACGTGAAGGCTTTTTTCGTTCACATGACTTGAATGAAATAAGTCAACATATAAAAACCCTAGAACAATTCGATCATCACAAATCGGAGTGGGAATATTTTTTAGAGTGGTTTAAAACACTACCATTGTTTTTGGAGATGGATAACTTTCGTGTAGTACATGCTTATTGGAATGAAGATAATATTGAATGGATTAAAGAAAACTATGTTGGAATTACCCCAGAATTTCTAAGCTTAGCAACCGATGCGATTCATCCTTCAAAAGTGTATGACATTATTGAAGAAACATTAAAGGGGAAGGAAATAACATTGCCCCATGGACTTTCATTTCAAGACAAGTATGGTATTTATCGTAATCAATGTAGAGTAAAATGGTGGATGCCAATGCACGAACGAAAAACCTACGAAGACATATTGATGCACTGTCCTGTTGAACTTAAGACTAGGAATATAGATTCTATTCAAACATTACCAAGATACGCAAATACTAAGCCTGTATTCTTTGGACATTATTGCCTAACTGAAAAACCAAGCATCATAAATAAGCAAGCAATTTGTGTTGATTATTGTTTGGCAAAAGATGGAGTGCTAGTGGCTTGTAGAATTGAACGCGTTGCGGATGGAATTACTACTGCATTAATTTATTAGATTTTACTTTCTAACTTGGTGGAGTCAATGAGAAAAAGAAGTCAATCAGCAACAATGTCAAAAAGAAAATGAGAATGAATACTGAAAATTTGAACATTCATTCTCATTCTCCTACTCATTCTCATTCTATTCAGCGGACTCAAGGGTACAAGTTTCGAACTATTTCGTAATAGATTTAAAGTTGATCAAATCCTTTATTAACTCACTGCCAATTCTCGATGGCTGTTAAGTTGCTTCTGTATTGTAGAACGAAGTAATCCTTTTAGACTAATATCCTCATCTAGAGAAGGCCAATGAATTCCAGTACCTTGTGCAATAATAGAATAGTCCTTTAATTGTTCAATTGTTGCCCCTTTTAGTCTATCCGTAATATTGATTTCAGAGTTAATGATACTACCCGTATTTAATACTACAAGCATAGTATTAATTTCTTGATGAAAATCAATTGCTACCATTTTCAAATTGGATTCAAAAATTATAGATTCTAAGCTGTCATACCTATTTTGAAAAGTGTTCATTCCATTTTGTTTTGATTAAAGAAATATTGTTTTCCACTGCTTCCATTATGTCTTTTTCTTCCGATTTTGTAAAGTTATGAAAATATACCACCTCAATGTGTGGTTCAATCCATATTTTTC
This sequence comes from Chitinophaga pinensis, assembly GCA_945878115.1. GTDB lineage: Bacteria > Bacteroidota > Bacteroidia > Chitinophagales > Chitinophagaceae > OLB11. Next base: position 37,087 of record CAMDVD010000029.1, on the reverse strand, counting down.
CATTAGCCTCAGCTTTTACTACATGAATGTGCATTGGTTCATTTCCTTCTAATGAATAGAAGTAGAATCTAATTCCATATAGTATTAATACTGTTGGCATAGTGTAAATATAATTTGAATAACTTATATTTCTAATTCAAAATCGCATATTCTATTTCTTTGTATCAACAAGAAGATAATTACTAAAGTTCGAAATGGCAATTTCCCTAGAATGTAAAAGCCCCATAAACAGGGGCTTTTAATTTCAGCGGAGAGAGAGGTACTCACACCGCATATACTATTTTACTGATTATCAATTAGTTGTCGTTGTTCATGACGCGTCAACGTCACAAGTTGCAAAATGTTTTTTGGCAGGGCGACCGTTAATGCCAAAATCCCTCTTGCAATGGTTCAAATTTAGAAAGAATCCCGAACCTAAACAACAAATTTTTGATTTATTTTCATTTCAAAAAACTTCAATTAATACCTATCGTATTAAACCACAAAATACCCTGTCGATTTACCTTGTCCCTCTTTGGTGATGGCTCCTTTTAAAACTAATTCAGCCAAAGATTTCTTTACGGTTGGCAAAGCCATATCAAGTTTCTTAGCTATGTCGCTAGACCCACATCCTGCGTGGTTTTGTATAAAAAATAAGATGCGTTTCTCTCGTTGTGAAACGGGCTGTTCTGTTCTGCTTTCTTCTAATTTAGCCAGCAACTGCTCCTGTATGTTTATCAAACAACTGATAAAAAAAGTTAGCCAGTCCGTAACATTTTCACCTGGTCTGTTTCGCTGCGTTTGCATGAGCACTTTGTAATACTCCGATTTTCTACTTTCAATTTCATGCTCAAAACTTACATATTGAATCCATGAATAACCATTTTTCAATAGCAGTAAACTACCAAGCAATCTGCTTAATCTTCCATTCCCATCTTGAAATGGATGGATGCTTAAAAATTCGTAAATAAACAAAGCTGCCTTAACCAAAGGAATTGTTTCCTTATCTGAATTGTACCATTCAAACAATTGCAACATAGCATCCTGTGTTTCTAATCCTGGTTCAGCAGTTCTAAATACAATTTGCTTCGTACCATCAACCAAATTAGCTTCTACGGCATTACTCACTTGCTTGTAGTTACCTCTATGCCAGGCATCTTTATCACCATGCAGCATCAATATTTTATGTAAGTTTTTTATTTGACTTTCAGAAATACTGATGGATTCATAGTTTTCAGCGATCGTATCTAAGGCTTCAAAATAACCGATTACTTCTTGCTCGTCTCTTTCTTCTAATTTTGAAATAGACAATTTTTCAATCAAAACTGCTACTTCGTCATCCGTCATCTTTGAACCCTCAATCCTAGTTGAAGCCCCCACACTTCTTACCGTGGCAATAGATTTTAATTGTTTCAACGAAGTGCCTTCACGCTTTTCAATAGTTGCCCAGGAAGCATCAAATCTGTCTATTTTACTCAATTCAGTCATGAGCTTCATGCCCAATTCAAGTTTCAATGTATGTATTAGTAAACTCATAAAATATTCGTATTTATTCGCAAATATACGAAAACATATCCGATTCAAACAAATAAAATATCCGTATTTATCCGTAAATATACGAATTTTGATACGTATCGTTTAGCACCACCATGAATTATTGTAACGCAAATACTCACATTTAATCAAATTAAGAAGATGAGCATTTGAGCATTTGAGCATTTCAAAAATCAACAATTAAAAATCCAAAATTTATCATTTTCACCCAGGCAATTAGATAAAAAAACACGCTCCCATTACAAAAAATATTTTCACTCGCTCATCCGCTGTAAAGCATTGATTTCACTTGTTTTTTTAGGGCAATTTTTAAAATCATATCTCTAGGGCAATAGGGCAATTCATATATATATATGATTGCCCTATTGCCCTGGGTGATTTTGGGTAGAAAACATATAACAAAATAAATTGTTGTTGACCCTATTTGACAATATAAAAAAATACATTTGTTTATTTAACGTAAAAAATTTTTAATGAGAGAAACCCTGAACCCAATTATCAATGAGCTGGCCTCACGCAAAGTGGAATGGTCGCCAAAGCAAAGAGTGAAAATAAATCTCTTTGAAGAAGAACTTGAACCAGGTATCCGTATCAATACCTTTGGCTCTATTAACCAAAACAGGCTCTACCTGGCTAAAATTTATGATGAAGCCAAGATTGTTATTGAATTGGAAATTTCGCAGTCGATAGCTCCTGTAAATGCAATGGGATTGCTGGAAGATTATTTGATTCTTATAAAAGAAAATCAAATTACCTACTTGCCTGATAATTTTGACTTCATACTTTTTTCGGTCGAATTTAAAAGTGCACCCCAATTCAAAGACGCGGCAAATGATGCCATAAAAAAAACTTCAATATTTTGTAGAAGCACAAAAAGAGCTCCTTTCCAAGCTTGATTTGTTTATCCGTGCAAAAATTAGAATTGCCCGACAAAACAATCTGCCAAGGGCTGATTTCACTAAGCATCTACAAGCTGAAATCAACCAAATAATACCCCAACAAACCTCTTTATTTGTTGAACAAAACAGACCAATTCCCAAACTGCACTGGAATAATTCCGACACTGCTTTGCTTGAATTAATGATAGCTTTACAACGTTCAGGAGCCATAGTTGCTGAACAAGGAAAGCTAAGTCAAAGACAAATATTGCAGATTGCCGAATGGCTGTTTAACCGACCCATTAAAGCCCCTAGCACTAAACTTAATCAAGCCCGAGAACGCAAAAAAGACAATGCCGTTTTTCTTGAAAACCTAAAAGGACATTTTCAAGCTTATTCTCAAGAGCTGGATGAAAAACAACGGAAACGTAGATAATATTTATTTCACTTAGGTTAAGCTTAACCTAAGCCTTTTCCATTTTTTGGCTGATTATTCTTGCACTCGAATTTAAAAAATGTTTGCATGGAAACAATCACACTATCCAGCGATGTGTATCAACAACTCATCGTTACACTAAGAGAGCTGCAAGATAAAGTAGCGGAACTAAGCGACCGAAAGAAATTTCTCGCTAAAGAATATGTTGACAGTTGGGAAGCCTGTCGAATTTTAAAAATAAGTCGAAGAACGCTCGAGCGACATCGAGACGATCACAAAATCCCTTGTTTCAAAATGAAACGAAGGGTGTTCTACCGACTTATGGACTTGGAGCATTACCTGTTCCAACAAACCGACCAATTTAAAATCGATTTACTTCATCAATAAACCCAATTCTCAACATGTCATTAACGAAATAAAACATACTTAAAGAAACAACAGCAGGCCTAGATATTTTTAAATATTTTATCAGAGGCAAATGGAGAGTTGGAAAGCCTTTCCTGAATCCGTTTTACAACGACACCAAGGCATCATGCTATGTGTATTTTGATAACGGTACTAAAACGTACAAGGTTAAAGATTTTGGCAATGCCGACTTTGCAGGAGATTGTTTTTACTTCGTTGGAAAAATATTCAACAAAGATTGCAGCAACCGTGAAGATTTTATCGACATTCTTGAAATCATTGACCGTGAATTACACCTGGATTTACAAGACCGTAACGACCGCATTCGGGAATTAAAAAAAGACCTGGGCAATAAAATTAAATATGCCAGCGAGCTAGAACCAGCAATTCCAGCGGAGTACGTGGCTACTACTTTTATACCCCCTATTACGCAACCCATGACGGAAGCTGAATTGCAGTTTTGGCAAAGCTATGGCATTGATAAAAATGTGCTACAGCTATTCGGTGTAGTGAGTATAAATAGTTTTGAAGGAACCAACAAAGAAGGCAAAGCGTACAAGCTATTGTCAACTGAATCGGAACCGATTTTTGCTTATCCTGGAAAACGATTTATTAAACTGTATCGACCAAAATCGAATTACCGTTTTTTGTATGCTGGTGAAATGGTGGACGGTTATGTTTTTGGATTGGAACAACTGCCAACACGTGGCGATATTTTATTTATTACTGGTGGCGAAAAAGATGTAATGAGCCTTGCTGCACGTGGCTTTAATGCGATATGCTTTAATAGTGAAACAGCTACCATTCCTAAAAATATCATTCGTAGGTTGAGCTTTCGTTTTAAGCATATTACACTCCTTTACGACTGTGATAAAACTGGCAAAGAAGCATCCGAAAAACACAGTAAGACACTTAAAGATTGTGATGTAAAATGCCTCATGCTGCCGCTTAAAGGAACCAAAACAGAAAAGGATATTTTCAGATTTTTTTATGCTCGGTTATACCAAAGAACAATTGATGAAATTGTTCTGCAACATGCTTGATAAAATTTATGAGGAAACCATGGCAATATTAAAATCTTGCGAAATTGATTTTAATAATCCACCCATAAAGCCCGAGCCACTTATTACCATAAATGAAGTGACCATAGGCTCTCCAGGAAACCTGCTTTGCATTACAGGAAGCGAAGGTAGCGGAAAAACAAACTATCTGGGCGGTTTAATATCAGGTGTTATTCGCAAAGACGGTGATGTGATTGATACCTTGGGAACAGAAATAAAAAACAACAGAACAGGAAATGCCGTGTTGGTTTATGATACCGAGCAATCCGAAGACCAGCTCTTTAAAAACCTTACTTTTATTTTGAAAAGAGCCAACTTAGATTTTCCGCCTACCTGGTTTAAAGCCTATTGCCTGGTGGGTATGTCGCGTAAAGAACGGATGCAAGTTATTTTTCAAAGCATGGATCGGTTTTATTACGAATACAGCGGCATACACATGGTAGTGATTGACGGTATTGCCGATTTAATTGCTGGCGTAAACGATGAAACACAATCGGTGGAATTGGTAGAAGAACTTTTTAGACTAGCAGGGATTTACAAAACCTGTATTGTAAGCGTATTGCACCTAAGTCCTAGTGGTATGAAACTAAGAGGTCATTTGGGTTCAGAGATACAACGTAAAGCTGCTGGCATACTTTCTATTGAAAAGGAAGACAATACCAATACTAGCGTGGTAAAAGCATTAAAAGTAAGAGACGGTAGCCCACTTGATGTACCACTGATACAATTTGGCTGGAACAAAGAATTGAACCGACACGTTTTTTTAGGCGAAAAAAGTAAAGCCGATAGTGAAGCTCGTAAAATGGAAGACCTGGCAAGTACTGCACGTGATATATTTAGCTCCAAGCAATCTTACAGCTACCAAGATTTAATAAAAGCCATCATGGATTTGCTGTATGTAAAAGAACGCATGGCCAAGAACTACATTAAGTACATGAAAGACCTTAACATCATTGAAAAAGGCGCTGGAACTCACGGTGAATTTACACTAGTACAGCTTCCTTTCTAACAATATTTCTGTGGTTCTCCACGAAATTGCCAGTTTCGTCCCCCCGTTTTCTGGTAAAAGTCCTACGGTTTTCCGTGGGACTTTGTTTTTTGCCATGGCATTACTTGATTTTACCTTGTTTGACCTTAAATGGCAGGATATTTTTATTTAATGATTATAACTAACCGCTTTAATTCCCTACTTTTGACACACTTGTCAAAATCTGATAATAATAATGATTAAAGAAATGAAAAAGCCGATTGAATTTGGAACATATATTCATCGTTTGCGCAAAGAGAAAAAATATTCTTTAAAAATTGTTGCAGATAAATTGGGGATTGATATTTCACTGCTCAGCAAGATTGAAAATGGAGAAAGACAGCTTCAGTCACACATGTTAAATGGTTTAGCGGAATTATTTGATTTGGATTATAAAGAAATGCAAATACAATTGTTGAATCAAAGGATTGAGAATGAATTTGGTGATGAACCTTTTTTCCTCGAAGCAATTACTATTTTAAAACACAAGGGTATTACCAAATAGATATAATAAATGAAAAATATATTTGATTTACATAAGGATATTCTTGGCGATTACAAGCTATACATTGATAGCTTTATCAATATTGCTGATGAAAAAATACTAGCTACCGTAAGAAAGGATTTTGATTCCGGCAATTTATATCCCGAGCCATTAGTTCAATTCAACCCTTCCTTTGAATCTGGTGGGAGTGTTGAAGATTTAGTTAATGATGGAGTATTGGTAAAAGAGTTTAATAATATTTTCTATGATGGTGAAAATAATTCATGGTCAATATATAAACACCAAACAGAAGCAATTGTAAAAGGCAATGAGGGTAAAGGTTTTGTTGTTACTTCTGGTACTGGTTCAGGTAAGAGTTTAACTTACATCTCAACCATTTTCAACCACCTTTTTAAAAACCCAAATAAGCCAGGTATTAAAGCAATTATTGTTTATCCTTTAAATGCCTTAATTAATTCACAGGAGGCTGCATTATCAGGTTTTGAAGAAAACTACAGAAAACGTACTGGAAGCAGTTTACCCTTCACTTTCGCAAAATATACCGGACAGGAAAAGCAAGATGACAGAGATAAGGTTATTGCAAATCCTCCTGATATTCTACTCACCAATTATATGATGTTAGAACTCTTAATGGTGCGTAAGGCAGATGAAGGTTTAAGAAAATCATTTTTGGATAATATTGAATATTTAATTTATGACGAATTGCATGTTTACAAAGGCAGACAAGGTGCTGATGTATCCTTACTAAACAGAAGAATTAAATCAGCAGCTAAAAATAAAAACATCATTTGCATCGGAACATCGGCAACTATGGCTACCGGCACAATTGATGAGCAGAAAAATGAAGTGTCAAAAGTGGCAAGAAGGTTTTTTGATTTAAAAGACGAAAACTTTACTTCTGATAACGTAATTGTAGAATCACTTACTTATTCAACAAATGAGGTAATTCCATCAAAAGAGGCATTAGTATCTGCTTTAAAAGCAGACATAAAAGACTTTTCAAAAAAGGCAATACTTGAACACCCCATTGCAGTATGGCTTGAAAGAACCATTGCTGTTAGAAATGAAGGTGAGCACAAAAGAAGGAATGAGCCTAAATCGTTAAAGGAAATTGCCGAAGATTTTTCAAATGAAACAGGAATTGACAAAGCCGAGGCAGAGAAAATAATTATTGAAATTTTAATCTGGGCCGAAACATTAAATATTGAAAGTGCAAGAGAAAAGAAAAAAGACACTATTCTTCCGTTCAAATTGCATCAATTTATTTCACAAACTGGCTACGTATATGTAACCCTCGAGGATGCTGATAAAAGGCATATAACTTTAGAACCAAATCCCTTTGTAAAGCTCTCTGAAAACGAGCCGGAAGTCCCGGTTTTTCAAGCTGTATTTAGCAGGGTTAGTGGTGTTGAATTTATTTGTGTCAGAAAAGATTTTAGTGAATCAAAATTAATTTTTAGAGACTTCAATGAAAATCAAAATCCGAAGAACGAAGATGATTTAAAAGCCAACGATGGCAACAAAGTAAAGAGAGTAAAAAGCAGACTTCAGGATGATTACAAGGATGGCTACATCCTTTTTGATAAGGGACATAAGTTGGATATTAATGATTTTATTGAGCTATTACCTGCTGCCTGGCTAAACAAAGCTGGAGATAAAATTGAATCATCAAAAGATTTTTTGATGCCTAAGGAAATATATGTCTCAAAAGATGGTTCATTTTCGGATACCCCTAATGATGGGGAAAAGGCTTGGTTCATGCCGGCTCCCTTAATTTACGACCCAACTTGTGGTTTAATATATTTAGAGCCTAAACTCAGTGAAAAATCAAAACTCATTTCTTTAGGGAATGAGGGGCGTTCTACCTCTACCACATTAATAACGCTACAAACTTTATTAGCTCTTTATAGAAAGTATGGATATGAAAATTTGAAAGAACAAAAGCTAATGAGCTTTACTGATAATAGACAGGATGCTTCGTTACAGGCAGGTCATTTTAATGACTTTATTCAAGTAGTTCATTTGCGATCTGCTATCGAAAAGGTATTGAGAAATAGTACTCAAAGCTTGACACTTTTTGAATTGGTATATAAGGTGGAAGAGGAACTAAAACTTCCTGAAAAAGAGTATGCTGTGAATCCAGCTAATAATCCATTAATTCCAAGCGAAACCAATAAAAAGGCATTACGAAATTATATTACATATCGAATTATACAGGATCTCAAAAGAGGCTGGCGATATGTTTTGCCAAACTTGGAACAAACTGCACTTCTTGAAATTTCTTATCAAAAATTAGACGACCATGTAAAAAGAGATGAGCTTTGGTCGAACATCGTTTTACTTAATCAGTATACATCTGAAAATAGAAAGTCTTTTGTACTCCAAGTATTAAACTTTTTTAGGAATGCATATGCAGTCGACTTGGAAATGCTACGCTATGAGAATAGACTTAGAATTCAGGATGAATTAAATAATGCATTAAATCGAAATAAACTTTGGTCTTTGGACAAGGGTGAAAAAATGGACGCACCAAGTTCTCTCTCTTTAGAGGGAGCTGACAAAGCAACTCGAGAAGTCTTTATTCAGAGTATTGGCCCGATGAGCCGATTAGGCAGGTTTGTAAAACATGAGTTCAGGAAGAGCTTGGGTGCTCAACCAAATAACCAAGAATATTTGGATTTTATGAACTCGTTGTTGCAGTTGTTGTGTGACATGAGTTATCTAAAACCTCAACTTATTCATGCCGAAAAGGGCGATAAGATGACCTATCAATTAATCTTAGGTGAAGTGTTATGGAAAAAAGGTGATTTGAAAAATGTTGCCACTGACAAGACATCATACATTGCACTGGATGAGGAAATCAAAATCAAACCGCATTTATACTTCCAATACTTGTATCAGGAAGATTTTTCTAAACTTCCAAAATCATACATAGCAGCTGAGCATACCGGCCAAATTAAGAACGAGGAAAAAATTGAAAGAGAAGATAAGTTCAATGAAGCAATTGAATTAAGTGCTTTGTATTGTTCGCCTACAATGGAATTAGGGATTGATATTTCTTCTCTAAACATTGTTCACATGCGAAACGTACCGCCAAGCCCTGCTAACTATGCACAGCGTAGTGGTCGTGCAGGTCGTAGCGGTCAATCGGCTTTGGTGTTCACTTATGCTTCCAAAGTATCACCGCATGACAAACACTATTTTGCAAATCCTGTCAAAATGGTTGCTGGTATTGTGCAGGCTCCAAGAATTGACCTCACCAATGAAGAACTGATCCGTTCACATATAAATGCAACGGTACTATCTTTTTTAAATGCAGAAGAATTTAAACCTTCATTGATTGACCTCATTGACATTGCTGGAGGCACTTATAAATTGAAAAGCGACATTAAGGCAAAATATCAGGATGTAATTGATTCCAGTTTTACCGACATAAAGAATTTAGTTTTAAGAGTAGTTGCCAGTATTGATTTTATAGGCATCCGTTGGTTTAACGATGCATGGTTAGAAACCCAAATAAGAACAGTACCAGATAAATTAGAACTTGCCTTGCTACGTTGGCGTAAAATGTATTTGGATGCTTTGCGTCAAATGAACGAGGCACACGAAACACATATAAGCCCGGTAATAAAAGATGCAGAGCTAAAAAAGCTGGCAAATATTTCTTACATGAGGGCAAAGGATAGAAAAAGCCTGTTGGAAAATCAATCAGATAAAAACAAAAATTCAACCTTATCGGAATTCTACACTTTCCGTTATTTGGCTTCTGAAGGCTTTCTACCTGGATACAATTTTACCCGTTTGCCAATTCGTGTTTTCTTAGGTGGCAAGGATAGGAACGAATCTATTTCAAGACCACGATTTATTGGGCTGAAAGAGTTTGGCCCTAACAATCTTATTTATCACAATGGTGGTAAGTATAAGGTTAACCGAATTACTCCAAATGATGTTTCGTTGGACTTGATGGAAATCAAAATATCGAAGGAAACCAATTATGCTTTTCTTGGTAAAGACGAAGGGAAGGGCAAAAATCAAGACCCAATTACCGGAACACAATTCACTGCAAGCAATATTGAGTTACATCAGAACCTGCTCGAATTAGAAGAAGCTCAGTCTGAAAACTCTGAACGCATTTCTTGTATGGAAGAAGTGCGAACCTCTGAAGGCTATGTAACAGAACTTTATTTAAACTCAGCAGATAGTTTGCTTGATGCCACAAAAATTAAACTGACAGGTGATGGCGATGAATTGATGAAATTGTTTTACGCACCAGCAGCAAAGCTGATTTTGCTAAACAAAAAATGGAAGCGAGGACGTGATGATGGTTTTGATATTGGTACTAAGACAGGCTTTTTCAAAACCAAAAAACAATTGGAAAAACCTAATCCTGAAGACCCAATTCAAAACATCATGTTGTACACTTATGATACCTCTGATGTATTGTATGTGCAGCCAATAAAATCATTGGGATTAACAGAAGAAGGGGTTGTAACAATGCAATATGCTTTAGAGAAAGCAATTGAGCAGTTATACAATATTGAACCTGTTGAAATCGATGCTCGATTGATGGGTAGTGATGAATATAAAAACATCATGCTTTATGAATCTGCCGAAGGAAGTATCGGTGTATTAAAAGATATTGCTCGTAATCCTGCAAAACTTCGAGAGATATTTTTAAAGGCGTATGAAGTTTGTGGCTATGACTATGCTACAAAGGAAGACCTATTTCCTACACGGCCTAAAGCAAGCTATGATGATTTGTTGTCTTACTACAATCAAATGGATCATACAAAAATAGACCGTCATTCCATCATTAAAGCTTTAGAATTATTAATCGTTTCCAATCCTGATGATACGCAGGGTAGCACTTATGAAGAGAAATACGAGGAACTAAAAAAAGGATTACATCATCGCAGTCCAGGGGAAAAAGTTCTGTTGGATTATCTTTTTGAAAATGGTTATAGATTACCTGATTTTACGAATCACAACATGGAGCAGTTTTATGTCCAACCCGATTTTGTGTACAAAAAAGAAAAGGCTTTAGTATTTGTTGATGGTGGGATTCATAAGAAAGCCCTCATTAAAGCTGATGATGATAAGAAAAGGAAAATAATTGAGTTAGCCGGTTTTGAAGTATTGGTTTGGGATGATACCTTCGAACCCGTTTCATCTTTCGTAACAAGAAGACAAGACATTTTTAGAAAATTACGCTAAGCAATATGATAGACAATAAATTTAAAAAGCCAGGTAAGCTCGTCAAATTCAGGGGAAGAAGATGTGTGGTACAGCCATCATCTGACAACGAAATAATATTGCTCAAACCGCTTGGTGGTTCTGATGATGAAATGATTTCAGTGTTTGAACCTGTATTGCAAGCCTTTGATAAATTGGAAGACGACCAGTTTGAGTTACCTGATAAATCAGACTTAGACAGTTTTCTTACCGCCAAACTTTTATACGATGCAGCAAGACTTTCTTTCCGGCAAGTAAGCGGCCCGTTTCGGTGCATGGGTAAACTTTCGTTTCGTCCAAGATCATATCAATTGGTTCCGCTAATAATGGCATTAAAGCAATCTGTTACCCGTTTGTTAGTGGCAGATGATGTGGGTGTTGGTAAAACGATTGAAGCCATCTTGATTCTGCGGGAACTGTTGGAACGAGGTACAATAAAATCCTTTGCTGTTTTATGTCCTCCGCATTTATGCGAACAGTGGCAAAAGGAATTAGAAGATAAATTAGATATTGATGCCGTAATCATTCGCTCAAGTACAGTCGCTGGGTTGGAGAGAAAAATTGTCGGGGATGATACACTGAATGTTTTCAACTATTATCCTTACCAGGTTGTGTCCATTGACTATGTAAAAAATGGCTCGGCTAAAATGCCTGCCTTTTTAAAAGATGTTCCTGATTTGGTTATTGTAGATGAAGCTCATACCTGTACCAAAAATCTTGATTTTAAAAAAGCCGGTCAGAGCCAACAACGATATGAACTGTTGGAGAAGATTTCAAAAAACGACCAGCAGCATTTACTCTTACTCACAGCAACGCCACACAGCGGAAAAGATGGAGAATTTAAGTCGCTGTTAGGCTTAGTTAATTCTGAATTTGAAACATACGATTTTGCCGATTTAGAAACCTCGGAAAAAAGAAAAGTTGCTGCTCACTTCATACAACGTAAAAGAAAGAACATTGAAAAGTGGTTGGACGAAGAAACACCTTTTCCAAAGCGAACAACAGAAGAATTACCCTACACCCTCTCTGCCTCCTCAGATTATTACAAACTCTATCAGGATGTATTAAAATTTGCAAGAGGTATAAGCACCGAAGGTGTCACAGAAAACAAGGCACGAATAAAATACTTTGCTGCTCTGTCATTATTGAGAGGTGTAATGAGCAGCCCGGCAGCAGGGTTTGAAATGTTACAAAAGCGTAAATCCAAAATTGCGGAACCTGATGAGATTACAGCAGATGAGGTAAAAGACAATCCAATTGTAGAAAAGTGGGATGAGCAAAGCGATTCAGAGCAGATTGAAATTATTGACCGTGCCGGTCTTTCGGAAAGCGAATGGAATAATTTACATAGGCTTGCTCAAAAGGCTGCGGAATTAACCAAAATTGAGAAAGACCAAAAGGTGAAACTTGGTGCAGAGCAAATTAAACTTTGGATTAATAAAGGGCAAAGCCCCATTGTATTCTGTCGCTTTATTGCCACTGCACAATATGTGGCTAAAATTCTAAGAGAATATTTACCAAAGGATGTGGATGTTCGTGCCATCACCAGCGAACTGAGTGATGAAGAACGCAGAGAGAAGATTGATGAAATGGCTAAAAGCCCAAAACGGGTTTTAGTGGCTACCGATTGTTTAAGTGAGGGTATTAACCTTCAAGATAAATTCAATGCCATCCTGCATTACGATTTACCCTGGAACCCAAACCGTTTGGAACAAAGAGAAGGCCGTGTTGACCGCTACGGCCAACCGGGATGGATTGATAAAAACGGAAATCATCAAAACACCATTGATGTAAAGGTGCTATTTGGCGAAGACAATCCGATGGATGTAGTGGTACTTAAAATCATCATTGAAAAAATACAACGTATACAAAGCACATCAGGTGTAAGCATTGCGTTAGCCGATGATAACCGTTCTGTGATGGACAAGGTGTTGAAAGAGGTATTGCTAAATCCTGATAAGGCACAAAACAGATTTTCAAAACAAATACGCATTGATTTTGGAGCAAGTCCTGAGTTAGACGAATTGGATGTTGAAATTACCAACGAGATTGAAGCAGCAAGGGAAAAGGCCGAAAAAATCCGTTCCATTTTTGCCCATGAAAGCATTATGCCGGATGAGGTTAAAAAAGACTTACACGAAGTAGATGAAGCAATTGGCGATGTGGCCACTTTAGAAGCGTTTGTGCTGGCAGCGGCTAAACTATTAGGTGCAAGTTTTGATAAAATACAAGGCGGCTACATTTTTAAGAAATTGAATATGGATGATTGGATGGCATCTGCATTGGGGCAGGGCGACAAAATTCATATTTCATTCCAGTCACCTACTCCGCAAGGCTTCCGTTACATAGGCCGCAACCATCGTTTTGTAGAGCAACTATGTCATCGCATTATTGCCAACTCTCTTGATAAAGAAAGAAAAGGAAATAAAGCTGCAAGGGCATCCGTATTCCGCACAGATGCGGTTAATACGCAAACCACTTTAATTCAATTCCGAGTTCGCAATGTTATTCGTGAAGTGAGCAAGCAACACGAAATGGTTTCCGAAGAAATGTTTCTTTGGGGCTACGAGCAAACAGCTGATGGTATTCATGCTCTGGATATTGACCAATGCAAAACACTATTGCATACTTCAAGTGCATTAGACATTAGCACCGAAAGGCAGGAAATCATTTTTGAAAAGGAACTTCAACATTTTGAAGAATTGCATCCTGACTTTATTGCGGTTGTTGCGAAGCGTTCTGATGAATTAGTGAATGCTCATACCCGTTTTGCAAAGTACATAGGTGCTAAACGATTTGAAGCAGTTACTCCTGTTTTGCCTCCTGATATTTTAGGAGTATATGTATTAATTCCTAATCCTAAACTGTGATGTAATGGCTAAGAAAACAACAAAAATAATTACAAACAAACCAGATACATTTATAAAGCAAGCCATTGAATTGGTTCATGCAGCAAGGCAACATGTTGTAAGGCAAACCAATAGTGTGATGGTGTTTACTTATTTTCAAATTGGTAAACTTATTGTTGAAAACGAACAAGGTGGTAAATCTAAAGCGATATATGGTAAAGCAACCATCATTGCATTAAGCAAAAAACTAACTAAAGAGTTTGGTAGCGGTTTTTCTGAAAGAAACATAGAACAAATGCGTTCCTTTTACTTAGCTTTTTCAACCAAAAATTTACCCTTACTAATTCCGCAGACAGTGTCTGCGGAATTGCCTAAAATAACAAAAACGCAGACACCATCTGCGGAATTGATTTCCTCTTCAAAACCTCAGACACCGTCTGGGAAATCATTATCCGATATCTTTCCTCTTTCATGGTCGCATTACATAATACTCAGCAGGATTGCAAATGAAGATGAAAAATCATTCTATGAAATAGAATCCTCACAAAATAATTGGAGCGTTCGTGAATTACAGAGGCAATTTGATAGTGGCTTATTCGAAAGACTATCATTAAGTAAAGACAAAAAGAAAGTAAAGCAATTGGCTGCTAAAGGTCAAATCATTGAAAAGCCAGAAGATGTTTTGAAAACACCTTATGTGTTAGAGTTTTTAGGTCTTGATGAAAAAACAAGTTATTCTGAAACCGATTTAGAAACTGCCATCATCAATAAAATAGAACACTTTTTATTAGAAATGGGCAAAGGATTTCTGTTTCAAGGAAGGCAGGTTCGCTTTTCTTTTGATGAAGAAAACTTCTTTGTTGACCTGGTTCTATACAATCGCTTATTACAATGTTTTGTGCTGGTTGATTTAAAAATTGGCAAACTCAAACATCAGGATATTGGCCAAATGCAGATGTATGTAAACTATTACGACCGATATGTAAAACAAGAATTTGAGAAGCCAAGCATCGGTATCATCATCTGTAAAGACAAATCGGATGCAGTAGTTGAAATAACACTACCCAAAGACAACAAACAAATCTTTGCATCGCAATACAAATTGTATTTGCCCACCAAAGCAGCACTTAAAAAATTAGTAATAGAATGAACTTCCCATCAATAGACATACAAGGTTCCATTCTATCCACTGACTTGCTGGCCAAAATCCGCAGTGAGCAGGCAACCTTTCAGCAGGGCAAAGATTTCAATCCTGATTTGACTAACGCCAAACTAAAGGATGAAATAAGCCTTGCTTGGCAAGAAGCAAAAGGACAATGGACCATTTACAAAAGCAAACTAACCCGTTTAAAGGAAGGAGAAACAGGAACTACCGAAACCCGAAATTTCTGGATTTCTCCCCTGCTTACCAATCTTGGCTACAACCTTACTTTCGACCGCAAAGGTGAAGAACTCAACGGCAAATCATTTCCTATTGGTTACCGGGATAGCAGCTTAGATAATTTCCCAGTATATGTAGGCGGTTACCACGAATCGTTGGATAAAAGACCAGAAAATAAACAACTCCGAATATCGCCTCATGCTTTGGTGCAAGAGTATCTCAATTATAGTGAGCACCTATATGGCATGGTTACCAATGGCCGCCAACTACGCTTGCTTAGAGATGCCAGCCGTATTACTCGCTTAAGCTATGTAGAGTTTAACCTGGAGAAAATGATGGAAGAGGATCTGTATTCTGATTTCGTTATTCTATACCGTGTGCTTCATGCCAGCCGTATGCCTAAAAAGATGGAGGCAGGTACTGACAGCATCATGGAGAAATACCATCAGGAAGGTTTGGAAGCTGGTAGTACCATCCGCAATAAATTAGGTGAAGCAGTAAAAGGTGCAATTAAGAACTTAGCCAATGGCTTTATCAACCATCCTAATAATGCAGCATTGCGGGAAGCTTTATCAGCTGGAAATATCAATACAGATGAATATTACCGCCACCAGTTGCGTATCATTTACCGCTTACTTTTTCTGTTTGTAATAGAAGAACGTAATCTTGTTTATGCTGATAGTAAGACACCCGAAACAAAACGCTTCAATCACATCTATTTCAACTATTATAGTTTATTGCAATTAAGGAAATTAGCAAAGAAACTACTTCCGCCCGAAGCCAGCCGCCATTACGATTTATGGCAAAGTATGGTAAGTACCTTCTCCTTATTTGAGAAAAAAGAGATTGGAGAAAAGCTTGGCATTATGAGCTTGCAAGGTGATTTGTTTGGCTACCATGCCATTAGTAATAACATATACGATCTGCACCAATGTTACCTAAGCAATGAGGTTTTATTAAATATCATCAAGTCACTAAGTTATTTTGAAAATGACAATGGTGTATTGATAGCCGTTAATTATGGAGGACTGGATGTAGAAGAATTTGGCTCTGTGTACGAAGGCTTGCTTGAATTAAAATTGGAGTTCAACAAAGTTGAGGGCTCTGATAATTATTCGGTGAACTGGCAAAAGCAAGCAGGTGGCAGAGAGTTTCAATCTCACTACACACCCGAAGAATTGGTGCAGCCATTAATCAAACATTCTTTAGAATATCTCATTGAAGATATATTGCTGCTTTACTCTCAAAAGAAAGTAATCAAGGAAAATACGATTAAGGCTTTGTTGAAATTAAAAGTATGCGATGTTGCCTGTGGCAGCGGACATATTTTATTGAGTGCAGCCCGTAGAATTGCATTGGCAGTGGCAAGGGTGCTAACCGATGAAGAACAACCAAATCCTTTGTCTATACGCAAAGCCATGAAAGATGTGGTGCGTAATTGCATCTATGGCGTAGATAAAAACCCATTGGCAGTGGAGCTTTGTAAAATTGCCTTATGGCTGGAAGCATACAACCCCGGAGAACCACTTAACTTCTTAGACCACCACATTAAATGTGGTGATGCCATTGTAGGCTTAGCACACCGCAGCGAATTGGAAAAAGGTATAGCCGATGAAGCCTTTAAAACCCTTGCTGTAGATGATAAAGAAATTGCCAAAACATGGCGTGATAAAAACGTAAAAGAACGAAAAGAAAGAGCAGCAAAAATTCTGCAACTAAAAGCGGAGTTTGAAAAAAGCACCGAAAACTCTGTGCAGGAAGCAATGGCAGAATACAAAACCTTTAATCAACTGCCCGAAACCACACCGGATGAAATAGAACGCAAGTCGAAAGCATACAAAAAATTTATTGATGGCAAGGGCTTTACTTTTTTGAAGGCGATGGCCGATACACAGGTAGCCCAATTCTTTATTCCTAAAACTGATGCCAATAAAGATTACCTGATGACGGATGCAGATTTCCGTTTGATATTAAGCGGTTATAAAGGTTGGCAAGATAGAAAAGTGGCGAAGGCAACAGCAGTGGCATTAGAGCAAAGGTTCTTCCATTGGTTTATAGAGTTTCCGGAAGTGTTTAATGAAGGTGGTTTTGATTGTGACTTGGGTAATCCACCATTTTTAGGTGGTCAAAAATTAAGTGGTACATATGGCGAGCAATTTTTAGAATTTATCAAATATGAGTTTACACCAATTGGTGCTGTTGATTTGGTAACATATTTCTTCAGAAGGATTTTTACTATCATCAAACAAGGTGGGTTTCAATCATTAATTTCCACAAACACAATTGCACAAGGAAAAGCCCGAGAAGATGGCTTAGATATATTAGTCCAACAAGGCGGAACTATTAATCATGCAGTAAAAAGTATGCGTTGGCCGGGTATAGCGGCTGTTGAAGTTGCGTTGGTTACATTAACCAAACAAAAATGGAAGGGTAAATTTGTTTTAGCAGGTAAAGAAGTAAAAACCATTACGCCTTATTTGGATGATGCAGCAACATTAGGAAATCCATTTCAGCTAAAACAAAATGGAGGAAAAGCTTTTCAAGGAAGTATACCTTTAGGAAAGGGATTTGTGTTAGAAAATAATGAAGCTCATAATCTAATTGCCAAAAATCCTAAGAATAGGGATGTTCTGTTTCCGTATTTAAATGGAGATGATCTCAATAATAATCCTGACCAAAGTTCAAGTAGATGGGTGATTAATTTCTTTGACTGGCCTGAAGATAAAGCAAAGAAATATCCTGACTGTTATGAGATTGTAGAAAGGTTAGTTAAACCAGAACGTCAAAGGCCCGATAACAATATGGGCAGAGAAAAGTGGTGGCAATTCTACAGAAGAGGTGTTGACCTTTATCAATCAATACATGGAATGAAAAAGGTGATTGCTTTATGTGAAGTAACAAAACATCTGACTTTTGCCTATGTTGAAACTGGATCTGTTTATACTGCGAATCTGGATATTTTCTCTTTAAAAGAAGGCTATTACTATTCACTTATTCAAAATAGTCTTCATTATTACTGGGCTTGGACATATTGTGCTTGGTTAAAGAGGGATTTAAAATATTCACCTGGCAATGGTTTTCAAACATTTCCTTTCCCTCAAAATATAAGCATAGTCCAAAAACAACAATTAGAAACCATTGGCGAAGCCTATCACGAACACCGCAGGCAACTGATGTTGAGTATGCAACTGGGTCTTACAAAAACCTATAACCTGTTTCACAGCAATTCCATCAATGCCATCACAGACCAAAGCATTAATGATAAAGACAAACAGGTAGCATCACTACAAAAGCATTTAGAAAAAACGGCTAATACCATTTCATTTGATGAAGCCATACAAGGTATTCTCAAACTCCGTGAGCTGCATGTGCAAATGGATGAAGCGGTGTTGGATGCTTATGGATGGAATGATATAGAACTGAAACATGATTTTTACGAAGTAGATTATTTACCGGAGAATGACAGGGTTCGTTTTACCATTCATCCTGATGCCAGGAAAGAAGTGTTGAAACGGTTGTTGGAGTTGAACCACAAAATACATGAGGAGGAATTAACAGCGGGGTTATTTGATAAAAAGAAAAGTAGTGGGAAGAAGAAAGTGGGTAGTGAGGATCAGGGAGAGTTGTTTTAAAAAATGAAAAATATATTTTAGTATGAGTATAACTATTAATACAAACCTCACCATGCAAGGAATTGCAGAAGTATTGCAAGAGCAATTGATAAGTTGTTCAAGCTTCAATATTGCTACTGCTTTTATAGATAGTTACAGTATTGACTTGATAGAAAATTGTCTTAAAAGAAATAAAGTATTAAAAAATTGCAAGGTATTAATAGGTGTTTATAATTGCTTCAACAAAAAGGAGGACTTAGAATACTTACATAACATATCAAAAAAATACGCCAATAAAATTGAAATTCATATTTCAAAATGTTACGAATTTCATTGGAAGTATTATGAGTTTACTGAAAAAAGAACGACTACTTCTTATATCGGTTCTGCTAATTTCACCCAATCTGGACAAAATACCAATGCTGAAATTTTGGTTGGGGTTAAAAATAGTGATGAACTGAATAATGCTTTTGAAAAGCAATGGAAACAGAGTACTTCAATAAGTGAATTTAGATTAGATAAGTATAGTGAAACTCAAATAAGGAGTAGCAATAAAAACAAGCTGCCAAATGAAATCAAAAGTTTTTTTGAGATGAATGATTCCGAGTTGGACGTAATAGAAAAAACCACAAAATTAGAAAAGGTTGTAATCACGTATTTAGAATCGGAAATGTCAAAGAAAGAAGAATCTGCGGTTGTAAAATATAAAAGTTCATGGGATAAAAAGCAATTCTTTTCGTGTTATGACAAAGCGCATCATGACAAATGTATTCAATATAAAAATCTATTAATTATTGAAAAGAAAAAAGGTGTGCTAAAAATGTACGAAGCAATTGCCATTGATTATTCAGGCAAAATTAAAACCAATGGGATGAATTATTATATCGCATATAAAAGCGAGGGCCGACCTGTGAAAATTAATGACAAAAGAAAGGAGCTTCTAAATATATTGAATTTGAATATTATAAAACGAGGAGCTAAATATCGCTACAAGACTACTAACAATAATAATATTAAAAAATTACTAGCATGAAAATAGTCGCTATTTATATTAAGGATCATCAGTATCTTTTTGATAAACCGCAAACAATTAATTTCTGTCGTTGTTGGTGTTATCACCAACAATCTTTTTGACAGACATTCTTCCGCCGTTCTTTGTTGTTGGTGATAACACCAACAACGGCCCGAAAAAGCCTGCTGCAAAACCAAATAAAAAGCAAGATACCAACCCAGATCAAAACGAATTATTTTAAAAACAAATATGCAAGCACAAAAATATTCAGTAAACCAACACCATATTTCCACTTTTTTAGCATTTGTAAAAGATGGACAAATAGCAATACCCGAGGTTCAACGTCCTTTTGTGTGGGATGCATCCAAGGTTCGTGATTTATTGGATAGCCTTTACAAAGGTTATCCAATAGGCTATGTTATTACATGGCAAAACCCCAATGTGAGGTTAAAAGACGGAAAATTATCAGAAGGCAAAAAAATACTGATAGACGGGCAACAACGTATTACTGCTTTAAATGCGGCCGTCTTAGGAAACTATGTCGTCAATAAAGAATACGACCGAGTTAGAATAAAAATTGCATTCAATCCTAAAACTGAAGTTTTTGAGGTGCAAAATCCTGCAATTTTAAAAGATAAAGCCTGGATATATGATATTTCGGAGGTGATGAATTCGGGAAGCATCATACAAGTTGTTCGTCAATATTTGGATTTGAATATAGATGCAGATTCAACCTTGATTGAACAGAATATTAGCAACTTGCTGTCTATTCAGCATAAGCAAATTGGCACTATAGACCTAGCACACGACTTAGATATTGAAACCGTTACAGAAATATTTATTCGCATCAATTCGCAAGGCGTTGTATTATCACAAGCCGATTTTGCAATGAGTAAAATAGCGTCCAATGAAAAATTAGAAGGGCCAAACTTGCGCAAAGCAATCGATTATTTCTGTCATCTAGCCGTTGCCCCACAATTTTTTGAGCATATTAGAGACCACGATAAAGACTTTGCAGCCACTGATTATTTTAAAGCCATGACATGGCTCAAAGATGAAAAGGATGATTTGTTCGACCCTAGCTATACCGATATGTTGCGTGTTTCCTTTACTTCGGCTTTTGCTAGAGGAAAAATGTCTGATTTAGTAAGCCTTTTATCAGGTCGTAATTTTGAAACACGAGAGTTTGAAGAAAGAATAGCGGCAGAAACTTTTGAGAAAATGAAACAATCAGCATTGCGCTTTATGCATGAAGATTATTTTAAAAAATTCGTGATGATTATTCGTTCAGCCGGTTTTATTTCACCTGATCTAATTCGGTCAAAAAACGCCCTGGACTTTGCTTATATCATTTATTTAAAACTACGAGAAGAAAAAATGCCGCAAGCTGAAATTGCAAGATTGGTTTCTCGTTGGTTTGTTTTTTCAGTGATTACAAGCAGATATGGGGGTTCACCTGAAAGCACTTTTGATTATGATATTAGGCAAATGGCAAATCGTCCATTTAAAGACTATTTAGAATCCGTTGAACAAGCAGAGCTTTCAGATTCTTTTTGGAATTTTGGTTTAACCCAACGATTAGATACCTCAGCAGGTAGCAGTCCTGTGTTTCATGTTTACCAGGCATCACAGGTAAAGGGTCAAGATAAAGGTTTCCTTTCACGAGATATTACCGTAGCCGATATTATATTGTACAAGGGAGACATCCACCATATTTTCCCTAAGAGCTACCTTAAAAACAATAATAAATCAAAAGGAGAATACAATCAAATTGCCAATTATGTTTTGATGCAACAGGAGATAAACATTGCAATAGGTGCCAAATCCCCTGATGTTTATTTTTCTGAATTAAAGGAACAATGCGAAGGTGGAAATATGAAATATGGAGGAATCGAAACGATGGACGAGCTATTGTCTAATCTGAGAACACATTGTATTCCTGAATCTATTTTCAGTTTGGACATTAATGGGTACGACAATTTTCTCGAAGAACGCAGGCAGTTAATGTCTAATAAAATACGGAACTACTATAATAGCCTATAATATGAAATTCGGATTCCGCATACCAAATCTTAATAAACGAATTGCAGCTCGCACTTCGGTAAAGCGCATCATTCGCCACAACCTAGGTTTTAAAGCTCCTCGAGGCATGGGTTGGATAACAAACCCCAAGAAAGCCTTGTACAATAAAGTGTATAACAAAACTAGTAGAGGCTGCCTGGTAAGTGTCGTGTTTTTGCTAAGCATGCCATTGGCATTGGCTTATGTGATTTGGAAAATTTGCGTATAAGCGTAAAAAATAACTAGGTGTTTTTTTGCACCACTCGCTGAATGTACCGCACAAATTCTTTTGAGCCTATTACTTGGATTTCCTCTAAAAAGCCCAGTACAAAACGTCCCGGCGCTTTAAAGCTTTGTACGTTTGCCTTGAAATAATACTTGCCTGTATCAGGAATTGGCTTAATAAACGCAGCGCTCATTGGGTATTCTTCTTTTAACAACAAGTAAGCCCTCATAGACATTTGCAATTCAATTTCCTTATTCATGCTCTTGCTTTGGAAACTAAAAATATCAGGCTTATGGAATTCATGTTGGGCTTCATGTTTCATTGGTGTTTCCAATACTTCTAAACTATTTATACGTTCAATATTGAAATACTTGTTCAGCCTTGTTTTTATTTCAAAAGCAGAAACGGCATCGTAATTATCGGTAAAGCATACAGGCTCTACTAAACGATCGGAAACACTTTGACTGTTGGCAGAACTGTATCCTTTTATTAAAAGCTGTTTTCTTTCTATGATTGCCACCGAAATTTGCTCCACAATTTTTGAAAGGTGCGCTTTGAATAAACTATCGGCTACGAATTGAATTTCGCTGGATTGCTGTACTTTTTGCAAAACACTTTGCGCCAATTGGTTTTTCTTTCCGGTAGTTAAAATGAGCTTTTTAAGGTAGTCCGCTTCTTGTGGTGTAAAAGGAATAAGGTCAAGGTCTGATGAAACAGCAATAAATAGTTTGTTGTTACTGTCTTTCTCAACGTTGAACCCTAGGTCTTTCAATAAATCGAGGTAACGATATACCGTTCTTCCGGAAGTATCCAAGAATATTTCAATACTTCGCACCGATTTTGCAGGCCGAGCTTTCAGATAATTAATTAATTGAAACAGCCTGTAAATTCTATTCTGGTTAAACATAACTAAAATTATTTGCCAAATAAAGTCAATTTACTCAGGTATCCAAGAGATTGACCTTATTTGGCAAAAATATTAAAGTACTTTGTGTGAACCCTAAAAATAATAACTATGAAATTAAATTTAATTGTCGCTTTTCTTTTCTCAATAACTACTGCAACCGTAATGGGTCAAGAAATTAAGTATGCTGACTTAGCAACAGCAAAGCGTGGAGAATACACCTCGTATGTAGGAACTGACGGCGCGGTGTATAAAATCGGCGATCGAATTAAAATCGGTGTCCCATCATCAAATAAAACATTTGCCTTTATTACAGAAGGTGATGGACTTATATTAGCAATCACCAATTTATCAGCTTCGGCGAGTGGTACTGAAACCGAGATTAAACGAATCTATGTTTCTGGCAATAAGCGTGCTGGATATTCAGTGTCTTTCCGAACAAAAGGAATTACAGGCATATCCAATTATACCATCCAATTTGAAAACGCCTTATCAACGGGCGAAATAAAAGGGTTTGGCTTATCGAGTGATGATGCATTGGCACAATTAAAAAAGGCGAAGGATAAACTTGAGCTTGGATTAATTACGCAAGCAGACTATGATAAAATTAAATCGGATATGTCAACGTATATCAAATAAGGACATACCGCTACATAAAGCAGCATCAAGCATCGCTGTAAAAGTAAATGAACAGCTTTATCATAAGCTTACACATCATATCATCAACTATCATTAAAAGACTAAAAATAAATGCGGAGACCAGCGACCACATAAAAAACGGGGCGTAACCGAAAAGCCAAACGAGTAGGAAAACAAAAAAAATAGAACATGAAAAACGTAGTAAAATTAATTATTTGCATCGCATTAGTAAGCGGCATCGCCGTGTTAGACAGTTGCAAAAAAAGTACAATCAAAGGCTGTAAGGATCCAGACAGCAAGAATTACAATTCAAAAGCAGAGGAAGATGATGGTAGCTGCGCGTATGAAGGCAGTATGGTGTTTTGGTATGATCAAGCAACATCAGACTCATTAGTAGCTGATGGCGCAAACGCCTTAACATATTATGTTGACGGTGTTGTGGTAGGCTCTTCAGCCACATCGGTTTATTGGACAGGCGCTCCAAACTGCGGTCAAAGTGGATCAGTGACTATCAATAAAGACTTAGGTAGTGATAAAAATAGAACAGCAACCTACAGCGTTAAAGACGAAACCGGTAATGAATATTGGTCAGGTACTGTAATTTTTACAGCGAACACTTGCACAGCTACTCAGTTGACTTATTAATAACGCAAGTTGCCAAAAGCATAGATAGTTTATCTCA
This sequence comes from Chitinophaga pinensis, assembly GCA_945878115.1. Lineage (GTDB taxonomy): Bacteria > Bacteroidota > Bacteroidia > Chitinophagales > Chitinophagaceae > OLB11. Next base: position 12,645 of record CAMDVD010000029.1, on the reverse strand, counting down.
AGTTGCCAAATAAATGAAGCGGCGCTTTAGTGAGCATGATAGAGTAACAAAAGTCAGCGAATAGCAGACATGAGAATAACAGATGCACCAAAAATGTAGGTATACCTCTTTTCGGTCTGATTTTATTTATTCTTCTTTCGTCTCTTTCATCCAAGCTGACTACCTGTGCATGCCACAACAGCTTCTATCGCTATACGTTGTATGCCATTTTACCAAACAACTATCCATGAGAGGGAAAATGGGAAATATATGGGGAAGCCGAAAACCACAATTTTGAAAGAGTAGGCAAAAAATAAAATTTCAAACAATGAACAAAATAAAATTAGTATTAATCGCAATTGGAATTTTCATCACAACACAAACATTTGCTCAAAGTTCAGGTGGACACTATGATACGGATGCTTTTGGTAGAAAAGTTTGGGTTGGCAACGATGGTACAAAAGGAACTTATGACACTGATGCTTTTGGCAGAAAAACATATCAAGACAACAATGGCACAAAAGCAACTTATGACACTGATGCTTTTGGCAGAAAAACCTACCAAGACAATAACGGTACAAAAGGAACTTATGATACGGATGCTTTTGGTAGACAAACTTACCAAGACAACAATGGTACAAAAGGAACTTATGATACGGATGCTTTTGGAAGACAAACCTATAAGGACAACAAAGAGACTAGTGGGCATTGGGACACCGATGCATTTGGAAGAAGAACCTGGGTTCCAGACAAATAAATTAAATAAAAAATAGAGTTTTAGGATAGTAAAACTCTATTTTTATTTATAATGCAAAAAAAATATAGAATTTATGGCTTAGAAAAATCAATAAGTTGTGCCTCACAACAAGAAGTGTATAAATAAGTGGGCTAATGTTAAAATATGAGGGTTTATTATTATATTTGAGAGGTAATAATTGATAAATTTTAGAGAAAATATCTACTTATTCATTCGCGTATCCAGTTAATCAAAGTAGGATTTGCGAATTTTTGTAGCGTTTATATACTCGTTGGCGGTCATGCCCCAAGAGCTTTACACAAACAATATATCACTAAGAGACAAATATTATGTATGATAGATAAAATAACCAAATTAATACCTTTATCAGGAGGGCTGTTAGTTTTCTGTGGCGTTTTAAAGTTGATATTTTACTATTCATATTTTAATGTACATATAATTGCCTACTTAGAGTTTCAAGAAATTATAACCTCATTTTTTGGTGATATTAATATCATAATCATTTTTGGAATGACTATGACGTTAATTACAATGATGATGCTTAACTTGTTGAGAAAAAGTTCCAATCTTCAATTAGAGGAAATTATGAAGAAACTTCTTATTCTTCTATACCCAGTCAGGTACAAATATTTTTTCTGGTTCCTTATTGCCGTTTTAATTCAAATCGGGCTTCTTTATTTTAAAATCCTCCCATTAAACTATTTAATGATTTATTTAATTTCATTTTGCTCTATCCAGATGTTGACGTATCTATTTTTATCAAAGGAGGAAAACGGAGAAATAGATATTCAGAATTTTTATGGAATAGTGATTATGGGGGTTAGCCTTTCACTCTCAATATACTTATTTGCAAGAAAGGATATTAGAACCACAGAAATGAATGGTATAGAAACACAAATTGTTATGAAGGATAACATTGTAAATTGTAACAAAAGAACTAAAAACTTGTACATCGGCAAAACTAACAAGTTTGTCTTTGTCAAAATTGATTCAACAAATTCAACACTTATAATCCCAATAGAACAAATAACGAAGTTTGAATTTAAATAAAAAGCAAGAACCGCCTACATGCATGTAACCCATAAAACACATTCTTATGAGACAACAGATTTTAACTGAAATTATTAATGCACTTAATCTTAGAGTCGACTACTTTCTAAGAGAAGAGGATGTTAAATTATATTTGGCTAATCATTTTATTCTAACAAGTTTATTCGACAATGTTTTTATTGAATACCATATTCCGAACAATCTATTACCTGCTTACCCATGGGCAGATATAAACAATGTATACATTGATATTGTATTAGAGAAAGATGGACAATTTTATCCAATTGAAATAAAATATAAAACTGTTGCGCAAGTCCTACCATATTTTGTTTTTGGACAAGCACAACCAGTAACATTAGGTCAACACGGTGCGCAGAACATTGGATGTTATGACTTTTGGAAGGATGTAAAAAGAACTGAAATATTTAGTTCAACATTTCCTCTTCAAGTTTCAAGAGGAATAGTATTATTTATTAGTAATGACCTCTCTTACCAAAATGCACCCCTTAATCAGGGAGTAGGTTATGCGCAATTTTCAATTCATCAAGGGCGAGGAGTAATAGCTGGAACATTTTTAAATTGGAATGGAAATTTGGCAATTGCGAATGGACGACCAGGTTTTGTTTTGAATCACAATTATAGTCTAAATTGGACTGCAATGAATATATTACAACATTATTATATATTGACTTAAAGATACAGCACGAACCGCCAACAGCATAAGCCCTACACACATCCAAAACAAGAACAATACAAATAAAAATGGGTAATGGATTAAACATCGGACAATTACTTGAATTCAAAGTTGCATTCCCAGATGAGCAGCCCCTATCCATTGAACAATATTTGAGTGGTGGGTCAAGGAATATCATATTAAATGTGGCTGCTTTCCTACTTGGATTTAAGTCATTTGATTCTAAGTATGATGACCACAAAAAATTACTTCAAACAATTTTTGGATCAGAAAATGTAGAATTTGCACAAGAACTATATGTAAGAATAAATGCGATTGAGAATCAAGGAGTAAAGCTAGGGATTATCAATACATATAGTGGGCTTAAATTATTTGAATACTTTTTCTCTAGACCCGACGAGCCGGAGACGCAAACCCACGAAGAATTTGAGAGAAATCTATTCAAAGCATACATTGTCCTTAATACAGAATTTACACAAAGTCAGCAAATTGCATTTTCGTCAACAGCTGATTTAGATGAGCCATTTAAGATTCCGGCCATGTTATTTTGTATGTACTATCCAGTTTCAGATAAGTCCAACTATGACATTATTGAGATATGGGCTACACAAACTATTAAAGCAATTTATCTCTTCGAATATTTAGAATCAAATCTTCAAACAAAACCATTACTTATTTCTTTTCTTGCACATTTCAATCGCCCGTCATGGCAAGAATATCTCAATAGTTTATTAGGACTTACAAACTCCGCTATATTAAGTGAAAAGGAGGCTCATTCAGATGTTGTAGTTACTCCAGGAGATTCTTTTGAAGAAGGATGTGCCTTTATTGAAAAGTTAATTGTTCATGACAATGACCTATTAAAAGAGGATGATTTTCTAACAATAAGAGAAAGACCTTTTTACAAAGTAGCTAATGGAGTTTATAGGATAATATTCAATTTGTTTGTAGTAGAGAAGATTTTTAAAGGAGTATATTTTTTGCTGAATAGTATAAATAAAACGCTTCCAGCTAATCAACGAATTTCTGACTTAAAAGGAATATATTGCTATGAGTTCTCCGAGCAAATACTTGTTTATCGTATCCTGGGGATAATTTACCTGAACAAATGTTTGAAATATACTGGCAAGCAATTGTCAGATATGGGAATTGAAAGTGCTCCAGATTATTACATACGCAAAGGAAAAAATATCTTGCTTTTTGAGTCGAAAGATTTTTTAATCAGAGCAGACCTAAAGGGATCCTTTGATTTCAATATTTACGATGAAGAGTTTGGGAAAAGATTATATTATGAAACAATGCCGGATGGAAAAGAAAAGCCGGGAGCTGTAATGCAGCTAATAAAATTCATAAAAACAATTCTTAAAAAAAACTTTTCTGCGGATAAAGACTACTACTACAAGGATGTATTTATTTACCCTATTCTTATAACACATGATCACCAGTATGATACCTCAGGATTTAACGACATAATCAACTCATGGTTTCAAGACGAATTGCAAATTTTAGCACAGGAAGGTTTATTTATTCATCGAATTAAGCCATTGACAATAGTGAATATTGATTCCTTAATATTTCATCAAATTGCCTTATCAGATAGCCACCCCCTTCATTTAGTGCTTGATGCTTACCACGAATATATTAGGACAAAACTCGGCAAGAAATTTAAAAACTTTGAAGAGGCAAAGTCGAATTATTTAGGAAAACGAATTCCATTTGCATTGTTCATTCACAGATACTTTCATAAACTTGGAATGAAAATGCTTCCCCCAATAATGGACACAGTGGCACCTGCACTTTTCAGAGATGAAATAGAGAAGAATAAAAAATAGATTTAAAAACAAATGGCCTACTGCTAATCGAGTAGACGGCCTCGCCAGTTTACACTGACAAGGTACGCCTCTCCCACCAATGTGCGATCGGGTCTCGTATACAGCGGTTCATTAAGTATAAATGCAATAGCTCTTTACACCAATTGCACCCTGTTTCTCATTTAAGATACGGCTATAACTTACGCTATTCCGTATCGAATTGGATACAACTTAATGTTCAGTCCTTCGTAAGAATGAGACCTCCACAGTTTCTTTTAATTTGATGGCTCGTTTCACTTACTACTATGACCTCGGCTGACTCCTTCTCATCTTTCAACATGTAGGGTCTCCCTTGGTAAGATAAATAGCCTTCGGTTTATGCCTGCTGCATCTAAATGTATCGGTTTAAAAATTTGGGACTTCATAATGATGTGCTTACTCATCCTCCTTTACATGCCTCATATACAGTTTCTGTTCGTCAGTACAAACCTTTGCAGTCTCGCTTACTTCAGATGTACAATTACTCGCACCACCCTTGCGACTTGCTAATGCTTTGGGTCGTTACTCCGCGCATAAGAGACTTTTACTCTCTGGCTTCTTTAATAAAATAATCAAAGAACTTATTTATCATTCTAGGCACACACATTTTTCAGCAGCAAAAAGGGCTTAGTAACTTTTCAGATTTTTTTTCTTTCATCATCTTTTGGAACAGAATCCAAACGGAGTAACTTTGAATATCCTTTCTGCCGCTGCAAAAAGACCGTTGGGTGCAAGCCACAAGGATCCGATACCTGAACGAATAAATATGCTTAAAGATTTACTAATAAAATATAGACAATTAAAACATACTTTATATATTGGAAATAAAAATCTAATCACTCACCTCGATACTAATCTTTATTACTCTAAAGAAGTAAAGAATATTTCATTACTAACTAAGCAATTCAAAAGCAATAAAGAAGCGGAGCTGTTTGCTCAAAGGACAAATAGTACTTCCTTGAATTACTTCACTTTTTTTAATATTGATGAAATGAAACACAGCGAATTACTTGCTTTTTTGTTGAACCCAAGATCGAGCCATGGACAAGGCAATCTATTCCTATCTGTATTTCTTACCGAATTGGGAATTGACCAACCGGAATTAAATTTCTGGTCAGTTACAAATGAAAAGGATAGAATCGACGTATTATTACATAGAGAGTCTCCTCACTCATTAGTTGTTATTGAAAATAAATCTAACTATGCTCATGATCAGCCCAACCAACTTTATAGATATTGGTATCATCAAATTTATTTAAGAAATCCGAATCTGAATTACGAGACTGATGATTATCTAAGGCATTTCAGGATATTGTATTTAACACCTAACAAGAAAAAAGTGTTAGATTATCATTCCCTTGATAAGCCATCTTATTTATTGGATGAAAAATTACCACCTATAGTACCGATAAAAATTACAAATTGGTCATTCGATGAGGAAATTGTAAAAATTATTTATAACTCGATTAAAGAAATAAACCCTAAAAATTATAGACTAAAGGAATATCTTGAACAATACATACTTTTAATTAAACAACTTTAAAATGAATAAAGAATTATTAATAAAATCAATGAGATTATTTGAAAACGAAGGTTATGATACTTGGGTATCATTCTATGAATTAGCGAATCAAAAAGAAAACTTAAAAAATCTCTGGTTCGCAAAATTGAATAGTAAGCTTATTGAATACTTTAGCAGTAATCTTCCCAAAGAATGGAGATGGCAAGAAAATAGAATAGTTTGGTATCTTGAAGGTCATGGGCCGGAATCTCTTGGTGTTTGGTTAGAACAATATCATAAATTTTCAATTTGGGTTAATGAATCTGTATATGATGGCAATAAAATTAAAGACCTATTAAACACAACAGAATATTCTGACTTGTCAAATTGTTTTGAAAGAATAGATAAGCGATTTGACGCAGGGTATAAAATAGTTGAATTAGGAAATTTCAATTTCAATACAGAATTTGATGGCAGGTATGACCATGATTCTATTGCTTGGCATGCAGGGGTCAATACCGAATCCTATGCAAACCAAATAATTGAAAAAGTGGAAAGGATAATTAAAAACGAAGTAGCAACTGAAATGTTCAAACGAATAAATCAAGAGGCTAAAAAATAAATTGGCCAGCACCCAATCGAGTAGACGGCCTCGCCAGTTTTCACTGACGAGGTGCGCCTCTCACACCACTGTACGTAAGGGTATCGAATACAGCGGTTCATTAAGTATAAATGCAACAGCTCTTTACACAAATTGCACCCCGTTTCTCGTTTAAGATACGGCTATAACTTACGCTATTCCGTATCGAATTGGAAATAACTTAATGTTCAGTCCTTCCATTGCAGGGGCGAAACGCCAACAACACCGGCAAGAAGAGCTTGAAAAGTTCATTATTCACTTTGTTCGCATTTCTTAAATCCTTTGTACCCTTCATTATTACTCAGACCCCATATTTATCTTTTAATATCTTTACAATGTAGTCTATTTTGTCAATTTTCGCATGATACAACGTGTCTTGATTAACCCCAAGTTGAGCAAACTCATTCCGTATTGCTGTTTTTGAATCACTAGGAATTATAAATTTGAATAGCATCTTTTCAAATTGACTATTTTCAGCTAAATCCAGTGTGCTTGTAGCGTAGTCCTGAATGATAAATTTTCCACCTTGCTTCGACATTCTTCTTTCACCAATTACGTTATTCATTTGCTCATCAAGATGTGTATTTGGCAGGATGATTTTAAATTCCCCTGCTTTAACTATAGTATATGGATTTAAATCAACATAACCATATTCACTATCATGATTCAAGACTGATTCATGTTGACCAAGAAATAAAAAAACTGCGCCGTCATAATTATCCATTGATGAGTCAAGTACTGCAAATGCCATCGCAATATTCTCCTTATACGTCCAATCAATTAGTCGAGTAGGTAATCCATAGTGCTGTGCCTGTTGTAACATTAACCATTCATCGAGGTATTGCGCATTTAAGTACTTCTCTCTTATATAGCATCCAAATCCATTCGACTTCATCGTTGAAATAAATTCATGAACCATCTCCTTTTCTATTGCGGCTAGCTCATGTGGTTTTTTTTTGGTTCTTGCAATAGCTGGTATTATGCTCCATTCGTGATTAGCATGACCTCGAAAAAGGTGAGGTCCCGTGTAGAAGCAATTTGATTTAAATTGGTAAAATATTTTCATATTCTCTTCCATATCTTTTAAAGATCGAATTTCCAGATTAGGAAAGTTAATTAAGTTCATCATTAGAGTATGGCTTAAGCAAATTAGAAGTTTTATAATTAGTAAATTTCACGGAGAGTAATTTGGAAAACAACTTCTTAAACCCAAGTATATCCAAAATGGCAATGTACTGTTTCATTATATTCTATTTAGATATTAGATATTCAATTGTCCATTTTTTATCCATAGCTGACATCCCATTTTTTTTACAAATTTCATCTGCAAATTGCCAATCTTCATTAAAAAGTAAATCTCCTGATTTCTGACGAGCATCACCTCTAAGAATATACGCATGTATATAACTTGGAGCAATTTTCAGAACAGAGTTATAATCTGCAATCGCTCCAGAAAAATTATTCATTAATAATTTGACGATACCACGCTGAATATAAGCACCAATAATTTGTGTATCTTTATTGTTAGACAAATCTAATACAGAAGTATAATCCATTATTGCCCCCGAATAATCAAGTATTTTCCGCTTCGCTTTTGCTCTATTCATTAACAAATCAACATTTTCCGAATCCATTTCTAATAATATATTGAAGGAATCTATAGCTCCTAGGTAATCCAATGCACCAGACTTTGCAATACCCAGCCAATAAAGATAATTAGAATTTTCCGGTTCAATTTCTATCGCCTTTTCAAAATCAATAAGAGCGGTTTTAAAAGCAGTAATATTATCATTACCAATGCATTTTTTTATAATTGCCCTCCCTCGATTAAAATAAGCTTTGGAAAAACTGGAGTTTAATTTAATTGCTTTAGAGCATAAATACATTTCATAATTTGCATTCACATATAAGCTTTCTTTGTTGGAATATTTATCTAAATAATATTGAGGGTCAATACCATCTTCCCAATATTCAACACCACTTTTACTAATATATCCTATTAAATCATAATAGTAATCATTACCAGTATCCCATTCGTTGGGATGGCTGTAATAATGACTTATCAAAGCAAACCCATTTGCAAAACTACCAATATTATTTTCTTCGTAAATACATGGTATTATTATTTCACCTTCTTTATTAATAAAGCCACTTTTTTTTTGAAGCCCCATCAGTTTCTCGAGCCCTTTACTAAATGTATCATTACTTTCTACTCTTACTAATGCTAGCCCTTCATTAAACTCATCAATATCATTTTTAAATTTCTTATAAGTAAGAACTTCTTCTTCATTCCTATTAATAATTATACGCACACCCGAATTGCCAGTATCACGCCACACTATTGCGATTCCCTCCTTAAATTTTGTTGGCCCCCACCGATAATTATATTCAATGACTAATTTGTCAGCTTTGTCTATGAATCCCCATTTTTCACCCATTTTTACTTGACATAATCCTTCACTAAAAGTACCAACGGAATTATATTTACATTCTATAACTTCAATACCTTCAGTATTAAGAAACCCCCACTTACCATTTATCATTACTGGACACATATCTTCTCCAATATAATTAACTCTATCAAATTTAAAATCGACAAAAACATTATCAAACCTATCAATTATCCCCCATTTGTTATCTAGTTCCACAAACGTATGTGTATTATTAAACTTTCTAATACTTGAATATTTAACCTCTATCAATATCTGATTTTTATTATCTATAAATCCCCAATGATTATCCAACATTATTGCTATTAAATTCTCATTAATGAATTGCAGATTTTCATAAACACAAGGAATAATTTCATTTCCTCTAATATCAACCACTCCATATTTACTTCCTTGCTTAACTTTAGCAAACTCATTTTCAAAAAAAGAAACGAAGTCATAAATACAATTTATGATTATTTCTTTGTTAGAATTACAAAAACCCCACTTATAAATTTTCCTATACGGAATCAGCCTACTGTTTAGTTTTAATAATATTTTCCTTGTAATGGCAAGTGAATTTTCTACTTTTTTGAGTTGCCCATCATCGTACTTTATTAATTTATTCTCTTCCATTTTCAAACTCTTTTAATTGTTCCTTTAATTGTTGTTTAGTTTCCTGAAAGTATTCATCCCAATTTGAAATACTTGCTATCTTATCATACGTGTCACTTATTTTTATGCTATCTATCATCATATTCAATTCGGCTAATTTTATTCTTAATCTTTCCAACTCAGTTTGCAATTCTTGTTTTATGTTTATTATATCCGACTTGCTTGTGAATGCTTTTCCGTTTTCCAAATCTTCTAATATCTCTTGAACTCTTACTAAATTATTTTTTTCATATGCTTCGTTCAACTCAATAAATATTTTATTTGCTAAATCTTTTTGAGAATCATTTACCACATCAGGATGGCAAAGTTTACTTGCTTTTCTGTAATTGCTTTTCAACTCCTTTAGTTCATCTTCATTTAACGAGATTATTATTTCATCCTTGGTCGCTTCATAGTCAGTATTAAAATCTTCGTAATCTTTTTTTGCTTCTTCTTCTTGTGGTGTTCCTTTTGTTTGTGCTTTTCTGAATTCTAAAATCTTTAAAATCAACTCACCTAATTCCTGATTATGTCGTACCCCAAATTCAAAAATAAGTTTATCCAATTCAGCCTTCTCTTCACTTCGTTGTTGTATTTGTTTTTCCAACGCCTTAGCTTCAAACCTTAATGCTTCAATTTCTGGGTCAATATAAAATGCAACTTGATTGTTTGCAGTTAAAAACTTTTCAATTTTATTTATTGCATTTCCAAATGATTTATTTTGAAGTTCTTTGATAATTTCAAATACTTCATTTGGAATATCTAATTTTTGAAGTCTTGAAATATGTATTTCTATTTCTTCATCTTCTTCTAGTATGACTAGACTCTTAATAATTTCGAGCCTTTTAATAATTTTCTGTAAATCCAATTTTGTATCCTCCATTTATTCAAACATATATGTTGGTAACAAATATAATCGGACAAACATCATAAAACAATTATAGCCTTCGATAATTGTATTCAAATAAAAGTACGCCTTCGGCGCACCCTATTTTATAATAGCATTCTATCATTCTGCAAGATAAAAAACAGCAAGATACAAAGAAAGACGGATGTATAACGCTTAGGTGGCGAGCAGGTAACAGCGCATAAGCCTAATGCGGGCGACAGCTCTTTTCAGTCGAAGTTTCTCATTTGATCGTTTGGTTCTTAATTTCGGCGAAGTATCTTTGAATGCCCGAACTAGGCCTATGCGCAAAACATTATAGCAAATTTTAAATGACGGCACAATTCCAAATAAAAGACCCCTCACTAGAATCTCAATGGAGAGCTATTATTCTATTTGGAAAAAACTCAGCGACATACAAATTTGCCTTCGCAAAATCGTTACTCGGATTAATCGAAAAAGAAAAAACAAAAATATCGCTTGATGAATTAGCAATACCATTTGCAAACTCCATAGTGGAGCATTTAAAAAAAAGTGACAAACAAGGCAATGCTAGTTCGAGTAAGTTTTTAGAAGGTTGCAGAAACTACCTCAATGAAAAGATTACAAAAGAAGACCTTTACAGTTTGACCGAAAAACATGGTTTTGTAAATGTAGTTGACGCTTTCCAAAACGTTAATGGTGGGACAATTCCTAATCCATTTTATGAAAAAAATTATAGTCAAGGCAAAAAAGAAATAGTAGTTACCGACAATTTATTAAAGATTAAAGAATTATTCCAGTATAGAAACTTGGAACAAGAAGTTGAAGCTCGATGGAACTTAGTTGAAACAGCTTGGAACTTGCAAATTAATCCTAATTTATTGGAAGTTAAGTATGATGAGAATAAATCTCTTTTTTTCATTGAGAGTAACTTAATGAGGCGAATTGATATTACCTCAGTTCGTGATTCGTTGAATGGTTATCAAAAAGGAAAATGCTTTTACTCATATCTAGATATTTCCATAAATAAAAATGACCAAAACATTTGTGAGGTTGACCATTTCTTACCACATGCAAATAAACTAGCTCATTCATCAGCAGGAGCTAACATTAATGGAGTATGGAATCTGGTTCTGGCAGATAGTAAAATCAACTTAAGTAAAAAGGCTAAAATTCCAGAAAAAAGATTTCTTCATAGATTGTTTAATAGAAACGAATTTTACATTGAAAGTAAACATCCATTAGCAGAAACAATTATTAATCAGACGGGTTCGACAAAAGAAAGTAGGAGACGATTTTTAGAAACTCAATACAACTTAGCTTTGACCCATTCTATTCAGCAATGGAAACCGGAAATAGAATTAATAGGCACATTTTAATGAAAGACTTTACAGAAATACAAGCAGACAGAATAATTTATAAAAACAACTCATTCTTCATAGTTGAAGATGCATTCCCTGTTTCGCCAGGTCATCTTTTAATAATAAGTAATGTTGTAAGAAAGGACTATTTTGAACTTTCGGAAAGCGAGAAAAATGAATTGACTTCTACAATCGAAATAGCCAAAGAATTAATCGAAGAAAAATATAAACCTCATGGCTATAATATCGGAATGAATTGTGGAGAATCTGCTGGTCAGACTGTATTTCACTTTCATTGCCATTTAATTCCCCGTTACAAAGGCGACATGGAAAACCCAAGAGGCGGCATAAGACATTGTATAAATGGGAAAGGACACTACTAATAAAACGTGCTATAACAGCACCTACAAGAAAATTGGCGGATCATTGGTTAAATGAAGCTTTGTGCTTCGTATCAAGTTCAGTGCTTCGAAATCGCCAACTTCTTTTTGCTGCAAAACGTTAAAACAACATCACGGCTCCCCAAACTCATTAACAATAACTTTCACATGTGCTGGTGTCAATAGGCGATTCCCAGGCTTGTAACCCAGGTTTTTTAGCATCGGCAATACCTTGTCACTTAATTTGATCCATCTGCGTAATTGAGCACTGGCACTTTTCTTTGATATAGAAGGGAAATAGAGCTGAGCCAATTCCCCGTAACCGTATGATTTTATCTTAAAATGTCCATCCATAGTCTTGTAATGTCTTAAAGTGTCTAATAAAAAACCCCGGACTTGCCGGGGCTTTGTTTATCAATTTGAAAGTGTTAATCGAGTTCCTATTTTTTGGGAGAGTAGATGCATATCATCACCTACTTTTT
>CAMDVD010000028.1 GCA_945878115.1 Chitinophaga pinensis | reverse complement strand
ATCACCGCCACTGGACTTGGCGGAACAGGTTTATATCAATATCAACTCAATGCAAATGCTTTTCAAAATGGAAATGTATTCACTAATTTAAGTGCAGGTATTTATTCCGTTACTATCAAAGATGCAAACAATTGTACCGCTACATCTAGTATAAATATTATTGAACCAAATGTGCTGACTGTTAATTTATCTGCTTCTAGTATTCTTTGTAATGGAGGTACGAGCACCATCACTGCTATTGGAAATGGTGGCACCATAAACTACCAATATCAACTCAATGCTGGACCATTTCAAAATGGAAATACTTTCACCAATCAAACAGCAGGAACCTATACAGTAACTATTCAAGATGCAAATAATTGTACGGCGACTTCTTCTATCAATATCACAGAACCAGCACCATTATTGATTTCTAATGTATCATCTACTATTCCAAGTTGTGTCCCAGGCAATGATGCTGTGATAACCATAACTGCAAGTGGTGGTATACCTGCTTACACATATTCTATCGGTGTAGCATTTCAAAACAGTCCTATTTTTAATGGAATTGGAACAGGTACATACACCATCACAGTGCAGGATGCTAATGCTTGTAGTGTTACAAGTACAATCGCAGTCGTGACGCCGAATGCGCCAAGTATTACCTCAGTCCTATTAACCAGTATAAGTTGTTTTCCAGGTGCTGACGGCACCGCCACCATATCTGCTATTGGCGGTAGTGGTGCTTACACTTTTTCTATGGATGGAATCAACTTTCAATCCTCGCCAATTTTTAATGGACTATTGCTTGGTAATTATACTGTTCTTGTGAAAGATGCAAATGGGTGCACAGGTTCAAGCATCATTACCACCACGATACAAGCATCCCCTAACATCACCGCAATTGCGTTAGTTGCTGCTTCTTGTACTCCAGGTTGCGATGGTAGCGCGAGCATTACAGCAAGTGGCGGTTCATCTAGTATTTTCACCTATAGTTTGGATAATATAACCTTTCAATCGAGTTCGTTATTTACCAATTTATGTAGCAATATATATACTGTTATAGTGAAGGATGCGAACGGATGTACTGCCTCAAGTATATTTAATATGTTAACCAGCAATGGTCCTACCATCAATAGTAGTTCACACATAAATGTATCGTGTTTTGGTGGAAATAATGGAAGTCTTGCTGTAACAGCAACAGGTGGAATCGGCAATTTATTGTATACGATTCAACCAAATGGGCAATCCAATGCAAATGGAATTTTTAGCAATTTAATCGCTAATAATTATATCCTCACCGTGTCTGATTCCAATGGCTGTAGCGTAAATACAACCATTGCAATTGCAGAACCAAATGCCTTGCAATTTACGAATGTGATTACCTCTGCGGTAACCTGTTATGGGGCAAATAATGGTAATATTAATTTCAGTATACAAGGCGGAACACCGAACATAATTTATTCCATTAATCCAGCTGGACTATTTACACCACCGAATTTGTATACTAATTTAGTAGGGAATATCATATACACTATTTTAGCTACTGATGCCAATGGATGTACTCAAACCACTACAGCATTTATTGCTGAACCTCTGCCTATTATCATCGATACATTTTCCGCTATCCAAGTTACTTGTAATGGACTAGCCAATGGCGCTATTTTTCTACAAGCAATCAATGGAACTGGTTCTTTAAATTACACTTTATTACCACTAAATATAAATTCTACAACAGGACAATTTTCGGGATTGCTTGCAAATACTTATACCGTTGTTGTAAGTGATGCAAACAATTGTTCCATAAGCACTATTGTAAATATTACTGAACCTTCTCCAATTCTATTGAATAATATAAACGGTGTAAATATTTCTTGCAATAACAATAATGATGGAAGTATACAATTGAATTGTTCTGGAGGAAATGGCGTTTTACAATATAATTTACAGCCAGGTAACATCGTTAATGGTAGTGGTATTTTTACGGGCTTATCTGCGAATAATTATACCATTACTGTGAGTGATGTGATTGGATGTAATTACATCACTTCGGTTACGATTTCCAATCCGCCAGTGTTGCAATTCGCGTCTGTAGTACATACCACTATTCTTTGTAATGGAGCTAGCAATGCATCCATTTCTGCAGTCGCAATTGGTGGAACAGGTAGTAATTATACGTACAGTATTACGCCACAAAATGCCTCCAATAATAATGGCTTATTTACAGGATTGTTAGCGAATAATTTTACTGTCACTGCAACAGATGTAAACAATTGTTCCATTACTACTACTGTAAATATTACACAAACACTCCCACTAATAGGCAATATTTTAAACACACAAAATGAAAGTTGTTTCAACGCGCAAGATGGACAAATCTCTGTGAATGCAACTGGTGGAACAGCACCATATACTTATGTTTTAAGCCCAAGTGGCATATCCAACGTTACTGGTATTTTTACTAACTTAAGCGCAAATAATTATACCATTTTAATTACAGATTCTAACCTTTGTACAACAACCATTGGCGTTATCCCAATTACTTCACCGCCAGCAATAGTTTGGAATAATATTACGCATCAAAACATAACTTGCTATGGACAAAATACAGGTGGAATACAAGTTCTAGCTTCTGGTGGAATGGGTTCAATAAATTATGTAATTCAACCAGCAATAGGAACTCAAACTACCACTGGTAATTTTACAAATTTGGTTGCCGGCACCTATACTATTATTGCAACGGATGCAATAACTTGTTCGCAATCTACGGTCGTTCAAATTACACAAAATCCTGAAATCCAAATTATACAAGTCGGCATTCAAGAGCCTATTTGCTATCGAGATGGAAATGGGGTAATAGACATATTAGCGAACGGAGGAACAGGATTTTTAAACTATCAAATCAACCTAAATAGCCCGCAATTAAATGGGCATTTTGTCAATCTGCAAGCTGGAATGTATACCATTTCTATCCATGACTCATTGGGATGTACTAAAGATACTGTTATAGAAATAACGCAGCCAGAACCCATCCATGCACTCAGTTTAAATATCTATCCTATACTTTGCGAAGGCATCAATGATGGAAAAATCATTGTTGTTGGTGCTGGTGGAAGAGGAAATTATGTCTATTCTCTAAAACCAGGTTTCGGGATCAATAGTAGTGGTGTGTTTAACAATTTGAAAGTCGGAACGTATACCTTAACCATTAAAGATTCAGCAGGTTGCATTTTTGATACTACGGTATCCATGACTTCTGAATTCATTCCATTTTCTTCTAGCTTTATTAAACAAGATTTATCCTGTTTTGGCAAAGGCAATGAAGGATGGGCAGAAGTTCAAGTACAAGGGGGTATAGTTCCTTTCACTTACTTATGGAATTCAAATCCACCACAGAATACACAACGAGCTACCGATTTATTTTTTGGAAAATACATTGTAGAAATTACGGATGCACATGGATGTTCTATTCATGATACAGTTACTATCGACCCAGGTCCATGCTGTGATGAAGTGTTTGTTCCAAATGCCTTTTCTCCCAATGGTGATGGTGTAAACGATGTTTTCAAAATAACCACTAGTGCTGGTATAGACTTAATTCGTTTTGAAGTTTTCGATAGATGGGGCGAAAGAATTTGGAGCACTGCAGATTTTAGAAATGGATGGGATGGAAACTACCGAAATCAACAAGCACAAGTTGGGACCTACTATTATTTATTTTGGTATAACTGTTTAACGGATGGTAAAAAACACATGAAAAAAGGAGATCTTATTTTGATTCGTTAGAAAATTATTTTTGCTCAATTAGAATTTTCCTTTTAGAAAGAAATGGTTTATTTTTTTCTTGCAATTCAACAAAATAAATGCCTGAAACTATCGTATTTTCTATATCTAAAGAAAAAGAGTTCGTATTTGTTCTAAAATTTCTACGTAAAATTTGTTGTCCATTTTCTGTAAATAAACTACATATATATTCTCCACTATGCGGTAGTTGAATGGTAAGTTTATTGGTGATTGGATTGGGAAAATAATTTACTATAAATGCATCATTATTTACAATGCCTAAAGAAGACGCACTATCTACTACTAAGAAAGTATCCGTGATACAAGACATTGAATCGGTCACCGTAAACATACTATCCTTTGTGACGAAGGCATTCATCGTTTGTGTAGTTTCACCAGTGTTCCAAGAAAAACTATATGGTGAATTCCAACTTGCTTTTATGGTTACAGGAGCTGGCAATTTTAAAATAATTTTTTCAAAAGACTTTCGATTTTTATAAATCGTTAATCTGTCTTTTATAACATCGGCGGTATCGGTACTAATCCATTCTGCATCCAATCTAGATCCTTCAACCGTTAATAGTAATGAACCATTGTCGGCATAATTTGAATAATACATGGCATCATGTGGCCAAGCGGCTTGCGGGGCTTGCGGGGCTTGCGGAACGGCACTTCCCGAGCCTATAACCATATAAATTACACCAGAATCTTTTGCTTCATGTACCACAGTATTTTTAATATAGGGGCAAGAATTTGCGGTACCGTCGTACTTACCAGAAGTAGATTGACGATTAAATTCTATAGGATCAAAATCACTTTCCATACCAACATAATTTTTCATCATGCGACTTCGTTGATAAGTATGACAATGTCCATTCAAAACAAGATCCACATTATATCTTTCTAAAATTGGGCTAAGATGAGTACGTATATATACTAGGTCCATTTCATTATCTGAATTATGTGTACCCATACAATATGGCGGGTGATGAAAACAAACTATTGTCCATGGCATTTGATTCGCTGCTAAATCGCTACGTAACCAATTCACTTGTGGCGAATACATTGTATCGGCAAGTCCATAGTAATTTCCGCTAACATTTTCCAAGCCGTAAGAATCTAAATGGACAAAATGAACATTCCCATAATTGAAAGAATAATATCTTTCTGTACCAGAGGCAACACCACCAATTTCTCCATTTTCTGGAAGGGTAAAAATATCCAAATAAGATATGGCATGGGATTGACGTAAAGAATAATCATTGTTGTAATCGTGATTTCCTAAGACGGGCCAAATTGGAATATGCTTGAGTAAATCATGTTGAAAATAATTAAAAAAACCAAGTTGATAATCGGCATCAAAGCCACTGTTATACGCATTATCACCCAAAAGAATAAAACCATGAACTTGGTTAGTATCCACATATTTTTTAAAAGCTTCACGAACATCAATTTCCTGTTGTGTTTGCTTAGCCATATCACCTATAGCCCAAAATCGTATAGGCTTGTCATAACTTACAGAGGCAATTGGCAAAGTGGTAAAATAATTTTCTATGCTGCTTTGTAAAATAGTTCCAGAAGCACCAACGGCATAAAAATATTTTGTATCTGCTTGTAGTCCGCTTAACTGGATACCATGATCTATCACATTCGCATTGTTAATGACGACGCTATTCAACGCATTTTTTGTAAGCCCATAATGTATTTCAGAATTACAAGGAATATTTGTTCGCCAACGAATAATAATGGAAGCATGCGTTGCCATATTTAAATAGGGTCCACGACTTATCGTTTGTGCAAACGACATTTCCATACCCAAGAGTAAATAAATGAGTATAAGTTTCGTACGAATTTTCATATTGGTAAATGTACAATTCTTGTTTTATGCAGAAAAATTAAATAAGCATACAAGTCCGCCTTTTCATTCTAACGATTGCTTTTTCAACGAAGTGCTTTGTTATCAGAATTGGTGTCCAAATCTTGCTTTGTAAGATAAAATTACTACACAATTATTCCTTCTTCCATCTAAACGAAAGAGATTTCTAATGCTTTTTCTAAAATCAATGGGTATAGCTAATAACAATTTTTAAAATAAAAAAAATTCTATATTACCTTAATTAGAATTAACAAATTATTGTTTTACATTTGAAAAAATTATTAAAACGATTTAAACATGAAAAAAATTACACATTCTTTATCGCTATTGTTAGTAGTGGGTTTGGTACTTCTATCAAACTTTACGCAAGCACAGACAGTACGACGCTCTAGTTTTAGAGTAGATGCCCCAGCAAGTATTCAGGGCTACAAAATTATTACTGAAATAGACTCTACTTCAGCAACATCACCATGGGGAACTAGCATAGATTCTACATGGGAAGGTTTTCCAGTAAAATATGATCCAGCCAATATGAACGGCTGTACTGCATTTGCGCCAGGTTATTTTACCGGTCATTTTGCGCTTATTTTTAGAGGTGGTTGTGAATTCGGTGCAAAAGCATTGGCTGCACAAAACGCTGGTGCACGTGGTGTTATCATCGTAAATAATTTATTAGGCGTTGCAGGTATGGGTGCAGGTGCTAGTGGTGGTACAGTAGAAATTCCAGTTGTCATGATTACAACTGCAGATGGTAATGCAATCAAAACACAAATTGATGCAGCAGTACCTGTAAATGTGTCCTTAACTGCTTGGAGATATGATCCAATTACAAACCCAATTGATATTGGCTATATGAATGATAGTCCAGTTATGCCTTTGGGAAAATGTATGCCTAAACACCAAACTGATGGTGCTATCGACGATAGTTTCAGCGTTTTTGTTGGTGCTCAAATTTATAACTTCGGAGTTAACTCTTGGGATACTTTACACATGAAAGGAGTATTAGATTATAAATCTTCTTTTACAGGTGGTACATGGGCTCATAAAGATTCTACTGAAGGAAATTCATTTTTTGCAACTCCATTAACTTCTCTTGATTCTATTCCTAACTTTATCACTGAATTAGATTCATTTGATATGAATGATGAAGCAAAGGGATTGTATCGCGTTACAAGCACGATAAATACTGTTCCTGATGGTGAAGTTGGTTTAGCAAGATTAAATAATAATTGGTCTTACAACTATGCTATATCCGATTCTATTTATTCTAAATGTGAATATGATTTTGCCAATAACCGACCTGTTGTAAATAGTTATGTTAATGTTTCTGCAGCTTCACAATGGGGACCAATATTATATATCCGTAACGGTGGGTATTCTGCAAAGAAAGTACAGTTTATTGCCATGCGTGATGTAATTGACGATTCAACATATGATGGACAAGAATTAATCGTAACTTTATCTAAATGGACAGACAATGATGGTAATGGTCGTATCACAGATGCAACAGAATTAGATGATGTAGCAACTGCTTCGCACATATTCACTCTTGCAGAAGTATTCCCTATTACAGGCCAATTGGTTACTATGGATTTATCCAATTCAGTTTCTCCTGGTTCTTTAATTAAATTAGATCCAAATACTAAATATTGGCTACATGCTGATATCCCTGGTGGAACAGCTGGTTTTGCTTATGGTGCAGATTACTATTCAGATTATTCTGCTAACTTAAGTTTTAGACATGGAGATGGTAATAATTTACTTTCTGGTGGTACTATGTTCAGTGGCGGATTTGCAAATGCAGGTTCTCCTTCTCTAGTGTTACATATGAATACTAATCTTACTGAATCAACTAATGACATATCATTCAACGGTAATGTAAACGTTTATCCTAATCCTACTTCAGATATCGTAAACATATCTGTACAATTAAATGCCTCTTCTTCTAAGGTTACTTACACATTAGTAGATATTACAGGTAAAACTGTAGCAAATTCTACAAAAAATAATGTAATCTCTGATGTATATACTTATAACACCAACAAATTAGCTGCTGGTACTTATTTTGTAAATATCAAAACAGATGCAGGTAGCAAACAAGTGAAATTTGTAGTTACAAAATAATTCAAATTATTATTTATCAGAAAGGGGTGCACAATTTGTGCGCCTCTTTTTTTTATATTTGCATCATGCATCAATTTGTCAAGAATTACTTTGGAGAAAATAATATTTTACATATCATACCACTTGCCAAAGCTGGCTCTGACAGGCAATACACTAGAATAATAACAATAGAAGGTTCATTCATTGTTTGTGAAAATGCAAATAGGAAGGAGAATGCCTCCTTTATTTATTTCTCTAATTATTTTAGCCAACAACAAATTCCAGTTCCTAAAATTATCGCTGTTAATAACGATGGCAACATATATATTCAAGAAGACTTAGGCGATTTCTCCTTACTTGATAAAGTACTACAACAAGGACATACCGAACAAGTTAAAAGTTACTATGAAAAATCAATACAAAGTTTAGTCAAGATGCAAATAGTTGCTGCTAAGGATGTAGACTATACGCAATGTATGGCTTCTGCTAGATTTGGCAAAGCCGCCGTATACATGGACTTGCAATATTTTAAATATTATTTTTTGGATTTGCAATCTATTGTTTATGATAAAGTTGCCTTTCATACGGAATGCGAAAAATTAAGCCTAGAAATAGAGGGAATAGAACCTCAGCATTTCATGTTTAGAGATTTCCAAGGAAGGAATATTATGATAATAAATGAAGAGCCGCATTTTATTGATTTCCAAGGTGGCATGCAAGGACCATTACAATATGATATTGCTTCTTTATTATGGCAAGCAAAAGCGGCACTGCCCAATGAATGGAAACAATCCTTGTATGCGTATTATAAATCATTCGTAAAAAAGGAAATTGCATTGGATGATGATGTATTCGATTCCAATTATGCTAAAATTGTTTTAGTACGTTTATTACAAGTAATGGGTGCATATGGTTTTCGCGGATTGATACAAAAGCGCGCTCACTTTTTGTCTAGTATTCCACAAGGATTATCTAATATTCAGCAATGGTTAGCATTATACGCTTTACCCGAATATCCTGTTTTGTATTCTATTATTCAACAACTAGCAGAACCTACCTTTATTCAAAAATTCGAACCCTTAAAAGCGAATAATGAAACAAAATTAACTGTACGCATCAATAGTTTTTCTTATAAAAGAGGAATTCCTACGGATGATACTGGCAACAATGGTGGATTTGTTTTTGATTGCCGCGGAATATTGAATCCAGGGCGATTTGAAGAATATAAGAAACTAACAGGTCGTGATAAACCAGTTATTGATTTTTTAGAAATGAAAACTCGTATGCCAGAATTTATTGCCAATACGCAACAATTAGTAGACATTACAATGGAAGATTATATTGCCAGGGATTTTGAAAACTTATGTATTCATTTTGGATGTACCGGTGGACAACATCGATCTGTGTACAGTGCAGATAGCATGGCGAAGCATTTACAGGAAAAATACAATGTCAAAGTAGAATTACATCATATCATTCAAGAGGAGAAGAATTGGGTGAATTAATTTAGAATACTATTATAACCTGTTCAAACCAAATTTATTGTAGAGTTTAGGGCAGCACGCACGTCCTGACAATAAACGCCAGGATCCGTTTCCGCTCAAAGCAGCAGAATAAAGGCTTTTCGATTTATCGTTGCCGCAATACATCTGCACTTAAAAATCATTCCATTCATGACATGTTTAGTATAACTTACAACAAGGGCTTTTCTAGAAACATATAAATTTCTACAGGAGAAAAACCTCCTTTTTCACAACCCTAAATTGCCAGTTTTACGAAATCTAGCTTACCCTAAAAAGCAGGAAAGAAATGAGTGGTATATGCACTCCATTTGAAAAACTTCAGGATATCATTTCAATAGGATCCAAAAAAACGCCCCTATTTCTAGAGGCGTTTTTCATTTATTAACTTGTTATATTATTTCTTTTCAATTTTACTTACATGAGTCATAGAATCATTTTCGTAAACTTGTAAAGCATATATTCCATTTGCCAATTCAGCTAAACTAATACTCATAGGGTTTACACCTTTTTCAGATTTCATTTGTACTTGTTTAATTAAACGTCCACTCAAATCTAAGATTTTTATAGTAGTAGTTTGTGCTTCTGTTGCTGTTAAATCGATATTCAAAACATCTGAAGTAGGATTCGGGTAAATATTGATATTACTTACTACTGCTTCTGGTTCACTACTGATAATTTTGTTACCACCATTAGCTACAGGAGGCACGCCATTTGCAGTTGTCCAAACATAAGAAGGTGTATATGCACCAGGAGTTGATGAACCACAATATGCTGTAATTTGTATTTCATATTGTGTTGCAGGAAGCAATCCAGTAATATTTTTAGATGGAGTTGCATTCGAACCATTAATCCAAGTAGAAGAAGTTGTTGCTCTATATCTTGTACCATAGTAGGTAGCACCACCAACTGGCGTCCAGTTCAAATTAGTTGTTGTATTCGTAATCAAGAATGCATTAATTCCAGAAGGTGTGCCACAAGGCGCATTTGTTGTAAATTGAACAGTTGAAGAATAGGCACTCGTAATACCAGAACAAGATGTAGCAACTTGAACATCATATAATGTACCTGAAATAAGACCAGTCAACAATTTAGTATTCGGTGTTGTAGTACCAACAATCCATACAGATGATGTTGCTGGTTTATATCTTACTTTATAAAATCCTGCATTTGTCATTGCATTCCAGTTTACGGTAGCGGAGGCACCAGTTACACCTGAAACGGCTAATCCACTAGGTGTATTACAAGAACTTGATGTAGTGAAGAATACACTAGAACTCCAAGGTCCAACGAATGAAAGAGAGCAGAAAGATCTCATTTGAACTTCATAAGAAGTAGAATACAATAATCCAATTATGTTTTTGGAAACCGCAGGTGCGCCTTGTGTTGCAACTGTCCAAACAGATGCAGTTGTAGGTCTGTAACGAACTTGATACCAACCATTTCCTGAAATAGGATCCCAATTCAATGTAGCTGATACACCAGTAATATTTGTTACGTTTATGCCTGTTACCGCAGTTCCAGTTGAAATAGTTAAATTCAATGTAGTTATTTCAGTACAACCTGCTGCTGTTAAGCCTGTATAAGTATATGTACCTGAAGCTGTATAAGTCACCCCATTAAGTCCCCAAGTATAAGTAGCACATGCTGAAACCACAACCGAAGTATTAACACTATTATTAATTGTCAAATCCAATATTTCAGTATGGACACAACCACCAGTACCCATCGTGGTATAGGTATATAAACCTGTTGATGTATAAACCGCACCACTTAAAGACCATGTGTAAGAATCACAAGCACTTGCAGTGGTAGTATTTGATGTTGCACTTGTGATAGTCAAAGTTAGATTTGTTGTTGCTGTGCAACCATTATTTGGATCTACTATTACACAAGTATACACACCAGATGCTGTATATGTATTACCATTACAAGACCAAGTATAGGTGTTACAAGCAGTCACAGAAATATTGGTAACACTAGTATTTGTACCGATAGTCAAATTCAATGTAGCAGTATTAACACAACCATCTGCATTTAAAGAAGTGCAGGTATAAGTTCCAGATGCAGTGTAAGTCACGTTATTGCATGACCAAGCATAAGTACCACAAGCTGCAGCTGTAAGTGTTGATGTTGTATTATTGTTGATAGTTAAATTTAAAACCTCAGTATGTAAACAACCAGCAGCATTCATAGATGTACATGTGTATGTACCTGTTGAAACATAACCTATACCATTGCATGACCAAGTATATGAATCACAAGCAGTTACATTAGATGTATTTGTTGAACTGTTATTGATTGTCAAATTTAATGTTTCTGTATTTGTACAACCTGATGTATTTAATGATGTACATGTATATGCACCACTTGCTGTATAAGTTGCTCCATTACAAGTCCATGTATAGGTATCACATGCTGTTGCTGTAGAACTTGTAGAAGTATTATTGTTAATTGTCAAATTCAAGGTAGCCGTATTAGTGCAACCTCCTGCATTTAATGATGTACAAGTATAGGTGCCACCTGTTGTGTAAGCTGTTCCATTACAAGACCAAGTATATGTATCACAAGCTGTGATTGAAATGCTTGATGTAGTTGGCGTAGTAATCGTTAAATTTAATGTTTCAATATTAATGCAACCTGATGCATTAGAAGATGTACAAGTGTACGAACCACTTGCAGTATAAGTATTTCCATTACAAGACCATGTATAAGTATCACAAGCTGTTAGTGAAGAACTTGACGTTGTGGTAGTATTTATTGCTAAATTCAAAGTTTCTGTATTCGTACAACCTGATGCATTTAATGAAGTACATGTATATGCACCACTTACAGTATAAGTTGTTCCATTACAAGACCAAGTATAAGAATTACAAGCTGTAACTGATGAACTTGAAGTTGTGCTAGCATTAATTGTCAAATTTAAAGTCTCTGTATTTGTACAACCTGCTGTATTTAATGATGTACATGTATAAGCACCACTTGCTGTATAAGTTGTTCCATTACATGACCATGTATATGTATCACAAGCTGTTGCAGATGAACTTGAAGTTGTGCCAGCATTGATTGTTAAGTTTAAAGTCTCTGTATTCGTACAACCTGCTGCATTTAATGATGTACATGTATAGGCACCACTTGCGGTATAAGTTGTTCCATTACATGACCAAGTATAAGTATCACATGCTGTTGCAGATGAACTTGAGCTTGAGCTAGTATTGATTGTTAAATTTAAAGTCTCTGTATTCGTACAACCTCCTGCATTTAATGATGTACATGTATAGGTACCACTTGTTGTATAAGTTGTTCCATTACATGACCATGTATAAGTATCACAAGCTGTTGCTGATGAGCTAGAAGTTGTGCTATTATTAATTGTCAGATTCAAAGTCTCTGTATTTGTACAACCTGCTGTATTTAATGATGTACATGTATAGGCACCACTTGCTGTATAAGTTGTTCCATTACATGACCAAGTATAGGTATCACAAGATGTTGCAGATGAACTCGAAGTTGTGCTATTATTAATTGTCAAATTTAATGTAGCTGTATTCGTGCAACCTGCTGCATTTAATGATGTACATGTATAGGCACCACTTGCTGTATAAGTTGTTCCATTACATGACCATGTATAGGTATCACAAGCTGTTGCTGATGAACTTGAAGTTGTGCTATTATTAATTGTCAGATTCAAAGTCTCTGTATTTGTGCAACCTGCTGTATTTAATGAGGTACAAGTATAAGCGCCACTTGCTGTATACACAGTTCCATTGCATGACCAAGTATAGGTGTCACAAGCTGTTGCAGATGAACTTGAAGTTGTACTATTATTGATTGTCAAATTCAATGTAGCTGTATTTGTACAACCTGCTGCATTTAATGAGGTACAGGTATAAGCACCACTTGCTGTGTAAACAGTTCCATTACATGACCAAGTATATGTATCGCAAGCTGTTGCGGATGAACTTGAAGTACTGCTATTATTGATTGTCAAATTCAATGTAGCTGTATTTGTGCAACCTGCTGCATTTAATGAAGTACATGTATACGCACCACTTGTTGTATAAACAGTTCCATTGCATGACCAAGTGTAGGTATCGCAGGCTGTGGCCGATAGATTAGAAGTGCTACTGTTATTAATTGTCAAATTTAATGTTTCTGTGACAGTACAACCCGAACCATTCGTAGACGTTGCTGTATAGGTTCCACTTGTCGTATACACTTGACTATTTACACTCCAAGTATAAGTATCACATGCTGTAGCATTTGTTGTATTGGTTAATGGCGTTGTAGAACCTGTTATAGTGATTGTTCCTGTTGCAGGTGTAGTACAAGTTGAACTTGTTACTGAAATTGCATTTGATCCAATTGGCAAACCAGTTACAGTAAATGGATTACCTGACCAAGTTTGGCTAGCTCCACCGTTAATTGTATAAGTACCTGTTGTAGTAGTTGGTGTTGGTGTTAAAGTAACTGTTGCAGAACCAGTTCCATTTGGACATACTGGGTTTACAATATTACTTTCTGTTGCAGTTGTAGCACAAACATTGCTACTTCCAATTTGGAACACAGGTGCAGTCACGACTAATAATCTTGAAGCAGGATAACCAGTTGCAACTGCTGTTTGAGCAGGATCATTCCAAGCAGCACCTAAGGTTAATGCACCTAGGTAAGCATTAACTTGCGTCTTCACTCTGCCATTTGTAGCAAGTGTTGTATTAAACAAAAAGTTAAATGGAACTCCTGTCACAAAAGGAACTGAATTGGTAAAGGAAAAAGTTGCATAACGAATACCACCATTAGCTGTGGTTGGAATAACTGTAGCAGGAGCAGATGCAGTTGCAGCTGCCAATCTAAAGAAATTCAATCCTGTACCTAAACTAGCAACATTAAAAACATTGGTAGAAGTTATTGCAGGTGTTTGTTGACCAACTACTGACCATGCAGGATTACCTGCTTCCAAAGCAGGAGTGATAGTTCCTGTTCCAGCAACCGCAGCATTGAAACCAAAGCTAAACTGGAGACTTTGTAAGGACAATACATTTGATGCATTTGCACCCGATGAGGCATTCTCAAGCCAAATTTCAAAAGTCACTTTATTGGGGTTTGGGCTTGTCACATTCTTCATAATGACATTAATAACAGATTGAGAAAATCCATTCCCTGCTCCAAAAATGAGGATGAAGAAAGCGAGCAGGAATCTCATAGTTTTGGTAGCATTTTTGTGTTTCATGTTTACTATATTAGTGGTTAAGAAATAAATCAAATTATAAACTAAAAAATACCCGTCAACATAAAAAATATTACCTACGAATAAACGGTATTTTTATTTCACTTAGATACTTCTAGATTTGAATGTAAAACTAATATTTTTAACTTGATTTTTCAAATAAAAATAATAAAATTATAAGTAAAACTAAAAATGTTGTAAACGAACATTTACAAGGATTAGTGTATTGCGACAACGAACATGGAAAGCCCGCACCACCTCCGCTTCGGAGCGGGCGGACCTGAAAAGAGAACGGACCTGCCACCCAAATAGACCTCACAAAAAATTTAGAATAGCCAATATTAAATTATTATTTCAATCCTTGGCAACAGCATATTTTAAATCCAAAATAGAATAAAATTTGCAGTGACTCTTCATTTGAGGTGGACATAAATAATAGAATTGCTTTTGCATTCATTTAAAAAAACCTAAAAATTGCTCCATCAAATTTTGTTCGAAAATGAGCATGGCCCTAATGTCATTAAAAAATAAAAAGCCCCTATGTAGAGGCTTTTTATTTTTGAGAAAAACATTTCTATTACTTCTTTTCAATTTTGCTAACATGCGTCAATTTAGCATCTTCGAAAATTTGCAAAGCATAAATACCGCTTGATAATTCGCCTAAGCTTATCGTCATTGGATTCATTCCTTTTTCTGTTTTCGTTTGAACTTGTTTAATTAAACGACCACTCATATCTAGTACTTTAATGGTAGTTATTTGCGCTTCCTCTACCGTTAAATCTATATTAAGCACATTAGAAGTAGGATTTGGATAAATGTTGACATCGCTATTTATTTCTTCTTCTGTAGATATTTCTTTTCTACCAACAGTTGGAGGCAATGTAGTCGGAGTCGTCCAAATTGTAGATGCACTAAATGCACTTGTCAAACTTGAACCACAATTACTAGAAACTTGAAATTCATATTGTGTACCAGCAGTTAAACCACTAATGGCTTTATTTGTAAGTGTTGAAGTACCAAAAATCCATGTAGAAGTAGAGGTTTTCTTATATCTTACAGTATAATATGTAGCACCATTTGCAGTATTCCAATTTAATTTAGAAGTTGTATTGGTGATATTTGTAACTACTAAACCTGATGGTATTGCGCATGAAGTGGTTGCGAAAATAACTATAGTACTCCATGCCCCAGGCGCTGAATTACAGAAAGATCGGATACGAACTTGATAAGATGTACCAGGTGTTAATCCTGTGATCACTTTCGATGACAAAGTTGCAACAGCAGTTACGGAACTCCATGTCGAAGAATTAGAAGCCATATATTGTATTTCATACCAACCAACTCCTGCAACTGGAGTCCAATTCACTGTTGCGGAAACAGCAGCAATGGCGGTAACATTTAATCCAGTTACAACAGGCGCATTCGATACCGTCAAATTCAAAATTGAAATATTGATACAGCCTGATGTAGCTGTAGTTGAACAAGTATAAGTACCTGAAACAGTATATGTTTGTCCATTACATGACCAAGTATAAGAACCACAGCTAGCAATAGTTACAGAGCTTGTTGTACTACTTACAATCGTCAGATTTAATATTTCAGTATGCACACACCCTGATGCATTTGTGGATGTTTTTGTATATGTACCAGAAGCCGTATAGGTCAAGCCTGTCACAGACCAAGTATACGAACCACAAGAAGTTACTGGGGTACTGTTCGAGGTACTGTTATTAATAGTTAAATTTAACACAGTTGAAATCGTACAACCTGATGTATTGGCAGAAGTACAAACATAAGTACCAGAGGCTGTATAGGAGTTTCCATTACAAGACCATGTATAGGTATTGCATGCGGTTGCGGATACATTGATAGTTGTTCCTGGATTACTAACTGTCAAATTCAAAGTCGATGTATGAACACAACCTGCGGCATTTATTGATGTACATGTATAATTTCCACTACTAGTATAAGTTACATTATTGCAAGACCATGTATAAGTAGCACAAACAGTAGCTGAGGTGGTTTGCGATGTGCTATTATTGATTGTCAAATTCAGCGTTTCGGTATGAACACAACCAGCAGCATTAATGGATAAACAAATGTAAGAACCACTTGCTGTATAAGTCGAGTTATTGCATGACCATGTATAACTATTACATGCTGTTACTGTTGTAGTACTAGATGAAGTATTATTAATAATTAAATTCAAAGTCAATGTATGCGTACAACCCACAGCGTTGATAGACGTACATGTATAAGTTCCTGAGCTCGTGTAAGTATTCCCATTACATGACCATGTATACGTATTACATGCTGTTGCAGATGAACTTGATGATGTACTATTATTTATTGTCAAGTTCAAGGTAGCTGTATTTACACAACCTACACCATTTAATGACGTACATGTATATGTTCCAGATGTTGTATACGCTGTTCCGTTACATGACCATGTATACGTATTACATGCTGTTGCAGATAAATTAGATGTTGAACTATTATTAATTGTCAAGTTCAAGGTAGCTGTATTTACACAACCTACACCATTTAATGAGGTGCATGTATAAGTTCCAGATGTTGTATAAGATGTTCCATTACAAGACCATGTATACGTATTACATGCTGTTGCAGATGAACTAGAGGTTGAACTATTATTAATTGTCAAGTTCAAGGTAGCTGTATTTACACAACCTACACCATTTAATGAGGTACATGTATATGTTCCAGATGTTGTATAAGCTGTTCCGTTACATGACCATGTATACGTATTACATGCTGTTGCAGATGAACTTGATGTTGAGCTATTATTTATTGTCAAGTTCAATGTAGCTGTATTTATACAACCTGATGCATTTAATGAGGTACAAGTGTAAGTACCACCTGATGTGTAAGTGGTGCCATTGCATGACCATGTATAAGTGTTACATGCTGTTGCGGATGAACTAGAGGTTGAACTACTATTTATTGTCAAGTTCAAGGTTGCTGTATTTACACAACCTACGCCATTCATTGACGTACAAGTATAAGTACCACCTACTGTGTAAGTGGTGCCATTGCATGACCATGTATAAGAATCACATGATGTTGCGGATGAACTAGAGGTTGAACTATTATTAATTGTCAAGTTCAAGGTTGCGGTATTTACACAACCTACACCATTCATTGACGTACAAGTGTAATTACCACCTGCTGTGTAAGTGGTGCCATTGCATGACCAAGTATAAGAATCACATGCTGTTGCGGATGAACTTGTTGTTGAACTGTAGTTTACAGTCAATGTCAACGTTTCCGTATTTACACAATTTGAAGAGTTCAATGTTGTATTCGTGTAAGATCCACCTGTTGTGTAAGTCTGACCGTTGGCAGCCCACGTATAAGAATCACATGCTGTTGCTGATGAGCTTGATGTTGAACTATTATTAATTGTCAAGTTCAAGGTAGCTGTATTTACACAACCTACGCCATTTAATGAGGTACATGTATATGTTCCAGATGTTGTATAAGCTGTTCCGTTACATGACCATGTATAAGTATCACATGCTGTTGCAGATGAACTTGTTGTTGTACTGTAGTTTACAGTCAATGTCAACGTTTCCGTATTTACACAATTTGAAGAGTTCAATGTTGTATTCGTGTAAGACCCACCCATTGTGTAAGTCTGACCGTTAGCAGCCCATGTATAAGAATCACATGCTGTTGCAGATGAACTTGTTGTTGTACTACTATTTATTGTCAATGTCAACGTTTCCGTGTTTACACAATTTGAAGAGTTCAATGTTATATTCGTGTAAGATCCACCCATTGTGTAAGTCTGACCGTTAGCAGCCCATGTATAAGAATCACATGCTGTTGCAGATGAACTTGTTGTTGTACTATTATTTATTGTCAAGTTCAAGGTAGCAGTATTTACACAACCTACACCATTCAATGAGGTACATGTATAGGTACCAGATGTTGTATACGCTGTGCCGTTACATGACCATGTATATGTATCACATGCTGTGGCAGATAAGCTTGATGTTGAACTATTATTTATTGTCAAGTTCAAGGTGGCTGTATTTACACAACCTACACCATTTAATGAGGTACAAGTATAAGTACCTGATGTTGTATACGCTGTTCCGTTGCATGACCATGTATAAGTATTACATGCTGTTGCTGATGAGCTAGATATTGAACTATTATTGATTGTCAAGTTCAGGGTAGCTGTATTTACACAACCTACACCATTTAATGAGGTACAAGTATAAGTGCCAGATGTTGTATAAGATGTGCCGTTACAAGACCATGTATAAGAATCACATGCTGTTGCGGATGAGCTAGATGTTGTACTATTATTTATTGTCAAGTTCAAGGTAGCAGTATTCACACAACCTACACCATTCAATGAGGTACACGTATATGTACCAGATGTTGTATAAGCTGTTCCATTGCATGACCAGGTATAAGTATCACATGCTGTTGCCGATGAGCTTGATGTTGAACTATTATTAATTGTCAAGTTCAATGTTGCTGTATTTATACAACCAGCAACATTAATAGATGTACAAGTATAAGTACCAGAAGTGGTATAAGTATTTCCATTACATGACCATGTATAAGAATTACATGCAACAATTGTATTACTTGAAGTAGAACTATGTTTAATCGTCAAATTCAAAGTTGCGGTATTCGTACAACCCGATGAATTTAAAGAGGTGCAAGTATATGTACCAGAAGCAGTATACGTATTTCCGTTGCAAGACCAGGTATAAGAATCACACGCTGTTGCTGTTAAACTTGTTGTGGATGTATAGTTTATCACTAAATTTAATATTCTTGTATTTGGACAACCACTGGCATTCAAGCCAACTGCTGAATATGTTCCAGACGCTGTATAATTTTGATTATTAAAATTCCAATGGTAGGTATTGCAAGCAGTTGCAGATGCCGTAGAAGTTGTACTATGATTAATCACCAAATTTAAAATTGCGATATTTGGACATCCGCTTGCATTATTTGAAGTGCAGATATAGGTACCCGATGTGGTATATACATTTCCATTACATGACCAAGTATACGAGTTACATGCTGTTGCAGAAGATGACGACGTTGTACTATTATTGATAGTCAAGTTTAATGTTACTACTTCTATACAACCTGCTGCAGTTGTACCGGACGCGGTATATGAACCAGATGTAGTATAAGTCACATTATTATAATACCATGTGTAAGAATTACATGCGGTTTCAGATTCTGTTTCATAAGAAGTATATAGGATATCAACATCTAAGGTTTCCGTATTTACACAACCTGCAGCATTGATAGATGTGCATACATACACTCCACCAGAAGTATAGGTAACTCCATTGCAAGCCCAAGTATAAGAACCACAGGCTGTTTCACTCAAGGTAGATGTTGTATTATAATTGATTATTAAATCTAGTTGTGTAGTATGTGTACATCCTGCACTATTTAAAGTGGTACATGTATAAGAACCAGAAGCAGTATAGGTCATTCCATTACATGCCCAAGTATACGATTCACAAGCTGTTGCAGATTCTTGGGAAGTTGTGCTACTATTGATACTTAAACTCAATGTCTCGGTATGTGTACAGCCTGCAGCATTTAATGATGTGCAAGTCCATGAACCAGCAGAGGTATAGGTTGTTCCATTACATAACCAAGTATAAGAATCACATGAAGTTACATTTGTTGTATTCGATGAGCTACTGTTAATTAGTAAACTCAAAGTCTCTGTATGTAAACAACCTGACGCATTTAATGAAGTACAAGTCCATGAACCAGAGGTGGTATAGGTTGTTCCATTACATGCCCATGTATAGGTATCACAAGCTGTTTCTGATGTTGTATGTGCTGTGCTTGTAAATGCATTTACGGTTACATCAAATGAACAGGTAACAGTGTTTGGTCCATCATTCGCTGAATAAGTTACAGTTGTGGTCCCAATTGGAAATGCATCCCCTGAATTATAATTGCTACTCGTAGTTAATGGTGTAAGGCAATTATCTGGATCAGAAGCAGTTGGAGCAGTCCATGTAGCTATTGCTGTAGACGCATCGCAAGCAGTATTTAAAATAATATTAGAAGGACATCCTGCAAATGTTGGTGCAGCATTTCCTTCATCCACCAAATTCAATCCGAAAGCTGCATTGGTGGTGGTAGAAAAACCATCTACTTGCAAATAATAGGTAGTTCCAGGTATTAAACAAATAGCTGTTATTTTTGAATGGAACGGAGAAGATCCTGTAATATCATCATTAGCCGCTAATAAAGTAGCACCGCCAGTAGTTAACAAAGAAGCGCAATTTTCTGCAGAATACAATGCCAATTGGCTGTCCCAGTTTCCTGGATCCACTGCAATGGATACTCTACCTGATGTTGGTGCTACAAATGAAAACCAAACAGAATTGCTCGGTACTTGTCCACTGCACCAAGATAATTGTCCTGTACAAGAAGTTGCAGGAGGTGCAGGCTCGCCGGTTTGAACCGTTGCACCTACATTTGAATAAGGGCTATTTAATCCAAGCACTAATGGTATTGCATTACATACATCATCACCAGCCAATGAAATAATCGTAGTCACCTCATTGGTATTTGTAGTACATCCATTTAATCCTGTTATTACACAACGGATAAATTTTGTACCAACACTACTAAAAGTAATATTCTCAGTAGCACTATTAGTTCCTACGTTAGTATAAGGACCTCCAGAAACTGTAGCCGTTTGCCATTGATAACTAGAACCTGCTGCTTCACCTGTAACGCTATATGCATTAGGTGTACCAGTAACTCCAGTTGCAGCACCAGATGCAACACCACCAGGTGCTGTTCCAACTAATACGGATAAATTAGATGTGCAGTTTCCACCACAAGCATCTGTTACATTACAAGAAAAATTATAGGTTCCTCCAACTAAGTTAGCAGTTATGGTAGCTGCATTCGCGTACACACCGCCAACACCGTCACTCCAAGTATAATTAAATGCACCGCCGCCGCCAGTGGTATTCATGGTTAATGTAAAATTTTGACCATCACATGCAGCACTTGTTGTAATATTAGTACAAGCCAATGCTGCACCAGTACTTACATTTACGCTACCTGACGCAGAGCAGCCAGCGGCTGAAGTAACGGTAATATTATAAGTTTCATTTACAGTAATATTAGATGCAGTCATTGGATTTGTAGTTGTACTCGACAAAATGCTACTGACAGGTAATTGCGACCAAGACGCATTCAGTGAAGGATCATTGACACCGCCAGTTATACTCACCAAATAATCTTCTGTTTCTCCAAACCCAGCTGTATTACATGAGCTGGTACCAGAACCAAAAAGTTCTACAAAACGTAAACGTGCCTTTCCATTATAAGCACCTGCTGGAACTGTAAAACTTACTGTATTTGTCCCAAGTCCTGCGAGTGCAGTAACAGGCATTATATTTTCATTTGCATCCGTGAATAAACCATTATTATTATAGTCTAAATAGGCAGCAACATTATCGGCTGATGCGGTTATGGTCATTGCTACTTTATAACCTGTCCCTGCAGTTAATGTTGTAGTTGTCAAGCTGGTTTGATTATCATAACCAGGTAAAGCAACTAATCCTGAAGTTCTACTAAATAAAGAAATTGTACCTGTTGCATCAAACAATTCCACTTTTGAAATTCCATCTGTACCATCAAATGAAGTATAGACGGGAATACAATATGAATTATTTGGCGAATAGGCATTGGCTTGTAATATGGAACTTCCCCCATTACAAACATTTGGCGGTGTGGCGGTGACACCGCTTATTACCGGAGCTGATCCAATATTTATTGTAGCAGTAGCGGTATTAATACAACCGTTAGCATCCGTACCAGTAACTGTATACGTGGTGGTTGATGATGGAATGGCCACTACTGGTGAACCAGCTGAAGGAGTTAATCCAGTTATAGGAGTCCATCCATAAGTGCTGGCACCTGTTGCAGTCAAAGAAATAGGGCTACCACCTGGTATACAAATTGAACCAGAGGACGGTGTTAAAGTAACATTTGGTAAAGCATTCACATTAAGAACAAATTCGGGTGAATAATTAATGCCGCCTCCATTTGAACAAGTCGTTTTCATACGATAAAACCAAGTACCTGAAACTAATGCAGCAGTAGTGTAAGATGTTGTGGTAGCGCCAGTTCCTCCAGAAACATTAGCGAATCCAGAACCACTTATTGCTGATACTTCCCATTGATAAGTAATGCCAGTTCCTGTGGTCGCGCCAGTAACTGCAATTGTCTGAGTACTACCTGCACATTTTGATACTGGACTTGTGGTGATTGCACCAGCAGCTGGTGTTCCTGTGCAACCTGATGGAGGACTCCATGTAAATGTTAAACCACCACCTGTTGGAGGGCTAACTGTAGTTGAATGTCTCATTGAGATGGAAGTCGTGTTCGTAGCTCCAGCTGTTGATAACAACCAATTTGAAGTTTGTGTTCTATTTTTAAAATCTGCTGTCGTAGTTCCTCTTAACCCAACTAAGGTTTGTGAACTTGCAGTTGTAGATGTCGAAGTACTAGTACATGCTCCATATACGATGTCAACAGTTTGACCTGATGCTACACCTCCGCCTTCATTCAAACGAATTTGGAAAGTAAAATTTTCAGTAAAAGTACTCGAGGAAGAAAACCTACGGAACTTAGAATACTGTATAGCGAATATTCTATTCGGGGCAGTACCTAAAACCTCGTATGATACTTCTCCTAAATTTCCTGTTGCAGTGTTTGCACTTAAATCACGACCAACAGCAACTATACTTGCATTCCAAGCTGTTGTGTTTGTCAAACCATTTCTATCTGTACTAGTAGGTAATGTTGCACCAAAAGTAATATATCCATTTGTATTAATATTTACCCCAGTATACGCAGTTCCAGAAAACGTAAATGAAAATGGTATAGTACCACTTGCCAACGTATAATTCTGGTCATCACCTAAGCCAGGATCAGCTGTTGCCAATGCAGTGGCTGTAAAAACAATCGTTCTAGAAGCGGATAATGGAACATAGGTACCAGTACCACCTTGCGCAAAAGTATACGTAGATACCTGCGCTTGCACATTCGTTATTCCTATTCCTAAAAAGAGGAGAAAACAAATCATCCAACGATATAAGGTTGGGAAATTTTTTGTAGGTTTTGTAATCATATAAATTGGTTTTAAAAAAATTAATTGCGTCGATTTACTATTAGTATTTATGGATGTTTTGCGGTGCGTAGCCTTTATAAACGATTCAAAAAATGAGTGATGAATAAAAAGTATAAAGGGTAAAGTTCTACAATAGAACTTGTATCTGCAATAACTTACATCCCGTTTCAAAAATTAATTGTTTTTATATATTTAGAAAACGCAATGTGTATTTGTCATAACATTTATAATTATGTATAACTATAGACTACTGAATGCGTTGGTATTTCATTTCACGGGAAAACAGGAAGATTTTACAACCTCTGAAATCTAGTCTATATCAAATAAGCATTACCAACCATCAAAAAAAAAATCCTAGCATTTTACAACACTAGGATTTTATATTTCTTCAATAGGTCTATTTATCGAATACCAAAGGCATGATTAATCCAAAGCCAAAAAGCACCATCAGCTAAGAATGCGATAATAAACCAGAAAAATAAAGTCAATGGAATTAAAATGGTTGAAATCATATTTTTTACTTCATCACCCAGATGCATAAATACTTTCACAATTAAATAAGCCTTAAACATAGTCATGATAATAAATCCTGAGTTCAGATACAACTTAGGCATATGTCCAGACACATATAAACCAATAAATACTTCAACAATAGTAATGATGGTAAGATATAGGGTAATCATCCATATCTTTTTTACTTGGGCTTTACTTGCATCACTGCTAGCATCCACATGATGCTCTCCTGAGTACAGTGCTGATTGATCCGCTTCATAATGACTAAATTCTGACATGCTATAAAAATTTTATTTGTGAGTTTTAATTGTTTGGGGTTAGGTTTTGTTCGAAAAGAGGAAATGGAAATTTATAGTAGATAAAAGCAAGTGAATACAAATACCCATACTAAATCTACAAAGTGCCAATAAAGTCCTACTTTTTCTACCATTTCATAATGACCTCTACGTTCGTAAGTACCATTGATGGTATTTAAAAGTATAATGATATTCAACACCACACCAGAAGCTACGTGGGCGCCATGAAAGCCTGTAATGGTAAAGAAGAAATTAAAAAATTTATGCGCTGCATCTGCACTACCAATCGGGTCAATTGCTTCTCCAGCTTTAAAAAAACCAGCTAAATGATGCGCACCTGCACCATTACGGAAGCCACCCCACCAGCCGCCTTCTGCAAATAAGTGTGTCCACTCCCACGCTTGGCAACTTAAGAAAGCAATACCGCCAATAATAGTCCATATCATCCATTTGATAACACCATTTTTGTCTCTACAATGTCCTGCATGCACAGCTAATACCATGGTTACTGAACTTAAAATGAGAATGAAGGTCATCAAACTCACAAACATTAATGGCATGTTCATTTCACCACAGAATGGGAAAGATTTAAATACCGCATTCGCATTAGGCCAAATGGCACTAAAGAAACGAGTGGTTCCATAGGATATCAAAAATGCGCCAAACGTGAACGCATCACTCATTAAAAAATACCACATCATGACCTTGCCATAACTAAGATTGAATGGACTTTGTCCACCACCCCATACTTTCTTTTTACTGTCGATTGCTACTGAACTCATATTAATGATGCTAAATTATGTTTGATTGATAAAGAAAAATAAAAACAAATATATCCAAAGCACATCAACAAAATGCCAATATGTGCCTAAAATTTCCAAACCTGTTGCAGAATATACTTTCGTTCTGCTGAGAAAATTAATTTTGATGAAATAAATAATCAGTGCAATTACACCGCCTAACATATGAATAATGTGCACACCAGAAATAACATAAATAAAACTTCCAGAAACCCCTTCCCCGTTACTCGCTAAAGGAATCCCAGATTGCACCATTTGAGAATAGCCATAAAATTGAAGAAGCATAAAGACAACACCAAGTATGGTAGTCAAAGACATCCACATTTTATAACTCGACATCATTCTATTTTTAAATGCTCGAATGGACAACTGCATGGTAGCACTACTGATTAATATAGTAAAAGTAGAAAACCAAAATGCGGATGGCAAAGCAAACAATAACCAATTTCCTTGTGCTTTACGAACCATATAACCACTTGTCCAACCTGCAAACATCATACATATACTTGCTATGGCTATCCATAACAATAGTTTATGTGGATGTATTTTTTGTCTCTGTGTTGAAAGTGTACTCATTTTATTTTGCAAAATTTAAAACAGAAAATCAAAGACATATTCGACTATCCTTTTAAAAGTGGGCAAATTTAATCATCAAAAACGTAGATTCATAGAAAAAGCGAACACAATTTAAATGTATTTTCAAAATGGCTTACTGAACATCGCCAATTAGGTTTAAAATTCTTTCAAGAAATGCCAACTATCCATCAAAACTTTGTTTTTTCTGGTATTCTACTAAAACAACGCACAAGGTTTAATCCCAGTATACTTTTTAAACGCCGTACTAAAATGAGAAATAGACGAATAACCCAATACAGCAGCTACTTCTGTTACACTTGCTCCTTTTTGACATAACATCTCTTGCGCATAATTCATTCTTTCTTTTTGAAAAAATTCAAACACCGTCATCCCGGTAATTTCTTTAAATCCTTTTTTCAAATAACATTCATTCATACCAACTTTGCGACTCAATTCTTTAATCGTAATAGGATCACCAATTTGTTGCACCAGCAATTGTTTTGCCAACATAATCTTAGCATAATCAGCTTCATTCGCCAAAAACTTACATACAAATGGGATTTCTTTTTCGAATAAAACAGATTGCAGTGCTAACCATAAAATTTGTTGTGTTTGCATTTGCATATACAATTTTCGCAAACTCACTTCCTTCGGTAAATCTTGCAAAAGAGATAAATTATTTTTTGTTTTTGCGCATAAAGTCAACTTCTTAAACCCTTGATGGGTAACCATCGTAGCCAAATTCAAACTTAATGTCGCTTTCCTTTCATCCGAAAAAATACCACACCGTTTTAAGTAATTCGGATTAAATGTAAAATGAAAAATACGAACTTGTTCTTCGGCTAATTCTTTGTCGCTTCCTTTTTTATGGCTATTTAAATAATATAACAATTGTAAATCACCTCCGTCATTTTTATCTTCCGCACGCATCACCATTAAGCCACTATTATCATATCGAATATGTTCTGGCGTAGAATAATAATGTACGGTTAAGGCTGAATCTTCGTCCAGTATATTCACTTCCTTTCTAAGAATAGTAAAGTCTTCTTGCGCTAAAGCAGTTTGATAAGACTGGGCTAGAAGTGAGAAATGGGGCATATTGCGGGCAAATGTAAGGCAAAGCAAACTTTTAAGATTTCGATTATTATTTTTTCTCCAATTCACTTTTACACCTTACTTTTGTCTCGCAGGCAGATTTGATTATTGTTCGGCCTGAAATTTTTTAAACAGAACTAATACTCAAACTCTCTTCGTAAACATCTTATTGTTTATGTATTTAGTGGCAGTATTCAGTTCTACAAAACTGATAAAATGCAAACACTAGAAGAATTACTTCAAAAAAAAATCTTGATTATTGATGGTGCAATGGGTACCATGATACAACGTTACAAATTGCAAGAAGCCGATTATCGTGGCGAACGATTTAAGGATTGGGCAAGCGATGTAAAAGGCAATAATGATTTATTGAGTATTACGCAACCACAAATAATTCAAGAAATTCATTTGCAATATTTAGAGGCTGGTGCGAATATTATCGAAACCAATACCTTCAGTGCACAACGCATTTCTATGGCAGATTATCACATGGAAGATTTAAGCTACGAATTGAATGTTGCCTCTACACAATGCGCTCGCAAAGCGATTGAACAATTTGTATCCAATAATAAAAATGCATTAAGCAAGGATAATTATTTTGTTGCTGGTGCTTTAGGTCCAACCAATCGTACTCTTTCTCTTTCACCAGATGTAAACAATCCTGGCTATAGAGCCGTTACTTTTGATCAAGTTGCGGATGCTTATTACGAACAATTACGTGGCTTGATTGATGGCGGTATAGACATCCTATTAATTGAAACCATATTTGATACACTCAATGCAAAAGCCGCAATTTTTGCTTGTAAGAAATACTTTGCCGATCACAATATGGAATTGCCGATTATGATTTCTGGAACAATTACGGATAGCTCTGGTCGTACTTTGAGTGGACAAACTTTAGAAGCATTTTTCTATTCTATCGAGCATGCAAATCCAATTAGTGTTGGACTCAATTGCGCATTAGGCGGCCGACAAATGCGTCCATATATTGAAGAGCTTGCAAATATTGCGCAATGTTATGTCAGTGCATATCCCAATGCAGGCTTACCAAACACCATGGGTGAATACGATGAAACGCCAAACATCACAGCAACCATTATTAAAGAATGGGCGCAAGATGGACTGGTCAATATTGTAGGTGGTTGCTGTGGTACAACACCAGATCATATCAAAGCTATTGCGGAGGCCGTAAAAAATATTGCACCTCGAAAAGTTTCTTCTCTTACTGTTTAATTTCAAATAAAAAACATGCACAAATTAAGTATTGCTGGTCTTGAACCTCTGGTCTCTTTTGAAGGAAGTAATTTCATTAATGTTGGAGAAAGAACCAATGTAACTGGTTCTAAAAAATTTGCTGAACTGATTAGAAATGACCAATATGAAGACGCACTAACCGTGGCTTTACAGCAAGTAGAAAATGGCGCACAAATCATTGATATCAATATGGATGATGCTTTGTTGGATGGTGAAAAAGCAATGGTTACTTTTTTGAATCTCGTTCAAGCTGAACCTTCTATTGCCAAAGTACCCATCATGATTGATAGTAGTAAATTCTCTATCATTGAAGCTGGATTAAAATGTGTGCAAGGAAAGTGTATAGTCAATTCTATTTCCTTGAAAGAAGGAGAAGCTTCTTTTATTCATTATGCAAAAATTTGTCAACGGTATGGCGCATCCGTTATTGTAATGGCATTCGACGAAAAAGGTCAAGCAGATAATATTGCAAGAAGATTAGAAGTTTGTGAAAGAGCATTTCAAATATTGACTACGCAAGTTGGATTCAAAGCACGAGATATTATTTTTGATCCGAACATTTTTGCAGTTGCAACAGGCATAGAAGAACATGCCAATTACGCAAAAGATTTTATAGAATCTACTCGTGTATTGAAACAAAAATTCCCTGCTTGTTCAATCAGTGGTGGTGTAAGTAATTTATCTTTTTCATTCCGTGGAAATAATTATGTGCGTGAAGCCATGCACAGTATTTTTTTATATTATGCCATTCAAGCTGGTATGGATATGGGTATCATCAATGCAGGCGCACTGCCGCTTTACGATGATATTGATCCAACATTAAAAGAGCTCATTGAAAATGTTTTATTCAACAAAAAAGAAGAAGCAACGGATGAACTCATTGCCTATGCAGAAGGTTTAAAAAATAAAAAAGGAACTGTAGCAGCTGGTGCTAATTTGGATTGGAGAAATGCAAATGTGGTGGAAAGATTAGTACATTCCTTAGTGCATGGCATCAGCGAGTTTATAGATATAGATACCGAAGAAGCGCGACAACATTTTAGTAAACCATTGGAAGTTATTGAAGGACCATTGATGCAAGGTATGAATGTGGTCGGGGATTTATTTGGAAACGGAAAAATGTTTTTACCACAAGTGGTGAAGAGTGCACGCGTGATGAAAAAAAGTGTTGCTTATCTCACGCCATTTATTGAAGAAGAGAAATTGTTACAAATTGATGTTGTTCAAAAAGCTATACCGAAAATTCTTTTAGCAACAGTGAAAGGAGATGTACATGATATTGGAAAAAATATTGTGGGCGTAGTACTCGGTTGCAATGGCTATGATATTATTGACTTAGGCGTAATGGTTCCGGCAAATACCATTTTAGATGAAGCAATTAAACACCAAGTAGATATCATTGGCTTGAGTGGATTGATCACGCCTTCATTGGATGAAATGGTACATATTGCACATGAAATGAAACGTCGTGACATGCATATTCCATTGCTCATTGGAGGCGCTACTACATCACGTATGCATACAGCAGTAAAGATTGCTGAAAACTACAACCAAGGCGTATTACACGTATTAGATGCTTCAAGAAGTGTGACGGTAGTCAGTGATTTATTGAATGAAAACAAAGAAGAATTGTTGCAAAAAACCAATGAAGAATATGAACAATTACGAAGCGATTTTTTGAACAGAAAAACGCATAAAAATTATTTGCCCATTGCAGAAGCAAGGAAAAGAAAATTGAAAATGGCTTGGGAAAACTATACACCGGTTGAACCAAAATTAATTGGCAACAAAACTTTCCATCAATATTCTTTACAAGAAATTGCAGACTATATCGATTGGAATCCATTCTTTATAACTTGGGAAATGCATGGTAAATTTCCAGCTATTTTGGAAGATGAAATCATTGGTGTAGAAGCAAGTAAATTATTCCACGACGCCAAAACATTATTGCAACAAGTGATTGCTGAAAACTGGTTACAAGCCGAAGCCGTATTTGGGATTTGGCAAACCACACCTATACAAGAAGACAGTGTTATATTAAAAGATCAATCTACCAAATTACATTTCTTACGTCAGCAAATTCAAAAAGCAGATAGTCAAGCGAATCTTTGTTTAAGTGATTTTATTTCACCAATTACAGAAGATTATATTGGCGCCTTTGCTGTTACGATAAAAGGAATTGAACCGCATTTGAAAAAGTTTGATGCCGCGCATGACGACTACAATAAAATCATGTTACAAGCGCTAGCCGATAGATTGGCAGAGGCTTTCACAGAATGCGTACACAAAAAAGTAAGGACTGAATATTGGGGATATGCCACAGAAGAAACTTTGAATAATGAAGAATTAATCAAAGAACAATACCAAGGAATAAGACCAGCACCTGGCTATCCAGCTTGCCCTGATCATACAGAAAAAATAAAATTATTTTCTTTACTAGATGCTGAAAAAGAAATAGGAATACAACTCACCGAATCTTTAGCCATGTATCCTGCGTCATCTGTTTGTGGCTGGTATTTTGCGCATCCTGCAAGTAAGTATTTTGGAATTGGTAAAATTGAAAATGATCAATTGGAAGATTACGCACAAAGAAAAGGAATGGATATGGAAGAAGCAGAAAGATGGTTGCGTCCTGTTTTGGATTGATGGCTACTTTTTTATAATCATTACATCACTTCGGGATTACAAACAAACGCTGACCAGCAACAATTGTCAAATAGAAATTGTTTTGTTATTTTTGTTACAAATATTTTTTTATGCCAGATTCTATCCAATATATGATTAATGAAAGTGGGGCTAAGACTTCCGCAATTGTTCCAATTAGAACATGGGAAAAGATAAATGAAAACCATCAAAAATTGAAAAATAAATTGAATCTACTCATTGGTCTAAAAGCGGCGCTGTTAGAGACTAAAGAAGTAAAGAAAACTGGAAAAAAGTTACAGACACTAAAGGATTTTTTGAATGAAAGTAACCGTTAGAATTACCAAGAATTTTAAGCGAGAAGCAAAACCTTTACTAAAAAAATTTAACTCTTTAGCAAATGATTTATTACAACTTGAAAATGATTTAATAGAGACCCCAACAATTGGAATACCATTAGGACACGATTGTTTTAAAATACGATTAAAGATAACAAGTAAAGGGAAAGGAAAAAGCGGAGGTGCAAGAGTTGTAACACTAGTTGAAACAGAAATAATCGGAATAGCGGAAATAAATTTAGAAGAAGAAGTCACGGTTTCATTGCTTACCATATTCGACAAATCCGACATCAATAATTTAACCGATAAGGAACTGAAGGAACTTATCAAACATTATAAAGACTAGAATGAATTAGATTTCAAAGTCAAAACTATTTTTAAATTGGTTTTTGCAACAGCCCTATTTTACTTCTTTCTAAAAATAATAGTACATTAGCCACATGGACAAAAGACTATTTCTTCTCGATGCATTTGCATTAATATTTCG
Source organism: Chitinophaga pinensis (assembly GCA_945878115.1). GTDB lineage: Bacteria > Bacteroidota > Bacteroidia > Chitinophagales > Chitinophagaceae > OLB11. Next base: position 15,230 of record CAMDVD010000028.1, on the reverse strand, counting down.
TGCATATTATTCTTTAGTAAGAAGCCCAAGAGTTACCAGTACAGGTAAAAATACCAACGCACAATTTGGGTTTACCAATACCTTAATCGATTTAATCAACAACCAAAAACCAACGCACTTGGCAGTTTGTTTTGATACCAAAGCAAAAACAGAAAGACATGATGACTTTGCAGCCTACAAAGCAAACCGACAAGAAACACCTGAAGATATTTTATTAGCTGTACCCGATATTAAAAAGATATTAGCCGGTTTTAATATTCCAATTATTGAAGTGGATGGTTATGAAGCCGATGATATAGTTGGTACTCTTAGCGTGAAAGCTGCACAAGCGGGTTATGAAGTTTTTATGGTAACACCCGATAAAGACTATGGTCAATTAGTCAATGAAAAAGTCTTCATGTATAAGCCTCCTTTTCAAGGTGGTAAATTTGAAATATTAGGGCCAAAAGAAGTATGTGAAAAATGGGATATTGAAAACGTTTCGCAAGTGATAGACCTACTCGGATTGATGGGTGATGCGGTAGATAATATTCCAGGCATTAGAGGTGTAGGCGAAAAAACAGCTGCCAAATTGTTGAAAGAATTTGGTACTCTAGAAAATGTACTCGACAATGCCGATAGTATAAAAGGTGCACTTGGTGAAAAGATTAGAAATGGGAAAGCGGATGCGATACTCAGTAAAAAATTAGCTACGATTATCTTACATGTGCCTTGCGAATTTCACGAAGAAAGTTTTGAATTATCGGCATGGAATAATGAAGCACTTACTGAAATATTTAATGAATTAGAATTTAGAACATTAGGCAAACGCTTGCTGGGAGACACTTACCAAGTAACGCCACAAGCAAATCAGCAAACAGATTTATTTGGTAATGTTGTTGAACAAAAAGCAAACAATCGGCAAAGCACAGATAGTAATCAAATATCCCTTTTCGAAAATGCAATGCCATTAAAAAACATTCAGGATACAGAACATGTTTATCATCTTTTAGATACGAAAGAAAAACGTGCTGCATTTATTGCTTCCTTACCAATGGCTGATTTGGAATTATGTTTTGATACAGAAACTACTGGACTAGATGCCAATCAATGTGAACTTGTTGGCATGAGTTTTTCGATTAAAGCACACGAGGCATATTATGTTCCATGTCCTGCCAATAGAGAAGAAACTTTATCTATCCTTCATGAATTTCAAATTTTATTTGACAACCCAAATATGACATGGATAGGACAAAATATAAAATACGATTTATTGGTTTTAAAAAATTATGGCGTAGAGTTTAAAGGCAAATTATTTGATACCATGTTGGCGCATTATGCCTTCGAACCAGATGGCAAACGCAGCATGGATTTATTGAGCGAAAAATATTTAGGTTATACTCCTGTATCGATTGAAGACCTCATTGGCAAGAAGGGCAAAGGGCAAGGAAATATGCGGGATGTAGCTATTGAAACCATCAAAGAATATGCTGCAGAAGATGCGGATATTACCTTGCAATTGAAAGAGAAATTTATTCCATTATTGAAAGAAAATGATGTTGAAAAAGTTTTTTATGCAGTAGATAATTTATCCATTCCAGCTTTATTGAATATGGAATTTGAAGGTATAAAAATTGATACTGATTTTTTAAACTCTTATAGCAAAGTATTAGAAAAACTAGCGAAAGAATCCGAAGAGAGTGTGTACAAACAAGCAGGTGTTCGTTTTAATTTAGCTTCTCCAAAACAACTCGGTGAAGTGCTTTTTGAAAAATTATTATTGGATCCAAAAGCTAAAAAAACCAAGACTGGACAATATGCTACTGGAGAAGAAGTATTGGCAAAACTTGCGAATGAACATCAAATTTGTAATGACATACTCACGTTTCGAGAGTATACGAAATTAAAAAATACGTATGTGGATGCCTTACCACTTTTGATTAATCCTAAGACAGGTAGAGTACATACAACTTTTGCGCAAACCATTGCTGTCACTGGTCGTTTGTCTAGTGTGAATCCTAATTTACAAAACATTCCGATTCGTACGGAGCAAGGTCGTGAGATTCGAAAAGCATTTATACCAAGGGATGAAAATAGAGTTTTAATCAGTGCCGATTATTCCCAAATTGAATTGCGTATCGTTGCTGCAATCAGTGGCGATGAAGCCATGTGCGAAGCTTTCAAACAACATAAAGATATTCATACTGCCACTGCTACTAAGGTCTATAATATACCTGAATCGGAAGTGACAAAAGAACAACGATACAAAGCCAAGAGTGTGAATTTTGGTATCATTTACGGACAAGGTGCATTTGGTCTTGCCGACAATTTAGGCATTAGTCGCACAGAAGCAAAAGAGATAATAGACAACTATAAAAAAGAATTTAATGGCATTCAAAAGTATATGGATGACACCATTAATTTTGCTAGAGAAAATGGGTATGTGCAAACCTTGATGGGTCGCAAACGTTGGTTGCGAGATATCACTTCACAAAATTTTACCGTTCGAGCATTTGCCGAACGCAATGCCATCAACTCACCCATACAAGGCTCTGCTGCCGACATGATTAAGCTTGCCATGATTAAAATACATGACACCTTAATTGCACAAAATTTCAAATCTTGCATGGTATTACAAGTCCATGATGAATTAGTCTTTGATGTGGTAAAAGAAGAAGTAGAAGCCTTAAAAAAAGTCATTCTAGATTGTATGCAATCTGCTATGGTATTGCCAAATGGTGTGCCTATTGTAGCGGAAGTAGGTGTGGGAGACAATTGGTTAGAGGCGCATTAAAAGAAGTAAGTAAAAAGTAGAGAGTAAAAAGTTTATCCTCCAAAATACCCCTATCAGTTTGTGTCACCGACCGAAACTATTATTTTTAAACGCCTTAATTTTTGCAAATTAACTTTTTCAATCTCTTTTATAAAATACATTCTACAAAAAATATCCATCCCTTTCCAAATCCTAAGCTTGAACGATTATCTTTGAAACCTTACTAAAATATCTTGTATGGTTCATGTATTAAAATTCGGTGGCACCTCGATGGCGAATGCTACCAATATGCTTAAAGTGATTTCGATAGTACAACAATCATTATCTAGCGACAAAACAGTAGTAGTCGTATCGGCCCTCTCTCTCCAAAGGCTTCGCCTTTGTGAGGTTCTATGTTAAACATTGCCTGTGGCTATTTTAAAATAAAAAATCAATATCAATAATACCCTTGTTACAAATATAATTGCTTGCACTGCTATAGATATAGTGTTCAGGCTGTAAAACATACCCTGCACGAACAGGATTTTCATGGATGTAATTTAATTTTATTAAGCCCATTTCTGTTGAAAGTAATTCTTCAGGATGATTATTGTGTACCCAAATCTGATTATTTTCATTTCTTGAATGACGGCTTGCATAATACTTTAACTGATGTAGCATCCAAAGCCTTCTACTTTCTTTATCTGATTCAATTATTTTAATCATTTGCCTATGTGTATGTGCTTTAAAATCTCGAATAATATCACTCAATTTTACATCCTCTTTTGCCCTAGCAATCAAATGTAAATGATTGCTCATAATTACATAAGCATTCAATACCAAACCCTTTTTTGATTGACAGTATGTAAAACTGTCAATGAGAATATCCTTATATTCCTTTCGTGTAAATATATCTATCCAGCCACAAACTGTGAATGTTAGAAAATGAGCTGCATTTTGATTTCGAATAACATAACCTTCTTTAAACATAACGTGATAATTTTTTTTCAAATGTATTCAAAAAATAGAATTTCGTTTTATTTTTTATCATAGACAAATTCTATGAATAACATAGAACTCACAAAGGCACAGCCTTTGGAGAGAACGGATTGACTATTACAACCTTTCCATAAAATAAAGCCCACAAAAAATATTCATCCCTTTCCAAATCCTAAGCTTGAACGATTATCTTTGAAACCTTACTAAAATATCTTGTATGGTTCATGTATTAAAATTCGGTGGCACCTCTATGGCAAATGCTACCAATATGCTTAAAGTGATTTCAATAGTACAACAATCGTTATCTAGCGACAAAACAGTAGTAGTTGTATCTGCTTTGAGTGGCACAACAGATTTGTTGATTGAAGCGGCTAAACTTGCTTCTACACAACAAATTGCTTATCAAGAAAAATTGACGCAAATCACACAAAGTCATTTGCAAGCATTGCATGAATTAATACCCGATTCATCGAAACAAGATGTCTCTATACACTTACAAAATTTATTTACAGAAATTGAAAATCTTTGTCAAGGTATTTTTCTCATCACAGAATTATCGGCTCGAGCAAAAGATAAAATAGTGAGTTATGGTGAGCTCTTATCTTCTGTATTATTGTCGGCAAAATTGGATGCCATGCAAATTTCCAATCAATGGATGGATGCACGAAAAGTAATTCATACCAATGCGAATTTTGGGTTGGCAGAAGTCAATTTTGTTGCAACCAACAAAGCCATTCAAGATACCGTTAAGCAATCAGCACAAACCCTTTTTATTTTACCTGGATTTATTGGTTCTTCTGCAGACGGCACTACCACTACATTAGGACGAGGTGGTTCTGATTATACTGCGGCAATTGTAGCAGCTGCTTTAGACGCCAATGAATTATTTATTTATACGGATGTGAGTGGTATCATGACTGCCGATCCACGATTAGTACCCAATGGAAAAATAATTCCACATACTTCTTATTGGGAAGCGATGGAGCTTTCGCACTTCGGTGCAAAGGTCATTTATCCGCCTACGATACAACCGATGTTGGCAAAGCAAATTCCGATTTGGATCAAAAATACTTTTGCTCCAAATGACTGCGGCACACTTATCAATAGTTCTATTCCAGATAACGAAAATGTAGTGCGTGGATTGTCACGAATCGAAAAAATTTCATTGCTTAGTTTAGAAGGTTCGGGCATGGTTGGTATCTCGGGAATTTCTATGCGCTTATTTGGTGCATTGTCCAAAGAAAAAATAAATGTCATACTCATTACCCAAGCATCTTCCGAACATTCTATTTGTTTGGCAATTGATGAAAGTGCTGCTGCGCTTGCTAAAGAAGCTGTAGATACTGAGTTTGCAACTGAGATTGCAAACGGTAGAATTGAACCTGCCATTTTGGAAAATAATTTATCCATCATTGCCTTGGTTGGTGAAAATATGAAAAATCATACCGGCATTAGCGGACGTATGTTTGGCGCATTGGGTAGAAATGGTGTGAACATCAGAGCGATTGCGCAAGGTTCTTCCGAAAGAAATATTTCGGTAGTGATGCAAGTAGGTGATGTAAAAAAAGCCATCAATGTATTACATGAAGATTTCTTTGAAGACGCCTACAAACAAATCAATATTTTTTTAGTTGGTGCTGGCAATGTAGGTCGCAAAGTATTGACTCAAATCAAACAGCAAGAAAACTTTTTAAAGGAACACTTACATGTTCAAATTAATATCATTGGTATCAGTACGAGTAGAAATATGTTGTTGCAAGAAAATGGAATTGATTTAAACCATTGGGAAGAGGAAATTAAACTTGCACCAGCTACAGATTTAGGAAAATATATTTCCTTCATGCAAGAAAAAAATATGCGCAATTCTGTGTTCGTAGATGTAACAGCTAATAAAGATATTATCCAATACTATTTAGAGTTATTAAAGAAGAGTATTGCTGTTGTAGCTTGTAATAAAATTGCCTGTTCATCAACTTATGAAAACTACTTTCGCTTAAAACAGATGGCTCGTAAATTTAATGCTTCTTATTTGTTCGAAACCAACGTTGGTGCTGGTTTACCAGTCATTAGTACATTAAATGATTTGATTAAAAGTGGTGATCAAATACACAAAATAGAAGCGGTACTTTCGGGTACATTAAATTTCGTTTTTAATCATTATGATGCAAGCGCTTCCTTTTCTTCTGTGGTGCAACAAGCGAGTGATGAAGGTTATACAGAACCAGATCCACGTATAGATTTAAGTGGTGTAGATGTGATGCGAAAAATATTAATTTTAGCCAGAGAAGCAGGCTTAAAAATGGAGATGGAAGACATTACCTGTAATGCATTTCTTCCAGATGAGTGTATGCAAGGAAGTGTAGAAGATTTTTACCAAAGTATGTTGAAGCATGAAGAGCATTTCAAAAAATTATTTATCCATGCCAATGAAAAGGATTGCCGTTTAAAATTTGTTGCCAAATTAGAAAATGGAAAAGCGTCTGTGGGCTTACAAGAAATTAGTAAAGAACATACCATGTATCATTTATATGGAAAAGACAATGCAGTACTTTTTTATACCGAACGTTACCATGAACAACCATTGGTAATTAAAGGCGCTGGTGCAGGTGCAGAGGTTACCGCTTCCGGAATATTTGCAGATATTTTAAGAACCATACACTAATTGATCATGTACGATTTTACAAAAAAAATAAAAGTTTATTCGCCCGCATCGGTTGCCAATGTCGTTTGCGGATTTGATACATTTGGATTTGCTGTCCATGATATTTATGATGAACTTGTGATGCGATTAATTCCCAAACGAGAAATTATCATTACGAATAAAGACAATTATAATTTACCAACAGAGCCAGAAAAAAATGTATTGGGCGTGGCTTTGCTTGCATTACTCGAAGAAGTAAAAGGTGATATTGGTTTTGAGATTGAAAGTAATAAACTCATCAAACCCGGTAGTGGTATAGGTTCTAGTGCAGCAAGTGCGGGAGGAGTAATAGTTGGCGCAAATTATTTGTTGGGTAAACCATTTACCCAAAAGCAATTAATTGAATTTGCAATGGCAGGTGAAGCATTAGCATCTGGTTCCAAACATGCCGATAATATTGCGCCTTGCATTTGTGGTGGATTTACGATAGTGCGTACCCATGATCCGTTAGACGTTATTTCGATTGATGCACCGCCAATGTTTGTAACGATTGTACATCCACAAATAGAAGTCAAAACTTCGGATGCACGCAACATGTTACCGACAGAAATTCCGTTTAAAAAAGCGATTCAACAATGGGGCAATATCGCTGCTATGGTAGCAGGATTAATGAAAGGAGATTATGAACTCATTAGTCGATCCATGCAAGATGTGTTAGTAGAACCTATTCGACAAAAACTAATTCCAGGCTATGCAGAATTTCAAAAAATAGGGCATGAAGAACAGGCTATCGGCGGCGGCATTTCTGGTTCTGGACCATCTATGTTCATGTTGAGTAAAGAAGTAGAAACTGCAAAAAGAATTGAACAAAGAGCTATAGAATTATATAGTTCTTTAGGCTTACCTTTTCACACTTTTGTTACGACATTGAATAAGGAAGGGGTGAGGGTAGAAGAGATGTAAGTAGTGAGTAATGAGTAGTGAGTAGTGAGAATTTGGAATTTTAGATTGACTTTGGAATTTGGATTCAGATAGACTGCATCCTTCCCAACTATATACTCCCAGTCCTTCCGCCATCTACACAAATACTTTGACCTGTGATATAACTTGCTGCTGGTGAAGCAAGAAATGCTGCTAGTGCTGCAACTTCTTCGGGTTGGGCAAATCGTCCCATTGGTATTTCATGTAACATCTCTGCTTCTACTGATTTTATATCGGCATTTGTCTTCGCTGATTTATTTTCGATGATGGATGAAAGTCGCACGGTTGCTGTTGCGCCAGGCAATACATTATTGACGGTTATATTATATTTTGCTACTTCACTGGCAAGGGTTTTTGCCCAACCTGCTACAGCCGCGCGCGTGGTATTGCTCACACCTAAATTTGCCAATGGAATTTTCACCGATGTAGAAACTATATTGATGATACGTCCATATCCACTATCTCTCATGCCTTCCAATACATGCATTACTAAATTGTGGTTGTTGATGAGATGTAAATTAAATGCGGATAAAAAATCAGAAGCACTTGCTTTGGTAATGGGTCCTGATGGAGGACCTCCTGTATTATTGACCAAGATATGAATTGTATTATTTTTTTGAATTTCTGCGATGGCTTTTAATACAGAATCGGTATGCGAAAAATCGGCAACAAAGGTTTGATGCACTTGTCCTTGTTTCGTATCCAGCAAGGATTTAGCTTCTTGCAAACTGTCCTGGTTTCGTGCCATCAAAATGCAATCTGCACCGAGTAATGCTATTTCTTTTGCAATTGCCAAGCCGATGCCTTGCGTACTACCGCAGATTAAAGCGGTTTTTCCTTGTAATGATAAATTCATGTTTTGCTTTTAAAAGTAGGTAAAAGTAATATTAAAATTTGCAGGGAAATTCTATTACTTAATTTATTATCTATATTTTGCAATGTCCAAATTACCATACCGCCTTTCTATCAAATTCGGAGAGGCAAATAGTTCATTTAGTATTCTGAACTTTGAAGAAAAAAATTAATTATTTCAAAACAAAAAAAATACCAACCTTTGCTATCTAATTTTTAAAGGCATCTTATATAAAATTATAAATTACGATGGCTAATATAATTCAAACATTGCAGAACAATTTACCAACACTTAAAGCAAAGTATTCCTTGCTGTCCCTTGGTGTATTTGGCTCTTACAGTCGTGGCGAAGAAACCCCCGATAGCGATTTAGATATTGTTTACGAAACCCTGCCAAATACTTTTTTAAACCTACATAACTATTTAAGTTTACAAAAAGAGCTCCAAAATATTACACAGTTAAAAATAGATTTAGTCAACAAAAAATATATGAATGAAGTAGTTTGGCTAACTGCAAAAAATGATATAGTGTATGTATAACCAAAGAAACATTTTATACATTATTTCCGCTATATCATCCATTGATAAAATCTCAGATTACACAAGCCAATTTGATGATGCAGATACCTTACTAAAAGCAAACAATCAACTCAATTTCAATGGGACTCTTACTTTATTGATTGCAATTGCAGAAGAAACAAAAAAAATAGATAATCAACTACTGCTGTTACAACCCAATATCCAATGGCAAAATATAGCTGACATGAGAAATGTTTTAGCCCATGATTATAGGGGAATAGATCCAGAAATTGTATTTGATGTAATAAAAAATGAATTGCCAATACTTCGAATCGCACTTACAAAAATGCTTCCTGAATTTCCACACTCTTCAATAGTAGAAATTCTTGAAACAAAACTGTATATGCATCTTAGGTCAATTATTGACTAGCTTATTGTTGAAACCTCTCCTTTGAATAATTAATGGATTACAGTAATTTGCAATCATCTTATTTTTAAAAGAGAAAATTGAAGCTAAAAATATTATTCAAGTAACTCTATTAACCCCGCTTCCTAAAAAAATCCAATTCAAAAAAGTATTCCTATCTCTATTCGATTATTTTTGCGGCTCAATAATTATTTATGTTACAGCTTCAAGTATTGCGCAATCAAAAGGATTTGGTTTTAGCCGGATTGAAAAAGAAAAATTTTGCTTCTTTAGACTTAGTAGAATCTATCTTAAAATTGGATGAAGATCGACGCAAAATGCTTTCTGAAAATGAAGCACATTTAGCCATCATTAATGCTTTGTCGAAAGAAATTGGCAAGCTTATGGCATCTGGTGAAAAGGAAGAAGCAGAAAAAAAGAAAGCGGAAGTTGCTACAAGCAAAGAAGCAAGTAAACAAATCAGTGAGACATTGGCTTTGTTGGAAAAACAACAACATGATGCCTTGGTGCAACTGCCAAATTTACCAGCAGACATCGTACCTGTAGGCAAAACACCGGGAGAAAATATTACTGTAAGAAGTGGCAATGTCATTCCTGAATTATATGCGGATGCAGTGCCTCATTGGGATCTTTGTACGAAATATAATTTGATTGATTTTGAATTAGGTACAAAAATTACAGGCAGTGGATTTCCTGTCTATATCCATAAAGGCGCAAGATTACAACGCGCATTGATTAATTATTTTTTAGATTTTAATACCCAAGCTGGCTATACCGAATTCCAAGTTCCCTTGATGGTGAATAGCGACAGTGCTTACGGGACAGGACAATTGCCAGATAAAGAAGGGCAAATGTATCATGCAACGGTGGATGATTTTTATATGATTCCAACTGCAGAAGTGCCGTTGACCAATATCTATCGAGACGTGATTGTAAAGGAAAATGAATTGCCTATAAAGCTTACTGGCTATACACCTTGCTTCAGAAGAGAGGCTGGTAGCTATGGTAAAGATGTACGCGGATTAAATCGCTTGCATCAGTTTGATAAGATTGAAGTGGTACAATTTTCTGTTCCCGAAAAATCTTACCAGGTATTGGATGAAATGGTGTTGCATGTCGAAAAATTATTGCAATCCATGAATATGCCTTATCGCATTTTAAGATTATGCGGTGGTGATATGAGTTTTGCATCTGCACTTACTTACGATTTTGAAGTATTCAGTGCGGCACAAAAACGTTGGTTAGAAGTGAGTTCAGTCTCTAATTTTGAAACCTTCCAAACCAACAGAATGAAAATCAGATATAAAACAGAAGAAGGAAAAATGCAATTGTTACATTCCTTAAATGGATCTTCATTGGCATTGCCACGCATTGTTGCTTGCTTGCTCGAAAACAACCAAACAGCAGAAGGCATACGCATTCCAGACGTATTAATTCCATATATGGGAATGGATATGATTTCCTAAGATTGGACATTTCCAGTATTATATTTGAAGATAAAAAAACAAAACCATTATATTTACGCAAATAAAAATCAGATGAAACAATTTCTATTAATCTTAATCATGAGCTTGAGCATACCTATTTTACATGCACAAGATTATGTTCGTGAGATGGACAAAAAATCCAATAAAGTTATTCTTAGAGGTAAGATGAATTTTGCTGACATCCAAAAAGAAACAGTTTGCAAATGGTTTGACCTTGGCGTAAATGCGTATAAACCAAACGAAGAAATTGTAGAGAGAATAAAACCAATCATTGGTCATTATCGCTTGGTAATATTTGGCGGTACTTGGTGTTCGGATACACAATTGCTATTCCCTCAATTGTATAAAACCCTTAAAGCAGTAGGCTTTGATATGAATGCGATTGAAATGTACGGTGTAAATAGAGCAAAAGAATCTTTGAATTTGGAACATAAATTTTACAACATCATCAATGTACCAACTATCATTGTGATGCATCAATACCGCGAAGTAGGGCGCATCATCGAAACGGTGCATACTACCATTGAAGAAGATTTATTGGCCATCATTGAAAAAGATGCTGATCAGATTGAAAAGAAAAGATTGGAACGTTTCAAGTAACTCAAAGGAAAATCCCAAAGGAGAAAATTCCAAATTCCAAGTAGAAATTCCAAAAAGTGAAATCCCAAATTCCAAAGGCGAATTACTCATTACTTTCTACTTTTTACTTTTTACTTTCGCCTTTCTTCTAACTACTAATTACTCAATACTAACTACTTCTTCTCCACTTGTTGAATTAGTTTCCTTACCCCATCCTCATACACTTCCAATGTGTAAATACCCTTCGGCAATTCTGCCATATTCATGTTGAGATGTTGCAAACCACTATTGACTTTTACCGTTTTTTGATTGGCGATTCTACCACTCATATCCAATAGTTTGAGTTTAATGTTTTGCGAGGTTGCGCTGTTTACATCTATATACAAAATAGAGGAAGTTGGATTGGGAAATACATGAATATTGGAGATGCTTTTGAGGTTGTCAACGCCAACAGTGGTAACGCTTACACAAGCACTTGTATCTGTGCAAAATCCATTGGAAACTACCACGGCATAAGAACCATTTGTAATTGCAGTAAATGAATTTGCAGTAGCTGAATTAATGGGTTGATTATTGATACAGTCTATCCATTGATATGTTGAAGGAGTGCTCACTTGGTTAGATGTAATTGTAGTGCCGGTTAATGTAGTGGTGCTATCAGGCATCGGATTAATACCAAAATTTAATGTAGAAATACTATCACAACCATACATACTTGCATTCAATAAAGTGTCACTATATATTCCTGCTGTTGAAAGCAATTGTCCATTCCATAAATAAGGCAATTGATTTTGACAAACACTCAAACCGCCTGTATTTGTAGATATCGGATGAATTGAAAAATTTAAAATGGAAATACTATCACAACCATTCATACCTGCATTCAACAAAGTATCAGTATATGTGCCTGCTGTAGTTAATAATTGCCCATTCCATGAATAAGGTAATTGGTTTTGACAAACGTTCAAACTACTAGTTTGTGTAGGGATATGAATAGAAAAATTTACTACGGAAATACTATCACAACCATTCATGCCTGCATTCAATAAAGTGTCACTATATGTTCCTGCTGTGGTAAGCAATTGCCCATTCCATAAATAGGGTAATTGATTGGGGCAAACAATCAAATTGCCAATCGAAGAAATAGATGAAATAGTCAATGTTAAAAAAGCGATTGAATCACAACCATTGCCATTCGTATTTGGAAAATTAGCTGTGTAAGTTCCAGCTGTTGTATAAGATTGCCCATTCCAAGTATAGGGTAATTGGTTTGAGCATATAGCAACATTTGTATTGCTCGCTGGCGCATTGAGTGAAGTAATGCAAATTGTACTAGAGTAATCAAACAATCCAGAATTCAAACATGTAACTTTACAATGATAACAACGAGTCCCACCATTCGTATTAGCAAAAAATACAAAGCTAGAGCTAGACGGAGCACCTAATATTGTCCAAGGTCCATTAGAAGTATTAGCTCTTTCCCAAGTATAGCCTAATCCAGAAGCAACGGTAGCACCAACCAAACTCAAAGTATCCATCATACCGCCACAAATAGGATTTGAAGTCGCTACTGTTGTTCCTCCGATAGGGTTGCCAGTGCAAGGACCTGCAATGGTAATTGTATAATCTTCCGTTTCGCCCGACAAAAATGTATTACACGCATCTGTTGAATTGATAGAAGTTGATGTATCAATACTTCTTATTCTTAAAAGGGTTGTGCCAGTCATAGCTCCTCCGGGAACTGTAATATTTATGGTTCCATTCTGCGCATTGGTGAAAACTGGAAAATATTCAGACAGATCTAAAACCAAGTCTTGATTGAAGTCTATCCACGCGCCAGTATTTGCTAAACTACTACAAGTAATACTTAATGAGTTAGATACACCTTGATAAAAAACAAAAGGGCTAGCGAATGTATTATAATTGTTTACGGTACTTGGACATCCTGTTGTTGTATTGTTGATCGTACCAACTGTTACATTGGTAATACAAGAACCGCCTCCACTTGCAGGAATGCAATATTGCGCTTGAACAACATTAGAAAATAAAAGAATAAAAACGAAGACTGTAAAAAAAGAACTCTGTTTCATATTGCAATTTTTTAATTTTTTTTGTAGAAATACAAACAACGACATAGCAGAAGCAATTGATTTTTTCATAACGAATTATTTTTTAGAACTTAAATGTAGAAATTAAATTCCAAAAAGTGAAATCCCAAATTCCAAAGGTGAAACCTAAAAGAAAATTCCAAAAGGTGAAATCCCAAATTCCAAAGGCGAATTCAGATAGAAATCCCAAATTTTTAAATCCCAAATTCCAAAGGTGAATTCTAAGGGTAAATTCCAAAAGAAAAATTCCAAAGGCGAATCTCAACACTCTCACTACTAATTACTTACTACTTTATACTTTCGACTTTCTTCTCACTACTAACTTCTCAATACTAACTACTTTCTGCAAAGGGCTACATTCATCGCTTTTTTATGTCACCCTTTCAGGCATGTGCGTCAACTTAAGATAGCTTTTTCGAGCTGCTGTTCATAATTTTCTCTATCATACCTGGCATCATAGGTACAATATTTTTCAATTTTTCTAACCAACTCACAACGTATAAACAGCTGCCTGTTGGCTATGATAATTAATTTTCCTAATTCATTCATGTTATCATTTATGTATCTTGTTAGCCTAAGAATACTAATTTCTTTTTCTGTATTTTTATATAATTGCCGACCTAAATTCTCATAAATAAACTGGACTATTATTACTGCAAGCATCATCTTTGCTATAATGATAAATTTAAGTTGGTTTTCGGGGACATTGTGAATTTTATTGAGATTCAAGTGACTTTTTAATGCCTTAAACAAAATTTCTATTCTCCATCTTAATTTATAAAGATTAAAAACTTCCTCAAATTTTATATCTTCATCCTTAATAGAAGTCAAGAAGATAGACCAAGATAATAATCTTAACACTTCCTGACTTGGCTTATGTTTTGCCGTTTTCTTTAATTTCTCCCTTCTTCTATTTGCAATTTCCTCTTTTACTTTATGTGCTAATAAGGTTACGATTTGCCCATCTGGTCCGCCTAATCTAACTTCTATTTTTAGCTTGCGTTTGTGCAGGAGTAATTTATATAGATCAATTGGTTCTCCAGTTTTTATATGGTAGTATATAAAAGAGTGAGAATATCTATAAATAAAATCCGCCCCAGATTCCAATATTCTTTTTATCTCAACAATGGAGCAGTATCCCCTGTCCCTAAGTACGAGATCTCCTGTACGGAGAGCTAATCTATTGGCGGCTGATATATCATTAATGGAATAGGAATCTATTGATAAGAGTGTGAAAATATTGGAAAGGATATCTATGGCTACTTGAATCCTTGCATTGGAAACTTGAGTAATTCCATTGCTCACACCGGAATAAATTTTAAAAAGCTCTTTTGGGATTTTAATGATTGTACTGTCTTGAATAATTATTCTCTTGAATCTGCTATTGAATGTTGTTGAAGAGATACCAAGTTTAGCCTGTACTAATTTATTAAAAACCGATTGAATGAATAAAAGAAACGTTGTTTTTCTCATCGCCTTATGAAGAGATTGCTTTAAAACAGACTTTGCCTCGTTACCTAAAGTTGTACTTGCCATTGTATTATAGCTCACCATATTTTTAGAACAATTAAAAATCAGCAACTGGATATAATCCAATGCGTTTAGTTTTCTTAATCGCTTGATAAACTTTAATTCAAAAGCTAATGTATTGAGTATGCATTCACTTAAGCCTAAATGCCGGAAGCTATTACTGGATAGTGTCATAAATGCAAAAATACAATTAATAGTATATATACTATTAATATAATTGTTATACATTTGTCATCATTAAAACAATATACATGGGCTATCAGGTAAAAATCCAACGAGTAGAAAGAGGTGCTACAAAATCATTTTATGTAAACTTTCCCGCAGCCGTTGCGGAAGCAAGTCAAATTGAAAAAGGAGAAGAAATGGAATGGGTAAT
>CAMDVD010000027.1 GCA_945878115.1 Chitinophaga pinensis | reverse complement strand
TTGAAGACAAGAATACATTTATCCTACAACGAGTGAAAAAAATTCCAGCCAGACAAAATAAAGTTGACACTCAAAATAAAGTTGAAAAAAAATCCGTCAGTAAGAAATAGTATCGACTGAGATTAGCTTAAGTTGACGCGTATGCCTTTTGGGGTGGGTAGGATATATCATTTCTTTTCTTATCATCATGTCATCCCTACGGGATTTTGCTTTCGACTTATCATATGATTTCTAGAATCATGTCATCCCTACTGGATTTTGCTTTCGACTTATCATATGATTTCTACAATCATGTCATCCCTACGGGATTTTGCCTTCGACTTATCCTATGATTTCTACAATCATGTCATCCCTACGGGATTTTGCTTTCGACTTATAATTTGATTTCTATAATCATTTCATCCCTACGGGATTATGATATACATGGATATGGCTGTTGCAAGAATGGCGCGTTAATTTTGTGTTTGCCTTCTTGTGCCTTATTATTCGAAGTGTTTTTATTGGGCTGGCGCAAGAATGGCGCGTTGCCTTTTGTGTTTGCCTTCTTGTGCCTTATTATTAGAAGTGTTTTTGCTGTGCTGACGCAAGAATGGCGCGTTGACTTTTGCGTTTGCCTTCTTGTGTCATACTGTTCGAAGTGTTTATTTATGGCTGGGCTGTTTTGAGATGTTAGCGCAGCGCATCTCGAATTGTAGATAAAAAGCGATTTTTAATTGCGGGTAAGCAGATTATAAATCTGCTATAATCTTTACTTTAATATGCCCTGAGGAAAATTCCGAAGATCGGAATTACATTCTTCCTAGGCGATTTTAAGATTGAAATTGTTGGTAATTCTTTATTAGATTTGTGATTTGACGGTAGCTTTTTCACAGAATGCCGTTATGCGACAATGCTTGGAAACAATTCCGGCTCACAATAAATCAAGATCAACAAAAATGAAAAGACTTCTCCTAGCCTTTCTGCTACTTACCGCAGTAACCTACACCCGCGCGCAGGATGCTGAACTCGATTCGCTGCTGAAAAATTTAAAAACGGCACCGGACGATACCAATAAGGTAAATACACTTATAGCTATAAGTTCTAAGTATCGAAATTCTTCGGCTGACTCTGCTATCTATTTTGCAGAACAGGCAAAAACTGAGGCTGAAAAAATATATTTTCCTAAAGGAATTGGGTATGCTTTAAAAGCTTTGGGGCTGGCTTTTAACCAAAAAGGTGATTACGTGAATGCTTTGCAGAAATGGAAACAGGCGCTTGGAATTTTCGAAAAATATTCAATAAAAACAGGAGAGTCTAACATGTTAAATAACATCGGCGCTGTTTATTATGCCAAAGGGGATGAAAACAATGCGCTTGATAATTATCTAAAGTCTTTGAAAATAGCCGAAGAAATACATGATACTTTAAGAATCGGAACTGCGCTTGCTAATATAGCAGGTGTTTATAGTAATAAGCCCGCTACTTATCAAAAATCATTGGACTATCATCGAAAGGCTTTGTTTTTCAGCATAGCTTCTGGAAATAGTGAACTAATTGGGAATAGCTATGCAAATATTGGTGAAATTTTTATCAGTATGCAGAAGGAAGATTCGGGCAATATGAAATTGTTGGATTCAGCGCTTTTATATTTAAAACAAGGACAAGTTTACCTTGCAAATACCTACAATGAAGCATATGTCATAAATGCTATGGGAAAAGTTTATAGATTAAAAAAGGAAAATGTTCATGCATTGGATTTATACCAGATGGGTTACTCTTCGGGAAAGACGTTTGAATCAAAGTTAGATATGGGGCAAGCACTTCTCGGCAGTGCATTAACTTATCAGGAAGAAAAAGATTTCAATACAGCAATTAGCTTCTACAAAAAAGCCGAAGCATTAATGGTAGATATTGGTCTTGACGAAAGTTATGATATCACAAAAGTGTATGAAGGGCTTGCTTTTTCTTGTGCCCAAATGAATAACCATGTTGACGCTTTCAATTATCAGCAAAAGCTAATTGACACAAAGGATAAGATTTATAATCTGGAAGTAGATAAAAAATTGGGCACCAAACTCTTTGCATTTGAAATGGAAAAGAAGCAAGGAGAAATAAATTTACAAGAAGAAATTATTGGTAGGCAAAAACTGGTTCGGAATGGTTTCATTGGTGGCTTTGCGATAATGGTTTTGTTTGCCGTTGTGTTTTTCCTTCAGCGTAATAAAATTGGCCGTGAGAAAAAACGGAGCGATGAATTACTGCTTAACATCCTGCCCGAAGAAGTTGCTGAAGAGCTAAAAGCAAAAGGAGAGGCTGAGGCTAAGCATATAGAGGAGGTAACGGTATTGTTCACCGATTTTAAGGGCTTCACCGCCATTGCAGAAAAGTTGACGCCAAAAGAATTGGTCACAGATATTCATGAATGCTTTTCGGCTTTCGACCACATTATGGAGAAATACGGCATGGAGAAAATAAAAACTATTGGCGATTCATACATGGCAGCCGGTGGCTTGCCAACGCCTAACAAAACGAATGCATCTGATGCGGTAAACGCAGCCATTGAAATACGTCAGTTTATAGAAGAGGGGAAAGCCCGTAAAATTGCAATAGGTAAGCCTTACTTCGAAATCCGCATAGGGATACATACTGGTCCGGTGGTGGCAGGCATTGTTGGCGTTAAGAAGTTTGCTTATGATATTTGGGGCGATACGGTAAACACCGCAAGCCGCATGGAAAGCAGTGGTGAAGTAGGTAAGGTAAACATAAGTGGTAATACGTATGCATTAGTTAAAGATAAATTCAAGTGCATACAACGAGGGAAAATAGAAGCGAGAGGTAAGGGTGAAATTGATATGTATTTTGTGGAAGACAGGATTGGATAATAGCACATCCTCTGTGCTGTTCGCGAAGTTAGCGCAGCGTATCTCGAATTGTAGATAGAAAGCGATTTTTAATTGCATACTAGCAGATTGCAAATCTGCCATTATCTTTTCTTCGACATGCCCTGCGGAACATGTCGAAGAGCGCTCTGTTTATTACATCAAGATAATATTATTTAAACCCACCTGTAATGGCTTCACATAATACTTCACGATGGTTGACTTCGACGAATGCTTCTAGTTCGAGATAAATGCTGTCCATGGTTGGGTATCTTTTAAATATAACCATGAAGAGAATGGAAGAGCTTTCGAGCAATGCAATCAATGACCTGCTCAATTCACTGTCTGCTAGTAAACATACAGGGTTGAAGGTTTCAAATAAATTTAATTGCTTGGCAAAATTGTAATCTAAAAATACATGCTCATTAAATAGATAAAGGATTAATTCAATCGCTCTATGCTCTTCTGCCGATTCAAATAAAAATTGATGTAACAACTCTTGACCTTTATAAGTGATATTGGCCTTTTTCAGATACTTTATTTCTTCCAAGATTTCTTCAGCAAAAGATTCTCCGCGTTGTAAGTATTTTCCATTGTGGTGTGCGTGTGCTAATTTCAATACTTGATTCATGTGCTAAATTTAATGTTATGGTATGGTTGAAAAAATAAATTACAAATAACTCAATTATTGAGCTTGTGTATTCTGCATTAATGTTTCTAAAGCGGTATCATATTTGCGTTTCCAATCTTCTATATTTCCCCAATTTTCATTTTGAACAAGGATGTCTTTTGCTGTAACATCGCCTAAATAAGTGTATGGTGTAAACCCAAGCGCTTCTTCAAAGTCGGGTACTAAATCGGGCACTACACTGACGATGATTCTACCTTGTGCTTCACCAAATAGAAATGCATCACTTCTTAAATCGGATGCTAATGCCAATTCAAAACCGAGGTTTCTATTCATGCCACTTTCTAATAGGCAAGTAAATAATCCACCTTCTGAAATGTCGTGCGCAGATAATATAAGATTTTCTTCATTGAGTTTTAATATGGCTTGCAATACATCATATTCTTCTTCTAAATTAAAATAAGGTGCTGGCGATAACGCTACGCCTTTTATTTTATGTAGGTATTCACTACTGTCTATATCGTTTCTACTCTTGCCTATCAAATATATTTTATCACCAACATTTTTGAAATCCATGGTCATGCGGTTTTCAATATTTTCAATAATACCCACCATGCCTATTGTTGGTGTTGGATAAACTGGTCCGTCTGGAGATTGATTATAGAAACTAACATTGCCACCAGTTACAGGCGTGTCTAATTTTAAACATGCAGCAGACATGCCTTTGAGTGCATATACAAATTGATAATACACTTCTGGATTATATGGATTTCCAAAGTTGAGGCAGTTCGTAATTGCACTCGGCTTAGCACCACTGCATACAATATTTCTTGCTGCTTCACATACTGCAATCATGCCACCAACAAATGGATCGGCATGTACATATCGTCCGTTGCAGTCAACAGTACAAGCAATACCTTTTTCTGTTTCTTTCACCCAAATGACGCTAGAGTCTGCTGGTGCATTGGTGGTAGAATTTGCTGTACCCACCATGCTATCATATTGTTCATAAACCCATTTTTTACTTGCAATATTTGGAAGGGTAATTAACTGCATAGCAATCGATTTCAAATCGGTCGGCACTTCTATGGAGTCGATGGAGAATGCGTCTCTTTCTGCGAAGTAAGCAGGTAATGTATATTCTCTTTCATAAACTGGAGCGCCGCCACCAAGCACCATGCTTTCGGCAGGTACGCAGGCAACTAATTCGTCGTGCATATAAAATTTGAGTACTTGCTCTGTAGTTACTTCCCCAATTTGCACACAATGGATATCCCATTTATCGAAGATGTCTGTAATGATTTGTTCGCTTCCTTTTTTTATAACAATAAGCATTCTTTCTTGGCTCTCGCTCAATAGCATTTCCCAAGGCTTCATGTCTTTTTGGCGAGTAGGCACTTTGTCTAAATGAATAATCATACCATGCTCCCCTTTGGCACTCATTTCGGATGTGCTACAAGTAATGCCCGCAGCGCCCATGTCTTGCATACCAATAATGGCATCAGTTTCCACTATTTCCATGCATGCTTCCAATAACTTTTTTTCTTGAAATGGATCGCCAACTTGAACGGCTGGCAAATCTTTAGCACTGTCTTCATTAATATCTGCACTTGCAAAACTTGCACCGCCAATGCCATCTTTGCCAGTATCGCTACCAACTATAAATACAGGATTGCCAGCGCCATAAGAAGTAGCAGAAATAGTTTTACCCGTGCGCATAACACCAACACTCATCGCATTCACCAATGGGTTAGTACCATAACAATCTTCAAAATAAACTTCGCCGCCTACTGTAGGAACACCGAAGCAGTTGCCATAATGCGATATGCCTTTTACGACACCTTTCAATAAGTGCTTGTTTTTGTCTTCTTGAATATTACCAAATCGTAATGAATTTAAAGTTGCAATAGGTCGAGCACCCATGGTGAATATATCTCGATGAATTCCACCTACACCAGTAGCAGCGCCTTGAAACGGTTCTATTGCAGAAGGATGATTGTGTGATTCTATTTTAAAACTGCAAGCCCAGCCGTTACCAATATCAATTAATCCAGCATTTTCTTCACCAGCTTTAGCCAATACTTTGGATCCGTCTTTTGGCAATGTTTTGAGCCATTTAATGGAGTTTTTATAACTGCAATGTTCGCTCCACATGACACTGTACATGGCGGTTTCGGTAAAATTAGGGGTGCGCCCTAATACTTTTTTTATTTCGTTAAATTCTGTTTCTGATAATCCTAATTTCTGTGCTTGTTCTAATGTAGCTTCCTGCATGGTTTGTTTTATTGTGTCGCAAAAGTAATGGCAAAAAAGCATTTATCCGAATCTTGCATTTGACGTTAACTTCTTTACAATATTAAGGATGAGAATTGAGAATTTGGAATGCGTTAAATGACTTCATAATTTGAAAATGATGTGTTGATTTGATCAATGGATGTCTGAAGAATTACTTATTTTAGATATGGTAGGAATGCCTCTCTGCTTATTAATTCGGCACCTAAACTTTCTACATGAGGAGAATACACTTGGCAATCTATAAGTTTGAAACCTTCTTTCTTTAGTTCGTTTACTAAATGAATCATACATAATTTGCTTGCATTACTGCGTAGGCTAAACATGCTTTCTCCACAAAATACTTTATTTATTTTGAGCCCATATATTCCGCCGATTAGCTCCGTTCCATCCCAACATTCGATGCTGTGCGCATGGCCTTTATGGTGTAGTTGGATATACGCTTTTTCCATGTCATCTGTTATCCAAGTACCGGCTTGTCCTTTGCGTTTTTTGGTTTTACAATGATGAATGACTTCTTTAAAGGATTGATTCATGGTGAGGGTATATTTTTTCTTAGATACTAACTTTTGCATGGATTTGCTAATATGTAATTTCTCTAGAAATAAAACAAAACGTGGATTTGGGCTCCACCATTGAATGGGTTCGCCTTCATTATACCAAGGAAATATACCATTTTGATAAGCTAATAAAATTCGTTCTGAGGACAAATCACCATGTAAGGCGAGCAAGCCATCTTTTTCGGATAAATGGACTGGTGGAAAGATAAGCTGTGACGGTAAATTAAAAACTGGCACTTTATTTATTGAACAAGTTCAACAATGCTCGCACCGATGCCTCTATCTGTAATGCCATCATGCATTGGCTTTAACACTTCCCAACTGCCACTTTTGACGATGCATTTTCCTTTATGGTGAATGAGCAAAGTACATTGCTCTGCTTGTTCTACATCATGATGACATACTTCGATTAAAGTTTGTATAACCCACTCAAAAGTATTTACTTCATCATTCCAAACGATTAAGTTAAACATGAAATCATTTTCTTCCAGTACACTTGTATCGCTATCGATTAAAGTTATTAATTCTTCTTTGGTTTGCATGGGAAAGACAAATATATTATTTTTATCAGATAAATATGCAAAACGATTTTTTTTCAAAACAGTCCGATTTTTACGCCCAGTATAGACCTACTTACCCTAAGGAATTATTTACATTTATTTTATCTCTTATCGAAAATAGAAGCAAAGTTTGGGATGTAGCTACTGGCAATGGTCAAGCGGCCATTTCGTTGGCAAGTTATTTCAACGAAGTGTATGCAAGCGATTTGAGTGAAAACCAATTGAGTCATGCTTCGAAATTGTCTAATATTATCTATCATAAAGAACTAGCAGAAGAATGTTCTTTGCCAGATGAAAGTGTCGATCTAATTACCGTTGCGACAGCGATTCATTGGTTCAATTTAGAATCATTTTATAAACAAGTGGAAAGGGTGTTGAAACCAAATGGGGTATTGATTGCTTGGAGTTATGGAGGATGTAAAATTAATCCTGCGGTGGATGCCGTGATTGATCCATTTAGTTTTGAATTCTTATTTGATTATTGGGCAGCTGGCGCAAAAATGAATTGGATAGATAGATATGCATCGTTGACCATGCCTTTTACAATTCAAACCGCTCCAGCATTTGCCGCAACAGCGCAATACAATATGATGGAAGTGATGAACTATATGTATAGTTGGAGTGGAACGCAGGAGTATATCAGAGTACATCAGAAAAATCCATTGCTGCTAATCAAAAATGATTTAGAAAAAGCGTGGGGCAATCCGGAAGAGCGGAAACAAATTAATTGGCCATTGCATATGAAGTGGTGTAGAAAATAAAATAAATTTATCCATATGGAAACAGTACAATCTATTCTGAAAGAATTAGAAAAAATGGGAGATGCCCAGACAAGAAAAACTTTTGCTAGACATGGAGCGCCTGATAATGTGTTTGGGGTAAAAGTAGGGGATATGAAAACCATCGTAAAGCGCGTGAAGAAAAATCATGAATTAGCCTTGGGATTATATGATACTGGCAATTCGGATGCGATGTATTTGGCAGGATTAATAGGTGATGAAACCAAAATGACGAAAGCCGATTTAAATCGTTGGGCAAAAAACAGTACCTGGCATATGATCAGTGAATACACTGTGCCATTTGTTGCGGCAGAAAGTCCTATAGGATGGGAGTTAGCGCAGGAATGGATTAATTCAAGTAAAGAAAATATCGCTAGCGCAGGTTGGGCTACTTTGAGTGGCATTATAAGTACAGTACCAAATGAAAACATAGATAGTTCGACAGTTAAATCCTTGGTGCAAATTACGGTGCAAGAGATACATCAATCGCCGAATCGAGTGCGATATACCATGAATGGGTTCTTGTTAAGTGTAGGAGCTTATATTCCAGAATGGACCGAAGAAATAAAAACGATGGCTAAAAAACTTGGTGTCATAACTGTCAATATGGGCGATACCGCTTGCAAAGTGCCGAGTATTATGGATTATCTCCACAAGATGGAAGCAAAGAATGTAATTGGGAAAAAAAGAAAGTCGTCAAGATGTTAAGCATTTTCTGAAAAAATAGAATAAACGAAAAAAAAGCCAACAAGTATGTTGGCTTTTTCATGTAGTATAATGATGTTTAGTTTATTTTACGTGAGCAACTATCGCCTTAAAAGTAGCTGGTTCATTTAATGCCATATCCGCTAAAACTTTTCTATTTAGTGTGACATTTGCTTTAGCTAATTTGTTGATGAACGTAGAATAGTTCATTCCTTCAGCACGAATAGCAGCGTTGATACGAGCAATCCATAAAGTACGGAAATCGCGTTTTTTTAGTTTACGACCTACAAATTTGTAAGTCATCCCTTTTTCTACGACATTTTTCGCAACGGTAAATACGTTTTTGCGTTTGCCATAATAGCCTTTCGCTTGTTTAAGTATTTTTTTCTTTCTTGCTCTACTAGCTACGGCATTTTTTGAACGAGGCATATCTTAATTTTTGAGTGTTATTATTACTGATTTATTAAAAGCTTGTATTATCCACCGATACAAAGAAGGCGGTTAACCATTTTTGAATTGGCACTATCTACACCTGTACTTCCACGTAAATGACGTTTACGAGAGGTAGATTTCTTAGTTAATAAGTGACTTTTATTTGCTTTAAATCTTCTTACTTTACCGTTTCCAAGTATTTTAAACGTCTTCTTAGCACGTGAGTGCGTTTTCATTTTAGGCATTATTCCAAATTTTAAGGAGTGCAAAGGTAAATATTATTTATTTAGAAAAGCTAATTAAACTTGCTTTTTCTACTATTTTGTGCAAAAATTATGAAAAACGCACTTCTGAAAATGCATGTAGCTGTCTTCCTGTGGGGGTTTACGGGGATTTTGGGTCGTGCAATTTCCTTGCAAGAATACCCATTAGTTTGGTATAGAACGGGTATAACAGCGATTATCTTTTATTTTATTTTGCATTATCGCAAAGAATTTGTGCCAATATCCAGATCAGAATTGTTACGATTTGCTAGAATTGGGAGTGTTATTTCCATCCATTGGGTTGCATTTTATGGATCTATTAAATATGCGAATGCTTCTATTGCATTGACCTGTTTGGCAACAGCTGGAATTTTTACTGCCATCATTGAACCAATCGTTTTAAAGACAAAATTTAGTTTGAAAGAAATGTCCATTGGTTTTATTGCTTTAATAGGGATGTATTTTATTTATCACTTTGAGATTCGATATGCCATTGGAATAGGTCTCGGGATTCTTGCTTCTGTCTTGAGTTCTGTGTTTACCATCATGAACAAGAAGATTGTTAATGATTATCCAGCTAGGATGGTTGCGTTTTATGAAATAGGGTCTGGATTTATTTTTCTTAGCTTATTGCTTCCGATTTATTTATACTATTTTCCGCAAACTCGTTTAATGCCAACTACAAGTGATTTCGGTTATTTGTTTATTCTAAGTTTGTGTTGTACGGTTTGGGGGCAATCACTCGCATTGAGTGCATTAAAAAAACTAAGTTCATTCACAACCATACTTATGGTCAATTTGGAACCAGTATATGGCATTTTTTTAGCCATTCTATTTTATCATGAAAATAAAGATTTAGGGATAGGATTTTATATTGGGATTAGCCTAATTGCATGCAGTGTTTTATTACATACCTTAGGCATGAGTTGGAAAAATAATAGGACTAGGAAACAAAATCTTGGTAATGAAATTGAAATTGGATTATAAATGGATAATGGATTCTGGTAATTTATTTTATTTACTTCCTATTTGCTTTCAAAAAAGTAGAAAGTTTACCATTCTTATCCTTGGAATTTTCCTTTTGGTTCTTGCCAATGCTTGTTCTTCGTCTGTGCAAATAAAAGAAAGAAAGCAAGGGTTTTATTATTGGCAAACCATTCTGCAATTAACTTCGGATGAATTGAAGTTGATGGATAGTTTGCAAATGGACCAATTATATGTACGATTATTTGATGTGGATACGAGCCGTGATGTCAATAATGCTATCAAAATAAAGCCGATTTCTATTTTGCAATTAAAGACGGCTATTCCTAAACGATTATCTTTTAAGCCAGTAGTTTATATTACTCGCAGCGCTCTTAAAGAATGTACACAAGTCGATAGTTTGGCGCATCATATTGGCAAATTGGTGCAGGCTATTGTCGAGAACAATCATTTGACTTATTCTGAAATTCAATGGGATTGTGATTGGACGCCATCCACGCAAAGTACCTATTTTCTTTTGTTGCAAAAACTGAAACAAGAACCAGAATTTGAGCATAAAATTTTTTCAGCAACCATTAGATTACATCAAATCAAAAATAGGTCATTGGCTGGCATACCACCTGTCGACAAAGGATTAGTTATGTGTTATAATATGGGAAATTTAAAACGTTATGGCGAGCAGAATTCAATTATTGATTTGCCAACCGCCAAAGAGTATTTAGGTTCCATGCAGTCTTATCCATTGAAGTTGGATATCGCGTTGCCATTGTTTCATTGGGCATTGCAATTTAGGAATGAAAAATTCGTAGGTATTTTGAACGATGTAGAAAGCAAGGATGTTCTAGATAATATTCATTTTACACAAAAATCGAAATGTTTATTTATAGCCAAAGAAACCACTACTGTAAACGGATTTTCTATTCAAGCCCATGATGAAATTAGACTAGAATTTGTAGATTTACAGGTTTTACATCAAATGGCTAAATATCTGTCTCGTCATAATAATAATACCAACCTTCAGGTATTGTTTTTTCACCTATCACCAACTATCATCAAAACGTATCCAGCACATGAATTACAAACAATTTTGGATTGCTTTCAGTAGCACGATTTTACTTATTTGTACATTGACTTATTTAACCTACAGCTGTGGTTGGAGCGAAGATGAATGCGATAGTTATGTGTCTTTCACTAATCCAAATATAGTATCGGTAAAAAATGCGGAGATGTATTATTATTCTCCTTTTTCTCAATTTTATGCATGTGAAGGTGACAGCGCAAATCAATCCAATATTTCATTGGATGAACGAAATGTTGCTGAATGGATTTTATCTACTTCCACTTCCGTTAAAGAGAAAGATCTTCATGCTTTTATTTATACTTATTCCTATGCTTCAATTGCGGAATTGTATTATTATATTGAAAAAAACAAATCAACTACATTGCCTGATTCTATATCGTCCAATACTTTTTCGACATGGTTTTTGCAAACAAAAAATCTGGAAGTATTGGGTTATATTCTGTACGCTAAACAATGTGAAAAAGTAAGCGTTTTAAGTAATGATGCCGATTGGGAAATTAAGCCAATAGATACCATACAGTGTCGTAAATTAATCAAAAATGGATTGCAATTATTTAATGTTGCGAAGCAAAATGATATTAAAAAGCGTTATGCATTTCAGTTGATTAAGGTCGCTTTTTATGCCAATGATTTTAAGCAAGTAATTGCCTTGTATACCAATAATTACTTGCCTTTACAAGGTAATACGTCTATCGATGAACGTTGTCATTCTTTTTATGCAGGTGCTTTATTTCATACAGAACAAAATGAAAAGGCAGCCTTGTTATTTGCCATGCATTTTGCTAATTCAAAAGATTTTGCGAATCGTAATTCTTATGCGGTTGCCTATAATTGGGCTGTGGCAAAATGTGATTCCGCCAAACTATTTGCATTGGCTTCTACGAAGGAAGAAAAGAAAGTGTTGATGCTGATGAGAAGTTTGAGAAATACGGAATTATTTAGTTTAGCCACTATCAAAAATGTAGTAGAAATTGATCCAAGCAATGACCTGTTAGATTTGTTATTGATCAGAGAAATCAACAAGTTAGAAAAGGATTTTGTAGACTTTAAATATACGGTCGAAAGAGGTTACCCAATTTACGATTCTTATATGTTTAATCTGAACGGCAAAATAGATAAAGAAGAGTTTGCCCGTTGGCTTTCTATGAAAAATAATGCAAAGGCTCAATTGGTGCAATTCACGGATTATTTAGAAAGCACTGCATCAAAGAATGCCATTTCAAATAAATCATTATGGCTTGCTTGTGCTGGATATTTACATATTTTAAATGAGGTATACGACAAAGCGGAAGCAGACTTGAAAGAAGCAGAATCAGCACATCCTAGCGAAAAGGTGGCTAATCAGATTCGAATCTTTAAGCTTATATGTACTATAGAAAAGGAGCCTAAAATGTCGCCAGAAGTGGAGCAAAACATAGTAAAGGATGTAGAATGGTTTGAAGACTTAGCGTCAAAAAATAGAATATTTGCTAAGCCTTATCGCGATTTACTTCGAACTATTTTACCACTTAAATATGCTGCTACTAAGGATACTATCAAGATGATGCTTTGTTATCATAAGTTTGAGAATCAAATAAATTATTCATTCGATCA
Organism: Chitinophaga pinensis; assembly: GCA_945878115.1. Taxonomy (GTDB): domain Bacteria; phylum Bacteroidota; class Bacteroidia; order Chitinophagales; family Chitinophagaceae; genus OLB11. Next base: position 34,653 of record CAMDVD010000027.1, on the reverse strand, counting down.
GGATCAGGCTGAACCAAATAAAGCGACTCATTTTTCAGAGCAATATTCTTCCATTAGTGGTAGTTTAATGGATAATTATTTTTCTTCGTCTATGCTTGATGTCTTAAAAAAATACAATACAACTTCTACTTCGCCTTTTGACAAATGGTTGACTAGAAAAAATGTGTATACAGACGATATGATCAATGAATTGAAAGCAGTGAAGTACTTTAGAAAATTTGATTATGCATCTGCTCGAAACGCGTTGGTACATAATTCAAATTTGCCAGTAGTTCCAGATCTTTTTGTTGCGCATATTCGTGATTATCAGGATGGTTATGATGAAGATACTTTACATTATTATAGTTTGTTGCAAGTGCTAGATACCTTGCAATCTTTACGTCAAATTTCAGTAAGTAATTTTGAAGCAGCCTACAATTATGCTTGTGCTTTATATTCATTGAGTTATCATGGCAGATGTCATGATGCATGGACGTTTCACCGAGATTATACTGCTCTTCAACCTTATTATTTTTCTGGTTTAGATGCTCCGACTGCGTTTAATTTACAGTATTATTATGCGGATGAGGCCTATCAGCAATTTCAAAGAGTCTATGCCTCAAGTACGAATAAGGACATGAAACAACGTGCCTTATGGATGATGGCAAAATGTTTCCAAAAAAGATACCCTACTCCGATTGAAAATGATTATTCAGGTGAGTCGAATATGGCCTATGCAAATTGGTCAACTCATTCTAATATTCATTTTGCTGAATTTTTACAGCAGTATAAGGGAACTCCTTTTTATGAGCAAGTGTATAATGAGTGTTCCTATTTTAGCAATTTTGTATCTAAAAAGTAAGGCCATAATTCGATTTTAATTAGAAAATTATTTCGTTCTATATTTGGGCCAAAATAATAATCGTAATGATCGCTTTAGAAAATTTTGCAGAAGGAAAATGGGTTAAAAGTAGTATCCCTAGTGAAACTTTATTTAATGCCATAACAGGCGAAGCTTTATATACAGCAGGTTCTGCTGGGTTGGATTTTGATTCCATGATGAAGTATGCTCGAAAAAATGGCGGGCGTGCTTTGCGGAAAATGACTTTTCATGAGAGAGGAAGAATGTTGAAAGCACTTGCAATGCATTTGATGAGTCGTAAAGAAGAATTTTATAGAATTAGTGCATTCACAGGCGCAACTCGCGCTGATTCTTGGGTTGATATTGAAGGTGGAATTGGTAATTTATTTGCGAATGCAAGTTTGCGTAAAAACTTTCAAGACGAACGATTTTATGTAGAAGGCGCGGCAGTGAAATTGTCTAAAAATAATACTTTTATTGGTCATCATATTATGACGCCATTGGAAGGCGTGGCTATTCATATTAATGCCTTTAATTTTCCAGTATGGGGAATGCTCGAAAAGATAGCAGTGAATTTAATGGCCGGTGTTCCTGCCATTGTAAAACCAGCAACGATTACTTCTTATTTGACGGAAGTTGTATTCAAAGAAATTATCGCCTCCAAAATTCTTCCTGAAGGCGCATTGCAATTGATATGTGGAAGTGCAAGAGGTATACTTGATTTTGTGCAAAACCAAGATGTGGTAACCTTTACAGGTAGTGCATCTACAGGCAAACAATTAAAAGCGCATCCAAGATTAATTGAAGAAGCAGTTCCATTTACGATGGAAGCCGACTCATTAAATTGTTCCGTATTAGGCACGGATGTGACTCCTGATATGCCAGAATTTGATTTGTTTATTAAAGAGGTTGTTCGAGAAATTACCACTAAGGCAGGGCAAAAATGTACTGCTATTCGACGTATTTTAGTACCTTCTTCAAAGGTTGAAGATGTAACCATTGCATTGGGTAAAAGATTGTTGGGCACTACCATTGGTGATCCTTCTTTGGAAGGCGTTCGAATGGGACCACTAGCAGGAATTAGTCAACGAAATGATGTGCTTGCGCAAGTACGTAAATTAATGCAAAATCAAAAAATCGTGATAGGGGATTTGGAAAATTTCGAAGTGAAAGGTGCAGATAAAATAAGTGGAGCGTTTATGAGCCCAATTATTTTTTACAATGATAAACCCTATCAAAATTTGGATTGTCATGAGGTGGAAGCATTTGGTCCTGTATCTACCATTATACCTTACGACGAAATAGATGATGCCGTTGAATTGGCTAGAATGGGGAAAGGGTCATTGGTATGCAGTATTACTACAGCAGACAAAAAGGTAGCCAAAGAATTTACATTAGGTGCCGCGAATATGCATGGGCGTATTTTAGTATTGAATGCGGAAAGTGCCAAGGAGAGTACTGGACATGGTTCGCCATTGCCTTTGCTTATACATGGTGGTCCTGGTCGAGCTGGTGGTGGTGAGGAAATGGGAGGAATGCGTGGTGTGATGCATTATCTGCAACGTACCGCTATTCAAGGTTCACCTAGCATGATTTCAGCAATTACCAACGTGCATCAAGCAGGCGCAAAAGGAAATTTGGATGGAATTCATCCTTTTAAAAAACAGTATGATACTTTAGAAATAGGAGATCAAATAGTTTCCGAAAAGAGATTAATTACTAGTGAAGATATAGATCGATTTGCAGATTTAAGCGGAGATCATTTTTATGCGCATATGAAGGATACAAATTTTGATGGAACAATGTTTACACACCAAGTGGCACATGGTTATTTTATTATGAGCGTTGCTGCTGGATTGTTTGTAGATAGCTATTCGATGAACCCTGTTTTATTAAATTATGGTATTGATGAATTGCGTTTTACCAAGCCTGTATATCCTGGAACAAATGTGTATGTTCGATTTACTTGTAGAGAAAAAATACCATCTGATACTAAGGATGAACAAGATATTCCCAAAGGAATTGTGAAGTGGTTGGTTGAAATTTTCGACGAAAGCGAGGAGCCAGTTGTAGGGGTAGCCACTATTTTGACGATGGTAAAAAAATAAATTTTTTTATCCAGGACAGGTGTCGTATTTTTGGTGACAAATGGCAATTAAATGAAAAAGAAAGTGGTAGATGTGGTACCTAAGAAAAGTAAAACTATGTTGGCCAACGAGCCTGTAGCCTCTTACTATCCTAGTTTTACAAAGCAAAATAACCTGTTACATGCACAGGTTACATCTAAAGTAATTGCTAAAGATTTTAGTTTTACGGAGTTCAAAAAAATTGCGGATAAATCTCCTTTTACACTTTCGGAATGGGCTGGCATTTTACATATTAGCGAGCGTACACTTCAAAGATATGCTGTATATAATAGTTGTTTTGGTGCGGTTCAAATAGAGTTAATTTTACTCATGAAAAAATTAATTGATATTGGACAAGATTTGTTTGGCGTTGAAGGTTTGAGAGAATGGTTAGATAGCTCTGTTTTTTCACTGCAGCATAAAAAACCAATTGAATATTTAACATCCTATGCAGGTATTCAAACAATTATCCAATTAATGGGTCGCATTCAACATGGAATTCCCGCATGATTATTTATCGTTTAGCCAACACGCAATTTAAGGATGATTTTAAAGGAGAAGGTGCTGCCTTGTTTGGCGGCCGATGGAATAGTGCAGGCATGCCTATGTTTTACGCATCAAGTCATATTTCTTTGGCGGTTTTGGAGCTGTTAGTGAATAAAAGGACAAGTGCCTATTTTAATATTTCTTTTCATTTGATTGAAATGCAAATTCCAAACAATGCAATACTAGAAATATCATCACAAGCATTAAAAAATAAATGGCAACATGATATGGAGTATACCCAATTTATTGGAGATCAGTTTTTACAAGAATCGCAAAAATGGATACTCCAGGTTCCATCTGCGGTCATTGAAGAAGAGCATAACTATTTGGTCAACCCGAATCATCCCAATATGACAAAAATGAAAATTAACAGTAGTCGTAGTTACAAACTAGATACTAGACTCATTACCTAAAGAAATGGGGACTACTTTGCAGTTATTCACATATTGTCCATGTTTTTTTTCAGTTACACACACTGATTATAAAATTCAAATTTCAAAAATAATTATTCAGGATAGTGGCAGTATATTCACGCCTTAAAAATTAGAAAGTGCGACTGAAGTCATTAGAAATTAAAGGGTTTAAAAGTTTTGCAGATAGAACGATAATAAATTTAGATAATCAAATTACTGGTATTGTTGGTCCAAATGGGTGTGGTAAATCAAATATTGTGGATGCTATTCGTTGGGTAATTGGTGAGCATAAAATAAAAACGTTACGCTCGGATAATTTGGAAGATTTGATTTTTAATGGGTCTAAAACTCGAAATGGATCTGGATTAGCGGAAGTGGCATTAACTTTTGAAAACACTAGAAATTTATTACCAACTGAATTTAATACAGTTACTATTTCTCGTAAATTTTTTAAAAATGGGGATAGTGAATATCGCTTAAATGATGTGACCTGCAGATTAAAAGACATTACAAATTTGTTTTTAGATACTGGCGTCACTTCCGACAACTATTCCATTATTGAGTTGGGAATGGTTGATGATATTATTAAAGATAAGGACAATAGTCGACGTAGAATGTTAGAGCAGGCAGCCGGTATTTCTATCTATAAAACTAGGAAGAAAGAGGCAAAACAAAAGCTGGACGCTACTGAGCAAGACCTGAATCGCATTGAAGATTTGCTGTTTGAGATCTCAAACAATTTACGCACATTAGAAAGTCAAGCCAAAAAAGCAGAAAAATATCATCAAATCAAAGGTGATTATCGTGAGGTGAGTGTTGAATTTGTAAAAGCATCATTAGAAGATTTTAATGCTTCCTATCAAAATTTAAACACCCAACAGCAACAAGAAGTAGATACAATTATTGCTTTAGAAACAGTTCTTCAAAAGGAAGGTGCTGCATTTGAAGAACAAAAATTGAAACTCATACAAAATGAAAATGAACTACACCAATTGCAAAAAGAGTTCAATGAATTTGTAAAACAATTGAATACACTTGAAAACGATAAAAATTTGTCGAAACAAAAAATTGAACATTTAAACCAATTGGTTAAGAATATTCAACATGCCATTCAAGGGGCTCATACTCAGATTGAAACTTTACATAAAACCACAAATGAAGCGGCGAATAAGTTAGCAACTGAAGAAGATACTTTATCCAAATTTAAAATTACCTTGGATGAACTTCGAAAGAATTTAGACAATAAACGTTCGGTTTTTGATGAGCAAAAAAGAGCTTTGGATAAACTTAGAAATGAACACCAGCAATTACAAATTCAGCAATTTGATGCAGAGAAGAAAGTAGCGATTGCAGAAAATAATATAAATAATCAGCAAAGGTCTATTCATCAGTTGGAGGAAGAAAACGTAAATAGGAATGTTGAGATTGGCAAGCAAAATGTACAAAAGAAGGAGTGGCAAGATTCATTGGAAGAAAAGAAAAAGAAATCTGACGAATTAGTAAAAAAGCAAGAAGAAGCAACTGCTAAGTTACTTGCATCTCAATCTGAACTAGAAGGTTTCAGAGTAACTCTATTCGAAGAGAATAGAAAGTTGGATGCGAAGCAAAATGAATATAATCTATTAAAATCTTTGGTAGACAGTTTGGAAGGATATCCAGACAGTATTAAATTTTTAAATAAAAATGCACAATGGAATCATAATGCATTATTGCTTTCAGAAGTATTCAATGTGCAAGATGAATATCGAGTTTGTTTGGAAAATTACGTAGATAAATATTTAAATTATTATGTGGTGGATACAGCAGAACAAGCTTATCAAGCCATTGAATTATTACAGAAAAACAAGAAAGGAAAAGCAGGTTTTTTTATTCTTTCAGAGTTGGAGTCTGTAACCAATAGTTTTGTTGCTCCAGCAGGTTCAATAGATGCATTAAGTATCGTTTCTTGTGAAGATCGTTATAAAAAATTGATTGATCATTTGTTGCAATCTGTTTGTATTAGTGAGAAAGGGATGGAGGTCAAGGATAGCCAATCAATTGTGTTACAAAAAGATGGGACCTCTATTCAAAATAAGATGATGATCGTTGGCGGTTCGGTTGGTATTTTTGAAGGAAATAAAATTGGTCGTACAAAACGATTGGATAAATTAAAAGAAGAGATCCTTACATTACAAACGCACGTAAATGATTATAAAAAACGAATAGCGGAAACACAAAATTTAATTGTCGGGTATAATCAAGAAATTAAAAATGATGAGATTGTACGAGTTGGTCAAGAAATAAATAAACTTTTAAATGCTGTAGTTCAAGTTGAGCATCGAATTGAAAATTATGTTTCTCAAATAGAACAATCGAATGCAAGAATAAAGCAGTTAACGGAACAGTTAAATGCAACTAAGCTCTCCATCTCGGATACGGAAAAAGCGCATCATGTCATGAAGCAACAATTGACTTTTGCCTTTAATTCTTTACAGCAAAGTCAAGAAACATTTTCTCATGCAGAAGCAGAGTACAATAAAGCTAATGAAGAATATAATCAACATAATATCATTATTACTCGACAACAGAGTAGAATCAATGAGATAAATAATGAGCGTGCCATTCGTGCAAAGCAGGTTGTTGATTTGGAACATAAAATGCAGATTGATCAAAACCAATTGTCAGAAACGGAAAAGCAATTATTGCATACACAAGAACAATTAAAATCTTTAGAAGATAAGTTATACGTTTCATTAAAGGAGAAAGAAACGAATGAAAAAAACTTGAACGAAAAGGATCAAGCATTTTATATTTTTAGAAATCAATTAGCAGAAAATGAATCTGGGTTAAACAAAAAGAGAAAAGAAAAGGAGCAATCGGAATCTCAATTGTCTTTAATTAAAGATAAATTGACGGATATGAAATTGCAGCTATCTTCTATGAAGGAGCGCTTGTTTGTTGAATTTAAAATAGAGTTAGATGATGTGCTGAAGCAACCAAGAATAGGAGAGCAATCCATTGAGGAGCTTACGCTGGAGACTGAAAAATTAAAAAAGCGAATTGAAAATTTAGGGGATGTAAATCCAATGGCCATGGAAGCTTTTAAGGAGACGAAAGGTAGACATGATTTTATACAAGAACAGAAATTGGATTTGACGAATGCAAAGGAAAGTTTGATGAGGACGATAGAAGAAGTGGAAGCAACTGCAAATCAAAAATTTAAAGACACTTTTGATAAAGTAAAAGAGAATTTCATACAAGTGTTCCATGCTCTTTTTACACAAGATGACATGTGTGATATTCGATTGGTAGATCCAGAGAATTTGGCAGAAACGGGAATTGAAATATATGCCCAACCAAAAGGCAAAAAACCTAGTACCATCACGCAATTATCTGGTGGTGAAAAAACATTGACCTCTGCAGCTTTTCTATTTGCTATTTATTTAATTAAACCTGCACCATTTTGTGTGTTGGATGAGGTAGATGCACCTCTGGATGACGCTAACGTAGGGAAGTTTACCAATATGATTCGAAAGTTTTCAGACAATTCGCAATTCATTATTGTAACGCACAATAAACAAACGATGGCTAGTGTGGATGTTATTTATGGTGTAACGATGCAAGAAGCTGGTGTCAGTAAATTAGTACCTGTAGATTTCAGAAGCCTCAACTAAATGGTGTAGGTCATGCACATTGAAGATATCAGAGATTTTGCCTTGTCATTGGATGAAGTTTAAGAAACAACGCCGTTTGGTCCAGATGTGTTGGTGTATAAAACAAAATCGAAAATGTTTTTATTGCTTCCACTGGATGCAGATCCATTGCAATTTAATGTGAAGTGTGAACCGGATAAGGCCATTCAATTAAGAGATGAATATCCGAATGCAATTTTGCCTGGTTACCACATGAATAAAAAACATTGGAATACGGTTGTAGCAAATGGCGAATTGAAGGATACACAACTGAAAGAATTTATTCAAGATTCGTATTGCTTAATTCGGAAAAAGTAAGAATTTTTTAGCACTAAAAATTGTCGTAAAATGGAATGCGTATTCTAATGCAGCTGCATTGCGGCAACGATTGCAGTGGAAATCCTTTTTGCGCGAAGCAAGCAAAAAGATTGGAACGAAAAGCGTGTGAGCCGCCCAAATGCAATTTAATATTTAAATGTAGAATGTCTTCGAAAAAATAGCTGAAGTATATTTTCCTGAATGAAAATCTAGTAGACAAGCCATTTTAATGGATAAGTTGTTTTCCCTATTTGTACACGAACAATATATAATCCGCTATGCAAATTAGGTAAGTCGCGATGGTACTGATCGTTCTCAAATTTATCTTGAAAAGAATAAAGTAAATTTCCAAAAAGATCAAATACTTGTGCAGAAAAAGGGGCATTGCCTGATACCGAATTTTGTATGTTAAGTGTATTGCTGGAAGGGTTTTGTATATGTATGACATCGTGTTTTTCTTGCGAAATTTCATTCAAGTTTGTTGGGATTAAATCATACTTAAAATAACTCATGACTGGGATATGATCGCTAGTTGTACTTGCATAGTTATTGATGAATTGAAGGACTTCATTAAAAATAAAACAACTGCTATCAATATACTTGTTGTACAATGTAGAATTGCAAACCATATTATCTAATATATGATTTGAAGAACCAACATAAGTAGTTTGGTTTGGAAATAAGGAAGGCAACGTAATGCCTGTAAAGCCATGATTTAATAGATATTGATAAGGTGATATGGTTTGTCCTGAAACATCTGTACCGACTATATAGTCATTGAAATCTCCAACAACTAAAATCTTTTTATTTGGAAATAAAGCGAGTAAACTATCTGTCATTTTTTCTGCACCACATTTTCTTCTATTGTAATCCGTTGTTGTTGAGCTAGCTTTTGCATGAATATTAGAAATGATCATCGTGTCTGTTATGCCTCCATTTAATACTATTTTGGCTTTCATGATATACGGAAACCGTCCAGATGCAAAACAGTAATAAGCGGAATTAGTTGCGGTATCTGCTGGATAAGTGGATGCCAATAAACCAAAATTGCCAAGCGATTGAATTTTTTGCGTGTTAAAAATGTAAGCTAATTTTTGTGAGCCTGCATAATTTCCACTGCTAGGGCTAGTGGCTAAAGAACCAAATGGAGACACACTGTACGCATATTGCGGGCCTAAAGCATTTGCCAATAACGCAACTTTATTTACATTCACCATTTCTTGTATACAATACAAATCAGCATGTAAGTTTTTCAATACAATCGTGGCTTGTTGTCTTGCAATACTAGTATCGCAATTGCACATACTTGGATCTCCAAACCAACGCATATTCCAAGTAGCAATTCTTATAGCTTGGTCATCTGGAATAGAAGTCCCCAATAATAATATGGAGTTGCCTAATAGATTATTATTTACCGTGAAGCTGATTTTGTTTCGATAAATTTTATCTGCGCTAGATGGGCTAATACGAATATAGATTGTTTGTGGAATGGAAGATATAGTGGACGTGTAATTTAATTGAGTAGAAAATGCAATATTGTCTTTTGATAATTCAAATGGTGCAGGGGCGTCAATTTGTAATGTCCCAGTAAAGCCCGACATGGTAAAGGTTGTAGCTACTCCGCTTGAAGAATTGCCTGCTGCACATTGTCCTACATTGATAAATTTATCTGGGGTAGTTAAGGCGCCTTCGCTTACATTTATTTCATCTACTTTCCAAGTTGCAGCAGCAGCAGTGGTAGAAGTATATTTGAAAGCAAGGTGCAAGGGTTGGTTTTTGAAAGAAGTTAAATTTATTTGTTCTGATAAAAGCCAAGCATCTGAATTAGATAATGGAAGTGTTGCTGGTAATACTGTCCATGTTGCTGAGTTTGGATTGCCCGCACCAGCATAATTATTTGAAATAAGGACTTGCATAAATGCACCAGCATATTTTGTTCGGCTCCAAAAAGACAAGAAAGGATTTATAAAACTATTTAGATTGAGTTGTGGAGAAATAAGCCAGTCTTCATTGGTGTTATTATTGCCACTACTATAACCGCTCATTTGCACCCCATTGCCTGATTCGCCAGCTGTAGTGCAAGACCATACATCTGTACCGATTACACTATATTGTTGCCAGCCTGTTGGGAACGAACTGATACACGTTGTAAAATTTTCATGTAAAGTGGTGGATTGTCCGAAAGCATTAAAGCAAATACAACTAGTAAAAAGAAGATACAAAAGGAAGGTATTTTTTTTCATGAAGCGAAGTTATTGATTTACTCGATAAATAATATTCCATTTTCTGGATGGCGTTTAGAATTCCTTATTTTTATCTAAATGAATTGTTCTACTTTTGAATCTTAATGAGCAATCCAAATTTACAATCTGCATCGAGTGGCTTACCCCAAGAAAAGGAATTTGAGAATAGTATTCGACCAACTAATATCAGTGATTTTTCGGGTCAGAAAGAACTCATAGAGAATTTACAAATTTTTATTCAAGCTGCGAATCAAAGAGGTGAAGCATTAGATCATGTATTGTTTCATGGACCTCCTGGTTTGGGCAAAACAACCTTGTCTAGAATTGTTGCCAATGAGTTAGGTGTTCAAATCAAAGAAACAAGTGGGCCAGTTATTGAAAAGCCTGCTGATCTAGCTGGATTACTTACCAGTTTGGAGGCGCGAGATGTTTTATTTATTGATGAAATACATCGCTTGAGTAATGTGGTTGAAGAGTATTTGTATGCAGCCATGGAGGATTATAAAATAGATATAATGATTGACTCTGGGCCCAATGCAAGGAGTATTCAGATAGCTCTAAATCCATTTACTTTAGTTGGTGCAACTACACGTTCAGGTCTACTTACTTCTCCTTTATTATCCAGGTTTGGCATCAAATCAAGATTGGAATATTATACTTTGGATGTACTTGAGTTAATTGTGAGACGAAGTGCAGGATTGTTGGGTGTAAAAATAACTTCGGATGCTTCTAGAGAAATTGCTCGGCGGAGTCGCGGTACACCACGTATTGCCAATGGCCTTTTACGTAGGATGAGAGATTTTGCGCAAATTATAGGCAATGGAACTATTGATATGGCTATTTCTGAACATGGTTTAAAAGCATTAAAGGTAGATGCAAATGGGTTGGATGAAATGGATAATAAAATTTTATTCACGCTGATTGATAAGTTTAAAGGAGGTCCAGTTGGATTAACGAATATCGCTACAGCGGTTGGTGAAGAGAGCGGCACCATTGAAGAAGTGTATGAACCTTTTTTAATTCAAGAAGGTTATATTTTTCGCACACCTCGTGGTCGTGAAGCTACTGAAAAGGCGTATAAACATCTTAATTTACAAACCAAGTGGAAAGGAAGTTTATTCTAAAAAAAAATTTGTTGTTCTGAAATTTAATATTCATTTTTACTACTAAAAAAAAGACAATGATTCAATTTATAATCAAGCAATTTATACGAAAATCATTTTTTGTTTTTTGTATTTTAACGACACAAATAATACATGCGCAAGTACTGATTGTAAGTACTTTGGCAGGCAACACAACAAGCGGAAGTTCAAATGGAACTGGGACTGCGGCAAGTTTTAATTTTCCAACCAATGTGGCAACTGATGTTGTTGGCAATGTATACGTGGCAGATTTTACTAATAATATGATACGTAAAATATCCCCTAGTGGTGTTGTTACGACTGTCGCTGGAAGTACTACCGGTGGAAGTGCAGATGGTATTGGTACTGCCGCAAGTTTTAACGGACCTTATGGGCTAGCTGTAGATACTTTAGGGAATATTTTTGTTGCAGATGCTTATAATAATAAGATTCGTAAAATAACGAGTGCTGGTGTTGTTAGTACTTTTGCTGGTAATCTTATTAGTGGAAGTACCAATGGGAATGGAACCGCAGCAAGCTTTAATAATCCAGGTGGATTAGCCATAGACGATAATGGCAATTTATATGTTGCGGATCGAGATAATCATATGATACGTAAAATTTCTTCTACAGGCTTGGTAACTACTTTAGCCGGGAATACTACACTTGGAAGTGCCAATGGTACTGGTACTGCTGCTAGTTTTAATCAACCACATGCAGTTGCCGTGGATTCATTAGGTAATGTATATGTTGCAGATAGAGGTAATAATAAAATTCGTAAAATAACTGCTGCTGGTATTGTTACTACTGTAGCTGGAAGCGGTGTTTTTGGAGGTGCTAATGGAAGCACAACGTCTGCTTCTTTTTATTATCCTAGTGGAATTGCTGTTGATGATTCAGGTTATTTATATGTTGCAGACTATATCAATAATACAATTAGAAAAATAGATAATACTGGTTTTGTGAGCACCTATGCCGGTTTTCCAGCAGCAAGTGGTAGCAATAATGGAGTGGCATCCTCTGCAAGATTTTATTACCCGAGTGGTGTAACAGTAAGTGCGTCTGGCATTTTATATGTTGCTGATCAAGGGAATAATATGATTCGTAAAATCGCCAACTGTACACCAAATTCTTCCATTACCAATTTGAGTGTTTGCTCAAATAATTTGCCTTACCAATGGAATGGAAATACGATAACGACTGCTGGGGTTTACACTGCCACCATATTGAATGTTGGTGGTTGCGATAGTTCATTGACGCTTAATTTAACCATTAATTCCATCGATAGTTCTGTAACAACAAACAGTACAGATTTGCATGCAACCCAGTCTGGAGCTACTTATCAATGGATAGATTGTAATGGAAATATTGCAATAAGCGGAGCGACAAATCAAAATTATACACCAACAAATGGCGGGAGTTATGCTGTTATCGTTTCTATCAATGGTTGTATAGATACTTCCAATTGTCATTCATTTACTCCACTTGGTATAGAAGCCACTGCATTTAATCCATATCTTATTATTTCTCCGAACCCAACAGATGGATATGTCAAAGTGGAATTAATAGAATCTTTAGCATTAGGCACATCTATTAAAATTGTGGATATGAGTGGTCGAGTAATAAAAGAAATTGCTTGCAAAATAAATGCAGGTAAACAATCCAGTACAATTGATTTAAGTGAAATTGCTTCAGGGTTATATACTATTCAAGTTTTTCGTGAAGATAAAAGACTTGCCGTTTCTAAATTAGAAAAAAAGTAAGAACTAATAAAAATGTTCAATATCCATTTGTGTTTAGTAAAGTATAAATGGGTAAGTGAAGTTTAATGAATTAAAATTTATTTTATCCTCTATTCAAAATAAATGAAAGCACAATTATTTTTTACATTGAAATTAAATTTAGCTGTTCTATTTATTTGTTTAAACGCTACAGCCCAACAAATAAAAGTTTCAAATTTTCATGTTAAAGAAGTCGAATTTAAAAAGATAGAAAGATTCGCAAATTTCAATGCGCCATTTGGGGTAGTTGCAGATACGATGGGTAATCTTTATGTTGCGGATATGATAAACCATATCATTCGTAAAATAAATAAGGATGGGGTGTTAAGTACCTTTGCAGGTAGTTCATTTATTGGACATAATGAAGGAATTGGTACAATTGCGCAAATGAATCAACCTTGCGGAATTACGAGAGACGCTTTTTGCAATTTATTAGTCGCAGATTTTGGGAATCATAAAATTCGAAAAATTACGCCGAGTGGAGAAGTAAGTACTTTGGCGGGTACTGGATTTGCTGGCAATGTGGATGGATCAAGCATTAATGCGAGCTTTAATCATCCCACGGGAGTAGCAGTTGATAAGCTGGGAAATGTCTATGTTGTTGATCAAGATAATAATAGTATTCGGAAAATAAATAGTAAGGGTGTTGTGAGTACTTTTGCGGGGAGTTCTATTGCTGGATTCAAAGATGGGAATGGGAAGCAAGCAGCATTTGACAATCCACAAGGAATAGCTATTGATGCCAATAACAATTTGTATATAGCCGATAAGGGAAATCATACCATACGGAAAATTACGCCAGCTGCTGAAGTGAGCACTTTAAAAATAAAGGAAATTAAGGAAAATACTACATGGCATAATGCCTATTTTAAAAGGCCAGTGGATGTAGTAGTGGATAAATTGAAAAATATTTATGTGGCTGATCAAATGAATTCTAAAATTCAAAAAATAACGGCTGATGGGATTGTAAGTGGAATCGTATGTTTTTCAGATCAAGGGAAAAAATATCCTTTGTATGGACCAAGTGGTTTGACCTTGGATGCGAATCACATCTTGTATGTTTCTGATGCTGCCATTAATACTTTTTTTAAAATCTATTTAGATAGCCAAGCAACGACTGATTTTATATCATCCATTCAAGTGTTCTCGAATAATTCGAAAGATGGATTGTTACTAGATGTGGCAGTATATGAGACACTAACAACCACCATTAAAATTATGAATGTTAAAGGTAGGGTAGTGAAACAAGTTATTGCTAATGTGGTAGAGGGTAAACAAAATATTGAAATAGGTTTTGCAGACATTCCTGCAGGTATTTATGCTGTAGAAGTGTATCATGATGACGAAATGGTTTGTATCTTTTCTGCAGAGAAGAAATAATTTCTGCGCAAAATGAACAGCAAAAAAAAAGGATACCGAAGTATCCAATTTAATTAATTTCTATTGTTGATATTATTAGGCATTTGCCCCTAATTTAGGCGCTGCGGCTAGTATTTCTTCGTTTGCTTGAGCAGCATATTTTTCAAAGTTTTTGACAAACATGGCAGCTAAATCATAAGCTTTTTTGGTATACTCTTCTTTGTTTTCCCAGGTACTTTGTGGTATCAATAATTCAGAAGGTACATTAGGACAAGTAGTTGGCATTTCAAATCCAAAAACAGGATGCTTTTCGTAATCTACATTATCTAACTCGCCATTCATCGCAGCGGTAATCATCGCTCGAGTATAACTTAATTTCATTCTGCTACCAACGCCATAAGGACCACCGCTCCAACCTGTGTTGATTAAATAAACCTTCACTTCTGGATTGTCTTCTAATTTTTTACCCAAAAGCTCAGCATATTTTGTTGGATGCAATGGTAAAAAAGCACGGCCGAAACACGCACTGAATGTAGCTTGTGGTTCTGTTACACCAACTTCTGTACCTGCTACTTTTGCCGTATATCCGCTGATAAAGCTATACATAGCTTGCCCCTTGTTCAATCGAGAAATTGGAGGAAGAATGCCATATGCATCGCAAGTTAAGAAGAAAATATTTTTAGGATTTCCGCCAATGCTTGGTTCTTTTGCATTGTTGATATGTGAGATTGGATAAGCAACACGTGTGTTTTCTGTAATGCTACCATCTGCAAAGTTGACTGTATTTGAATTTGGTAAATAAGTTGTGTTTTCCACTAAAGCATTTGCTTTAATAGCAGAATAAATTTGTGGTTCTTTCTCTTCTGTTAAGTCGATGCATTTTGCATAACATCCACCTTCGAAATTAAACACAGATCCCATATCCCAACCATGTTCGTCATCACCAATCAATTTGCGATTTGGATCAGCACTTAAAGTCGTTTTTCCGGTGCCACTTAAGCCAAAAAATAAGGCCACATCACCATCCACTCCTTCATTGGCAGAGCAGTGCATACTAAGTACGCCTTTCTCATGTGGTAATACATAATTTAATACACCAAAGATTCCTTTCTTCATTTCTCCTGTGTAAGCAGAACCTCCGATTAAAATTGTTTTTTTAGTAAAGTTGACAATCGTAAAATTTCCTTGACGTGTACCATGATTAGCTGGATCAGCATTGAAGCTAGGCGCTTGAATGATAGTCCACTCAACTTCTTGCGATAATATTTCTTCTTGTGTTGGTCTGAGAAATAAATCATAGCAAAATAAATTTGCCCATGGATTTTCATTGATAACACGAATGTTTAATCTGTGTTTAGGATCAGCACAAGCATACGCATCTCTAACCCATATTTCTTTGCCATTTAGATGTGCAGTAATATCTTGATAGACTTTATCAAAATGTTCAGGAGAAATGGCGATATTAATATCACTCCAATCAACTGTGTTTTCTGTTTTAGCATCTTTTACTGTTAGTTTATCTTTAGGAGATCTGCCAGTAAATTTTCCAGTGTTTACGGCCAACGCACCCATGTCGGTAATGGTTCCTTGTTGTAAATCAACTGTTTGTTGGGTTAATAATTCTGGAGATAAATTCCAATTGATTATTGAAGGAGATATTCCCAAATCAGCTAGATTAGCAGAAGGGTTCTTGAATCCATTTTCTTGCATACACTATTTTTTTTTTAAGGCGCAAATATACATGCGACAATTTAAAATGAGAATAAAATATCATAATTTGTTAATACGTATAGATCTTAAATTCCAAGGCTGAAAATTCGAAATTCGAAATGCGAAATCCTAAATTCGAATTTCGAATTTCGAATTTCAAAATTCACTAATTAAACTCCCAAACTCGTTCTTACGGACAATAAAATTTGATCTACTTCTTCTTTAGTATTTCCTTCTGCATAGATACGTAATAAAGGTTCAGTGCCGGATGCACGTATCATCGTCCAACAATTATTTGGTAATTCAAACTTAAATCCATCAATGGTATTGGTATCTACTACTGCAAATTCACCAAATGAAGTCACGCCTGCGCTACACAAAGCAATCACTCTTTGTTTGTCTTCTTCTAATAAATGTAAGTCTGCTCTTTCGTAATAAAACTCACCAACTAGTGCATACATTTCTTGGCAAAGTTCTTTGAGTGATTTGCCGGTCGCAAGCATAAATTCATAAATGACTAATCCATCATAAATGCCATCACGTTCTGGGATATGTCCTTTTACACTGATGCCTCCACTTTCTTCGCCACCCACGAGTACATCTTCATGCATCATGATTTCACTAATGTATTTGAATCCGATTGGTGTTACTTCACAAGGTAATCCGTACAGTTCACATAATTTATTGACACGTAGGGTAGTGGATGCTGCAATCACTACTTTGCCCGTTAAGTTTTTATATTTGAAAAGGTAATGAATCAATAGTAAAATGATATGGTGTGAATCTACATATTTTCCGTCTTCATCATACAATGCAATTCGGTCTGCATCGCCGTCATTTGCTAATCCGAATTTTAACTCAGGTGTTTGTTGTATTGTTTTTGAAAGTTCTAGTAGATTTTTGTGAAGTGGCTCTGGTGCTGTATTTTGGAAGGAAGGATTGATTTCGCAATGCAATAAAACGGCCTTTGGAAATAGGCGTCGAATTACAGATTGACCAGCGCCAAACATGGCATCATACGCCATTTTGAAAGGAGAATTGTTTAATGCTGCAATATCAAATTTTGTATAAATATATTCTACATAATCATTTTCAAAATCTACGTATTGCAAAAGACCTTGTTGTTCAAAAATGGCTAAATCCCCTTTTATTTCTACTTCATGATCTGGAATTAATTCTTCTACTTCTGCGATTTGATGCGGTGGTGTAGGTCCGCCATGTGCACCTTTTAATTTATAGCCATTATAACTTGGTGGATTATGACTAGCTGTAATGACAACACCTTGGTCGGCATGATATTGCAGTACACCAAATGAAATCATGGGTGTGCTTACAAAACCTTTACTGGTAATCACTTTCACGCCATTCGTGCAAAATACTTTGATGGCAGTATGTGTAAATAATTCGCCACCAAATCGACAATCATATCCAATGACGATGGTAGGGTTGAGCTTAGATTTTTTTAGCCATACGCAAACCGCCTCTGTAACGCGAGCTACGTTTTGGGTTGTATATTCTTGTGCAATTATTGCTCTCCAACCGTCAGTTCCAAATTTTATTTTTAGCATCCTTTTTTATTTGAAGGCAAATATAATTGGGGAATTGGGATTTCAAGAGGATGTAGGAAATGAAAGTAGGAAGGGGGGAAGTATTTTATTGGATTAATTACCAAATTTTTTAGTTAGGGTATTAGTTTGTTTTAATTGTGGCGGTTCAAGCTTTGTAATAGTTCGCATTGGTGGAGGTGGCAAATTAAAAGAGTTAATTTTTATTAATGTGTCAAGGTATTTGCCAATTGGAATACTGTCACATTTGATGTGTTTTGTGCTACTGATAATTTTGTTTAGGTATGAAGTTAACCATAGAATATTTTCAGGTGTTCTTAAATTAGAATTTATATATACAATTTTAGTCTGTTCTTTGCCTTTTAATTTGTAATCTAACAAATAGGTAAAGCCATCATAAATAATTGATGGTGTATTTAGATTGTTGCCAGGTTTAATTTCTGGAAAATACTTGTTTTCAACAAGGATGGAATCAATATCGCATCTCCACTTGTCATTTGTTATTCCATTAAAGTATTCTGGTTTGTCTTCTTGAAAAGTATGTCGGAACAGTTGGAAACTTCCTTTGGCATCTATGTGCAAATAGTCTGCTAAATAAAAATTCCACTTGTTTGTTTTTGTGTTAAAGTTCCATGTGTAAACTGAATATTTCAAGTCGTCAGTTTTAAATTTTGTTCTATCAACTCTTTGTTTACAAGCTAAAAAGAGAAATAAGAAACCTGAGTATTTCAATAACTGTCTCATGTGCTCTATGTAATTCGTTTCAGTGACATATTACCATTCAATTAATTTTCAATCTGTCAATTTAGATCAATTGACTCATGTTGCCAGTTGTGCTTTAATCTATACCAGTTGAAAAGCCAATTTAAGTTTTGAATTTAAGTCAAGTATTTCGTAGGTTGTTAGCCTCCCCATAAGTCCTTTAATCAATGTTTTTTCTAATGTTGCAATTTTGCCAACCCTGATCAATGACAATTTACGAAGTCCATTATCAGCTGTCGGAGTCAAAACAATATCAGTGGGCTCTTGCCATTCAGTTTGTGTAGTAATAAAACATACAGTAACATCTTGAATGGTCTCTCCTAATATTACGGAAGGTCTGAGTTTGTTTCCACTCAAATCAGTGAACGGAAAACCAATAAGAACAATATCTCCTTTAGCCATTATACTTTTCTTTTATATCGGCTTCGCTATATAAATCTTCTTCATGGTGTAAAAATTCAAATGTCTTGCTATTGACAATGATATGTTGAAGTTCATCAGTGAGTTTTTGATCTTCGTAACGTTTAATTACAAAGTCAGCAAAGTCTGATATCTCTTCTGCTTTGTTATTAGGAAGTCTGTTGATCACTTCGACTGTTCGCTCTATTATAGATTGTTTTGTCATAGCTTAAAAATTTTCTCAAATATAAACCTGTTTTTTAAAATTCCGGCGGCACCTATTTTCGGAGATGACATAATATGTTTCCTATTTTTTACCGGTAACTATTCAAAAATAATTCTCCACACCTTCCTAATATTGTTCATGCTCATTCGGGAAATCGCCGCTCTTTACATCATTGATATAATGTTTGGTAGCGTCAATTATTTGTTCATACATATTCAAATATCGGCGTAAAAAACGAGGGTTAAATTCTTTATTAATTCCCAACATGTCATGCATAACCAATACTTGTCCGTCCACATGCATACCTGCGCCAATACCTATAATTGGAATTTTTATTTCTTCTGCAACCCGCTTGCCTAAAGAGGCTGGTATCTTTTCCAATACAATAGAGAAGCAACCTGCTTGTTCTAATAATCTCGCATTTTGAAGGAGTTGTTCGGCTTCCTCTTCTTCTTTAGCTCGCACATTATAGGTGCCAAATTTATAAATACTTTGTGGTGTCAATCCTAAGTGGCCCATTACTGGAACGCCAGCAGAAATAATCCGTTTTACAGAATCTAAAATTTCTTCTCCACCTTCCATTTTAACAGAGTGAGCACCAGATTCTTTCATGATGCGGATGGTGCTATTCAATGCTTCTTTTGAATTGCCTTGGTAAGAACCGAAAGGCAAATCAACCACTACTAAACATCTCTTGATAGCGCGAATAACAGATGCTGCATGGTATATCATTTGATCTAATGTGATAGGTAAGGTGGTTTCATGTCCCGCCATTACATTACTTGCGCTATCACCAACCAATAAAATATCGATACCCGCATCATCCAAAATAGTTGCCATTGAAAAGTCATAGGCTGTGAGCATCGAAATTTTTTCACCTCTTTGCTTCATGGCTAATAAAGCATGGGTTGTTATTTTTTTGAACTCTTTGTTTTCGCTGTGCACACTCATGATTTTTCTTTGAAAAACAAATATAGGTAAATAAGTAGAAAGTCGAAAGTAGTTAGTAGAAAGTCGGAAGGCGTAAGACACAAGTCATAAGTCGTAAGGGGTAAGGCGTAAGGCGTAAGGAATAAGTGAGTACTTACTCACAAGTTGTAAGTTGGAGTCTTTTTACTTTCTACTTTTTACTTTTTACTTGCGACTTTCTACTTTTTACTCCCTAAACCCTCTCAAAAAATCCGCCACTCCCATTTTGCTTTTACCTTCTAATTGCAATTGTAGAATATCGATAAAGCCATCACTGCATGCATAACGTAAATAGGTTTTGTGGTCGGTGGTGAAAGTGCCACATGGTAATGTGTGGGTTTCTACTATTTTTTTACAAGCGAATATTTTTATTTTCTTTTCCTGTAAAGTAGTGTAGGCAGCAGGGTAGGGCGATAATCCACGAATGAAATTGGAAACATTTTCGACGGTATCGTTCCAATTAATGTTGCATGTTTCTGTAAATATTTTGGGGGCGTGCTTCGTGTCATTCAGCAAGGATTGTGCTTTTGCTTCTAAATTATTTTCTTGCAGTTGTTGAATGGTTTGCAGTAATAATTTTGCGCCAGCATACATCAGTTTATCATGTAATATACCTGCATTGTCTTCTTCTTCAATGGCAATTTTTTGTTGCAATAAAATATCGCCAGTATCTATTTCTTGACGCAGTTTAAATGTAGTTACACCAGTTTCTTTTTCTCCATTAATGATTGCCCAATTGATAGGTGCCGCGCCTCTGTATTGTGGTAGTAGAGAGGCGTGCACATTGATAGTACCCATTGGTGGCATATTCCAAACTACTTCTGGTAACATGCGAAATGCAACTACAATTTGTAAGTCTGCATGAAATGATTTTAGTTCTTCAATGAAGGCTGGTGCTTTTAATTTTTCTGGTTGTAGAACTGGAATGTTTTTAGATACTGCGTATTGTTTTACTGCGGATTGTTGCAATTGCATTCCTCTTTTTGCATGCTTATCTGGTGCAGTAATTACAGCAACTATGTTATATCCTGCATCAACAAGTGCACTTAATGAGGCGACTGCAAAATCGGGTGTGCCTAAGAAAATAATTTTCATGGGTGTAAAGTAAGTCTGTTACAGATTTTTAAATATTATTGATACCATTTTGTTTATCGCTTTAATAAATTTGTGATGAGGAAATTGACTTCTTAAACCTCATCCCCAACCCTTCTCCTTTAGGAGAAGGGAGCAACAACCTCCTACTCTTAAAGATGATCAATTAGCAAATCCTTTTTCTTTATAAAATACTGAGATGCTTTTTCTCACTATATTTTTGTTTGTCTTTTTTTAATAAAATTAAATTTGGATTCTTACCAAATTCTCACACGACTCAAACTATCTCTGTACATTTTATTAGTTGCACTTACTTTGAAAGTGGAATACCATTCATCGCAATTGCTCATTGGTCCATTGACACGCAAAGTAATTGGTGCATGCACATCAGTAAGTAACAAACTAGCCATTGTTTCTGGTCTGCGCGTTTGCATCCATCCATAAGCATAACCCATAAAATATCTTTGCAATGGTGTAAGTCCTCCAATGGATTTTCCTTCTTGATATTGTTTTGTTTTTTTGAAGGCATCTAATGCAATCACAATACCACCAAGGTCTGCAATGTTTTCACCCAATGAAGCACGGCCATTTGGATGTAGACTATCTAGTATCACAAATTTATTGAATTGATCTACCAACAAATCTGCCTTGGCTTTGAATTTTATTTCATCTTCTTTGCTCCACCAATTATTTAAATTTCCTTTTTCATCATATTGTCTGCCTTCATCGTCGAAGCCATGTGTTAATTCGTGACCAATCGTTGAAGCACCAACATATCCATAAATAACGGCATCATCAATATCTGCATCTTTATAACCAGGTGCAGTAAAGATGGCAGCTGGTAAAACAATTTCGTTGTTCGATGGATTATAATAAGCATTATACGTTTGTGGTGTCATACCCCATTCGGTTCTGTCTACCGGTTTACCTAATTTACTAGACATATAATTGAATTGCCATTTTATTCCTTCCATCACATTTGTACAATAAGAATCGCGATTGATATTCATACTTGAGTAATCTTTCCATTTAGATGGATAGCCTACTTTTTTAGTGATGGCATTTAATTTTTTAATTGCTTTTTGTTTGGTGCTGTCACTCATCCAATCTAGTTTTTGAATATGTTCGCGATAAGTTTCAACAATTTTTTCTGTCAATTCTTCATAACGTTTTTTTGTTTTTTCTGGGAAAAATTCTTTGACAAATAATTGTCCCAAAGCATCACCAAGCGTATTTTCTTGTGCATCCAAAACACGTTTCCATCGAGGGCGTTGTTCTTTTGTACCACGTAATATTTCGGAATAAAAATGGAAATGTTCTTTATCAAATTTGGAACTTAAATAAGGAGAAAAACTAGAAACGAGATGCCATGTAAGGTAGGCTTTCCAAGTATCTATCGGTGTATTAGTTAAAAGAGAATTGATTTTTTGTAAATATAAAGGTTGATCTACTATTAATGTATCTACGTTAAATTGTAGTGTTTTCATGATCTCTGCCCAATGTAAATTAGGTGTTAGTTTGTTGATTTCTGTTACACCCATTTTATGGTAATTGGCATAAGGATCACGTAATTCTTCTAGTTTTTTATGAGATGCTGCCATGTCCGTTTCTAATTGTAGGATTGCGGAGCTCATTTTATTCGCTTTGCTTGAATCGCCATAAACCATGCTTAACATTTTTGCCATATGGATTGGGTAAGCTGCTCTGATTTTTTTTGTTCTCTCGTCCGTATTAAAATAATAATCTCTATTCGGTAAACCCAGTCCACCTTGGGATACATCGACTATAAAGCGATTACTATTTTTTAAGTCTTGCTGTACACCCATATTAAACCCAGATGTATATCCCATCTTTTGGGCGTAGATTATTCGTTGGATGATATCTTCTTTGGACTTGCAATTGTTGATATTTGTTAGTTCCTCTTTCAAAGGACTAAGGTCATTTTTTTCAATGGCTGCAGAGTCCATGCCAGCTGAGAAGAAGTCGCCAATTTGTTGTTCTGGTGTGCCTTTGGTCGCGGTCGAGTTGGTAGCATCTTCACTTATTTTTTTTATTCTACCATAGTTTTCATTATCTACTAAATTAAAGATTCCCCAACCACTTTCGCTTGCTGGTATTGGATTTGCTTTCAACCAACCGCCATTTGTATATTCAAAAAAATCATCACCTGGAACTTTTGTTGAGTCGATATGTGAAGCAAGGATATCGCCAAGATTTCCAACAGAATTGGAAAAGCTGGTACTTGTTGAACTATCTTTACACGATACCAAGAAGCCTAAAATAAGGAGCGTAAAACAATGGAAAAATGATTTCATGATTTTTTATTTTCGGCAAAGTAATTAAAACAAAAGGGTTAATTCATGTTTAACGTAAAAAAAATCTAATGCTTACTCCTTCGAATCAGAATATGAAAATGAAAACGTCAAATGCCCAACAAGGAATTGATACCCAATTAGCAAGTATTGAACCATTGGTACAAGCCATTTATAAAAATCAAGCCAAGCATATATTGCAAAAAGGACTAGATGTTATTCTTGAATATTTTTATTATGTGCTCGCCATTGCGCTTTTCATTTTCCCATTTGTGATGAATACTGTTTTTCCTTTTTATGTATTGGGTGAAATAATGCAAAATGAAGTGTATCGGCAAATCCTTGGTAACAAAGGAGATTTTGATATGTTCAATATTGCTGTAAAAGGCTTGGTGGTCATGATTGCTTGGCTATTTTTAGTTTTAGGTTATCATAAACGAAAGGATAGACGACATCGAAATTTATTGCAACGAACTGGCAAAGTATTGAAATCGCTGGAAGTTTATTTTATAACGCAGAAAGGCGAACTTGAAAAGTAGGAATAGCAAATAGATCCTTTCTCCAACTTAAAAAATAGAACAAAAAATAAATAAAATAAAAGGTATATTCGGCACTATTTTTGCTAGTTGGTTTGCATTATTTTATTGTATTATACAAATGCTGTTTTAGGAAATTGGTTCACTAAACGGCATTTTTTTTAATCTTTATAGGATAATTCTACCCTAATATTTCTACATTTACTTGATCTCAATAAATTCGAAAAATATCTATGAATAAATTTATACTGCTTAGCATTTCCAGTTTGTGTTTTACCTTTTCAGCGTATGCCGGTGGTTTCAAAATTGGCTTGCAAGGACTAAAGCAAATTGGCATGGGGCATACAGGAGTGGGCTTTGTGCAAGATGCTGCCACCATTTATTTTAATCCAGCGGGGATGTCATTTATTGGTAATCAAGTGAATATTGGATGCAATGCCTTGATGCCGAATACTAGCTTTTTAGAAACAAACACAAATTTATTAACGAAGGCTGATGCCCAAGTGTTTACTCCTTTCTCGGTTTATGCGAGTAGTAAATTGTATAAAAAATTTAATATTGGACTCGGTATTTATACACCTTTTGGAAGTGGCATGACTTATCCAAAAGATTGGGGTGGGGAATATATTTTGCATAAAATCAATTTGAGTACCATTTATTTTCAACCAACACTTTCTTATAAAATTTCAAAGAAATTGGCTGTTGGTGCTGGCTTTGTGTATTCCACTGGTCATGTGACTTTAGAAAAAGATTTGCCTATTAATTCGATGTCGAATAGTACAATTGCTTCAGCACAGTTGAAAGGTGCAGCAAGCGGTATAGGATATAATGCTGGTGCCTATTTGCACTTCAATGAACAATTGTCTTTTGGGCTTACTTATCATTCAAAAGTGTTGATGAAAGTAAAAGAAGGAACTGCAAATTTTAAAGATATTCCAACAGCTTTGACAGCTAGTTTTCCTGCAACGAATACTTTTACTACAACCTTGGCATTGCCTTCTGAATTGTCCTTAGGCGTTGCGTATCGATTAGCTGATCATGTAATATTCGCGCTAGATTTAAATCGTACTTTTTGGAATAGTTACGATTCACTTGGATTTGATTATGGCGTGAATACGGATAAAGTAACGGATGCAAAATCACCAAGAAATTATCAAGATGTAAGTGCGATTCGTGTAGGTGTCCAATATGAAATGTCTTCAAAATTTGTTTTTCGTACTGGATTCTTTTACGATCAAACACCCGTAAAGGATGGATATGTTGCACCTGAATTGCCAGACAATAATAAAATTGGATTTACCTTAGGTGCAAGTGTTCAAGTGGCAAAAAATGTAAAATTAGATTTTTCATTTTTGTATGAAAGCGTGCCAAATCGTAAGCAGACGAATCTGGAAACAGGCTTGTCTGGGACTTTTCAAACAAAAGCCATTGCTCCAGGTATTGGCATTCAATATCAATTCAATAAAAAAAATAACCCTAAAAAATAATATTTAGAAAAGATGCGATTTACTATTTCTATCCTTATCCTGAGCATATTTGTTTTCTCTTGTAAACCAAATTTGAAAGAAAAATATACAAGTGCAGGTTCAGCAGATTTTACCCGTTTTGTAGCCATCGGTAATTCTTTAACCGCTGGGTATGCAGATGGGGCTTTGTGTAAAAGTGGGCAACAAAATGCCTATCCAATTATGCTTGCGAATCAATTCAAACTTGCAGGTGGGGGTGATTTTAAAGTGCCTTATATGAATGATGGTGGAGGAAATGATGGTAGTGATAACCCACGTCGTATACTTGGATTTGCCATACCATGTGGAAGCACTGCTCCGACATTGGCACCTGTTTGGGATGCGGCTGGTGTAACCGCCTTGAATAATGTAAGCGCACAAGGTCCATATAATTTGGTTGGTGTTCCAGGCGCTTTGGCTATTTATGGAACGTCTGGTGCATACAGTGGATTGAATCCTTTTTTGCAAAGATTTTGTGGTTCGCCTGGTACTAGTAGCATGCTATCAGAAGCAATGAGAATTAATCCTACTTTTTTTACACTTTGGTTGGGTAGCAATGATGTTTTATTGTATGCAGTAGCAGGTGCAGTGCCACCAGTTGATTTGTATAGCCCAAGACTTTCTTCCGATACATTACTTCGAATGGTATTGACAGCAATGGTTGATACCTTGACTACACATGGCGCAAAGGGAGCGATTGCCAATGTGCCTGATGTTACCTCTGCTCCTTATTTTACAACCATACCTTGGAATGGCGTAGTGCTTACACAAGGAAAGGCCGATACATTAAATGCGATTTATGCAGCAACAGGTATTACATGGACTGCTGGCGCCAATGGATTCATGATAGTAGATTCTACAGTGCCTGGTATCAAAATGAGACATGCAACAGCGTATGATTATATTTTATTGTCGACGCCTAGTGATTCATTGCGATGCGGACAATGGGGCGTGAATCCTCTAAAACCATTGAAAGATAAGTATGTGTTAGATGTTACTGAAGTAACTGAAGTGAGAAATGCAACAATAGCTTATAATGCAAGCATAGCCAATATTGCAGCAACTAAAAATATTGCTTTGGTAGATATAAATTCCTTTTTAAAAACGGTTCAATCTGGCATCGTGTATAATGGAATAGCATTCAATACTTCGTATGTGAGTGGTGGTGCATTTAGTTTGGATGGTGTGCATCCTAATCCTCGAGGCTATGCCTTAATCGCGAATGAATACATTAAAGCTATCAATGCAAAATATGGTTCTTCCGTTCCAGAAGTAGATGTTACAAGGTATACTGGTATTGTGTTTCCTTAATTTTTGTCACATAAATGTTTTAGATTGCGTCCATGAAAGTAAGTGGGTTTACGTTTGTAAAGGATGCCGTAAAGTATGATTACCCGATTGTAGAAGCCATACATTCTATTTTGCCTTTGTGCGATGAATGCATTGTGGCAGTTGGTAAATCGGCAGATGGAACTTTAGCACTCATTCAATCCATTGATTCGCCTAAAATAAAAATCATTGAAACCATTTGGGATGAAACACTTCGTGAAGGTGGAAGGGTATTGGCTGTAGAAACAGACAAAGCTTTCGCTGCCATTTCAGCGGATTCTGATTGGGCAATTTATATTCAAGGCGATGAAGTGATTCATGAAAAATATCATGCCGTTATGCGAGAAGCGATGCTTGCCAATAAAGAGGAACAAGATATCGATGGTTTATTGTTTCACTATTTACATTTTTATGGCTCTTACGATTACGTAGGCAATTCCAGTAAATGGTATAAAAAGGAAATACGAATTATCAAAAACAATCGTAACATTTATTCCTATCGTGATGCGCAAGGTTTTAGAAAAAATGAGAATGAAAAGCTGAATGTAAAATTAATCGATGCCTACGTTTATCATTATGGTTGGGTGAAGGAGCCTAAAGCCATGCAACGCAAGCAAGAAAATTTTAATAAATATTGGCATAACGATGCTTGGGTAGAAGAGCATGTAGAAAAAAGAGAAGATTTTGATTATGGTCAAATTCAAAGTCTAGGTTTATTTACAGGCACACATCCCAAGATTATGCAAGCTCGGATTCAACAAAAAAATTGGAAGTTTGAATTTGATATTAGTAAGAAAATATTTTCATTCAAAGAATTTTGCAAGGATATTTTGTTTAGATTATTCGAGATTGATTTGAATTATAAAAATTATAGGTTGAGGAAATAAGGACAAAGGTTGCAAACCTGCGCCAGCATAGAAATACATTACAAATCCAAAATCACTCCAATATTTCTTTTTAATATCTTAATTTGTTCTTCATTTAATTTGCCTACTTTTTTGATTAATCTCTTATTGTCAATAGCCCTAATTTGATCAACTAGAATATCACTTAACTTGTCCAGTTGCGTTTTCTTTAAATGAACTCTAAGTAATTCTACTTCAGGTTGAATATTAGTGGTTACTGGGCAAACAATAGTTGATAAATGAGAATCATTCAGTAAATCAGTTTGAACAATAACTACTGGTCTTGTTTTGCCAGGTTCGGAGCCTCTACTTGGATTTAAATCTGCAATCCAAATGTCATATTGTTTAATTTTCATCCATTAGTTTTTCAAATTCATGAAGTATGTTCATGGAATCTTTGCCTACTAATTTGGATTCTTTTTGCAGTTGACTTTTCAATAATCTTTTTCTATTTACTCGATTATAAATACTAACCGCTTCGTTAATGTATCTGTTTCTTGCCAATTTTAATTTTCCAGTTATTTCTTCAGCTTCATTGAATATATTATCATCCAGTTTTAAAGATAAAATTTTCATGTAATTACTTTTGCGTCAAAGGTATATCTTAATTGTATATACCGTAAAAAAACTTGGACCATTTTTTACTTGGATCAAACCAACTAATACCATCTTGATTTATAAAATAGACCAAAGGGCTTTTTAAAAATTTTAGATGGTATTATGCAGATTGAATAATGGATGGTCTATCTATTATTTCACATCGGTATAACATATTTACAACACCTTGGAAAACTTTGTGGTTACTACGACACTGGTTGCAAACCTGCGCAAGCCAATGTGTTTAGAGTACATTAACCCTCCTAGCGGATTAAACTTGAATGGAAATATAATTATGTATAATTGCACTTAACGCGTTTTCTGCAAATAAGGCATTTTGTATTTGCAGTTCATCGTGTTCGTATTTTATTTTCTTACTTCTGTTATTGGATATCAATTGATCCATGTAAATGGGAAGAATTTTTACTGGAAATATTTTTTTTCTACTAATTATTTCATGCAGGCAATTATTTATGATGTAGATAACATCCTAGTCATTACTTTTGGTTTTTCATTTATACCAATTATCATGGCAAAAGAATCCATATTAAAAGCACTCATACTGGCGCTCGCTATCATTATCACTGGTGCCTTATTAGGCAATGCATTTAAAAAACGCAATGCGAACTTAGATACTATTTCATCTATCGGTTTGGGAACCAAAGAATTTACTTCAGATGAAATTTTCTTTTCTGGGAGTTACACGTCAAAAGCAATGGATGCCAAAGAAGCTTATGCAATCATTAATTCAGATAAAGAAAAAGTAAAAAACTTCTTTATGTCGAAAGGCTTTAAGGAGAGTGAATTTTCGTTTAGTGGTGTCAACTTTGAAAAAAGTTACCGTAGCATTACCACCGAATCAGGTGAGAACAGAACACAAACACAACAAGTGTTTGATGGATATATTGCAAAGCAAACCATTTCACTTTCCAGTAAAAAAAATCCGGATTTGATGAAAAGGATTGAAGAGGTTACGGATAAGACTTCCGAATTAATTAATTCTGGAGTAGAGTTTAATCCAGATCCGATACAATATAAATATTCAGATTTGCCAAGCCTCAAACGTGACCTGATAGAAAAAGCAACGAAGGATGCAAAAGAGCGTGCTGAAAAAATTGTAGAAACAGCCAATGGTCATCTCGGTAAACTAAAAACTGCCTATATGGGTGTGTTTCAAATTACCGGAGAAGGCACGGTTGAAGAAGATACTTATGGCGGTAATAATGATATTTACCACAAACAAAAATTTGCACGTGTGACGGTGAGGTTACAATATGAATTAGAGTAGGGAGGGGTATGGTTTTCTAGTTAGTGGTCGTTTTTTTTCAATGGATGTTATTTGACACGGGTTGCAAACCCGCGCCAGCAGAGGGAATTTGCATTTGTTATTTTTATTTTTATTTATATCCCTTGAAAATATTTTTTTTCATCTCCGGTTCGATTTGATAACAAACTCAGCAAGCCTCTATTAATATCAGCTAAACCTGACCAGTTTTCACTAGCGATATGAAAATTACCTGAATCAATAAAACTTTTAGCTTGAATTGCATCATTCATTCTAGATTGATTGTTTTTTAAATATTGGAAAACGTCTTTTAAAAATTCCGGTGTTCTCCAATTTATTTTGATAATGATATTATCTAATTCATCAGATTTTTCTTGAATTTTTATTGGACTATTTGTTGCGAAAAATGCGCTTTCTTGTGCAACAATATCATTAAAAGTTTTTCTTTCGTGGTCATTCCCATTTTCGTCAATTAAAATAGCACATTTGCTTTTTATTTTTGTGTATTCAGCTTTTGCTAATTGAATATATTTGTCACTTGTGATTAAATATATTTCTTGAGCAATTTTTCTTTTTTTGTCTTCTAATTGATATGGTTTATCGGTACTATCGTCATTAGTTAAACTTTCTGTTTCTTGACTAACTATATCCATTTCTTTTTTCAATTTGGTTAAAGAAGCTGCTTTCCCATAATCTTCGCTTATAGAGGCTTCTTGAATTTCTGTTTCTAATTTATCAGCTAATTCTTCAACTTCTACTTTTAAATAGGTAATTGGTACATGTCTTGCTTTGGGATTGAATATTTCTTTAAATTCTTGGTCGGCCATATTGATATATGCAGAAACAGTTAAGTCTCTTGATTCAGACATAATGATTGTTATCTCAACGTCAGAACGTTTTGTTATATCTCTTTTTACTTGATTGCCTGTAATACTCATAAATCCAATGGACTTATTTGCTTCTGGCAAGGAAAGGTGTGTTCCTTCTAGAACATTAATAATTAATAGGTGTTCATCACTTCCTTTTATTACTCCACGAGTAAGGGGGTAAGTAACCGTTCTTCTAGCTGGGAGTATTGTGTTTTTCTGAAAAATCAAGTCCAGTTTGGTTTGGCCAGGATTCTCATAATCATCAACTTCTAAACAAATATCTTCAGGTATTGGTTGACCAATAACTGTAAATGTGCTGTTTACTGCAAATGAATTTAAATCTGTTTCGATTATATTATTTTTATCATCATATACAGAAAATGCAAAATAGTTAAAAGCATCATTAATTAATGGCAATTCTTCATTAATAAATTTCGTTAATTTTTTTAACCCAGAATTATATCCACCATCCGCCCTTGTTATTCTGTATGATAAATTTTCAATATCACCTGAGATTCTTGCTGAAAATAATACATCCTTATCTTTTGTGTCTGGACAAGAGTAATTAATTGATATTTGATATTCCTTTTTCTCTTTACTATCAATTATAATTTCTTTTTTTCTTGTTGCAGCAAAATAGGCCGCTCCAGTAGCTACTGCTATGGTTGGGTCAATTTCACAGTTGATGGGGATTTGTAACACTTCTTCAACACGACTGCGTAAATAAGGAATATATGTAGAACCACCCACCATTAAAATGAACTGCAAATCGGTTGGCTTAAGAGAATTTTTTGTCAAGATTTTTTTTATCATTTCAATAGTTCTATCTATTTCAGATTTAATGAATTCGTTAAACTCTGAACGTGTTATTATAATTTCTAAATCTACTTTACTGCCTTCTTCGTCTTCAAAACCAAGAACCTCAATTTCTGTTGATTTTTTAGCGGATAAAATAATTTTCGCATCTTCAACTTTACTTAACAATCTTAAATAAAGTGCATTATACTTACCTGAAGTGCTTTTCATCGCATCTTCAAGATTAGAAAAATAATATTCCTTAGAAAGTTTAGGAATTATTAATTTCTCAATTATCATTCTATCAAAATCTGCACCACCTAAGAAGTTGTCGCCTTCGTGGTCAATAACTTTCATTTCTCCGTCTTTGATTTTGATAAGGGCAACATCAAAAGTTCCGCCGCCTAAATCATAAACTAACCATTGTCCCTCCTGCATTTCTTTTTCTTTTTTCATATTAGCATAAGCCAAACTTGCAGCAATGGGCTCTTGTAATAAAATAACTTGTTTAAATCCAGCTTGTACTCCAGCTTCCTTTGTTGCATTAGATTGGATTACGCCAAATGATGCTGGAATAGTTATTACAACTGCATCTAAAATATCCCCATTATTTACAAAAGTTTTTAATTCTTTTAAAATTTCTGTAGATAATTCTATTGGTGTTTTGGATTGATTTAAGGATTTGACAGGAAAACTTTCTGCAGTTCCCATCTTCCTTTTAAAAACACTCTTTACATTTTCTGGTTCTCGTTCTGCAAAAACTCTGGCTTGCTTTCCAACAAGTATTTTATCTTTTTTGTAACCAACAATTGAGGGTAGAGTTCTAGAACCCATATCCTGTGGATTAGAAAAGATAACTACCTCACCTTTAATAAATTTTGCAATGGCACTATTGGTTGTACCTAAATCAATACCGTAATTAATTGTATTTTCCATTTTTTTATGATTAAGTTTTTATTGATTAATATTTTTTGATTGAACAATTACAACCGCAGACTGTGCAATTACTTTAATCATTTTGTCATTATCTTGATAAGCATAAAATATAATCGGCTTTAAGACTTCTATAATTTCAAGGTCTTCTACACTAGCACCTGCAATAGTTGCTTCACAGTCAGTTCTTGTTTCTGTGTAAGTTTCTCCTATTGGATTGTGAAATGACAAACCAATAATAGGGGTGCCTTTAAAAAAATCTTCTTCCATTATTCCTTTCATTCGATTAATATTTCTTTGAATCGAGTTTTCTTCTTTTAAATTATGTGCCTTTTTTTCTATTTCAAATATCTGATTCATAAAATCTAGATAGTCTTGCCGTATTGTCATTTTTTTTATTTCTTGCATGTGTTTATTTTTTAAAAAATTTAGTTTGATCAATAGCTGATGAGGACGCGTTACCGCCTTCAATGGTATAAAGTGTAATAGTTGCTTTTGTATAACCACTTTCACTATCTTCAAAAAATTCTGTACCGTCAAATTCAGAAAAATGTACGTTTGATTCAAAATTCCCTTTTGTACCACAACTATTTTCTAAATTTGGATTCCAGTCGTTTCCATAAAGAACTCTAATTTTGTATTCGCCTTGTTCTATGTTATTCATTGTAAAAGTTGAATTTTTTTGTACATACTCATTTCTAATTGTTCTATCTTCCGTTATACTGAATAGACAAATGATTGCTTCTGAGTTGCCACCATTTTTAATAGTCAATGTTGCATTACCATTATAAATTCCTCTTCCAAAACAGCCTGTTAAAGGAGATGCTCCATCTTCTAATTGGTTGTCTTTATATGGACTTTCAACTGTTAGTGGAAATACTGTAGTTGTTGAGGGTGTTGCATTATTTGCTGTTGAGGTGTTTTCATTTATTGTAGGTGTTGCATTACTTGTAGTTGATGAATTTTCATTTGATGCAATAATTGGAGTATGACTTCCAGTTGTATTCGGTAGAGGAGTCCTTGGAATATCATTTCGATTTGCCCAAACTATTAAACATATGACGCCTACAAAACAAGCTGCGAAAAAATAAATAAGCATATCCCAATTCAAATCATCATTCGTTATTCCTGTGTATTTCTCATCTTCTATTTTAGGTTCTTCATTTTTAAGGCTATCAAAGTAAGTATCAATATCTTCTTTTTTATATCCCATATTACTTAAGTAACCCCTTATGTCTTGTTCTTCTTCTAATGGGTCGCCTTCTTTTATTATATCTACTTCATCTGATATTTCTTTTTGTATTTTAGTTGGTTCTTTGGCTATGTTGTTTTTTCTTGCGACTAAACTTGATTTATCTATTTTAGATTTTATTTCTAATAGTTTTGTTTTAGCGGTTTGTATATTTTCTTTTATATCAGACTTTAACCCAATGATGCTATTAGCTTTGTCAATTAAGTCAATGGAAATATCAATACTAGAGAAAGTATTCCAGACCTCCACAGACAATGATTTTAGTGATAAAGCAACTTGGTTCTTTACTTCATCAAATACAATGGGTAACTTGTTTATATCATGAATTGAAATTGTTGAATTTACCCAACTTAATAAAGTTGTTGGTGTAATAATTCTGGTTTCAATCTTTTTAATTTTTGATTTAGCTTCTAGAACGAACCCAGCGTATTTTTTTAAAATGGGTGCGTTTCTTTCTTGTTCAATTCTTTCTTGATTTTTTCTATTCGCGATCTCGTAATTGGCTTCGAATGTCGGTCTATCTAATCCACTAATATTTAAGGACAATATATGTTCTGACAAATCCTTGCAAACTTGTGTATTATCGAAGTTCTCCCAAATAGCTACACCCAAATAATTTATTTCATTCGCAATTTTGAGAATTTGGCTTTGAAAATAATTTGGTAAACAATTAATAATTTCACTGGGGAAAAAATCCATGACTAAATAAACAACTGCATTAAGATTATTTTCGTTGTAAATACCATCCTCATTTTTGATGTCGTTCTTGATTTCTGTTATTTTTGTGATGTCGTTTTGTATGTAATTTGAAACGCTTTTATAAGCAAGGTTTATATCGCTTTGAAATATTAAAAATGTAGCTTTTAATATTGATTTGGTAAGGTCTACATTTTTGTTTTCATAAGCGTGCAATAGCGCCTTGTCAAATTTTTGGGTAAAATAGGGGCTTACGAATTTTACAAATTCTGGTAATTTAAATATAAAGTCTTGCTTGAAATTTGTAAAGACTTGATCATTGCCATTTGCTAAAAAGGTATTAAAATTTATGTTAGATGCTAAATAAAAATAAAATTCTTTGAGCTCAGTGTTTGAAAGTTGGTCAATTGCTTTTTCGCAGTCACCTTTAGTTAACTGAATTCCATAATATTCAAAAAGGTTATTATCAGATAAGTCAATGTCAGCAAATAATTTTC
>CAMDVD010000026.1 GCA_945878115.1 Chitinophaga pinensis | reverse complement strand
ATATATAAATCTCTTTCAGGAGGCACTATAACTACAGATTCCATCATTCAACAAGAAGATTTATTTCAAGTGCAATATGATAATACCATCAATGGTTTTTCGACTTATGCATTATTAAATCCTGTATTCTTACAAGCAGGAACTTACTACATGGGCATTACACAACCAGCCAACTTTGGAAGTGATAGTTTGTACTACGGATTAGATGTGAACACAAATACCAATAGCCAACATTTATTTTATAATGTAGATGGTACTTGGCTTGCATCCATTACAGCAGGTAGTGTGATGATGCGACCTATAGTTGGTCAATCTTTTACGCCAACATCTACTAACGATATTACATCGACTACAAATCACGCAACACTGCAAGTATATCCTAATCCAGTTGCTAATTCATTATGGATAAAAAGCAAAAATACTATAGCAGAATGTAGTCTATTTACCATAAGTGGTGCATTCATCAAAAAATATATTCCAACAGAAAATAAAATGAATCTGGAAAATATACCAAGCGGTTTATATATTCTACGGAGCACCGACCATCATGGAAATACCTATTACAATAAGATTTACAAACAATAATGCATGCAAAACATAAGCGTAGAAGAATTAAAAAAACGAAAAGAATCTGGTGAAGAATTATATATTCTAGATGTACGTGAACCAGATGAATACAAAGAATCCAATATGGGTGCTTTATTGATTCCATTGGGTCAAGTAATAAATGGAGAAATAGACGCTATTGAAGATTGGAAAAACAAAGAAGTAATAGTACATTGTAGAAGTGGCAAACGTAGTCTTACTGCATGTTTGGTATTAGAGCAACATGGTTTTACCAATACAAAAAATTTAAGCGGCGGCATACTGGCTTGGATGGAATTACAGAATTAATTTTATTGGAATTGAATCCTAATGTATATTTTTTTAGCCAAAAAAAATTACATTTGTGTAATGCGTAATTTTCGTAATTTCTTAGAATGGAAAATATTTGGCGTCTGCACTCATTTGGGTGAGAAGCTAAATATTTCAATTTCACGCATTCGACTTTGGTTTATTTATATTTCCTTCCTTACGTTTGGGTCTCCTGTTATACTCTATTTCATTGTCGCTTTTTGGATGAATATTAAAAATTATATTCTCTCGGCAAAACGAAATCCTTTGCGTTGGTTTTAGCAAATGCAAATTATTTTTCTATATAACTTAATTCAATAAGGAATGAAAAAAACACATTTCTTAGGCGATTTATTTTTCACCCAACGTTTTTTCTTGTCTTGGGGTGCACTAGTTATTCTATTTTTATTTTCCTATTTTTTACCGCTGTTATTCATCTTTACAAAAGCCGCATTTGTATTCCTATTGATATTAAGTCTGGTAGATTATGCCTTACTTTTTTTTACAAATAGCAAACTACACTTGCATCGTGTAGTCCCAGATTTGTTGAGCAATGGCGATGACAATAAAATACAATTAATCATTCAAAGCACCTATAATATTCCCTTGCAAAGCATGATTATTGATGAACTTCCATTGCAGTTTCAAAAAAGAGATTTTGCTATCCATAAAAGCCTGTTGGCTTTGTCTAAAAATGAACTGCATTATCATGTAAAGCCAACACAAAGAGGAGTATATTTATTTGGAAATATTCATACTTATATTTCTTCCCGTTTGCAATTGGTTCAAAAAAGATTTACCGCTATACAAGAGCATACGGTAAGTGTATACCCATCTTTTTTACAACTACGTAAATTTCAAATTCGCTCTATACCTAATCAACAAGCACAATCTGGCGGACGAATTCGTTATCGAAGAGGAATGAGTACAGAGTTTGATCATGTAAAAGAATATACTCGCGGCGATGATGCACGCACCATCAATTGGAAAGCAAGTGCACGCAAAAACGAATTGATGGTCAACGCTTTCATGGACGAAAAATCGCAACAGATATTTTGTATTTTGGATATGGGCCGATTAATGAAAATGCCTTTTGACAACCTTACTTTATTGGATTATTCTATCAATGCCGCTTTAATGTTTTCGTATGTGGCATTACAAAAAGAAGATAAAATAGGACTACTCACTTTCAATGAAAAAACAAATGACTTTTTAAAGCCCTCGAAATCTAAAAAGCAATTCAATGCAATTTTAGAAACTCTCTATAAACAACAAACACAATTTAAAGAAAGCAATATTGCGGATGTACATCAAGTATTGCTAAAGCGAGCTGGACAGCGAAGTCTGCTTTTATTTTTTACCAACTTTGAAACCTATACAGGCTTTGAAAGACAATTGCCTTACCTCCTAGCCCTCAACCAAAAACATCTTCTTTGTATTATCTTTTTTGAAAATACAGAGGTCAGTAGTTTACACGAAAAAACAGGAAATCAACTGGAAGATATTTATATAAAAACAATAGCAGACAAATTTTTATATGAAAAGAAAATGATTGTAAAAGAGCTTCAAAAAAAAGGCATCTTGGTTATTTATACGGCTCCACAAAAACTCAGTATTTCGGTAGTGAATACGTATTTAGAATTAAAGGCGAAGCAAATAATATAATTATATTTCTTAATTTTCAAAGTTGGCAGCACTTTTATGAAGACCGCTATAACAATAATATTAACCTTGACAATTATAAGTTGTTCAACAAAAGACAATAAAAATATGGGCCTATTTGACAAGCTGTTTGGGAAAAAAGAAACACCAAAACAAACAGAAAACAATTCTACGAATATTGACAAGGCGAAGCAAATAAATGTTAGCTATCAAAGCAAACTAATAGCAACTAAACAATTTTATCCATTTAAAAATTGGAGAGAAAATTATGACGAAGGATTGACACAATACACTGAAGAAAATTGCAATAGAACTAAAAAGATCTTTGACGACTTAATAGACTCTCTTATACATATTGGGGAAGACGCCAATGAAAATGAAAAAATAAAACAGTTCAAAACAGCAATTTTAAATACAAACAAAATGAATGATGAAATTGATGATTTAATTGAAACAGGTGAACGAGAAGACCTATGTGAATTGACAGATAAAATAACCATTGCTTGTGGACTTGACCCGAAAAAATTTGGAGATGGCGAAGGTTTAGCAAGTGAGTGGAGAGAATGGTAAAGAACTACCTCATGGTTCAATTCATAATTAATTATCGAGACAACTACTTCACCCAATAGACTTTCACACTCCCAACTAAAATTGGTGTTTCAATCAAGATAGGAATTTTCCTTTCATCATCCGTAACATAGACCGTCATTTTTTCGCCGCCTTTAAATAAAGTGCCTTCTATCAACATAGGTCTAAATTTTATTACATTGTAAACGCCAGAGGAAGTTGATAATTTTTGCTTGCCCAAATAACGAATATAAATGGGATGCACCTCATCATCTAAAAAGAGGGTGAGCGGTATTTTGTCTCCAATTTTGTAGGTATTAAAATCAATATTTCGAGCATAATAAATTGCCGACAATACATCTTGTACGCAGGGCGGTATGTCAAACAATCCATTCGTAGATAATGCGGTGCCTTGCTTCTGGTTAAACTGCACATTGTTATAGATTCTATTTTTGCCTTCACTTACATTTCGTGTAAATTTTAGAGGCAGCATAGTGGCTGTATCCAAATAACTTTCATAAACATCTCTCACTTTAAAAAACCAATCATAGTTCTTGTATGTCTTACCAGAGCCAATAACGTGATAAACAGGTTGATGATTTAATTCAGATAAGGTGTTGCTAAATGTGGCTTCGCCTGCACTGAAATAAGCGCCGGCTAAAGTATAATAGACCTTATAATCTAATACCTCTCCTGAAAATGTAGTTTTATTTTTAATGCCACAGAATTCTGAATTGGTTTGACAAAAAACGTTTTGCATTTGCAATAAAAATAGCACAAGACAAGCACTTGTTTTAATTCGATGGACAGGAAAATGCATGCTTATTTATATTCAATTGGATCCGTTCCTTTATCGCCATTGTCAAAATGATTTTCTTCCTTTGGTTCATCATCTTCAACTTGTTTATCACTTCGCGAAACATTCATGATGGCTGCAGCTCGTTTCAAACTTATTTCATCAGAAGCATCGCATTCATCCATACCTTCCATAGAAACTGGTTTTTCAAATACATCAATTTTAGAATAACCTAATCTTGGATCCGCTTGTAATGATTTGAAAAATTCACCCCAAGTTGGCATGGCTGCTCGAGCTCCTTCACCTAAACCTGTACCAATAAATCGATCATCGCAACCAACCCACGCACCTGCCAATAATTGTGGAGTATAACCAATATACCAAGCATCGGCCTCACTATTGGTAGTACCTGTTTTACCAGCACATTCACCAGTAATTCCCCATACAGGTTTCAATCGTTTTGCAGTCCCAATCAATACGGTTCCCATCATCATACGTATCATTTTGTACGCTGTTATTTCATTGATTACTTCATTTCTTTCGGGTACAAAATTTTCTAACAAGTTGCCATTTCTATCCTCAATACGTGTGATATAAATGGGCTTTGTATTGATGCCATAATTTGGAAACATGGTATAAGCGCGTAGCATTTCAATGATAGAAATATCATCAGCACCTAGACAAACTGAAGGGAAAGAATTGATTTTACTTTCCACGCCAAGCGTTTTTAGAAATTTTACAAAATGGTCTATACCGACTAATTTTAAAATATTTACGGTAGCATTATTCTTTGATTTTGCCAATGCAATTTTCATCTGCATTGCTCCTCTACTTTTATCCGGACCATATAATCCAGAGCCTGGAAAATAAACAGGATTCAAGCTAATGGATTGACATGGCGAATAGCCATTATCTACAGCTAAGCAATATAATAATGGTTTGATGGTAGAACCCACTTGTCGTTTTGTATTGATATTGCAGTGATCAAATTGAAAATATTTATGATCTATACCACCTACCCAAGCCTTCACTTCACCTGTAGCTGGATCCATCACAACAAAGCCAGTTTGCACAAACCCTTTCATATATTTAATACTATCTAAGGGCGAAATAATGGTGTCTTTTTGACGCTTATTATTCCATGAAAAAACTTTCATTTTTGTCTTGGTATTAAAAATTGCCATGATCTCTTTCTCACTCTTTCCATCATCTACTAATCCTCTATAGCGATCTGTTTCCTTGATAGCTCGCATAAGGGTAGGCATATGTGCACTCCACAATTGCGTATTCGCAAATCGTGTTTTACCATACATATTTTTTTGCACTGCTTCATCTGCATATCGTTGTAAAATGGTGTCGATGGTGGTATAAATTTTCAAACCATCTTTATAAATATTCAAGCCATTTTTCTTGCACCAAACTTTCACATCTTGTTCTACTACTTGCCTGAAATAAGGTGCTACACCTTCATGTTGTAAATTACTTTCTGGCGAAAAATCTAAAGTGATTGGAAGTTCCTTCAGTCGTTCAGCTTCATCACCATCTATTTTTGCATTTTTTACCATTTGATCTAAAACCGTATTTCGTCTATCTCTTGTTCGTTCTACATGTCGCAATGGATTGTACAAGGAAGAACCCTTGAGCATTCCTACTAACAATGCAGCTTCTTCAATTTTTAAATCAATTGGCTTTTTACTAAAATAAGTTTTGGACGCACTCTTAATGCCATAAGCATTATAACCCCAAGGAACAGTATTTAAGTAAAGGGTTAATATTTCTTGTTTGGTTAAATTCTTTTCCAATTTCACCGCTACAATTTGTTCTTTTAATTTTTCCAATAACTTCCCTAAAAAAAATTTAGACCTGGATTCTTGATCTAATAAATGTTTGGCAAGTTGTTGTGTTATTGTACTTGCACCTCCTTTTGGATTCAAGGTTAACACCCCAAAAACCGCTCTACCTATAGCCTCTGCATCAATACCACTGTGTTTGTAAAATCGTTCATCCTCTGTCGCTACCAAGGCATTAAATACATAAGGCGATATTTCACTGAATTTGCAAGGATCCCTATTTTCTAAATACAGTTTGCCAATTAAATTTCCATTACCAGAATAAATTTCAGAAGCAGTTGCAGATTGAGGGTTTTCTAATTCCTTCATTCTTGGCATATAGCCTAACCATCCCTCATTAATCATCCAAATAAATATATTGAATCCAAGGACACAGATGATTAAACCCAACCACAATAACTTGATGCTTCTTTTCATTTGTTCCTATTTATTTTTTTTAATTTGTCACATGGAATTCGGCTATTATCATTTTATATGGATTACAAATTTTGTAAAGCCTCATTTCATTTGTTCCTATTTATTTTTTTTCATTTGTCACATGGAATTCGGCTATTATCATTTTATATGGATTACAAATTTTGTAAAGCCTCATTTCATTTATTCCTATTTATTTTTTTTGCCACGAGGAATTCGGCTATTACCATTTGATTTTGATGTCAACATTTGGTATGCCTCATTACATGATATGTTACAAAATGGCGACAAAGCTATTAAAATGTGAAGAAGGATGTGCCAAAACTGATGTTAAAAATATTGTTTCCATTTGTGTTCTTTCGCTTAATTTAATTTATGGGGTGCAATCAAATCAAACTCTGGTATTTGAACACTAAATAGTTTTTTGTTTAGCATATTTTCCATTTGATATTTCCCTATCATTTTACCAATATCAGTCCTTATGCTAGCTCCAGAAATATATTGAAAGGATTCACCAGGCTCCAAAATTGGTTGCTGCCCTACAACACCTTCTCCTTCTACATCTCGATGTGTACCATTGCTGTCAAATATTTGCCAGTGTCGTCTAATTAATTTGATGGGAAAATTGGAAAAATTATCAATAGAAATACGATACGCAAAAGTGAATTCGTTGAGAAGCGGATTCGACTGCTCCTTATTGTAAAAGGTTTCTACGGTAATGCTAATTCCTTCTGTAATTTGTTGTACCATCTTAACTTGTAAAAGTAAGTTTTTTTTGTAACCAAGCATATTTTTTTTGCATTCTGAAAATTTATTTT
This sequence comes from Chitinophaga pinensis, assembly GCA_945878115.1. Taxonomy (GTDB): domain Bacteria; phylum Bacteroidota; class Bacteroidia; order Chitinophagales; family Chitinophagaceae; genus OLB11. The sequence goes on along the minus strand of CAMDVD010000026.1, from coordinate 40,547 downwards.
ATCTACAAAAAATGGCAGTATGATGAAAATCATCAAAAAAAAAGTAGCAAGAATTAAGAAGAATAAAGTTTACAACTATATTTGCGTATGTCATCGACAAGAGAACATGTCAAACATCTCCCTTATTGGTTAATTACCTGTTCAGTTTTGGTTGGACTTACACTCCCAACACTTTTACAAGATGGCATGTTTATGGATGCTGTTTTATACACTTCAGTCGCACATAATTTAAGTCAGGGTTTAGGTAGTTTTTGGCTTCCTATTTTCGATGAATATAATATAGTTGGATTTCATACTTTTCATGAACAACCACCTTTAGGATTTGGCATACAATCTTTCTTTTTTCGTTTTTTTGGTAGTAGTATGTATGTAGAAAGAGCTTATGTTTTGGTTACGCTTTGTTTGAATGCCCTGTTGATACGCGTTTTATGGAAAGAAGTTTTTAAGCATTATCACGATTTACAAAAGATGAGTTGGTTGCCTGTCTTGCTCTGGATCACAATTCCAGTTTGCTTTTGGTCTTACTCCAATAATATGTTAGAGAATACCTTGAGCATTTTCATTTTAGGCGCTTCTATTCTTATGTACAAAACCGTTCGACGAAAATCACTTCGCGTTGGCGCATGGGTATTATCCGCTTGTTTTGTTTTTTTAGGATTTCTAGTTAAAGGCTTTCCTGCTTTTTTTATAACCTGTATCCCATTTTTTTATTGCATAGTTCTTAAAAAGATAACTGTTTCCAGAACCGTCAAAATAACAACAGCTATGCTATTCACTTATCTTTTTATAGCGGTTGTTTTATTTTTAATGCCTGATGCAAAACATGGTCTTTCCATTTATATCTTCAAAAGAGCTTTCAAGCGAATTCTTGAAAACCCAAGTGTAGTTCATCGCTATTTTATTTTAATCCGCCTCTTTACGGAATTAATCCCTGTATTAATTTTCACAGGATTGGCATTTCTACTTTCTTATTCGAAAAAACTGGATTTAATAAAGACAAAACATTTACGCAAAGCCATTTTCTTTTTATGTGTTGGCCTTGCTGGCTCCTTACCTTTAATGTTAACTATGGTTCAAAATGGTTTTTATTTTGTACCCGCACTTCCTTATTTTGCCATGGGTTTTGCTATTTTAACTGCGCCAATTCTGTTGCATTATATTCAGCAGTGGCATTCACATACACAAACGTATAAGGTTTTCAAAATAGTTGGTATCGTATTATTGACAAGTGCTTTCATTTTTTCATTTGCCCAAATTGGTAAAACATATCGCGACAAAGAACTCTTACAAGATGTATATGCAATAGGCAAAGCCCTACCAGAACGTAGCACTATCAATGCAAGTAGCGATGCACATAATTATTCTGAACTGATGTGTTATTTAATGAGAACTCGTATGATTAGTATGCAAGGAAATTCCGAAAGTCAATATTTAATTGCAGGTAAAAACAGTCCAGTTGACTCCTTATATACACCTATGAAAGTCAATGAGAAAACGACTTTGTTTAATCTATATGAGAAGAAATAAAAACTTTAGCGTTTCTTCTTTTGCAAAAAAATACATTTCCGTTTAACCCAACTTACAGTATTTTTCGCCATAATAACTTGTTCATGATGAACAGATTCTCTAAATATTAAATTTTAATTGAAAAAATAGCTCCCTCTTCTCCAACAACTACAAATGTATTTTCATTTCTAAAGGAGACACCTCGTAAATCTTTTTTCGTAAAGGAAGCCAGTTCTTTCCAATCTTCACCGCCGTTTGTACTTAACCACACAGTTCCTTCTTCTCCAACAACAACATAAGTATCACTACTATTTTTTGCAATATCTAAAAAGTGATATTTCTTTTTTAAAAAATTATTCCCATTCCGAATCACTCGCCATCCATTACCACCATCACTAGTTTTATAAATACTGCCTTCGTAACCAATAGCGATTCCCGTTTCTTCATTTTGCCAAGCCATGGCTTTGAAAAATTCATTTTCTGCATTGGTAAAATTCCAAGTACTTCCTGCATCATTAGATCGTAAAATAGCCCCATACCCACTTATATACACTCGATTGGGAGAAACAAATTCTATATCGGACATTTCAAAATTCCGCAATGCAGATAAGGCATTACTGCCATTGCCTTCCGTGGAAATATGGGCAATAATTCCTTCTCGAAATCCATGCCCACCTACAACCAATGCAGAATCAGTAGAGCCTATAGCCACAGCCTGAAACTCTTTCCACATCCCGTGTTGCGAGAAAGACCAAGTAGTTCCACTGTCTTTACTGGTAAATACAGAACCATCATATCCAACTGCGATGATGTGGCCATCGTTTCGTATATCTAATCCATAAATTTCCTTTTGCGAAGCAGTAGATGGCAATACTATATCTAATGCATTTCCTTCATTTTCTATAGAATAAATATGCGCTTGTGTAAATCGTTCTCCACCAACAATAAATGTTTTATCTCCTAAGAATTTTATTTTATTCAAACGCATATCGATCGACAATGATTTGTCTGTCACATCTGCTTCTAATTTATTCTTTTTACAAGCAATCAAACAAATAGATAGAATAAGACAAAACCAAACTAAGTGATTACGCATGTTGAATGAGTTGCATAAAATTATTAACGGAAAGCTTCGCGAATATCTTTTTTCCATTCGGTGAAAGTTGGGGTTGCTCGCACAACAATAATTGCTGAAACAATTCTTCCATCTCTTCTGTTGCTAATTTTTTGGTACTCGATATGGCACGTTGCATTGCCATCATTCGAAATAATTTTTCACGTTTATCTAATTTCACCTCCGATTGTTCATGCTTATACGCTTCTATAATTTTCTCCATCGATTCTTTCTCACTGCCCAGTTTTACATCTGCCGGTGTACCTTGAATAATAAAGGTATGGTTGCCAAAAACTTCTACATCATAACCCAATAATTTTAATTCATCTAAAATGGATTCTAATAATACTGCATCTGCTGGAGCTAATTCGAATGTGATTGGAATTAAACATCGTTGAATCGTTATTTGATTTGATATAACCTGCTCATATCGTTCATATAATATTCGTTGATGCGCCAAATGTTGATTTATCAATAAACATCCAGTTTTTGTGGTTGCAATAATATAACCTTGGTGAAGTTGTACAAATTCTTGCTTAAAAGTATCTTTTTGCAAATTTAAATTTGCGTTTTCCAATTGAGAGGTAGCCACGGGTTCAGCCTGTGTTTCTTGATCCCCTTGTAATTGAAAGGCATGTTGTACTTTATACAATTCCTTCCATTGTTGGGCATCTCCTTTTTTTTCTAAAAAATGCGCTTTGCCTTTTTCGCCAAAGGATTGAAAGAGATAATTGGCTTTGGTTTTTTCTTGGATATTTTTTGCGAAAGGTTGAGTCACTGCTTGCAAAGATTCAATGGTACTATCCAAACTAAAATCGAGTGATGGCGCAATGCTATATTTACTCAAAGCGTGTTTGACTGCTGAATTCACAACAGAATAAATAATTCTATCTTCTTCAAATTTAATCTCTTGCTTAGTTGGATGCACATTAATATCTACGCGCTTGGGTTCAATTTGAATAAACAAAACAAATAATGGAAACTCGTCTTTGCCAATTAATTCTTTATACGCTTGTGATACAGCATAATTAAGATAAGCATTTTTTATAAAACGATTATTGACAAAGAAGAATTGATTCCCTCTTGTTTTGGTAGCAGCTTCTGGTGATGCTATGAACCCATGAATGCTCACAAAATCGGTAGACTCATTTACTGGCACTAATTTGGGCTGCAAATGATTGCCTAAAAGACTTAATATTCTTTGTTTCAATTTGCCACCTTCTACATTGAAAACATCTGTATTATTGTTTGTGAACTTAAAACTTATCTCTGGAAACGCTAAAGCAACCCGACTAAATTCTTCTAAAATATGACGCGTTTCGGCAGTATTCGATTTTAAAAAATTGCGTCGAGCAGGCACATTATAAAATAAATTTTTGATACTCAAGCTGGTTCCTGTTGCAGCCTGACAAGGTTCTTGTATTTTGACGGTACTGTTTTCAATAAAAATATAAGTACCCAATTCATCTTCCTCAGTTTTTGTTTTGAGTTCTACTTGTGCAACTGCCGCAATGGATGCTAAGGCTTCTCCACGAAATCCCATGGTATAAATTTGAAACAAATCTTCTATGGAGCGGATTTTGGATGTTGCATGCCTTTCAAAACTAAGTCTTGCATCGGTAGGGCTCATTCCTTTTCCATTGTCATTGACTTGTATTAATTCTTTACCTGCATCTTTGATAATAAGATGAATATAGGTAGCACCTGCATCAATTGCATTTTCTAATAACTCCTTAACGGCACTTGCAGGACGTTGTATTACTTCTCCAGCTGCTATTTGATTAGCAATATGATCAGGTAATAATTCTATAATATCGGGCATACAGCAAATATAACTTACATTCAATCAATGTTCCAACTTGTAGACTTGCAATCTTCTCTATGGTGGCAATGGACCAGTATAGGTACCACAATAGGGACTATAGAAACAAGGGTTATGGTAATTAATAGTAATGATAGGATTTTTTATTCTTTTGACTTTCAATACAAAATCTGCCGTATGGTAGCGAGCCTCAAGGCATTTTGCATCCCATGTTAGATATTTTGTATCCTCTGGTATAAGCAATTTCTTTTGTTTCCATTCTTCAATAAAACAATAGGTCATTCCAGCTTTTAATGTAACCACAAAATCACCATTGCTATCTGTTATTACTTTTTGAAAGTACTTTACACTTGGATTATTTACAGTCCCTATTTTGATAAAAATGATTTTATTTTCAAGAGGACTTGGCTTCTTCAAATTTTCCAGCAATTCGTCAGATGGCCTCGCTCCACCGCAGTAGTCACTCGTTTGGGTAATATGCCCACTCACTTTTACCCATGCTCCGTTTCCTCTTTTTGCATGGCAAAAGCATTGCATGCTACACAATAAAAGTATGCCAAAAAGAGAAATGAATTTCATGATGAAGAGTTTGAGATAAATGAGAACTTGAAGACAATTGAATTATTTACGGAGTTACTACACTAATGAAATTCTGAATACTAGAATCTAATATTAAAAAATCAGAAGCATCGACAGCACCATCTCCATTTAAATCGGAAACCAGATAACCGGAAGAGAAAGCTTGAATGTCAGCATCCAACAACAAGAAATCACTTGCGTCAATGGCACCATCTGCATTGAGATCACCACTAAATACACTCCATATTCCTTCACTTAATAAATCTATTTGATTTGAGCCATAAGCTTGTGAACTAGAACTCGAGAAATCATAAGTATTATTAGACGACATCAACAATGGATTCGCACTCCAAGTATCAATAGTATTATTATGTCTCACTACAATATAGTAGCTATTGCCGATTACGCTTCCAGAAAAAGTACATTGCATAGTGCCATTCGTTTGTATTAACCCGATATAAGATTCTGCCAATGCGTAGGGTGAACTAGCATCGTGCAATTCAACAGTTACAGTATCTACATTGGTAGACAATGGATTTAATTCTTCACCACTATTGTATAATTTTGTTGTCATTGTATTGGTAGCTGTATAATAACCTTCAATAAAATACTTAAGATTGAGAATTGCATTACAATTATTGACAGTGATTTCAATAGAACTTGTATTGCTACATCCATTTGCATCCGTACCAGTTACTGTATAAGTTGCAGTAGCACTAGGTGTAAATGCTATTCCGTCCATTACGCCATTAGTCCAAATATAAGTGGTTGCTCCAGATCCTGTTAAGGTGATAGAGTCGCCATTACAAACTGCATTAGAAGGCAATGCATTTGCGTTTACAACTAAAGGAGCTGGTTCCGAAACAGTAATTACAGAAGTATTACTACATCCATTGGCGTCAGTAACAGTAAGGGTATAAGTGCCAGCAGTTATATTAGAAACAGAGGCTGTAGTTCCAACAATATTTGATACTGTATAATCAATCATCAATAGTGGCCAATTTAAAGAATCAACATCTTCACGTGAACTATATTTTTTTGCTTGGAAAGGACCAGATTCAGGGCCTCTGAGTATCCAACCATAATTAGTGCTAGGATTGTTTACCCATGATTGAACGTCTGCATTCAAATTTGTGTTTGTCCAAGTATATAATCCAGCAGCATTAACTGAAGTTGTAGCACTTGCAACAGCATTATACGAATCACCCGCCACGCTCCAATTGGTAGTCGGGAAAAAGCTCTTTAACCAAGTAGCATCACCAGGTGTAGCCGCAGCACCTGCTCCTGCTCCAGAACCCGCATTGGACGTGCCTTCACCCCAATCTTGTAACAATTTATAAATGGACTGATTTTGTGCGCCTGCGGCTCCACTGCCACCTGTACAATTAATATTTAAACTCGAATTAAGGATGATAGCATTTGTCGGGATTGCCGAAGTATTGAAAGATAATAAGGCTCTATTGATAAATCCATTCCCGTTATTTCCAGCTATCAAGATATTGCCTGCACCATTACTATTGGACGTATTGGATTGATAAATCGTGTTGTCTTTTGTAGGAGATAAGGATATCGAGTTTGTTATATTTCCACTTGCCCATTGATAAGTATAAGATCCAGTACCACCGCTGACTGTGGCATCTAATGTGGTAGTACCACCAGCACAAGCAATAGAACTTGCCGATGTAGAAATAGAAAGAAGCGTAGGCTCATTAACTGTTAATGTGGAAACGGCAGTACATCCATTTGCATCGGTCACTGTAAGTGTATATGTTCCAGCAGTCTGGTTATTAGCAGAAGCCGAAGTAGAAACTGTAGTAATCCCCTTTTTCCATTGGTAAGTATAAGAACCAGTACCACCCGTTACGGTTGAACTCAAATTGGTTGTACCACCATTACAAGCGATAGCAGTAGCTGAAGTGCTTACATTAATTAATGTTGGGGCATTCACCGTTAAAGAAGAGGTAGCAGTACAACCATTAGCATCTGTAACAGTTAAGGTATAAGTGCCAGCGGTCATATTTGTTGCATTAGCTGAAGTAGCAACTGTATTTGTTCCTTTCACCCATTGATAAGTGTATGGTGCGAGACCGCCAGTTGTTGTTGAACTTAAAGTGGATACACCTCCATTACATAAAATAGATGTAGCAGAAGTATTTGTTGTAGGAGGAGTAGCAGTAATTACTGTAACCGTTGAAGATACTGTACATCCGTTGGCATCTGTAACAACCACAGTATAAGTACCAACACCAAAATTATTTAATGTGGCGGTAGTTCCTATTGTTGTGGGAATAGAATACCCCACTGTTAATTTTGGTCTATTCGCCACAACTGGTTCTTCTCTTGAACTGTATCTTTTAGCCTGATGAATAGCAGTCTCAACACCTCGAACTATCCAACCAAAATTAGCAGAAGGCGTATTCAACCAGTTTTGAACATCATTTTTTAAGCTAACAGAAGTCCATGAATAATCACCAATTGCATTTACAGACGATGTGGCACTTGCAGTAGGTGTAAATGTTCCGCCAGCAGTTGTCCAATTGGTTGATGGGAAAAAACTAGTCAACCAAGTTGCGTCATTGGTAGTTGCTGGAACAAGATTTCCTATTCCTGTTGTACCAACAGCTACTGAGGTGCCTTCACCCCAATCTTGTAATAATTTATATAAGGATACATTTTGTGCACCAGCCGCACCGGCTGTTCCTGAGCAATGTAAGGATAAGCTCGCACTAGTAATAATTGAACCAGCAGGAATATTAGCACCAATATTAAAAGCAATTAAGCCACGATGAAAATTTGAATTGGATTGTCCGGCTAAAAATTGTGTACCCAATGCATTGCTATTGGATTGGTTACCTTGATAAATAGTATTGTCTTTGGAAGGTGAAATAACAATTGGCGTCGCAACTGTATATCCACTTTGCCATTGATAGGTATAACCAGCAGTTCCACCCGTTGGATTTGCCGTAACTGAAGCTACACCACCATTACAAATAGCGACTGCACTTGCATTGGCTGCTAATACTGCAGGTTGTGTAATAGTCACGGCAGTAGTATTGGTACATCCACCTGCATCAGTTACAGTTACAGTATAAATTGTTGGTGCCATTCCAGTAAATGTACCTGCGGGCAGTTGGGTTACTGCTGGATTGATACTGAAAACTGGTGAACTTGCTGAGGAAGTCACCACCAATTGTCCATTAATATTCCCGTTACAAGAAACACCAGTAGGTGTTACAGTTGCAAAGGTTGGAATCGCTGTGATGGTATAACTATTCGGAAAAGTTGGAGCTGTAGTCACTGTATTCACATTGCTTCCAACAAAACCTAAACTTGGATTAGCACCTACATTATTTGTAGCTGCAATATCTTGTGCCACAAAATAATATTCAATATTATCTGCTAAATTAACACCTCCTAATGTGGTTGAATTAATGGTAAAACTCCAAACACTATTCGTACTTGTTCCACTAGTATTTGTACCTGAAGCAGAAAACCATGTACCCCCATTTTTTCTAAAATAGATGTTAGGAATAAGTGTACCTGAAAGTGGTATTCCTGTATTATCGGTTATAGTGACTGAAATAGTTCTATTCGCAAAGGAACAAGTATTCGTCAAAACGGTATAAGACATGAGTGGCGAACTTAAATCTAAAAAGATGCCTGCAAATTCATCGGCACCAATATCTGGAGCACTTCCTCCAGTAGGGAAACCTGCACTACCACCAGGATAACCAGTATTCCCAAATCGGATATGCCCATCAATGTCTGCTGTAAAAGTATTGATATTCACAGCACCGCTTTCTAATTGACTAGCTATGCTTGAATTAACATGTAAGAATTGTGCATTCGTTCCAATTGTGCTAATGAAGGTTGGGTTTTCTTGTACCGAACTTTGATCTCTATTCAACATAAAAGATTTCAAAGAAGAAACTGTATTGAAAGCATTGGCAATAGTGGAAGTTCCTTCCACATAACTCATATGATTATTTGTACCCGCAGTTGGATTGCACCAATAAGAATTGTTATTACTTGTAACGCCATAATTAGTAGGTACTGTAGCGATCGTACCAGCTGATCTACGAATACAAGCAGCAATACCATTTGTTGCAGTGTTACTTCCATCTAATGCAGGGCTTGAAGCATTTACAAAAATATTATTTCTATTATTAAAAGCCGTTGCTGTGCTATTAAATGTAACACAAGATGTTCCAAAAGTAGTGACAGAAGTACTACTTGCATTTAGATAAATTGTATTGTAAAATAAATTATAAGTAGATGTAGCACTCGCATTGATACCATTGATTGCATTTAGTCCAGTAGCAGCTGGGGTACGTAAATCACCGATGATATTATTGGAAATATTGTACGTAGTACCACTTAAAATATTTATACCATTACAAATCGCGCCTATACCAGTGGAGCTTAAATCATAAATTTTATTTTTGGATAAAGTGATAATATTACCTGCAGTGGATTGAATACCACTCACTGTGGCTGAACCTGCTGTACCTGTATACGCCAAACCTGAAATAGTATTCCCTGTTTGTGTTTTTGAAGATGTAGCGCCAGAGGATGTAACAATTCCTCGAATTAAATGTGCTGTGGATGTACTAGTGCCGCCGATAGTGAGCGGTCCTATATTATTATTGGTTGTAGTTTCATTGATAGCTGATGAAATCTCAACTATTCCATTTACCTCTCCTGTTCCTGTTCCTATCATATTTGTGATACCATTACTACCAATTGTATTACCGGTTACATTATAAATCGATAAAGCATTTTTCAAGCAATTTAATGTAGAAGTTGCAGCACCACCATTAATGACATTACCGGTAATGGTATTCGAACTCATGGTTACATTACCAGCTGAGCTTGTGGTAAACAAGCAATTCATTGTTCCTGTTCCAGATTTAGTATTATTGGTAATGATATTTGAATTAGCAACTACAGTTGTTGGCGTACTTTGAATAGTGATACCATCAAACTGACCTGTACCAGTCATGCTGTTATTGGTAATTGTATTTCCACTGACATTAACAGTAGCAGCACTTGTTGAAGTTAAAATAGCTTGTAATACACCAGTAGTCGCTGTTGCATACGTACAATTTTGAACCGTGTTATTATTTACATTAATGGTATTACTTAATGCAGTAGAACCAAACTCAACATCTATACCTACAACCAAGGAAGTAGTTCCTCCTCCTTTTACAGTAACGGTATTATTATTGCAATTTCCATTCGCGCTAGTAGATGAACTATTTAAAAAAATTCCTCTTAATGTAGTTGCGTGATTAACACCAGTTCCTGTATTGTTATTAATCGTATTAAAAGAACAATTTAAGGTATACTGACTAGTGGCAAAAATACCGGTTGCTGGATTTGTTGCAGCCCCTCCTCCAAAATTTTGAATAATATTTCCTGTAGCTAAACTACTTCCACCAATATCATTACTTGCGTCTACAAAATTGAATGGAGATGCAGCAGCAAAACCAGCGAGCACGATTCCAGCATTACAATTTTGAATTGTATTTGCATAGAATTTATTAAATGAGTTTGCTCCACTTGCTGCAGTTGGCGTCAATGCACCAGCCGCCGTATTCAACCCATTATTCATGGTAATACCTACTGAACCATTATGGCCTGGGGCTGTCCAAGAACCATTTTGAATTCTATTTAATGTAATTGTACAATTTTTGATGGTATTATTTTGGCACCCATCGGTTGCAGAAGCTTTAAATAATCCATATCCAAATTCCATCACCGTAGTGGTTGTTGTATTCGCCGCACTCTCTTGTAAATCAATTCCATCAATAGTTACATAGTCACAACCTGCTAAAGCAAACATGCCGTCTGCCGCATTAGAAGGTGTTGAAACGGTTCCGACATAGGATGTAAGTATTGGATTTGCGCCAGATCCATTTTTTTGAATGACAATTGTGTTTGAAATGGTCCCAGTCATGGTAAGTGTAATTCGCCCAGTTAAGGTTTCTGTATAACCTGCTGGCACATTCACCACAACAGGAGCAGTGAGTGCTCCACCACTATTAATTGCATTGATAGCAGCGGTCAATGTTGTATATGGCGATCCAGCAATTGCAGCTGTTCCACCAGTTACGGTAACCTGTGCTTTTGCGATTAGATTTAGCAATAATAAACATACAATAAAAACACTTTTAATTCTACCCAATGGATAAAGTTGCAACTTGTTTAAACAACTATTGAAGGAAATTTTTTTCATGTTCATTTTTTTTAATCAATAAATGTATATTTATTAAATTAAAAAAATAGAAGTTTTAACATATATTATTTATTGTAAGTTATTCTGTCCGGTTCTAATCATATATTTTCTTATGTCTGAATTGATCTTTTCAAATGTAATTCTTACATGCAATCGACGAATACATATTTTCAGTTTCCGCATTATCAAAAATAATTTATGACATGAAAATTAATTCTTGGTTCACCTTTCTTTTTCTCATTAATTTATTTATACCTTCATCGTAAAAAATAATATCATGGATATACAGAACAAACGAATTGCCCTTGTAACTGGTGCTACTGGCGGATTAGGCACAGCAATGTGCAAACAATTATTTACAGATGGATTTCATGTAGTTGCTAATTATCGCAATAAAGAGAAGGCAGTGGAATGGCAAAAAACAATGGCTGCTGAAGGCTTTAATATAGAAATATTTGAAGGGGATGTATGCGATTTTGATTCTATGGCAAATATGATGAAGGACATTGAAAGTAAACTTGGCAGTATAGATGTATTGGTCAATAATGCAGGTATCACGCGCGATGGTCGTTTAGCGAAAATGAGTAAAGACGACTGGCATGCAGTAATTGATACCAATTTAAATAGCGTTTTCAATTGCACACGTAATGTCATTGATGGTATGATAGAACGCAAGTTTGGACGCATCATCAATATCTCTTCCGTAAATGGACAACGTGGACAATTTGGACAAACCAATTATTCCGCTGCCAAGGCTGGTATGCATGGGTTTACCAAAACTTTAGCCATGGAAGTTGCCAAACTTGGTATTACGGTAAATACTATTTCACCAGGATATATTGCGACAGATATGGTCATGGCTGTTCCAGAAAAAGTAAGAGAACAAATTGTAGCACAAATACCAATGGGTCGTTTGGGTGGTACACATGAGGTTGCTCATTTAGTTTCGTTCCTTGCTAGTGACGCAACTAGTTTTATTACAGGTGCTAATTACAGTATTAACGGAGGTCAACACGTTTACTAAATTATCTTTTCTGAATTACCCTTCCACCTCGCAGGAAGTGTTTTTTTGTATAAGCCCACGTCAAATCGCCAATGATTACGCCTTTTGACGTGGAGGCATGTGCATATTTATGATTGCCTATATAAATACCCACATGAGAAACTCCTTTTCCATCATAGTTAAAAAAGACAAGGTCACCTATTTGTAAATTTTCTTCTGATACCGAGGCATAAGTGCTGTACATAGCCTTGCTTGTTCTTGGTAATTGCATGGCATAAACCGTAGTATAAACAGCACATACAAATCCAGAACAATCTACGCCTTTTTTATCATTACCTCCGTAAGAATAAGGTACTCCTATCCATTTATTTATTTCTTGCACTAAATTTTGGTCTGCTGATTTTGTTGGACTTTTGGGAGATTCATGAACAGTTCCTTTTTTTTGACTACTGAACTTCCGATGTGTACCGCATGCAGTCCATAATAAAGAGAATACCATCAAAAAGTAAAATGGTATTTTATTTTTGCTCAGCATAAGAAGATAAACATACAACATGCTTTTTATTAACCATATTTCTTCTACGACTATTTTGAATTTGGATTGACCATCGCTGAGGAGAATATTTCTTTCTAATAAAAATGTATACAACTCAGGTATTAACTTCGCACAAAAAAGAAAATGAATTTATTCGACAAACTAAATCAAGCGAAAAATGAGAAGTTGCAAGCCAATTTAAATGCAGGACTTCTTTTTTTAGCAGAAAATAAAAAGAGACCAGAAGTGATTACCCTTGCTAGTGAATTACAATATGAAATTCTACAAGTAGGTAATGGAGAAAAACCTAGTCCTACAAGTACTGTTACTTGTCACTATCATGGCACAACCATTGATGGCAAAGTATTTGATAGCTCAGTGCAAAGAGGGCAACCCGCAAGCTTTCCATTAGATAGAGTAATTAAAGGTTGGACAGAAGCCGTCCAATTAATGCCAGTAGGAAGTAAGTGGCGATTATTCATTCCATCACAGCTTGCTTATGGCGATAGACAAATGGGTCCGCACATAGGTCCAAACAGCACCTTGATTTTTGAGGTAGAATTATTAGGATTTTAAAAAATAAACCCTATTTTCGCATTCCCAAAAAAGGTCAACCTTTTTTAAAGTTCTTTTAAACAAAAAATATTGCTGGAGAGATGCCCGAGTGGCCGAAGGGAGCGGTTTGCTAAATCGTCGTAGGTGTCATAACCTACCCAGGGTTCGAATCCCTGTCTCTCCGCATTTTTGTTTTTAATTTTCATGCGATAGTTTGCAAAGTATACCTTACTTTCGCAGTCTCATAAAAAAATTGAGTGATTCATTCAATTTTCGGGAGGTAGTTCAGCTCGGTAGAATATTTGGTTTGGGACCAAGGGGTCGCAGGTTCGAATCCTGTCCTCCCGACTACATTAAAAGCCACATTAGAAATAGTGTGGTTTTTTTATTATGATTAATTTGTGACACATCTATTACGTTTATATCCTGTATTCGAAACAATTTGACAAATATTATTTTGGTCAAACAATTGATGTTGAAGCTCGTTTGCATAGGCACAATAATGGATATGAAAATGCCGCAAAAACGTATACACCATGAGTCATGTTACTTTTTATGGAAAAGGATTCACGACAACAATCAATCGCATTAGAGAAAAAACTTAAAAATTTGAGCAAGGAAAGAATATTACTTTTTATTGAAAAGTACCGCAGGTGCTGACGAGGCAAAGCCTGTCAGAATGCTGATAAGCTCCGCTTCATTAGCATACTGACGAGGCAAAGCCTGTCAGCATGCTGATAAGCTCCGCTAAATCAGCATTCGAATCCTGTCCTCCCGACTACATTAAAAGCCACATTAGAAATAGTGTGGTTTTTTTATTATGATTAATTTGTGACACATGTATTACGTTTATATCTTGTATTCGAAACAATTTGACAAATATTATATTGGTCAAACCAATGATGTTGTAGCTCGTTTGCATAGGCACAATAGTGGATATGAAAATGCCACAAAACCATATACACCATGGGTTATGTTACTCTTTGTCGAGAAGGATTCACGACAAGAATCAATGGAATTAGAGAAAAAACTTAAAAATTTGAGCAAGGAAAGAATATTACTTTTTATTGAAAAGTACCGCAGGTGCTGACGAGGCAAAGCCTGTCAGCATGCTGATAATCTCCGCTTCATCAGCATTCGAATCCTGTCCTCCCGACTACATTAAAAGCCACATTAGAAATAGTGTGGTTTTTTTATTATGATTAATTTGTGACACATGTATTACGTTTATATCCTGTATTCGAAACAATTTGACAAATATTATATTGGTCAAACAATTGATGTTGTAGCTCGTTTGCATAGGCACAATAGTGGATATGAAAATGCCACAAAACCATATACACCATGGGTTATGTTACTCTTTATTGAGAAGGATTCACGACAAGAATCAATGGCATTAGAGAAAAAACTTAAAAATTTGAGCAAGGAAAGAATATTACTTTTTATTGAAAAGTACCGCAGGTGCTGACGAGGCAAAGCCTGTCAGCATGCTGATAAGCTCCGCTTCATCAGCATGCGAATCCTGTCCTCCCGACACAAAAGGACAAATCGCTTTTATTAGTGATTTGTCCTTTTTCATTTGAACCTGGAACGCTTCACAGAATTTGGATTGCAGAAAATATTACATTTTTTTCGGTTCGAAATTCTACACTATGTTGTATATTTCCATTATGCCGTAAATTTCTGATTCAACTAAACGGTGTATATCATCTATCTTATTTTCTATTAATTGAAGCAAAAATGCGCTACTTTGATTGCCGGTTCGAAATAAAATAACTTTGGGTGGAAAACCTCTCATATTTAAAATATTCTCATAGTCTTCATCATTGGTTGTAATAACAAAATTATTTACGAGCGCATATTCCCAAATTTGGTAATCAGAAGGACGGTTCCTAAAAATAGCATCAACATGTTCAACAATTTCAAAGTATTCGCTTAATGGTTTCTTAAGTCGATAAGATAAATTAGCATCTAAAAGTAATTTCATTTAAACCAATACTATTTTTATATAGTTTTCTCTTTGAGCGGAAAATGATAAGGCGGCATTAATCATTTCGAAATTTAAGGAAGGATAATCTTCAACTATTTCTTCTTTTGTCATGCCAGAAGCTAACCATGCAAGAATATCGTTAACCGCTATTCGCGTATTTTTAATGACTGGTTTTCCAAATCGGATATCAGGATTGATTTCAATAAAATCTTGAACTCTCATAATGTAAAGGTATGGAAGTTCATCCTAAAAAATCAAATGTGGGTTGATGATAATCTACTTATGTTCAAAATTGCGCGCATCTGCCCCAAATTATATCATACTTCGACTCATCCATCCACATTTGCATTGAAAACAAAACATCTTTCCCAACTACATTAAAAACCACATTAGAAATAGTGTGGTGTTTTTATTATGATTAATTTGTGACACATGTATTATACCGATGTGAAATAATAGATAGACCATCATTATTCAATCGGCATAATACCATCTAAGATTTCTAAAAAGCCCTTTGGTCTATTTTATAAATCAAGATGGTATTACGTTTATATTTTGTATTCGAAACAATTTGACAAATATTATATTGGTCAAACCAATGATGTTGTAGCTTGCTTGCATAGGGACAATAGTGGATTTGAAATGCCACAAAACCATATACAACATGGGTTATGTTACTTTTTATAGAGAAGGCTTCACGACAAGTATCTATGGCAGTAGAGAAAAAACTTAAAAATTTGAGTAAGGAAAGAATATTACTTTTTATTGAAAAGTACCGCATGCGCTGATGAGGCAAAGCCTGTCAGCATTGGAATCCTGTCCTCCCGACTACATAACAGGGTAATTAGCAATGTTTATCCTGTTTTTTTGAACTAAAGTTAATAGTGGGTAAAGGTTATAACAGATAGCATATAAGTTTGGCATTTAAATTCAAATTCTATTTTTTAGCTTTTGGTGTCAAATTTTTGAGACCTATTTTTACCTTAAATAAATTTAGTAAAGCCAAAATCATTTGCTACTCTACGAAATATAACTTTTGCGATTGGTCCACCCTTTGAAAAATGAATTAAAATAGCGCTCAATAATAAAAGACGTAATTGGTTTGGCGGACACTGGAACTACTCTAAGCTCTGTAAGTTTCCTTTTGTGTTCTCTAATGAGTAATCTGGGTTAAATTTACAAGCATGATGTTTACCCTTCGCGGAAATAATGGGTTAGAGGCACGGACCTGATTTGCAAGTGCCGCCAGCAAATGGTGTTCGTTTTGAAAGAATATATGGAAGACTAACGTGAGCAAAGGTAATTATGGAGCCAAATAGCCCTTTCAACTATAATGATTTATACAGGTGGAAATTCATTTCTGCGATTGACCATTTCATTTTACTGGAAATTTTATCATGATGGATAACAATCTTTATAATTGAAATTACTAGTTTTCTTGTAATGCTTTTAATTCTTTGGTGCTTTCTCTGAGTCTGCTTACCGCCAATATGGCCAACCGTTTATAAAATATTCCTGCCGTTTCAGGGTATAAGGAGGTAATTTTTTCCAACTTATCTTGGGATAACATATACAAGTGCAGATGCTTGTCTGCAATAGCGCTGGCGGAGCGGACATCTCCATCAAGGAATGCGCTTTCTCCAAAGCTACCCCCCATGCCGATAGTAAATAAGTGTGACGCTTTACCCTCATTCATGGACAAAACGATTTTTACGGATCCATTGCGTATAAAACAGATCTCATTACCAGGATCACCGGCACTGAAAACAAATTCGTTTGGTTCGAACACTTTTTCGACTATGCAGCTCTTAAAATTATTTATTACTTCTGAGCTGAGACCTTTGAAGAATTCAATTTCGTCCAAATCCAGAATTTTGCCCTCACCATCATCATTTAGATCTTCGGCAAGCAATATTTCTTCCTCCACCCATTCCAGGGCATCTCCTAAATTTCCGAATATTTTTAGATTATCCTTTTCCACAAGATCAAGGGTTGCAAGATAATGCGTTACGTTCTGCCCGTTAGGTAATGCATCAGGTATTGATGTAAAAATAAGATAACCGTTCTGTTTTTTTATCCGCGCCAATATTTTCTTCAGCATGTTCGCTGCTGTATAATCTACAGATTGTATTCTTCGCAAATCAAAAATAAAGTACTTACAGGTCGTGAAATAAGACTCCAGCCTGGAATAAAGCTGGTCCGTTGTACCGAAAAACAATTGACCTTGTAACTCTAAAACCAATGTCTGCCCGCCTTTTTTTTCCAACGCTTCGCGTTGGTATTTCAATCTTGTCTTTTTTGAGCGCATCTGGTTACCAAATAGTTTCCGACGAATTACAGACATACCCATTTGCTCTTTTAAGAAAAGGAATATAGCCATTACGATGCCCACGCCAGCTGCAGTTATCAAATCAAAATATACCGAAGAAATAACAACAGAGATTATTACAAAAAAGTCGAAAATGGTGTGCTTGTTTTTCAGCATCTGGAACTTCCTGAGTGTACTCCAATTCGTATTCCAAAGGTGTGCTCCTTGCCCAGCTTTGATAACCTATCTGCCATGAATGCGCTAATTTCTTTTGCTGCCATTACTATGTTTTCTGCGTGTCTGGGGTCTGCTTTGGGCAGGCCTGCTACGGCATGGTATCCATCCCCTACCGTCTTTATCTTCTCTATACCATACTTGTTCGTTATCTCTTCAAATGTCTTGAAACATTCGTTCAATTCTTCCAGCAATACCTCGGGCTCCATTTGCTCACCGATAGATGTGGAATTCACAAAATCAGTAAATAATACCGTTACATCATCAAAGTGCTTCGCTTTACTTGAACCGGTTGATTTAAGCTCCTGCGCTACTTCTGAAGGCAGGATGTTCAGCAGCAGCCTTTCCGACTTGCCGCGCTCCTTTACTATGAAGAAGGAAAAAGCTGCCAGAAGCAGAATCCCTAATAGACCAAGGTAGGTGTACGTCCTTTGCTTTTGTAGTTGTAAAGTACTAATCCTTTCCCGCGCTTCTGTCTTTAAACTATCCGTAAGGTGCTGGCGGCCATACTGGTCCTGCATCTCCAGTCTTATTAGCTGCTCCTTGTTATCCTGAGAGAATAGTGAGTCCTTGAGAGCCTGTGCATTGGTTTGGTATTCCATTGCCCGCTTGTAGTCCCCCTTTAGCTTGTAGACTCTCGATAAGTCTGCGTAACAATCCCGCATCAGCTCAAGGGCATTTATCTCCTTGGCGATTGCAAGTCCTCGTTGAATATAATCTATCGCACCAGATATAAGAGCTGCCTTGCCTTTGGGTATGATCACCGTCGGCGCATCCTTGAATTCTGGTTGATCTTTAGGGACCTTAATGCTACCCATTCTTGCAGTTGTATCCTCGACTAAATCAATGTATATATCGCCGACATTAAACAAGTTAACGGCAAAATTTCGCTTTCCCCCAAACTCCTCAAGCGACTTTAAGGCCATTTGGTAATACTCAAGTGACATTACGTATTTCTTCTGGGCATGATATACTTGGCCGATAAAGCCCTTTGCAGCTGCGGCAAGAGCTTTATCACCTAACTCTTCATACAGCTTTAAACACTTAAAATCATACTCCAGCGCTTTCGGAAAATCTTTTATACTTTCCGCATAAATCACGCCGATGTTACTGGTGACAATGGCCGCATATTGCTTAAATCCCCCCTCTTCATCCAGTTTTAAAGCCTTTAACCAATACTCCAAAGCTTTCGAATAATTTCTTTGGCTATAGTAAACACTACCGATGTTGCAGGTGGCAGCGGCAATACCTCGCTTATTACCGATTTCTTCATTCAGCTTTAAGGCCTTAAAACGATACTCCAACGCTTTTGGTTCATTGGACTTGGCACCATAATTATTCCCCAGGTATTATAAGTCGCTGCTATACCTTTTTTCCAGCCCAGCTTTGTGGCAAGTTCTAGGCTCAGTTGATCGTATTTAATGCCTTCATCGGGGGATATTGTTTTATAACAACCCGACAATTCAACCAGCAACTTCACCTTATTGGTGTCTTCCTTTTGCTGGGGTAGCTCCTTGAGCAAGGAATCTATACGTGCCTGCCCTTGCAACTTGGCGTAGGAGTGGGCAGAGATTAGTGTGAGCATTATGAATAGTATGCTCCTTAGCAATTGTTTCATAAACTTTTTTACTGTTAAAATTCAGACCTTGACCTTCTCCACATTTTAAGTATATTTAGTCAAATTAAAAAGGACTTAAGATTAGAGGTGTTTCTTTTTTGTCAAATTTATATTGTAAGTTTTTCTTTTGCAAGTGATGGGAGTTAATTTCTGTAAAAAATACTTGTTTTTCCTTTTGCTTAAAGTCACCTGTTTGATACGTGCTGGTTCCCTCAGTATTGCATCCCTGCTACCATAATATTATATCCGCTCGGATCGGGTTTTTCAAAGATTCATGTCAACGCTGATGTTTGTAATATTTAATACCATCTTGACTTATAAAATAGACCAAAGGGCTTTTTAGAAATCTTAGATGGTATTATGCCGATTGAATAATGGATAATTTATCTATTATTTCATATCGGTATAACAAATTGCTTCATCGTATCATTCAACTCTTCAGGATAATAATAGCTATACAACTTAAACACATTTTTCATGGAACCATGGTAGTGCGTTCATTTTGAAAGAATTGGTAGCAGACTATCGCCAGCAGGGATTAATTGATAAAATTTTTCAAAAAGTATGGGAAAATGAAAACCCATAAAAAAGCCGCTCCAAAAAGAAGCGACAATTTTATGTTATCTAATATTATTATTGTTTAGTGACCTTGCTAACTTGGGTCAATTTATTATTTTCCAATACTTGAATAGTATACACACCAGATGAAATATCTTGCAAATTCACGACAATATTATTCATCCCTTTTGTAGTAATGGTTTGTACTTGTTTGATTAATCTACCACTGATGTCCATTACTTGAATAGTCGTATTTATTTCTTTTTCACTGTACATATCAATATGTAATACATCTTGAATTGGGTTTGGATACAAAGTAACGACGCTTCCATTAGCTCCCCATTGTACATCAATAATTTGTTGAGATAAAGAACTGTGTCCGTCCACGTCTACTTGTTCTAATCGATAATAGTTATGCCCTGCAGATGGATTTTTGTGTTCAACAGCATAGTTAATATCCATGCTGCTATTACCATTACTTGCCTTAGTCATTACTTTTTCAACTGTTGTAAAATCAACACCATTTGTACTATGTTGTATGTTGAAGTAAGCATTATTTTGTTCACTAGTTGTAGTCCATTGAAGCATGTTGCTTGTTTCTAACTTACGACCTGTAAAGTTAGTAATAGAAGCAGGAAGCGCATACACGCCGTTATTACCATGAAAATAATAAGAACTAAATCCAGTAACTGGGAAAGTTAGTTCCCAATATGAACCATTCCAGTTCACACTTGGATGTATTACAGTAGTAGCCCCAATGCCTAAAGCACCACCACTTACTTTTGTAATGGCGATATGCGAAATATTTGGATCTGAATTACTGCCTGTAGTAGGGAAATCTGGGAATGAACCGTTAGCGGCATTGTAATCATTGAAATCTGATTGTGTAAAATATAAGGTTACATTTGCTGGACCGTTGCTAGCTGGCGTAATAGTATACCATCTTCGAAGATAAGGTTGAGCCAAATACATAGGAACACTTGGTTCAACATTTACTGTAGCTTGCACTAGTCCTAAAGCATTCCCACCGACTGCATCTTGAATAGTTGCAATTAAATCGCAAGAACCACTGTAATAAGATATGGTTTGACCATCTGCTTGTGTATCTGTTCCAGTACTTGTTCCTGTAACAGAACTCGTATTTCCACTAGAAGCTTGAGATAAATTACCACTTGTTTGTGATGTCATAGAAATAGTAGAACTAATTGTACAAGCGTTTGCATCCACTGCGGTAACTGTAAAAACGGTAGTTCCTGTTGGTACATTCAATGCAACAGAAGCTCCACTACCATTGCCTGGCATCCAAGTATAAGACACGCCACCAGTTGCAGTTATATTTGCAAAAGTGTTAGTACATGGCGTACCA
Source organism: Chitinophaga pinensis (assembly GCA_945878115.1). GTDB lineage: Bacteria > Bacteroidota > Bacteroidia > Chitinophagales > Chitinophagaceae > OLB11. The sequence goes on along the minus strand of CAMDVD010000026.1, from coordinate 19,121 downwards.
GAAGTATTAGTTAATGATATAGAGGTTGGAACTGGGTATACATTTACTTGTGCCGTGGTAGTAGCGGTACACGAATTCGCATCAGTAGCTGTTACTGTATAGGTTTGTGTATTACTTGCTGTAAATGAAACGCCATCCGTAATACCACCTGTCCAAGTGTATAAAACGCCAACGCCAGTACCAACGGCTGAAAGGGTTACAGATGATGGTCCGCAAAAATTTTGTATTGGCGGCGTAACCGTTACAACTGGTTGAGTAGAAAATGCGTTTGTTGCAATATTTGCAGTTGCACCTCCACCCGACAATGGAATATTACCAATATAATATCCTCCTGCTGTCGGTGCGAATTGAACATAAACTGTTGTGGCATTTAAAGTACCACCTGAGTATGTTAATGATTCTGACGAAATAAAAGGTCCACCAATATTTTGAGAAAATAAATAACCAGCATAAGGTCCAACACTAACAGCAGAGCCAGTTAAATTTACACCAGAAACTGAAACGGTTTGTGTAGTTGTACTGCCTGGACAAGTAGTTGTAAAGGTAGGCAATGCACTTGACGTTAATGTAGGCGTTGGTGCAACAGTAGTTAAAGAACCTCCAATACTCAAACCATCATTGGAAACAGTAGTTGAATTAAAACCCCAACCGCCATTTGCTGTTTGACCAGTAGCATAATATCGAAGTGTAACAGTTGTAGTTGATGGCACATTTTGCAATGCAACTACAGAAGCAGTATTAATAGTTGGTAAAATAGCTGGTTGACCAGTAGTAACAGATGGAGAACCAATTAAAGTAAAATTAATTCCATCTGTACTATACGCAAATTGTTGAGATACACCAGGAGATACAGCGAAACTAGGTGTACCAGCAAATCTTGCGTTAATAGAACTAATGGATAATTGATAGCCAGATAAAGCTTTTAATGTAATTTGAAAATAATCTGTATTGGTTGTTGAAATGCCATCATTTGAAAAACCCGCAGTTCTAAAGGAATTAGTACCTGCGGTTATTGCAGCACCAGCTCCTCTTGTAATTAAATCAGCACCAGCACTAGTTTCCAAATTTGCATTAAATGTAGTGGCAGCTATGGATGCAATATTACTTTGTCCAAAAAAATTCCAACTCGCAATCTGGGCTTTTACATGTGTATTTACCAATACAAATAACAATACAATGGAAAGGGAATTTTTTAATCCCTTCGATTTGCGATTTATTTTTTGCACAAAATTTTGCACCAAGATGCGTTTGTTGTTAAGATTTACATTCATTGTTTACTGATTTTTGGGCGTAAAAGTAAACATTAAAAGGGTACATTAAAAAAAATATTTAATGAGGATAGAATAGGTAGAAATCGCTTCTTTTACCAGTTCTTGTCCGTTCATAAACAAGAAAAAAATAAGTGTCTAAAAAATCATTATGTTACCTAAAGTTTAATACTAACTTTACAGCTCTTTTTATATAGACAATATTGAATATGTTAAAAATACAAGCAGCGATTACCGCAGTTGGCGGTTATGTACCAGATGACAAATTGACCAATGCTGATTTGGCAACCATAGTTGACACCAATGATGAATGGATTACATCTCGCACTGGAATCAAAGAACGTCGTATCTTAAAAGGAGAAGGCATGGGCACTTCAGATATGGCCGTAAAAGCAGTTCAAGAAATTTTGGATAAAAAAGGATTGAACCCTTTAGATATCGAATTGCTTATTTGTGCAACCACTACACCTGATTTTACTTTTCCGGCAACAGCCAATGTAATAACAGATAAACTTGGTTTGAAAAATGCTTGGGGCTATGATGTAAGTGCGGCATGTAGTGGTTTTTTATATGCCTTAACTATCGCATCTCAATTTATTGAAACAGGCAAGCATAAAAAAATAATCGTGGTTGGTGGTGATAAAATGAGTTCTATATTGAATTTTGAAGATAGAGCAACTTGTATCATTTTCGGAGATGGATGTGGTGCCGTTTTATTAGAACCAAATACAGAAGGATTAGGCATAGTAGACAGTATATTAAGATCGGATGGATCTGGCAGAACTTACTTGCACCAAAAAGCAGGAGGCTCTGTAAAGCCCGCCACAATTGAAACTGTTATGAATAAAGAACATTTTGTGTACCAAGAAGGACAAACCGTTTTTAAATTTGCCGTAAAAAATATGGCCGATGTTGCCTATGATATTATGCAACGAAATGGACTGACTGCCGACAATGTAACATGGTTAGTTCCGCATCAAGCAAACAAACGCATCATTGATGCCACCCGTGAGCGAATGGGACTTGCAGAAGAAAAAGTAATGGTCAATATTCAACGTTTTGGCAATACTACCAATGGCACTTTACCACTTTGTCTTTGGGAATGGCAAAACAAACTCAAGAAGGGCGACAATATTATACTTGCTGCTTTTGGTGGTGGATTTACTTGGGGATCCATGTATATTAAGTGGGCTTATGATACGGAGTAGGTTGCTTTGTTCTGCACAACACCAAAAGGAAAATTAAAAATTTAAGCGAACTAGTAGAATAAGTAACTATTAAAAGAAATCATCTACTACATAAAATATAAGGTCAGAAATAAAAGTAATTAACATGGGATTCGGCAATAAATCAACTTCAATTCAAAAATGAATGGCTGGTTCTAAAGTCCGTTTTATTGATATTTTATTCCCTTTAGCCATTATTGGCGCCGATATTTTCGTCTACATAATTTTGGGTGTTTTACAAATGGGTTATGATGATCATTGGGATATAAGCAAAGGAGAATATGGCAGCTTAAAAAGTATGAGCCGTATACAAATTGTTTTTTATTTGGCCTTGCAACTTTGGAACTTGATAAATATCATCGGAATAATATTTCTTGGACGAAATATTTTTAAACGATTAAATTATATTTCTTGGACGAAATATTTTTAAACGATTAAGCAGAAGCAAATAGTTCACTCTTGAAACTGTAGCGACATATTCTCACTTCACTCATCTTTTATCCCCTCATCATTTGGTTCTTAATTTCAGCGGATTATCTTTGGATGCCTTAATTCACAAAGGACAAAAAGAATAATACCGAAGTTAAAAAATAATTGGATATGAGCGATGATATGCTAAGCCTTACAAACTTATTATCAGTGAAAGTGATTCATCCATTTAATATAAACATAAAATGGTAAAAGGATTTTTATGAAAACAATAGATCGAATAATGCAACACAAATGGTTCCAAGTATTTTTATTCTTGTTCGTTTGGGTGAGCATTTTTATACTCTATTACCCTGCGCATAATGCCATGCTAATTGATGATGGCATTTCTGGTATTTATGAAATGAAAATCGGTGGATGGAAAGGCTTTTTACATTCTTATCATTTCGATAATTTTTATTATGGCCATTATTTATTTATCGGAACATTTTATGCCTTATTTGGTGTAAATACTTTAGGTTGGTTTATTGTATTCACTTTTTTTCACGCACTGAATACCACTTTAGCATTTGTATTTTTTCGTAAATTATTTACTTATCTTGTTTCTATAGAATCCGCTGCTGTTATCAGTTTCAGCGGAAGCATCTTATTTGCATTCTCTGCCTATCAATCTGAAAATATTGTGTGGGCAGCTACGTCGCATTACATGATAACCTTGTTCATATTGCTCATAAGTCTGTCGTGGCTATGCGATTTTATTGGTGGTAAAAAAACAACATTTTCCTTATTAGTATTTCATCTATTCTTTCTGTACGCACTTGTCACATTAGAGATTAGTATACTCTTTCCAATCCTCTATGTATTACTATTTGTTCTATTTTTGTTTTACCAAAAAAATCAAATTTCCTACATCGCTTTTGGTACAAAAATACTAGCACCTATTATCAGTTTAGTGTTTCTCTATTGTCTAGCGCATAAATATTTACACCACACTTGGTTGCCGCAAGAACGACAAATGCAAGGCATGGATATTCCATTGTCGCAAATGGTAGCAACCTTATCACAACATTTATTAAAACTGTTTGGGTTCGTACATTTTTTACCTTACCAAACAAGAGATAAAATATATGAATTGTGTTTGCATTGGAAAAAAGTAGGCATCATATTCGAACTTTTATTTATTCTTGTTTCTGTTTTTATTTATAAAAAAGACAAACAGAAATTATTTATATTTTGGTTTGTGTTAGCCTGTAGTCTATTGCTTTATTTGCCTTTTATCCGTTGTTATTTTATGTATCTCATGCGTTTAGAAAATGATCGTTATTCTTATTTTGCTTCTGTATTTTTATTGCCACTATTCGCATTTTTTGTTTTTCAATTGCCTAAATGGATTCGCTATATCCTTTTATTGGCTTATGTTTCAGCCTCTATTTATTTTTTATTACCTGGCATAAAAGCCCGCGCCAATAGTGCTAAACTGTATACCACTTACTTGCATACATTTCCAGATACACTGAAGCATAAAGTCTATTTAATGAATGTACCAACAGTATGCACGGATGCTTATCTATTTCGCGCCAAGCCACGATTTGAAATTTCCTATGAGGTACTTTTCGATAAAAAATTAGCTTGTGATCTAGAGCAATTGGTTTGGTATAACGCCATGAGTGAAAAAGATTCATTTGCAGTAAAAAAAATAAATGATACCACCTATCATTTTCAATTAAAAACAAATGGATCTTGGCTGATGCATGAAAATATTGGCGCAACGGATTATGAAACTGCCGATTACAAAGTAGATATAGACGATTGGGGCGGATACAATTTACTCTTTAAAAAACCACTAGCTAAGGATGCAAGTATTATTTATTTTACTGGAAAAGGTTTTCAGAAAGTGAATGAATAGTGAAATTTAGTCGCATACTAAATTATTGCTACTAATATTCTTTTGTTCTTTTGTCTTGATATAAAAGAACCAAAAAATCAAGGCTGTGGATAGTTTCGCTAAAAAATGTTCATGCTCGACGCAAATCGTCCAAACTCACAATCCTCCTACGTCGGTTGCTCAGACAGGGACGATTTGTTCGCCGATCATTCCATTTTTTTAACGCCAAACTATCCAAGGCCGTTTGCAAATTCGTAATTTGATGCGACAATAAAGAATAAATTAGAGAAAGCTTAGTCAATTGATTTCCTACCTACTTTCCCTATATTTGCCGAGAAACTTATTTAATGAAGCATTTACCCAATATACTTACACTCGGCAATTTATTTTTTGGTTGTATGGCTATCGTATTTATTTTACAAGCACAACCATTTGTGAGTGAAGTGAATGGAGAGCAGTATTGGATAAGTGGCACCACACAAGCTTATTATGGGAGTATCTGTATTATAATCGCGGCTATCTGCGATTTGTTCGATGGCATGGTAGCTCGATGGCTGGGTGTATCTTCTCCCTTAGGAAAAGATTTAGATTCATTGGCTGATGTTGTTTCTTTTGGCGTAGCACCCAGCATGATATTAATGAAAATGTTATGGACAGCTTGGATGCAAAAACAGAATGCAATGGATGTATCCATGTTGGCAGTTTGTCCTGCTTTTTTGGTAGCTTGTTTTGGTGCCTTACGTTTAGCGCGCTTTAATAATGCACCTCCAACAACTTCCTATTTTACTGGCGTTCCTATCCCTGCCATTGGCATGTTGGTAGCATCCTTTCCTTTTATCAATTTATATAACCCATTGCATTTTGGCACTTACATGCAAAACGAATGGGTATTGTATACCATCATTGCCATCCTTTGTTGGTTGATGGTGAGTAAAATGAAATTATTTACACTGAAATTTTCTCATTTTTCTTTCAAAAATAATTGGGCACAAATAGCATGGTTAGCCATTGCCCTTGTTTCTATTCCTTTTTTGAAAATATTGGTCGTTCCATTTTCTTTTTTAATGTATATCGCTTTATCTTTCGCCCACAAACCATCTGAAAAATGATTTATACCGCACACATCAATATTATGCCTTTGACTGAACTGCTAGACCCACAAGGGAAAGCGGTGAATGAAAGTTTACATAGTTTACAATTACATGCTATACAAAATGTAAGAATTGGAAAGCATATAGTATTAAGCATCGAATCAGATAGCGAAGAAAATGCGTATGGCATTGCTAAAGAAGCTTGCGAAAAAATGTTGTACAATGCAGTGATGGAAAAATATAGCATCACGATAGATGCCTAAGTAATTTTCGCCCTGAAGACATAGGAGTCATTCTTTATTATTTTTTCCATAGAATATAACGTTGGGTTTCACTTAGTGCCTCACTTATAATATACGGACATCTTCTTTATTCCATAATTAATTCATTACCCCCATGGTTTTGTGTCCTCCCAAACCATTACCAGCATTTTAGTGAAGTTTGTGGGGACAAAAACCAAGAGAAGGGAATTTATTTCTATAAGCAAACCCTTCATCGAAGGAAATGAACTTTTGAACGATAAGAACAAAGTTTTCATCTAATTCTAAAAAATAGGCTAGTTGAGCACTTATATATTTGTGCTGTTAAATGATTAACACAAACAATTAAAACCTAAAAAAATAAAAAAAGTAATGATCGGAGTTATCGTTCTAACAATCACTCTAACTCCAGTTATGTCTTTCGCTAAAGGCAAACATTCTAAAAAAGCAGAACCTACTAAAACAGAAATGAAAGCAGACGCTCCTGCTAAAGCAGCGCCAGCAAAAGCAGCGCCAGCTAAAGCAGCGCCAGCTAAAAAATAAGGATCGAAAAAATCAATAAAAAAACATGAAGATCTCTCTTCATTATTTTTTATGTCTTGTTACTTTTTAGTAGCAAGAAAATTTTCAAATTCATGTAAAGAAAACGAACTTAAATTTTGCTTTGCTGTCAACATTCCTTTTTGTGCGGATAGAACACCATAACGAATATCATCAATCCCTCGAATACTATGTGCATCAGGGTTGATAGACAATAAAACACCTTGATCAATAGCATACGAAATCCATTGCCAGTCCATATCAAGGCGTCGTGGATTCGCATTAATTTCAATCACTACATCATGTAGTTTACAAGCATCAATTATAGCCTGGTGATTAACAGGATATTCTTTACGGCTTAATAAAAGTCTGCCGGTGAGGTGGCCTAAAATACGTGTATATTTATTTTGGATGGCACCCATTAATCGCATCATGGCTTTCTCTTCCGTCATTTTTAAATTTTGATGAACCGATGCTATCACCAAATCAAAAGAAGATAAAATATCATCAGGATAATCCAGACGTCCATCATTTAAAATATCACATTCTATACTTTTAAAAATCTTAAAGGGTTTTAATTTTTCATTCAATATATCAATTTCCTCTTGTTGTTGTTTGATACGTTCTATACTCAACCCATTCGCATAAAATGAACTTACAGAATGGTCACTCATCACCAAATATTCAAATCCTTTTTCTATACAAGCTTGTGCCATTTGCGCAATACTAAAACCGCCATCACTCCATGTACTGTGGTTATGAATGATTCCTTTTATGTGTTTAAGTTGAATCAAAGAAGGTAAATTATTTTCTTGCGCTAAGTCAATGCTAGCTTTACTTTCACGAAGACAAGGTTCTATAAATGGTATACCAGCTTCTTCAAAAATCAAATCCTCTTCACCACCACTTCCAGCAAAAGAAACTTCCGGAAATGCTTCTTGAAATGCATCATTAAAGGCTGGTGTTCCGGTGGTAAAAAATAATGTCGCATCCGTATTTTCTTCATCTGTAGAATGCAGGATAACTTGTATATGTTCTTGAAATAAATAATACACAGAACCATCTTCTTCTTTACTAAAAGTGAATGCAGGTTCCCTCGACATTTCTTCTTGTATCGTTTCAGTATCTGTTGCAATTACATATTCTAATTCGTCAATGATATTACATTGTCTACGAAAACTACCGCTAATAAAAACAGAAGTAAACGAGAACCTTGCGTCTAAAAATTTTTGAATACTAATGGCAATGGGTTCGATTTGTGCATATAAATAACGTTGCTGATTGCTCAAATAAAAAGTAATTGCTTCTTGAATAGATTGTTGGGTCTTCACACCAAATCCTTTATACGCAATCAATCTATTTTCTTCGCAAGCATATAAAAGTTCGCCAGGCGATTCAACGCCAAGTTCATGCCAGATTACTGCAATTTTTTTTGGACCAATCCCTTTTATCTTGAGTAAATCCAAAACACCTTCTGGCGTTTTAGCGAGTAATTCGTCTAGAACTTTTAAATGTCCAGTATCTAAAATTTCAATGATTTTTACTGAAACGCTTGCTCCGATTCCTGGAATACACGCAATTTCTGTTCTAGAAATTTCGGATAATACTATCGGTAGTTTATCAAGCTGAAAGGCAGCAATACTGTATGTTTTAGACTTAAATGCATTTTCACCATGTATATCCATGAGTTTAGACAATAGGGAAAAGAAGTCTGATATTTCGGCATTCGTCATGTGTGCAAAAGAGTATGTATACTTTCAATTTCAGATAGCATTTCGCTTGTAGGATTTTGAGATGCATCAGGTAAGGCTGCCGAAGAAGTCAAATGATCGATGAGAACCATCGCCATAATATCTTGATCATCTCTACCTTTAAATAACTCTCGAAAAGTATTTATTTTTTCCAGCATCCCGCCATAAATTTTACGAACCACCTCTTCATTTTCTGGTTCTACTTTAATACGATATTGCCTATTGCAAATTTTGAGTGTGATAGGAACCGATGGATTCATTTTACTTTTTTTATTGGTCGTAAATATACAATGAATGGGATTATTTAATGCACAGTCTATTTGTAAAAAACAAAATGCCTTTGTCACACCTTAGTCATTTCTGAAAATATAATTTATTCAGCTAACGGACTATAATGTTGGTTCGTCTAGAGTATATTCACAAAATTTTTAAATTAAAAAAGTATAAAAATGAGAAACACGATTAAAATCGCTTGCCTTTTTGCCCTGATATTATTGGGTGCGAGCTTGTTCAATGCATGTAAAAAAACGAACCCCACTACTTACGGGAATAACGAGTACAACAATGGCAAAACAGTAGTTGCAACCATCATGGGTATTGTAAAAGACGAATCTGGAATGCCTGTTGAAAATGCTAGCGTTACTGCTGGAGGTGCAACGGACATGACAGATGCCAATGGTCTATTTATGCTCAAAGACATTACTACACCAGAACATGCTACCACTGTAAAAATTAGTAAAGCCACTTATTTCAATGGATATAAAACCTTATCTATTCAAGCAGGAAAAAAACATACTGTTTATGTGTCTTTAATGAAAAAAGAAAATGTACAACAATTCAATGCCGATAATGGAGGCACAGTAACAACCAACAATGGCATCAGTATTACTTTTCCAAGCAATGCCTTAATGGTAAAATCTTCTAGTGTTGCTTTTTCTGGACAAGCTTATGTGTACATGAAAAAAATTGACCCTACTACTACTTTAGGATTAAGCACTATGCCTGGCGATTTACGCGGTTTAACTGCTGCTGGTGGTGAAGAAAGATTATTACAAAGTTTTGGTATGCTAGTTGCAGAAATTATAGATGCTGCAGGTAATCCTTTACAATTAATTCCTGGTAGAGAAGCAACAATTAGTGTGGATGTTCCTACTACTTTATTGGGACAAGCTGCTCCATCAATTCCACTTTGGTATTTTGATGAAGTAAAAGGAATTTGGGTTGAAGAAGGTAGTGCTACATTACAAGGTGGCAAGTATGTTGGAAAAGTAAAACATTTTAGTTTTTGGAATTGTGATACACCTGCTGCTGCTATTCAATTAGAAATGACTTTAGAAGATCAATTCGGAAATCCATTGAGTGGATATGAAGTTTCATTGACAAATACTGCCAATAATAATACACGTTCAGGCACAACCAATTCTGCTGGTTGGGTAGGTGGACTAGTATATCCAAATGCTACACTTGCGATGAATGTATATTCGTATACTCTTTGTGGTAGTAGTAGTGTTCCAATTTATACGCAAACTATAACTACTGGTGCGGTTGCACAAAACTTAGGCACTATCGTTGTTACTATAGCTGCTGGTACTTCTACAATAAATGGTTCTGTTGAAGATTGTTTAGGAAATCCTTTAGCAAATTCTACGGTGGTTGTACAACCTTTCGGTATACTTATAACACCAAATGCTGCTGGACAATTTACGTATAGCTTCCCATGTATACCTTCATCACCACTTACTTTTTATGCTTACGATTTAGGTTCAAATGTATATGGTACTTCTACAGCTACAATTGTTGCAGGTGTTAATAATATTGGCGTATTAAGTGCATGTGGCAATATTTCTCCATTCTTAAATTTAGTTTTAACCAATACTGTTTCGAGTGTGTCTGTTACAAAAAATTTCCTTGCTCCTGCAGATAATATTACAATGGATATTACTACGCAAGGAATTGGAAGTTCAGTTACTGCAACCTCACCTTCAGCTGGTACTACATCTTATTTTTATATGGGTTGTTCAGATACCACAATTGGTTCATTCCTTCCAACTGCTGTGTATACTTATGGCATTGGTACCTTTGCAGATAGCATGTATACAATTGTTCCTTCATCTACACTTACTTATACCAGTTTCCCATTATTCCCTGGCGACTGTCAAGGTAATTTCTCGATCAATTTGATAGGTGTTCCTAGTGGTGATACATACACTGCTATCGGCACTTTCAGAGCTAAGAGATCGAATTAAAACTCGCTTTTTGTTTGTAAAAAAGAAAGCTGCTTCCGAAAGGAGGCAGTTTTTTTTTGAGGTAGGAATTCAACATTATATTGGTAATACAAAATTTGTAACCAGAATATTTTGGGCGGCAAACACGCTATCACTCCAAGTCCGTTTCCGCTCAAAGCACCGGAATCCGGGCTTTCCGTTCTATCGTTGCCGCAATACAGTAATTCTAAAGATAATTCCTTTCATTACATTTTTAGGTTAGCCATCATATTTCAAACAAAATTTCGGTTGGTGCGACACCAACCGATAGGGAAATCTTCTTTATCCTCCTTTTCAGTGATGCAGATTTGCTTTCAAAGTATTATGGAATGGGCATTTGAAGGAGATTGTCTGAACTATGATTCATGTGATTACAAGATTACTATGATTTGCAGTATGAATGAAAAACCATAGCAATTACAGCTATCAAAAAAATAGTTCAGACAAAATATAAATTGTCTGAACTAAAGATTATAGTTTGAGAAGGGCACAAACCAAGGGAATATAAACTTGTCTAGGCGAATAACTATTACCCAGTATGCATCATAATAAAATCTTCCAACTCAGCTTGTGTGATGGGATTTCCTTTGATTTTATTATAAGCAATGGCATCTACCAAATATAAATCACGAATGATTTTTACCAATTGACCATTATTGATTTCAGGGATAATTACTTTTTTAAATCGTTTAAAAATATCACCAAGATTTTTAGGGAAAGGACGTATATAACGAAGATGACAATGAGAAATAGAATGACCTTCTTTAATTAATTTTTGAACTACTGTAGTGATTACACCAGATGTTGAGCCCCAACCTAATATAAGAATATCGCCAGAGTCAGCACCTAAATTTATTTCTTGTTCAGGTATATAATTGGCAATCATATCCACTTTAGCTTGACGTGTTTTCACCATGTGTTCATGATTATCTGCATCATAGCTAACATTACCTGTAATGTCTTGCTTTTCAAGTCCACCTATACGATGTTCCATACCAGCATAGCCAGGGATAGACCATGGACGTGCTAATTTTTCATCTCTTGCATAAGGCATAAATTTCTCTTCGCCTTCATTCAAAAACTTTTTAAAATTTACTGTAATTTCTGGTATGTCACTTGCAGATGGAAACTTCCAAGGCTCGGCACCATTGGCAATAAAACCATCACTTAATAATATCACTGGTGTCATGTGTTCAATAGAAATACGACAAGCTTCAATGGCTACATAAAAACAATCGCTAGGACTGCTTGCTGAAATAATTGGTATTGGACATTCCCCATTTCTACCATAATAAGCTTGCATCAAATCACTTTGTTCGGTCTTCGTTGGTAATCCAGTTGAAGGACCTCCACGTTGAATATTAATAATCACTAAAGGAATTTCTAACATCATTGCCAAACCCATTGCTTCTGCTTTCAACGCCATACCTGGACCTGAAGTGGTAGTAATACCAAGCGAACCTCCATAAGAGGCACCAATACTAGATGTGATTGCTGCAATTTCATCTTCCGCTTGAAAGGTTATAACATTGAAATTTTTATATTTACTTAAATCGTGCAATATATCAGATGCAGGCGTAATTGGATAGGATCCTAAAAATAATTGCAATCCTGATTTTTGTGCTGCGGTCACCAAACCCAATGAAATAGCGCTATTACCCGTGATACTTCTATATACACCCGCTTTTACAACCGCTTTAGCAACAGTATATCTTGTAGAAAATAATTCGGTGGTGTCGCCAAAATTATAACCAGCTTGTAAAGCTTTTATATTGCTATCAAATACTTCTGGTTTCTTACCAAATTTTTCTTCTAAAAATCGTTTGGTGCTTTCTAAATCTCTGTCGTACATCCAATATAAGAAGCCAAGTACAAACATATTTTTGGCTCTATCTTTTTCTTTTACACCCAAAGTGCTTTCTGCCAATGCTTCACGAGTCAATTTTGTAACATCAATTTTGTGTACTGTGTATGACTCCAATGAGTTATTATTTAATGGATTGTCGTCATCGGCGTAATTAGCTAGTCGTAAATTTTTGGAATCAAAACCATCTGTATTCACAATGATGGTTCCACCTTTTTTAATAGACTTCAAATTTACTTTTAATGCCGCAGCATTCATGGCTACCAATACATCACAATCATCACCAGGTGTATACACCGAGTTGGACGAGAAGTGCAGTTGAAACCCGCTCACACCGGGCAATGTACCTAATGGGGCACGTATTTCGGCTGGAAAGTCAGGGAAAGTAGAAAGGTCATTTCCACGTAAAGCTGTATTCGTTGTAAATTGAGAACCTGTTAATTGTATACCATCGCCGCTATCGCCAGCAAATTTGATAACTACATGTTCTATTTCATTTATTATTCCACTCATGATTGTACAAATGTAAAAAAACTATTGAAAAATTAATATAAACAATTTCGGTTGCATTCACTTGCTGATTAAGGTAGGTATTGCTTATAAAGCACTCATTGCCTCAGCCATGGTTTTACCAATATCGGCTGGGCTTTCGGATACATGAATACCACAAGCTCGCATGATTTTTATTTTAGCAGCTGCAGTATCATCTGCTCCACCAACTATAGCACCAGCATGTCCCATTCTTCTACCCGGAGGTGCAGTTTGTCCAGCAATAAAGCCCACTACAGGTTTGCGCATATTGTCTTTCAACCACATAGCAGCTTCCGCTTCCATGCCACCACCAATTTCACCAATCATAATGATGCCTTTCGTTTCTGGATCATTCATCAATAATTCTACTGCTTCTTTTGTAGTAGTACCAATGATAGGATCACCACCAATACCAATAGCAGTAGTAATGCCAAGTCCAGCTTTAACCACTTGGTCAGCTGCTTCATAGGTTAAAGTTCCTGATTTAGAAACGATACCAATACTTCCTTTCTTAAAAATAAAGCCAGGCATGATACCGACTTTAGCTTCGTCTGTGGTAATAACACCAGGACAATTAGGTCCTACCAAACGACAATTTTTATCTTTAATATAATCTTTAGCGATAACCATATCTTGCACTGGTACACCTTCGGTAATACAAATAATGGTTTGAATACCTGCATCAGCAGCCTCCATAATGGCATCGGCTGCGAAAGCTGGTGGTACAAAAATAATAGACACATTCGCACCAACTTGTGTTACCGCGTCGGCAACGGTATTGAATACAGGCTTGTCTAAATGAGAAGTTCCACCTTTACCCGGTGTAACACCACCTACAACATTGGTTCCATATTCAATCATTTGCGTAGCATGGAAAGTTCCTTCTGTTCCAGTAAATCCTTGTACAATTACTTTACTTGCTTTGTTCACTAATACACCCATAGTTTATCTGTTATTTTTTTGTGGTGCAAATGTAATCGTTGATTTGATATTTTTCTAATTGTAGTTTTGGAAGGAAAAAAGGAGGGTATTTAGGGTTGCAAATATCTGAACCGCAAATGCAAGCAGATTTTGTTGATGTCGCAGATTGTGGCAAGATGTATGGGTAAAATAATTTGCGATGAAATTTTTTATGGAAGAGTTGCTTATTCCGTTGAATCAGTTCATCCAAATAATTCGTGACTCAAATTGGCTATGGTAAAGATAAATTCTGAATAGTATATATTTTCAAATTCTTAAGGTCGCAAATTGCGACCTTAAGATTGACTTCTCTTTTACTTTTGGAAATACTAAAATGGCTGAAGTTGTTGTTACGACAACGCTTCAATGTCCACCAGTCGAAACCAAGAAAGCAGTACTCTCTTTCCATTTATTTTTTGGATGATTTTGTTTTAAACCCAATCGGATTTTTTGGTGCCATAAGTTTTGCTTTTTCATCTTCTCTTTCCTTACGCCATTCATCTATTAAACTAAAGATGGATTCTATTTCTCCATCATGCATTTTTAAATCGTACCCGATACCTAATATCTTCTTATCCATTTGCTCGAATTTCAATAATACATCTTTATGATTGAGTAGCATTTCTCTGAGCCTTGTAAAAATGCGAATGATTTGGATGTTTACAGTGATTGCAGTTTCACTATTTAAAATACTGGATAACATGGCTACACCTTGCTCTGTAAAAACATTAGGCAATTTCCTTAGCCCCATTCTTTCCTTATTGGAAGTCGCAAATTGCGACTTCCAATTTTCCAACTCTTGCTCCGTTAACTGAAACATAAAATCTATAGGAAATCGCTTTTCGTTACGTTTTACTTGTTCATTTAAACGCCTTGTTTCTACACTATACATTTCTGCCAAATCCCTATCTAGCATTACTTTCTGTCCTCGTATAGTATAAATTTTGTTTACTATAATTTCATCTTGCAACATACTATTTTTGTTCATTTCGCATAACTTTATTCAGATGTAAATGTATTATTCTATTTTTAAAATAGCCGATATTTTAGCCTTATCATTTACTTAATTGTGTAATATTGTTCCATAAGAATGGATAACATTATTTTTTTTTCATGCCTCGAAAAACTAGTCAGGTTGTTTCTAAAAATTCTCAGAAAAGATAATCCTAGTCAAACCTATTTAATAAAAAATCATTCCATTCAAAAGGGTATACTCTTTTACTCAGATAATCTGAAAAATAGTAGTCAATTTTATAATCTATCTTTAATTCCAAAATTATTTTACTTAATTCAATTCCTTGTTTATCCAAATTGCAAAAATCCTGATATGATGTTTCACCCTCTTTGTTAACAGTTGCATTGTAATATTTAGATTTCCAACTTTTAATAGCTGAAGTTAATTCTTCTCCTAAATTCAATTCAGATATAGGAATATATAATTGTTGCATTGTATCTCGAATGCCAGTTCCACTTATGTAACCATCTAAAACTAGATACTTCATTTAAATCAATCTATTTTATTAATTTCCAGTTGATAGAAAAATATTGCAATGCCTCCTTCATTTTCTTTCTCACGCCTTGATAAATAAATCTTCCCATCACTATTCATTTTTTCTTACATAAAACCAATTTGCAAAATACAAAATAATATCACGAAGTATTCTATTCATCACTTTCGTTTTGACCTTAACTTTCAATACCATAAGAAATAGCTGAAAACTGCAATGGCTTCAAAGCTTCGTATTTAATAATTCACATTAAAACAGCAAATAGCTTTAATTTTGCAGACGTCTTCACTTAATCTATAATCCATGAATGATAGTCTTTTTTTTATTCCCAAAACAATATCGAAACCAATGTATACAGGAATCGTATTGTGGGTTTTCTTGTTTACGTTCACACCAGTTTTTGGGTTTGCACAAATAAAAAATTCAAGCTCTTTCACCCAAAGTATTGCGCAATTCAATCAGGCTAGTGCTTCTGAACGTCAGCAGTTCATTGCCCGGATGGCGAATGAAAGTCAGTCTGTTATTATTCCAAATTCTGTAGATAGTCTGTATCGCTCGGAGGCAGATAAGCTGGGCATTCCAGAGCCTACCTATACCAAATATAAAATTCTATTAAAAATGATATGCAACGACAATATGCATATTGTAGATCGAGTGAATGCCTGCAATTTTGTTCTACTAAATTATACAGATGATCAGATTCCTGTAAACGTTTTTGCCAAACAAAAAGAACTATTCATTTTAAATATGGAGGCTAGTAAAAAATGAGAATTAGTATAATCCTATTTGTATTTACTTGTATTCATTATTGTGGATATAGTCAAGCCATTACAGTTTCAAATATTAATGTCACTGGTCGTTTTACTTCTTGTAATGGATCGAATACACCAGTTATAACAGCCTCCTTAATTAACTCTCCAGGCGCGAGTGTAGTAGGTGGTGTATTCACTTGCACAAACCCATGCGATTCTTCCACCATTCGGGTAAATATGTCGAATATAAAATGGAACCAAACGCCAAATAATGAATGGTTGCATGGACTTTATTTACCTGCGAATAATGGCTTTACAGTAAGCCCCGTTGTATTGCCAGCTGGGTTCATTACCTACAATCCAGGTTGCGTTGGCAACTGCCCTTCAGGCTCTGGAACCAATGGTGGACCAGGGTTTTATTTTGATAACACGGCAAACAATAGTTGCTGCGGTACTAACCCTGTTAACGATGGATATCCTTGCAATAATTATGGTGATGTGAGTATCACTTGCAATTCTCCTTTATCCCTTTCATTTGATATAAAGTTTTGTAATAGCATGATCACAAGTACTGCTTATGTATTTAGTTTTCATGGCACTTCGGATGGAGAAACTGGTTGCTGGAATGTGAATGATAATGGGTTGCATACCATCAATTTTACCATCACAACCAATGCTTGTACTATCGTTCCTATAGCACCAGTAGCTAGTTCCCCGATCCGAACTTGTGTAGGAAATGTAGAAAATTATACTTCAACCCTCTCTGGAACATGCGCTGCAAATACCTTGAGTTGGTGGGATGCACCTGTTGGCGGAACAATTGTCGGTACAGGTTCTCCTTTCAGTTATGACCCTGCCGGTTCAGCTTGCCCTGCTGGTACTACATTATACGCAACTTGCTGCACTGGCAATTCAACAAGTTGTATAAGTCGTGTACCGATTACAATTCCGGGCAATTGCAATCCACTTTTTATATCCGCAATCAGTAGCATTAATTCTACTTGTTTGCTATTAGGTTCTATTACTTCTATCAATGTTCAAAATGCAGTTGGTACAATAACGTACACCTTAAATCCAAGTGGAGCAAGCAATACAACTGGTATATTCACTGGACTAAATCAACCATCCTACACATGTACTGTAACGGATGCAACAGGTTGTACTGCAAGTTCTGTTGTATTGATTACACAAGTTTCTACTATTGCATTTGATACACTTTCTATGACTGGTGTCACTTGTGCTTCGCCAAATATTGGTTCACTCAGTGTGAGTACAACAGGCGGTAGTGGCATCATTACATACAGCATTTCTCCATCAGCAACCCAAAATCCTGTTGGGACATTTACAGGATTAAGTGCGCAAGTTTATACTGTAATAGCAACGGATGCAAATGCTTGTTCAGTAAGTACTATCATTACTATTACATCTTCTGCCTTACCAACTTGGGATTCTGTCACAACATCGCCTACGTCCTGTGTATCGGCAACAGGTTCCATTCAGTGCAATGCTATTGGTGGAAGTGGTAATTTCACGTATACTATTTTACCTTCAGGAACAAGCAATGCTACAGGTATTTTTTCTTCGCTAATAAATGGAAATTATACCATCACGGCAATGGATGCAGCAGGATGTACAGTAAGTACTATAGCTGTTGTGACTTTACCAACACCGATTATTTTTACGCAAATTAATTCAGATTCTACTACCTGTTTTGGATCAAACGATGGTAGTATATCTGTAGTTACATCAGGTGGAATGGGTACTATTTCTTACACATTATTGCCTGGCAATATTTTTTCAAACAATGGTAATTTCACTAACTTAAGTTCAGGTATATATACAATTGTAGCCATAGATAGCTATGGCTGCACAAGCTCTACTATCGTGAATGTTCATCAACCAAATAGTATCACATTCACTTCAACCAATATAGTTGCGCCGCTATGCCATACTAGTTTGGATGGCTCTATAAGTATTGCTGCTATTGGAGGCATTGGAATAATTACATACAATCTAAATCCTGGAAATATTACCAATACCAATGGTTCATTTAATGGACTCGGCAGCGGTGTTTATACCATTACAGCAAGTGATATGCATAATTGTACATCCACAACAATAGTCAATATGATAGCACCAAATTCTATACTTATTTCTAGTATGAATGTGGTCAATAATATTTGCAATGGTGGCAGTATTGGCAGTATTCAAATTAACGCAACTGGAGGAACTGGGCTTATTACTTATTTATTAATGCCTAATAATGTATCCAACACAACTGGCTTATTTATTAATTTATCTGCGAATAATTATACCGTGACAGCAAGCGACATGAACGGTTGCGGTATCAGTACAGTAGTTGTAATTACAGCACCAAATGCGCTAAGCATAAGCCTTTCAGCCACATCCATTCTTTGTCATGGTGGAACAAGTACTATCACTGCAACTGGATTAGGTGGAACAGGTTTGTATCAATTTCAACTCAATACAAATCCTTTTCAAAATGGAAATATTTTCGCTAATCAAACAGCAGGCATGTATACCATCACCATAAAAGATGCGAATAACTGCACTGCAACATCCAGCATCATTATTACAGAACCAAATGTGCTGAGCGTGAATTTATCTGCCACAAATATTCTTTGCCATGGCGGTACAAGTACCATCACCGCCACTGGACTTGGCGGAACAGGTTTATATCAATATCAACTCAATGCAAATGCTTTTCAAAATGGAAATGTATTCACTAATTTAAGTGCAGGTATTTATTCCGTTACTATCAAAGATGCAAA
>CAMDVD010000025.1 GCA_945878115.1 Chitinophaga pinensis | reverse complement strand
ATTGAAAATTACAATACATTCGTTTAAAATATATTAACTATTTTATTATTGTGTTAGTAACTACCTACGTTTAAGCGCTATCCGACTGGTCATTATTCCTCCATTGCCTTATTAATAAAGGCTATCAAGGGCGATAAGCATTTTACATTTTCCATGATGGACTGCAAACTATTTTTATCCAATACTTCAGAATCTTTTAATGGATGGGTAGCAACAAAACTTTTTAATCGCAAAAAACGCAACATCGGATGATCATTTTCGTACCCTTTTGGTGCGTTTTTTAATGCATCTTCTTCACTTAATCCACTAAAGCACTTTACGAAATTATTATTTTCAATGATTTGCAAAAAATCTTTTGATTGATAATCGATTTCTTGTCGGATCTTTTTTAATGCATCAGCCGGAGGCATCCATAAGCCACCACCAATAAAACTATGTTCAGGTTCTATATGCAGATAAAAACCCGCACCGGTACTTTTTTTTCCGCCAATACTAAACCCAGCACCCAAATTTGTTTTGTATGGCGACTTATCTTTCGAAAATCGTACATCTCTATTTATTCTAAACATACACTGCTTTACAGTCAGCTCTCCGTAACGAATATCTATTGCAGTAAGCCCGGCAATCACTTGCAACACTAGCTGCTCCATATCTGCTTTTGCCAATTCATAATTCTTTCTATTTTCTTCAAACCAAACTTTATTATTATTTATTTTTAATTTTTTTAAAAAATCTATAGTAGTTTTCTCCATGTTTTAATTATTTTTACGCGCACAAAATACATTTTTACAAAAACATTATCTATTTTTCCGAACTTAAACACTATATCTCAGATGATAAAACAACTATTTACCTTTTCATTACTTTTGGTTGGTATTGGAATGTGGAGCCAAGCAGAGGCACAAGCTAATAAGAATAAAAAGAACAAATACTACCAAAACAACCCAGCAGAAGCTGATTTTAATGTAAAAGGTTTTTATACCGAGCCTTCCAAAAATGAAGTGGAAGAACCTGTGGTTGAAGATAATTACGATGTAAAATTTGATCGCAAAGAAGGGGACACTAAATATCGTAATGAGAAACGTGTAATCAAAAAAGTCGCAAAAGAAGAAACCGAAGAAGATACACGTCCAGCTCGTACGCGCAGAAATTCTGGCTATTATACAACTTATGGCGGCTATCGTAAATACAATGAAAAGAGAGAAAAGTATGACAAATATTATAGCGGAGATACCATCATAGAAATCGAAGCTCCTGTTGTTGTAGAACCTAAACCAGTTAAAGTAAAAAAAGTTGTACATAAGGAAAGAGAAATTAAAATGACGGAGAAAGAATCGGAGTACAAAACAACAGTTGTTAAAAAAAGATATACTAATCTAGATGTACTTTGTGATGATTTGGATTTAGCAAAAATTCAACGCCCAGTTTTCAAAGGAATTTGCTCAGAATGCAGTCATGATGTGGATTTGATTATCACAAACAAAAACATGAATAGCTTAGAAAAAAATTACAATTTAAAACAATGCTATATGCTTCGCGATAAAAGATTGAACGAAACATTAGATGACGACCAATATAAAAAATGGCTTCGCATTAAAGATTCTGATGAGTATTTGGTAATAACCAAAGATCTTGAATTAAAAGACGGCGTAAATAATTAATAAGATTTTACTATTTAAAGAAAAAGTCCGCTTCCGAGCGGATTTTTTTATACCTATTATACATAGTCAAAATTCATGATTACCTTGCACCCTCTAAAATCATACATAAATGAAAAGTACGCTGTTGAAATTATTATTCGCTTTCACCCTTCTCAGCAGTTGTCAAAAGGAAAATTTAGTAGCCGTAAATCAGACAAGTTTGGACTATTTACGCTGCAAAATGAACGGCACAGCATGGCAAGCAGATAGGAATTATAAAGGGGAAATGCAATATTCCATTTCTATGTCTAGCGATTTACATGACTTAACAGTGTCTACAACTGATTCGAGCCTATCCAGTTCCTTTCATTTCAACCTTGCAAACAACCAAAAAATTACCATTGGCAACTACCTCTTAAACGATCAAAACATCGCTTACTTCAGTTTGTTCTAAAGCGCCTTTTCTACTGATGCTTCTCAACCTGGACTTCTCACCATTACACATGTAGACAACGACCATAGAAGTATTATCGGCACCTTCGCTTTTGACGCTTACGGTGCATGGCATCAGGATAGTGTACACATTACCGAAGGTAGATTTTCACTACATTATTAGATATAGAAATCCTTAACACTAATCCGCAGAATTCAATTTACTTTCAAAAAAGTACCATTATATTTGCGCCCTTATGTCGACAAATCAAAATAATTTACCAGCGATTATTTCGCATTGCAAAGAATACGGATTTATTTTCCCAAGTAGTGAAATTTATGATGGACTTAGTGCCGTTTATGACTATGGACAATGGGGTGTAGAACTTAAAAAGAACATCAAAGATTTATGGTGGAAGAGCATGGTGTACATGCACGAAAACATTGTAGGTATCGACTCTGCTATTTTTATGCACCCAACCATTTGGAAAGCAAGTGGGCATGTCGATAATTTTAGCGACCCCATGATCGATAATTTGGACAGCAAAAAAAGATACCGTGTAGATCATTTGATTGAAGGATTTGTAGAAAATCTAGATGCCGAAAAAGGAGCACAAATCATTGCCGACATGGAATTGCTTTTAGCCAAAGATGATTTTGATGGCTTAAAAAATATGATCGTAAATCTTGGGATCAAATGTTCGGTAAGTAATACTTGCAACTGGACTAATGTGCGCCAATTTAATTTAATGTTTAGCACACAACTTGGAAGCGTGGCAGAAGAATCCGATACCATTTATTTACGTCCTGAAACAGCACAAGGCATTTTTGTCAATTTTTTAAATGTACAAAAAACAGGTCGTATGAAAATCCCATTTGGCATTGCCCAAATTGGAAAAGCATTTAGAAATGAAATTGTGGCACGTGGATTTATTTTTCGTATGCGTGAATTTGAACAAATGGAAATGCAATTTTTTGTACGCCCTGGCACACAAAAAGAATGGTATGAACATTGGAAAGAAACCCGAATGAAATGGCATTTGGCTTTAGGAATTCCACAAGAAAAATATCGATTTCATGACCATGTCAAACTAGCTCACTATGCAGATGCAGCTTGCGATATAGAGTATGATTTTCCAATGGGCTTTAAAGAAGTGGAAGGCATCCATTCACGGACTGACTTTGATCTTACACAACATCAATTATATAGCAAAAAGAAAATGCAATATTTTGACAATGATATAGATGAAGCCACTGGCAAAGCGTTTGGCAATTACATTCCTTATGTGATTGAAACATCTATTGGTCTAGACAGAACTATATTAATGGTATTAAGTGAAGCCTATACAGAAGAAGATTTGAGTACGGCAGAGAAACAAGATAGTCGTGTTGTGTTGAAATTTCCAATAAAAATTGCACCTATCAAATTAGCTATTTTACCATTGATGAAAAAAGATGGGCTAGCCGAAATTGCCAAAGAGCTCATGCAATCTTGCAGTGAACATTTCTTTTGTTTTTATGAAGAAAAAGATAGCATCGGCAAACGTTATCGCCGCATGGATGCATTAGGTACGCCATTCTGTGTAACCATTGACCATCAAACCAAAGAAGACGGCACTGTAACCATTCGCTACAGAAATAGTATGGAACAAGAACGTATTCATATGAATGATGTGAAAGAGTTAGTGATGAAGTCGATGCACTAAATACAAATTTGAAAATTGGACAATTTGAAAATTTTAAATTGACTGAGATTGCGAATTCCCATTCGAAATTTGGGATTTAGTATTTCGGTTTTAGAATTTAGAATTTAGAATTTAGTATTTAGTATTTAGTATTTAGTATTTAGTATTTAGTATTTAGTATTTCGGATTTAGAATTTAGAATTTAGAATTTAGAATTTGCGATTTTAACAGAATTACACAAATTCAAATCGCCTATCTAATACATTTTCATTTACTTTTGTCCGATGGAATTTCGCCCGCCGCAAAGAGAAGTCATACCGCTTGTTGTCAAAAATTTATTGATTATTAATGTACTTGTTTTTATTGCCACAGCGGTGATAGGCAAACAAGGAATTGACATTTCAGACTATCTAGCCTTACACCATTGGAGTTCAGACAAATTTAGAATTTGGCAATTACTTACCCATATGTTTATGCATGGCGATGTAGGTCATGCCAATGCACAATACGAAGAAGGATTCATGCACCTCTTTTCCAATATGTTTGGCCTTTGGATGTTTGGCTCTATCTTAGAACAGTATTGGAATTCTAAACGGTTTTTGATTTTTTATTTACTCTGCGGATTCGGTGCTGCCCTACTCCATCTTGGTGTTCTCAGCTTTCAATACCATCAATTGCACCAAGCCATTTCTGCTTTTAATGCACATCCGGATGTGAATGCATTCTCCCAATTGTTCAATAAATACCATTTAGAAAATATTACGCCATTCAGTGAATTCAAAGCAGAATGGCTGAAATATCCAACGGATGATCGCTTCGCAGGAACAGCAAAATCATTATTGGACCAATACTATACTTTACAAATTAATGAACCAACTGTAGGTGCTTCTGGTGCAGTATTCGGTATATTATTTGGGTTCGGCTTCTTATTCCCGAATACCATTATGATGTTACTCTTTTTACCAATCCCGATTAAAGCAAAATACTTTGTAGCGATGTATGCATTGTTCGAATTATACTCTGGCATTAGCAATAGTGCTGGCGACAATATCGCACACTTCGCGCATCTTGGTGGTATGATTGTTGCATTTATCATTATCAAATATTGGAACATGACAAACAAAAAAACGCTTTACTAAATGAATAAATACAGTTCAACTTCTTTTTTTGCATTCACTTCCAAAAGTGACATCATCAAAATAATTACGATTACTTCACTTATTTTCGTAATCCTTCAATTCATCCGAATCACCTTATTGATTGGTGGCGAAGATGAAACTTATTACATCCAATCTATTTGGAATAAATTGACACTCCCATCCACCTTTCAAGAAGTATTGTATCAACCTTGGTGCTTACTTACTTATATGTTTTGTGACATGGGTTTTATGCAAATCATTGGCAATATGATTTGGCTTTGGGTATTTGGATCTGTAATAGAAGACCTTCTGGGTAGTCTTCGTATTTTCCCAATTTATATTTTCAGTGGTATACTCGGCGCCTTATTGTTATTGGGTTTCAACACGCTTACACATACCAGCAATACCTTTCATTTTAGTGGCGCCATGGCAGCACTTACCGGTGTAGTTGTTGCCACTAGCCTCTATAAACCGAAGTATACATTTTGGATACTTTTTAATACACGAATCGAACTTTGGGTTTTTACCATCGTTTATTTCATTTTATTATCCATATCAAAACCTTGGCAAAATAGTAGCATGCTCTGTTTAATCCTAGGTGGTGTGCTCATCGGCATAGCTTACAATTATGGCTTACCTTCCTTTTTCGAATCAACAACGAATGGGCTCAAACGTATGTCAGCCTACATGAGCAATAATAATAATTTTGTAGTTAAATCTAAGCGTAAAAAAAACACCTATACCAATACCGATCTTCCTTTTAACACCATCAATATCAATGAAAAAAAATTAGATGCCTTACTGGATAAAATAAATAAATTTGGCATGCAATCTTTATCCGAATCGGAATTACGCTCACTAAATGAGTACAGTAAAAAATAGAATTTGAGAAAACTCATTAAATATTCCTTTCTAATTCTTAGTGTGCTTTTTGCGGCAGCCATGATGGCATGCAATTTAATACCTTCTGTAAACCCTTACGAACAAAGCTTTGTAGGCATATTAGGATTTATTGCCCCTATACTTTGTATCATCAATATTGGATTTATTTTTTTCTGGTTATTCTCTCGCAAATTTTTATTCATTCTTATTCCATTGTTCGCGCTATTTTTTAGTTGGAAAGTATTCAGTGTTTTGGTTGGCGGTCATTTTCTAGAAAAACAAGATACACAAAAAGCAAGCACCCGATTTTCCGTCATGACCTATAATGTGCGTTTATTGGATTTATACCATTGGAGTGGCAAAAAAGAAACTCGACAAAACCTCATTCAATTTATCAAAGAAAAAAATCCGTCAGTACTTTGCTTACAAGAATTCTATACTGGCAACGACTCAGTTGGTTATGATAATATTGGTGAGATTTCTGATTCCTGTGATTACGAATACCATGCCGTTTGCAATCTAAATATAAACAAGCGAGGCAAATGGGGCAGCGTTATTTTCTCGCATCTTCCCATTGTAGAAGCAACGAATCATGATATTGATGTACATGGAAGTAATATGTTGCAGCAAGCAAATATTTCTCTAGCGGGCGATACATTTAGCATTTTCAATATTCATTTAAAATCCAATAAATTCAGTAGCAACGAAACGGATTTGGTGGATAAAAAAGTAATGCCAACAATTGACGATGAAATCATTTCTCAATCAAAATCCATTTATGCTAAATTAAAAAAAAGCTCTATCAATCGAGGTTTGGAAGCTGATTTGGTTTCGAATATCATTTCAAAAAATAATTATCCATCTATTTTATGTGGCGATTTAAATGACATTCCTAGCTCTTATGTGTATTTCAAAATGAGGGGAAAATTGCACGACTCTTTCTTAGATAAAAGCTATGGATTAGGTGCTACACATGCCGGTTCCATACCTGTACTTCGTATTGATTATTTATTTTTCAATCCACAAATTCATCTCTATGGGTTTGAGAAATTTGATGTTACCTACTCCGACCATTATCCATTGATGGCCTATTTTGGATTGATGTAAAAATAAATAGAATAAGAATATGTTGGCGGCACACACGTCCTTACGATAAATGTCAGGATCCGTTTCCGCTCAAAGCAGCGGGATAGGGACTTTTCGTTCCAATTTTTTTGCGGCTGCGCCTACAAAAAGGATTTCCACTACAATCGTTGCCGCAATGCAAGCCCCTGCAAAAAAAATGTTCTCTATATCTATTTGGTCTAGATTCATAAAACAATTTATCTGCTATTTTATCATACAAGCCCCATGAAACCTGCAACACAGTCAGTTTACATCAAAAATACGTGACAGTTTATGTAGAAAATTAGATTTGGTTTGTGCTTTGCTAATTCCATTGCAAATACCATTAAATATGAACATAAATAATTTCACCATCAAAGCGCAAGAAGCGGTAACCCAAGCACAGCAACTTGCTTTCAACGCTAAAAACCAACAAATAGAAACAGCACATTTACTCCAAGCCATGTTGGATGAGGAAAGTAAATCGGTTGATTTTCTATTGAAAAAAAATGACGTCAACGTATCTTTTGTTGAACAAAAACTACAAGATATATTATCCAAAATTCCAACCACTAGTGGCGAAGGTGGACAAGGTATTTCACGCGAATTAAACAGTACCGCACTCAAAGCTGGTTCTTATTTAAAAGAATTTGGCGATGAATTTATTTCTTTAGAACATTTGCTAATTGGACTTTTAAGCAATAATGATGCGGTTTCCAATCTTTTAAAAGATGCAGGTCTATCAGAAAAAAATTTAAAGAAATCCATTAAAGAAACCCGCAAAGGAACTACCGTTAATTCGCAAGGAAGCGATACCAATTATCAATCCTTAAAAAAGTATGCAAAGAATTTAAATGAACTAGCAGCCGCTGGCAAATTAGATCCTGTCATTGGTAGAGATGAAGAAATACGAAGAACATTACATATCCTTTCCCGACGCACAAAAAATAATCCTATTCTTGTAGGCGAACCTGGTGTTGGTAAAACAGCCATCGTAGAAGGCTTAGCACATCGAATAATTGATGGTGATATTCCAGAAAATTTAAAAAGTAAAATCATTTACGCTCTCGACATGGGGCAACTGATTGCGGGTGCAAAATTCAAAGGTGAATTTGAAGAGCGACTCAAAAGTGTAATCAAAGAAGTGACAGATTCAAATGGCGAAATCATTTTATTTATTGACGAAATTCATACCCTAGTAGGTGCTGGTGGCGGAGGCGATAGTGCTATGGATGCGGCTAATATACTCAAGCCTGCATTGGCTCGTGGCGAATTACGTGCCATCGGTGCAACCACTTTAAATGAGTATCAAAAATATTTCGAAAAAGACAAAGCACTTGAACGTCGTTTTCAAAAAGTAATGATCGACGAACCAAGTATTGATGATGCCATTTCAATACTTCGTGGATTGAAAGAACGATACGAAAACTATCACCATATACAAATCAAAGACGAGGCTATCATTGCGGCTGTAGAGCTTTCCAGTCGATATATTACGGATAGATTTTTGCCAGATAAAGCAATAGATTTAATGGATGAAAGTGCATCGAAATTAAAATTAGAAATGAATTCAATGCCCGAAGAATTGGACGAATTAGAAAGAAAATTACGACAATTAGAAATAGAACGAGAAGCCATCAAACGTGAAAAAGATGAGAAGAAAATAAAAGAATTATCTAAAGAAATTGCAGACATTGCAGAACAAAGAGATGCTTTCAAAATTAGATGGCAACATGAGAAAGAAGGTATTGATGCGATTCAAAATATCAAAACAAATATCGAACATCTTAAACTCGAAGCAGATCAAGCGGAAAGAAATGGCGATTTTGGAAAAGTTGCTGAACTTCGATACGGAAAAATAAAAGACCAAGAAAACTTATTACAATCAAAAGTAAAAGAATTAGAAACAGATACCTTTCAACATAAAAGATTACTCAAAGAAGAAGTAGACGCGGAAGACATTGCAACCAATATTGCGAAGATGACAGGCATTCCAATTTCAAGAATGTTGCAATCGGAAAAGGAAAAATTATTGCAACTAGAAGCCCATTTACATGAAAGAGTAATTGGGCAAGAAGAAGCAATATCCGCAGTGTCAGATGCCATACGTCGCAGCAGAGCAGGTTTGCAAGATGCACGTAAACCAATAGGTTCCTTTATTTTTTTAGGTACCACTGGTGTGGGTAAAACGGAATTAGCAAAAGCACTTGCTGAATTTCTGTTTGATGATGAAAGCATGATGACCAGAATAGACATGAGTGAATACCAAGAGAAACATAGTGTAAGTCGTTTGGTTGGTGCGCCTCCAGGCTATGTTGGCTATGATGAAGGCGGACAACTTACAGAAGCAGTTCGACGTAAACCATACAGCGTAGTACTTTTAGATGAAATAGAAAAAGCGCATCCAGATGTATTTAATGTAATGTTGCAAGTATTGGACGATGGTCGACTTACAGACAATAAAGGTCGAGTGGTTAATTTTAAAAATACCATTATCATCATGACCTCCAATATGGGCAGTCATATCATTCAAGATAATTTTGAAAAGGTAACAGAAAAGAATGTGGATGATGTTACGGAAAAAACGAAACTTGAAGTGATGACGCTTTTACGTCAAAACATGCGTCCAGAATTTTTGAATCGCATTGATGAAATTATCATGTTCAAACCATTGATGAAGGCGGAGATAAAAGAAATCATCACCATCCAATTGCGACAATTGAGCAAGTTACTTAAGGAACAAAATATTGATTTGCACTTTACAGATTATGCGATTGACTACTTGGTCGAAAATGGCATCGATTCACAATACGGCGCCCGTCCGTTGAAAAGAGTGATACAAAAAGAGATTATTAATCTACTCAGCAAAAAAATTATTGCTGGTGAAATTGACAAAGAGAAAGAAGTAACCGTAGATGTGTTTGATAGTACGATAGTGATACGGAATGAATCAGCACCCATCAAACCCTAATTCATGCGTCAGGATAAGTCCCTCGCCTTACGCCTTACGACTTACGCCTACCTTCTAAATAATTGCCTCTAGATTTCTATAAATGATTTCTTATAGTACATTTGCAACACTTTTTATTTAACCCCTTAAAATATACTATGCCGTATTTATTTACATCTGAATCTGTATCAGAAGGACACCCAGACAAAGTAGCCGATCAAATTTCGGATGCCTTAATAGATAATTTTTTAGCCTACGATCCAAATTCTAAAGTTGCCTGCGAAACACTTGTAACTACAGGACAAGTTGTATTAGCTGGTGAGGTAAAATCGGAAGCCTATTTAGATGTACAAGAAATTGCTCGTCAAGTAATTCGTGAAATTGGATATACCAAAGCGGAATATATGTTTGAAGCAAATTCATGCGGTATTTTCTCTGCGATTCATGAACAAAGTGATGACATCAATAGAGGTGTTGATCGTTCTACAAAAAAAGAAAGTTTTGAAACCAAGGCAAATGCACAAGGCGCAGGCGACCAAGGAATGATGTTTGGTTATGCAACCCGCGAAACGGAAAACTACATGCCACTTGCACTTGATTTGGCGCATAAAATTTTAAAAGAATTATCCATCACGCGACGTAAAGGAAAAGAATTAACTTATTTACGTCCAGATGCTAAAAGCCAAGTCACCATTGAATATGATGACAATAATAATCCAGTTCGTATTGATACAATTGTTGTATCTACTCAACATGATGATTTTGACAAGGACGCGAAGATGTTGGCTAAAATAAAAAAGGATATCATAGAAATTATTATTCCTCGAGTAAAAAAACAATTGACTCCTAAACTGCAAAAGTTATTCAATAATGAAATCACGTATCATATCAATCCGACAGGTAAGTTTGTAATCGGTGGACCACATGGTGATACAGGTTTAACTGGCCGAAAAATTATAGTAGATACTTATGGTGGAAAAGGTGCACATGGTGGTGGCGCATTTAGCGGTAAAGATCCTAGCAAAGTGGATCGCAGTGCTGCATACGCCACTCGTCATATTGCAAAAAATATGGTTGCTGCTGGATTATGTGATGAGGTACTAGTGCAAGTTTCGTATGCTATTGGTGTGGCTAAGCCTTGCGGTTTATTTATCAATACCTATGGCACGTCTAAAGTAAAACAAAACGATGGTGAGATTGCGCGTCAAATAGAAAAGATATTTGATATGCGCCCTTATGCTATTGAGCAAAGACTTAAACTTCGCAATCCAATTTACGCTGAAACAGCAAGCTATGGTCATATGGGGCGAAAAAACGAAACAGTTACTAAAGTTTATAATAAAGGTAAAAAGAATGAAAAGAAAGTGACTGTCGAATTATTCACTTGGGAGAAATTAGATTATGTAACACAAGTCCAAAAGGCATTTGGAATAAAATAAAATAAAAATGGCGACAATTAATGTCGCCATTTTCATAGTAAAGAAGCCGTGTTAACTTCAATAGAATGGCTTTCGATTACTCGTTAAAAAAGTAAATTTGATAGCACATTCCCAAAAAACTTTTTATCTTTCGAAAAATATTTAAACTATGGAACAACTACACATCAATTTTTTATTAGTGTTTGCATTTGCACTAATACCACTTGTACTTGGCATGATTTGGTATAGCAAAGCACTTTTTGGCAACGCTTGGATGGCTGCAAGCGGCATGACTGAAGAAAAAGCAAAATCAGGAAACATGGCTCTAACCATTGGTATTGCATAATTATTTAGTGTGATGCTTTCTTTTATTATGTATCCAGTTGTGATACATCAAATGAGTTTCTTCTCCATGCTTCAAGCACAATTAATGGCTGACGCTACCAAAGAAAGTGCAACTGCCTTTTTAAATGATGGTGTTGCTAAATATGGCCACGAATTCAGAACATTTAAGCACGGTATGTTACATGGCACCATTGCTGCTATTTTTATGGCATTACCATTTATCGGCATATGCGCTATATTTGAAAGACGCGGATTCAAATACATTATGATTCATCTAGGCTATTGGATAATAAGCCTAATGCTTCTAGGTGGTGCGATCTGTCAGTTTGCTTAATCTTATTTTCTTTTTGATAAAGCCATTACCGTAAAAAAGTAATGGCTTTTTTATGTCCTTGATTCTCTCCAAATCTTTGTGTCTCCGGTTTAGACTCCCTACATATTAACACATAGTGGATATGTAAAAGTCGCTTTATAAGATTTATTCCATATTCTTGTCTTATTAATTCATTTATTAACCCTTAAAATTATTTTTTATGTCTAAAAACATGTTAACCGCATATTGCATGAAAACAAAAGAAAAAAATGTACCAATGCAAGAAGCTGTCATTTCTAAAACATCACGTGGTGGCTATATGGCTCAAGGTCATGATGGCAAAGGAAATAAGATGACGACTATGCTAGGCGAAGCTCGTGCGTTAGAAGCAGTGAAAGATGGCGTAGCAACCAAACAAGGTTGGTAATCCACCTATAGTAAACCAACAATCCCATCATTGGCCTCAAACCTTCGATGGGATTTTTATTTTACGATAGTATTCGTTTTCTATATAAAAAAAGATTAAAGCAAAAATCCCTTAGCATTTATTTTATTCAAAACATAGACCAAAGCACAACTTTTAAACCATGAAAGACTTTAAAAAATATTATATCCTGCCTGCCCCACCCGATGAAGTTTATCTGGCTTTGACGAATCCAGCTACAATTCAATTGTGGACTGGAGAACCTGCTGTAATGAGTACAGAACCAAATTCTGAATTCTCACTTTGGGGTGATAGTATTATTGGTCGCAATCTTGAATTTGAAGAAGGAAAAAAAATAGTGCAAGAATGGTATTTTGGAGAACAGGTAGAGCCTTCGATTGTGACCATCAAATTGCATGAGCATAAACAGGGAACTTCATTAGAACTTAAACATACCAATATTCCAGATGAAGAATATGAGGATATATGTAGCGGTTGGGACGACAGTTATATTGCTTCTCTTATCGATTTCTATTAATGTTATAATCATGCCACCCCTACCGGGTTAAAACCTTATTGTCATTTATTTCCTATAATCATATCATCCCTACGGGATTTTAAAAACCCTATTGTCATTTATTCCTAATCATGTCATCCCTATGGGATTTCAAATACCTTATTCGCGCATACATAGCAATAATCATGTCGTCCCTATGGGATTATATTCCCAGAAATAAGTAGAGGATTATTAACAGCCCATTTGTTGGGCGGACGACAACCGAGTAGTCGAATAATCAGGTAATTCATTGTATCATTACTTGAGATTGTATGGACAACACATTAGATATAGACTCATTTTCAAAAAAAAGAGATCAACTACAAATATCTACATAAAAAAAATCCCGCTTTATCTAAAGCGGGATTTTTTACTATTTAAGATTGAATTATTTTTTCCAAAGACCACGACCGAAATACCAAGCACATCCAAAAGTTAATGGAGTAGTTACGTTTTGATTCGCGTTTATATTACCGATTACATTAAATCCAACATTTGTTGTATTTGTAATATCATTTACACCATCTGGATCATTTTTCATATTGTTTACTCCAAGACTAGCTATGTGCGCAAACAATGAAAAAGCATTATACGGTGTGAAAGCAAATCCAAAAGAAACTGAACCACCAACACCATTACGGTTTCCGCTGTTCATTTTATCTGGTGAAGTAATAGAACCTAATACGTTATCTGTATTGTAAGTTCCAGTTGAAAGACCAAGGTTAGCTTGTGTAGTAAAAGCGAACCAATTGTTTAATGGGAAATATTTTTGAACATAAACACCAAAGTTAACGTCCGTAGCTTTTGTATTTGTTTTTGAAATCACTGGAGATTGCGTGAATACATCTTCGCTAGTAGTGTTAGATATACCAAAATCAAGACCTAATTCCAAATTGTCGATAGCCATAAAACCAACGGAAGGATTGAAATCAATTGTAGTTGATTTATAAACTGGATCTAAATCTGGATCAACCTTTACATGATTAATACCTAAACCTGTTCTTACAACTACATTTCCTTGAGAAGTTGCAGTTCTTGTTCTTTTTCTCTGAGCATCTACTGATAATACGGAAACCAATGCTAATGAAAGGATAATTACTTTTTTCATATATATTTTTTAATTGTTTATGGCTCAAAAGTATTATAAGTTTTTTATATTTAATAACTTTTATTTCATTTTCTTTTTCAGTTTGAAAAAAAATATTTCATGCAAAAACTGGAAAGAATTGGAGATAATGGAGAGTTCTCGCAAATTCATTTTTTTACTTGCATAAGGATGGCCCAATCAGATACAATAAGAATTGGTAATACCGTATTGGATCCTATTCAAAACTAGAGGACGATTATATACTTCTTACTTCAATAAATTACTTTCCAATTCATAAAAAGGAACTACTTTTAATTTTTAAAACAAACTTAGAACAATGAAAAAAGGCACAATTATTTTAGGAATTATCGGATTCATCCTATTGGTATCTGTATTCAATGGATGTGGATCTTACAATTCAATGGTTACCATGGACGAAGGCGTAACAGCTCAATGGAAACAAGTTGGTGTAGCTTATCAAGCTCGTATGGACAAAACAAAAAATTTATTTGAAATAGTACAAAGCGCTGCTGATTTTGAAAAAAGCACATTAACCGATGTGATGGAAGCACGTAGTAAGGCAACCAGAATTCAAATAGATGCGAATAACCTTACTCCAGAAAAAATGGCCGAATTTGAAAAAGCGCAAAATGCTTTCGGTTCTTCATTAGGTCGTTTGATGGCAGTTGCAGAAAACTACCCAAATTTACAAGCGGTTCAAGCTTTCCGAGATTTTCAAACACAATATGAAGGAATGGAAAATAGGATCTCTACGGAAAGAATTAGATTTAACGATGCTGCACAAAATTTCAATACCTATATCCGTCGTTTCCCTAAAAACATTTGGGCAAGAATATTTGGATTCAATAAACGAGCCTATTTTGAAGCACAAGCTGGTGCAGAAGATGCGCCAGACATTAAAAAAATGAAAGAAGCTAATTAGAACACGAACCCTTCATTCACGCTGCTTTTTAGAATGATTCTTATTTCCGATAATGATTCTTCTTAGCATTTTTATTTCTTGTACATGCATATCAAAAATTTCTTTTCTACCGCGCAACAAAAAATCATAGTGCAAGCCATTGCTGATGCTGAAAAAAATACATCTGGTGAAATTCGTGTGCATATTGACAAAAAATGTAAAGGTGAAGTGCTAGATATTGCTGCTGATTTTTTCAAAAGCATGAAGATGCATGAAACAGCATTGCGAAATGGCGTGTTATTTTATTTATCCATCGAAGACCAAAAATTTGCAATACTAGGCGACAAAGGAATTCATGAAAAAGTACCCACTAATTTTTGGGATGAAATACGGGATACCATGTTGCATCATTTCAAGAAACAAGAATTTACAGAAGGATTGCAAAAAGGAATAGAAATGGCAGGAGAAAAATTAAAATCCCATTTCCCTTTACAAACTAATGATACCAATGAGTTGAGCAATGACATCAGTTTTGGAAAGAACGAATAAAGTATAAATTAAATACCCATTGAAGTTGAAAAAATATAGTTTCCTTTTCTTATTATTCCTATCGCTGCAAGTCTTCGGGCAAGCCGCTTTAATTCCTGAACGCCCAAGTCCGAATAGATTAGTCAATAATTTATCAAGTTCAGGCATTCTTACCAACAACGAAGAAGAACAATTAGAAAGAAAATTAGAAACATTTGCCAATCAAACGTCCAATCAAATTGTTATTGTAATAGTGGACGACTTACAAGGCATGGAAGCTTTTCAATACGCCACTGAATTAGGACAAAAATGGGGAGTCGGACAAAAAGATCAAGACAATGGCATTGTGATATTATTAAAACCCTTAGGAGGACCAGGTGTTCGACAATTATTTATTGCTCCTGGTTATGGCTTACAAGGTGCCATTCCTGATTTAGCAACGAAACAAATAAGGGAGAATGAGATGTATCCTTACTTCAAAGAAAATAAATTTTACGAAGGCTTGGACAAAGGCACAGATGCTTTAATGTCATTGGCGAAAGGGGAATATAATTCAGATCAATATGCTCCTAAAAAGAAAGGCGGGTTTAAACTTTGGAAATTAATCCTCCTCATTATCGTCATCGTATTTTATATACTAAGAAATAATAGACGAGGCGGTGGTGGTGGCTTAAGTATGGGTACCGGATTTCTGTTAAGTTCCTTGTTGAATAGCGGAGGCGGATTTGGTGGTAGAAGTTCCTCTGATGGTGGAGGATTTGGCGGTTTCGGTGGCGGAAGTTTTGGTGGTGGTGGTTCGGGTGGAAGTTGGTAGTTCGCTATGCATTTTATTTTATCTGTTCACACGAATCATTAATTACTTTTTATTCTTCAATTGATTAGCAACTAGGAGTATTTCTTGTATGGACAATTTATTCATACAATTAAAATGACCTTTAGGGCATTTTTTATATCCAATTTTACTACATGGTCTACAGTGCAATTTTTTGTTTTGTATCAAATAAGACATAGGCGCTACATTGGTTTTTAAATTATTAAATCCATAATAAGGAAACATCCCAAATTCCGGAACTGTATTTCCCCAAATAGAAATAATTGCTTTTTTATATGCCGCTGCAACATGCATGAGTCCTGTATCGTGCGTAATGACAAATCGCGATTTACTTACAATATCCGCACTTTCATTGAATGAAAATTTACCACAAGCATTATATATTTTTACTGCATCCACTGTTTTAATTTGTTCCCCAGCTGCTGCATCTTCTTTCCCACCAAGCAATATAATTGGAAAATCTAGCTCTTTACAAAATGCCTGCCACATAGCTACTGGCATTTTTTTAGTTTCATGTTGACCGCCAATAACACAGGCTACAAAGCCAAGCATATGACTCATTGGAATATCATCCTTCTTTATTTCATTTGCCTCTCCCACAAAAAAATCCAATCCTTGCCCATCATTGGTAACGCCCAATTCTTTTACTGTAGCAAAATATCTTTCCACGATACTTTTATCTGGCATCCAATTTATTTTCAAATTGGTTAACAGCCATTTTCTAATATTCAATTTATCGAAAGACCTCGTTTGAACTTGACTATTAAATGCCTGGTGTAATAAAACCTTTATATATTTTGTTCTTAAATTCTTATGGAGGTCAATCACATAGTCAAACTTCTCTTTCAATAGTTCAAGCATGATGGGCTGTGCGTCATTTTCTATAAGATGTATCTTATGGATGTAAGGATTAAACTGCAATACGTTTTCAAATTTCCGTTTCGTCAAAAAATGCACTTCTACATTCGGAATTTGATTTTTGAGACAACGAATAATTGGCGTGGTCAAAACTATATCTCCAATAGAAGAAAATCGAATAACTAGTATTTTCATATCATTATATAAAGCAGGCGTCTAAAATAGTAAAAAGCGATTAATAATTCACCAACACTTGAAAGGAATTGTTTTTTTGTTTCAAAGGAATTTTGACATTGTCACTTAATTTAAAGGTTAAACCTTTCGACAAATCGGTAGGTGGAATCTTATCTAATACTTCCGCCAAAATGGAAGTCCCATTTTCTATATTGGTTATTTTAATCATTTGGCCAGGCAAAGCAATATTGGTTAATACATAAAATTTCCCTTCCGAAGGTCCAGCAAAAAAAACAGATGCTTTTCCGGTAACCACATTTGTAAAAATGAGTGGCTCTTTTTCTTTCATTACAACTGGCTCATCGACAGACTTTGCAGTTAAAATCGGTGATGCTTTTTCTGGGCGAGCAGGTTCTGGCACAAGATCATTTAGTTTTGGAATTCTACTTTTTGAAACAACCTTTTTATTTGCTTTTGCCGAATTATCATCAGAAGAAAATAAGTGTTTTGTGTACTGAACCAATTTCTTTAATCCCCTTGGTTTAAGCTTTATGGAATCTTTGGCTTGTATTTTACTTTCTGCCTGCATTACTGGAAGTTGCACCTCTTTTATTTCTTCCACTTTGTTTTCTACTGGCACTTCATCTTCTGCAAACACAGTATCATATTCCAGCTTTATGTTTTTAAATGAATTAATAAAATCTAGTTCCGTTGTACCATTCGATTCTAAGAGAGAATCTATATCTGTGGTATCATGCAATGGCGTTAACCCTATGTTTTGAAATGACGAATCCATTACATTCGCCTTGTGTTTATGCCTAAAAGAAATACGGTTCCTTGATTTTTTAGTTGTTTTTTTTTCTACTTGCACTGCGCTCTCTGTTGAATTAATTTGTATATTCTCCTCGCTAGGCTTGGATATATTCATTTTATTATGGTTGGCATAAACAGGCGTAATCCTAACTTCAGATGGATTTTTCGCAAGCTCTGGTATAAGGATTTCTTCAGTTACTTGCGTCCCTATTTTTTCAGGCTCTTGTTGCACTAATTCTCCTGTAGCAACAATCGTATCGATTAGTGTTTTTTGCTCGATGGCATCTTTAATTTTCACTCGATTCTCAAGTTCCTTTTTTGGCGCGCCTTTATACAAAACCACATTTTCTGAAATCAAGTATACTTTAGATATTTTTAGCCAACCAATAATCACCTCTTCATTCGATGACAAATTATCTTCCTCCGCGAGATGATTCCATTTTAGAAAGCTATTTTCTTTGATATGAAATTGTGTACATATATTTCGAATGGCGTCACTATCCTGCACCACATAATAAACTGGCTCAAAGTCACTATTTCCAGATACCCTATCCTCTATAAAAAAATTATTTGCGATTAAAGGAATATCTATCATTTCTCCAACCTTTAATACAGTATACAATGGCATACCATTAAATTGCGCAAGCATGTCTGACTTCAATCCATACAAACCGGCAAGTTGCGCTATCGACTCCCCATTGTTTACGGAATGGATAATATATGGCTTTTCATTTTTAACATGCACTATCCTTTTAGCATTTCCTGCCTGAGCAAAAAATAGAAGAAATAAGAAGAAAAGGTAAAGCGATTTCATGAACTATATACATGCAAATTTGCTGTTTTTTATCAAGAGGGCAAAATGTTTTGATTTAAAATACGATAGTTCGCGGGATAGTAATTATTCATGCGACTTCCAATGTTTTTTATCCATCCCAATGCAATGCCTTCATACTGTACTAAAGCCCATCCTTTAGGAATTTCAGGGAAAATAACATTCTCTTTTTTCAAATAAGCAATCGCTTGTTCTTTGTTCAGATGCAATATATTGGTTTGAAAAATATTGCCAACAAATAATGCCAATTCATGATCTGGTAATAGTTCATTCCGAATGACCTTACCCAATCTTATTCCTTTTTTAATCAATTTAATGGGTTTGGAAAAGGCTTGCATATAGGCAATATGCTCTTCTTTGATAAACAATAAATTCTCTTGCTGTTCTACCACAGTTCCGTTTTCGACATCTACAAATTCTGCTAGCGAAAGATGTTTAAGTTTCAACTTTTTTGAAGGCAATTTGGGCTCCACTTTTTGCCCATCCAACTTTTTGAAACAAGCAATAAAGAAGCCTTCCCCTTGCAACAAATGAGGGTAAAAACGATAGCCATATCCTTTTTTCTTCTCACTTATCGTTTCCGTAATTCCCCAATTTTCAGGTAATGAAAAGGTAATGGATTCTACTGCCATGGAGTCTAAAATATAATCCACTATATCTTCATTTTCTTGTTGACTAAAAGAACAAGTCATATAAACCAAAATACCATCTTGTGCCAAACATTCATAACTGTCGTGCAAGATGCGCTTCTGACGCTGTGCGCAGAGGTTGACATTATCCATATTCCAATCGTGGCAATAATTGGGCAGTTTTCTAAAAAGTCCAGAACCAGAACATGGCGCATCAATCAATAAGATATTAAACTCATTTTTTAAGGATGCAAAATGTTTGGGATCACTGTTACTGACCCACGTATTTTGATAACCCCATTTGCAAATATTTTCATTTAAAATGGTAGCTCTGTTTTGTATCACTTCATTGGATATCAACAAAGATTCTTCGGATAATAAAGAAGCCAACAAAGTACTTTTTCCGCCGGGTGCGCCACATAAATCCAAAGCAATTTGCGTTTGCGAAAAGTTTACACATTGTTTCAATGCATATTCTAAAAACATAGAAGATGCTTCTTGTACATAATAACAACCAGCATGCAATAATGGATCAGCAGTAAACACAGGACGTTCGCGTAAATACTTGCCATATATACTCCAAGGTACATTTGCTTCTTGTTCAAAAATGGGCGAATATTTCTTTGGGTTCAAACGGATAGAAGTGATAGGATCTTGCTGTTGGGCAAGTAAAAAAGCTGGTTCATCAAAAGAATCTGATAAAGGAATAGTTTGCAGTAATTCGGGCGGTATATTAAATGCCAATTAGGTAGTTTTAAGGGTAAGTATTATTTTAGTCGAAATAATAAGACAAAGATGCGTTTTTTCCTTACAGGATTTATGGGTTGTGGCAAAAGTTTTTGGGCAAAGAAATTATCCATTGCTACAGGCATTCTATCTTTTGATTTGGATGAATGGATAGAAAGCGAAGAGCAATGCAGTATTGCAAACTTATTTGCTGAGAAGGGCGAAACCAATTTTAGACAAATTGAAAAGGAATATTTGCATAGTTTGACAATCCAAAATTCAAACATGCTATTGGCTTGTGGTGGTGGTACACCTTGCTTTGCAGACAATCTAGAGTGGATGAAAAAAATAGGAACAGTATTCTATTTACAAGTACCTTTTTCTATTCTAGAGAACCGATTATTATTGGAAAAAGAAACACGTCCATTGTTAAAAACCATATCTCCAGACAATTTCAAGCAAGAACTCAAAACCCTATTTGTATCTCGAGAAGCCATTTACAAACAAGCCACAGAAATAATCGACATGGAGTGCATGGATGAAATTACTTTTGCGAACAAAATAAAAAGCTATGTCTAAAATCTCTATTTTCACTGCGGCTCTCTTTGCGATGCTCGGTGTTATATTCGGTGCCTTTGGTGCGCATTATTTAAAAACCATTTTTGCCCCGGATGTACTTTCCAGTTTTGAAACAGGTGTACGATATCAAATGTACCACAGCTTTGCTTTGTTATTTGTAGGTATGTATATGAAAGAAACTACGACTATCAGTAAATGGGTTTATCTTCTTTTTTCTTGTGGCATTCTTTTGTTTTCAGGATCTATATATGCCCTTTGTTATCTCAAGAGTCAAGGGCAAATTGGCGTAACAGGCTTAGGCATAATGACACCAATAGGCGGTGTTTGTTTTATAGTTGCTTGGTTTTTAGTGATGTGCTCTATGTATCGAAAACAATAGGTTTGAAGATGTATTTATTTTTGGCGGATTAATTAAAAAATTCGGTTGGGTTATTAGTTTCGATTGTGAATTTGGAATTTTGTATTTGGAATTTTTTCCCATCACCTATCTCCGCAGTTGTGTCCTCTGCAATAATCCAGTCTTTGAGTAAAAGGTTTATGAGGCACACTGCGGGTTACGGGAAATGACAGAGAACATTTCTAGACAATCACCCCGCGGAGTCCCGAGGCGGAGACTCCGCGGAGAGTAAAATTTTGTATTTGTAATTTTTTCCCATTCTCCGCAGTTGTGTCCTCTGCAGTAATCCAGTCTGTGAGTAAAAGGTTTATGAGGCACACTGCGGGTTACGGGAAATGACAGAGAACATTTGTATACAATCACTCCGCGGAGTCCCGAGGCGGAGACTCCGCGGAGAGTAAAAGTCCTCTAAGACGCTGTATTATCCGTGCAATCCGTGTAATCATCCTTATCCGTGATTCTAACTCTTTGTCTGAATCACAGATGAAGAGGATAAAGAATATGGTAAGGATTGAGCAAAATAAAGTTTCATGAATCACAGATGAAGAGGATAAAGAATATGGTAAGGATTGGGCAAAATAAAGTTTCATTACTAAAGTCCTTTAAGGCGCTGTATTATCCGTGCAAACTGTGCAATCATCCTTATCCGTGATTCCAACTCATTGTCTGCATCACGGATGAAGAGGATAAAGAAGTAGACACAGATGAAATTACAGTATCATAATGCGAGTCGTTTAAAGTCTAATTTTTTACTTCCGAAATTAATTAACAATCCTATTTCTATTTTATAGGCTCTTAAATAATTGAGTAATTGTGCAACATGTACTTCTTCTAAAATGAATACCGCCTTCAACTCGACTAATACTTTACCTTCCACTAAAAAATCAGCTCGCCTCGTCCCAATGGGTTCTTCTAGTTCTTTATAAAAAATTGGTTGCTCTTGTTCTCTCGCAAAAGACAATCCATTTTTCCGCATTTCATACGCAAGTGCACGTTGATAAATAAGCTCCTGAAATCCATTACCCAAAAAGTTATACACTTCAAAGGATGCACCAATTATTTTTTCTGTTATTTCCTTATATTTTAATTCCATTTTTCTTTATTTCATTTAAACATGTAAATCCGTGCAATCGTGTTCATTTGTGATTCTAACATTCATTTACAACAATAGATTTCAAAACCCAAATCTAACAAAACAATTTCTATACTTATAAACACAACTTCTTCAAATACATAGCCATCAAAAACTTCTATCACTCATTCCATTTTACATTATATCTATTTACATTTACTGAAATAATTTCTGATGAAAAAAGTATTCTTCATTTTAATCTGCTGCATTAGCCTATACGGCCAAGTATTTGCTGGCAATGGCGATTCTATTTTCAATATGCCTAATGTACACACACTCCATGTCACTTTCCCTTACCCTACATTCTATGACTCACTAGTTGCAAGCCATACAACAGATATCTATTTACAAGTGGATATTGATTTTGATGGCGAAGTATATACCAATGTCGGCATCAAAACAAAAGGCAATTCATCTTTTAACAATTCATCCCAAAAGAAATCTTTTAAAATAGACATGAATGAATTTATTGCGGGTCAGGATATTCATGGTTTAAAGAAATTAAATTTCAATAACGGATTTAAAGACCCTTCCTTTATGCGCGAAAAACTGCTCAGTAATTTTTTGATCGCACATCAACTACCTGCTCCTCGCGTATCCTATTGCAATGTATATTTCAATAATCAACTCTGGGGACTATATACTATCCTGGAAGAAGTGGATGATGAATTTTGCAAGCATTGGTTCAATAGCAATGATGGCAATTTGTTTAAAGGCGATCCACATGGCGATTTAAAATGGAAAGGTAGCACAACCCAATCTTTGTATGAAAGTTCCTATGAATTAAAAAACAATACGACAGCAAACAATTGGTCAGACCTGATTGCGTTGATTGATGTGATTAATAATACACCAAACTCTACATTGCAAAACTCACTAGAGTCAAAATTAAATACAGCAGATTTCGTAAAACAATGGGCAATATATAATATGTTTTCAAGTCTGGATTCTTATATCGGTAGCGGACACAATTATTATATTTATCATGATACGGTTACGGATAAATTCCAATGGATAGCCTGGGATAATAACGAAGCATTTGGGAGCTTTAAAAACAATCTGACTACAACGCAAATAATGAATTTGGATATAGATTATTTATCGCAAGCTACCAGCAAACCACTGTGTAATAATATGCTGACAAACAGTTTTTACAAAGCCATGTATCATGATGCTTATTGTAATTTAAAGAATGATTTTACGAACGCTTATTTTGATCCTATTATGGATTCTTTAAAAATTAAAATTCAAGCCAGCGTATATGCCGACCCGAAAAAATTCTATACCAATGGTGGATTTGACTCTAGTTTCAATTATGATATTGTAGGCAGTGGACCAGGAAGCATCTCGGTTTTTGGATTAAAAACTTTTATCCAAACCAGGACTATTGGCATCAATACCAGCATTACTGCAAATGGTGTAAACTGCGCTCCACAGCAAGTTGCAGACATAGAGCCTAAAAACAATATTCGTATTTACCCCAATCCGTGTAATGATATTTTAAGCATTCAATCTGGCATGCCCATGTATAGTATTCTTCTATACGATATAACTGGAAAAATAATTTTGCGTAAACAATTAAAGTCTAGCTTAGCGGAAGATCTTGATTTTAAAGACTATGCGCAAGGACTTTATTTTATACAGGTTGACGGAGGCATGATGCAGAAAGTGCTCAAATAAAAACATATGGGAAAATTTATTTTTACGCTTGAGAAGAGCGCGCAACAAAATTGATACTACTAATAATCTTTTGTTCTTTTGTCTTGATACAAAAGAACCAAAAAATCAAGGCTGTGGATAGTTTATACCGATGTAAAAAATAGAAAGGATATCCACTTTTCAATCGGCATAATCCCATCTAAGATTTATAAAATAGGCTAAAGGGCTATTTTATAAATCTTAGATGGAATTAGCTAAAAAATGTTCTTGCTCGACGCAAATCGTCCAAACTCACAATCCTCCTGCGTCGGTTGCTCAGACAGGGACGATTTGTTCGCCGACCCCTCCATTTTTTTTAACGCCAAACTATCCAAGGCCATTTGCAAGTACATCATCAGATAAGACAATTTGGGATACTTTTATAAACACCATTCTCAAAGAGAACATCGTACAAAAATATAAAACCCATTACCAGCAAATCGATTTTGCTCCTTATCTTCGGCATTCCATTTTATAACAACACTTCTCGTGTTGGTATAAAATAAAACAATAAAAAAACAAGACTTACAAATGAAACAATACTGCAACAGATTTACAATGAAACAACTATTCTATGTTTGTTTTTTGCTGATGACACCAGCTTTTATCCATGCACAACACAAAGCAACTGGCAAACCTAAAAAAGCTACCGCTAGCAAACCTATTGAACACACTACACCCAAACAAGTGCCTGGCACAGAAGGACAAAAGACACATGATGAAGCGAAGGTAAATTCTTTATTGCCAAGTTTTCAATTTGTGACACCAGCCAAAATCTTTTTAACAGAAAAAGATATTCCAAAAAACCAGTCGGTCATATTTGCGCTTTTTAATCCTACTTGTGATCATTGTATAATTGCTGCAAAGGATGTAATTTCCAAAATGGATTCATTACGAAATACAGCTATTTTCTTTGTCACTTTTACTAGCAACTTTAATGATCTAGGCGCATTTATTACGAATACGAATGCGGGACAATTTCCAAATTTTCATGTATGTGCGGCTGAACAACAATTTATTCTAAACCATTTTATGCCAAATTATATTATGCCGCAAATCATGATTTACAACAAACAGCATAAGCTCAAAAAAATATTTTACGAGAAAATTGAGAAGGATCAATTGATTGGATTGTTGAATAAGTTGTAGTGAATAAATTTTCGAAGCATGTATAATCTTTTGTTCTTTTGTCTTGATACAAAAGAACCAAAAAATCAAGGCTGTGGATAGTTTTTACCGATGTGAAAAATAGAAAGGATATCCACTTTTCAATCGGCATAATCCCATCTAAGATTTATAAAATAGCCCTTTAGCCTATTTTATAAATCAAGTTGGTATTAGCTAAAAAATGTTCGTGCTCGACGCAAATCGTCCAAACTCACCAGATGCCTGCGGCTGGCTGGCTCAAACAGGGACGATTTGTTCGCCGACCACTCCATTTTTTTAACGCCAAACTATCCAAGGCCATTTGCGAATGCTCAATAATAAAAGATAATTAATAATCTTCTCTATTGATTACAAACTTTGAGCATTGCTGACTAATGATAAAATGATGAATGGTGCCAACGCCACAAATGCTGAACAGTGTACAACATTCGACAATAAAAAATACACTATTGTATTAAATTAATAAT
The DNA here is from genome assembly GCA_945878115.1 of Chitinophaga pinensis. GTDB lineage: Bacteria > Bacteroidota > Bacteroidia > Chitinophagales > Chitinophagaceae > OLB11. Next base: position 23,257 of record CAMDVD010000025.1, on the reverse strand, counting down.
TACCACTGCGCTTACGAATGAACTATTTTGAAGAGTCAATGAAGGAAATTCGTAAAACTTCTCAATACTAACTACTCAATACTAACTACTAATGTACGTAACCCGCAGTGTGCCTCACTAACTTCTTATTCATAGACAAGATTACTGCAGAGGACACAACTGCGGAGACAGGAAATAAAATTCCAAAATCTTACGACTTATGCCTTACGCCTTTCTACTTTTTACTTTTTACTTTTGACTCACTACTAACTACTAACTACTCACTACTGATTACTAATAATTCCCACTTCGCTTTCTAATGAACCACTCTGCGGATAACAGTAGGATAAGCAATGCGAACAACCATTTCCAATTAATTAATGGATCATTGTTGACAGTCGAATGCAAGACGGTTTTGATGTGTTGGTTGTTTCTAATTTTATCACGCAAACTCATGACTTGATTTGGAAACACGAATTCACCGCCGTAGTTTTTTGCCAATTGATTGAGCAATCCAAAATCTGCTGTAGTATTCACTTCCTCAATATTTTGTGCAACAATTGTAAATGTACCATTCGCTGTATAGGACTTACCATTAAAAGCAGCGCTGCTTGTATACGTATATTTTCCAGCAGCTAAATTGCCAGCATTGAAAGAATAAGAATTACCATCTTTATTCATGCTGAATATGCTTTTTTTATTCGCTTCATCTACAATATTCAAATTGACATCTGGTGTATTAATCAATTCATAATTTTCATTGTATAATTCGGCATCAAAACTCACGGTTTCACTTTCAGTAAAAACACTTTTAGGCAATACGGTTCTGAACTGTCGCTTGTCATGTTTAACGGATAAATACTGCGCTGTTTTGAGGATAAAATCATCCACTATATCCTGATTTTTGTGTTGGTAATAATCGTATAAACGCCAACGCCAGATACCCTCTCCTGCCAATACCCCTATTCGACTATTCGCATTTTGTTGCACAACCCACAATGGATAATTGGTAGCAACACTACCTACTTTTTGCATCAATAAGGTTTGGGTATTTGGCCCCGCTGTAAAGTCTCCAAAAGGTGTTGAGAGTGGTGGCAAATTATTTAAATCCGCATTTGGATTTATGGTAAAATAAGAAAAATCCTTGTTCAACATGGCCTGTACTTCATTTGGATTAAATCCACGCGTACTGATTTGTAAACAAGTCTGTATCTTATTCAATAGTGGAATGGCTGTCTGCGCGCCAGTAATATACCAAAGAGAAATTCCTTGTTTTTGTGCTTGTTCAATAATGCTATTACCATTGTAATTTGCAGAAGGAATATTGTGTAAAATAATCAAGTTATAATCACCAACCGGCTTATTCATTTTATCGGCAGAGGCTACATCGACTTTGTAATTTTTATTTTTACCCAAAGCTTCTTTCAAAGCAAACACATCCGGATGAGGCGCATTCGCAACAATCAACACATTTTCTTTACTGTCTATTACTTCCACATAAACTTCCTGTGTATTATTTGCAATATTTTGTTCGCCAATTACTTTACTAATGGTGATGGTAAAATGCTGCACGCCAGCCACTTTTGTATCAATGATCGTTTCAATTGCCTTCGAGAAATGATCACTGTTTGCATTCATATTTTGCGAAGCAATGACACGTTTATCTTGATGACTAAAAATGCTAACGTTCAAATTTTCACCCTTACATGCATACGCGGCAACATCACTTCGTATAGCAAATTGATCCCCGAGATAAACTACCTTATTGGCGAAAACACGAGCTACCAAAGCATCTCGTTGAATGGTAGTATCGCCTAACCCTATCGTATACATGGTACCTTGAAAAGGATAATTTAAATTTAGTGGTGAACTTCCTTTATTGTAAATGCCATCACCAGCCAAAATAATTCCACCAAGATTTTTATTCTCTAGAGTCGTCATTACCATTTCTAAAGCAGAAGACAAATCCGTACTGCTTTCATTATACGTGTGCTTGACGGTATCGGTCAAGGTAGAACCATACGAATATTCCTGAACTGTATAATCCTTTTCTAAATCAGCAATCAAAGCTGCCACATTTTTTCTATAGGCGATGCTGTCTATTTTCTTAAAAGCAAATTTTTCTGAGGCCGAATTATCTTGCATGAACACGATAGTCGGTTTCTCTTCTCTATTTTTTAAATAGGTAAGTATGGGTGAAAGTAAAAAAAAGGATAGCAAACTCACCACCGCAAAACGAAAGAAAAATACCAGATAATATTGTACTGAACTTGGGTAATGACTTTTCTTTTTCCAGTATAAAAAAAGACTATAGAGGAAGCCTACTGCAAGACAAATCAAGATAAACCCAGCGGGATAGGATAATGAAAAATTCAATGTTTATCGAATTAATATTTTAGTGAAGTAAATTTAAAATACCTAGCAAAGAAAGCAACAGCATTTAAGTTACAAATAAAGCAAAAAAACACAGAAGGGGCAAAACTAAAATTGGATTATCGTGAAAGGGCGATTCTTCAGAACCGCAATTAGCTTCTCACCTGATACAATTAGCCTGAACACATCTTATATTTGTGCGTTATGAAAGTATTCAAATTTGGAGGAGCTTCTATTGAAACAGTAGAGCGAGCGTTGCATGTAGCGCAGATTATAGAACAACATCAAGATGAAAAATTAGTAGTGATTGTTTCAGCTAAGGGTAAAACAACCAATGCATTAGAAGAAATTGTTCGTGCGTATTTTAATGGTGATATTAACTTAGCAACTACCCTATTTCAAGCATTAGAAAAAAATCATAATGACTATGCACAAGAATTATTGGGCGATGAAGCATCAGCAGCCATCCAAAAACTAAAAGAATTTTACACAGAAATTGAATGGATATTGGCAGAAACCCCAGTACGCAGTTTTAATTATTATTATGACCAAGTAGTGAGCATGGGCGAGTTATTGTCGACCACATTGATAGCCGCCTATCTGCAGAAAATTGGCTTATCCGTAAAATGGTTAGACGTTCGCGATATTCTCAAAACAGATCACAACTATAGAGATGCAAATATACATTGGGAAGAAACTGAACAGCATGCACATCGTCATTTTGATGAAGCTTTTTTACAACATGAAATTATTATTACCCAAGGCTATATTGGTTGCACCGACGAAAACCATACAGTCACTTTAGGCAGAGAAGGAAGTGATTATACCGCTGCGGTTTTCGCCAATATGCTCAATGCCAAAAGTGTCACGATTTGGAAAGATGTACCTAGTTTGCTTAATGCAGATCCGAAACAATTTCCGAATACCATTGCCATTCCAGAAATCACTTTTCACGAAGTAATTGAAATGGCATTTTATGGCGCACAAGTCATTCATCCAAAAACAATAAAACCTTTATTCAGCAAGGACATACCATTATATGTAAAGTGCTTTTTGGATCCTACTTTACCGGGCACTATCATACACAATACAACGAAAGCAATTGCTTATCCGCCTATATTGGTATTGAAGCGAAAACAAATTTTACTCCAAGTAACGACCAAAGATTATTCCTTTATCACTGAAAATAATTTGAGTAATATCTATAACTTATTTGCTTCTTGTAAAATAAAAATCAACTTGATACAAAATGCAGCCATCAGCTTTGTAGCCTGTATAGACAGTGATCTTGAACTATTGGAAGAGTTACTCACGGTTTTACAAAAAGAGTATGTAGTCAAACGAAATGAAGACCTATTCTTATTTACTGTTCGCCATTATACAGAAGATATTTTACAGGAAGAATTGAAAAATAGAACGGTATTATTGGAACAAAAAACAAGGCAAACTATACAAATGGTAGTACGATAAATACGCCAACTTTACTATACGAACAAACGTCTTTATTCGATTTAATCCAAAGCCCAATTACACATGCAAAAAATATTCACCCTGAGTCTGTTAGTCATTTTATTTTTTCCGATATCGACGTATGCCCAGTTTCAGGGAAATGTTTATCAAACTTTTCAAGATGCATCTGTAGACATGAACGGTACAAATATTCATTCACCTTGGTGTGGTGGTATTAATTCGGTACAAATAAATCATGCCGATTTAAACAATGACGGAAAAAAAGACATCGTACTTTATGATAACCATAATTACTTCATTAAGACCTTTATCAATATTGGTAATGCATCAGAAATAAAATATAGTTATGCGCCATCTTACGAAAAGAACTTTCCAAACATCAACAACTTTTTAAGCTTACAAGATTACAACTGCGATGGTATTCCAGATTTGTTTCACAGAGGTTCTTATGGCATAGCAGTTTACAAAGGGTACTATCAAAGCAACGAATTGAAATTTACTTTTTACCGTGATTTGTTTTTTCAAGGCGCCAATGGCCCTGTCAATGCTTATGTGCAACCTAGCGACATTCCAAGCATTATTGATATTGACAAGGATGGCGATTTAGACTTTTTAGGATTTGATGTCTTAGGTACCAAATTAGTATATTATAAAAACATGAGAGTAGAAGATGGACTTCCTTGTGACAGTATACGCATAATAGATGCAGACAATTGTTGGGGTAAATTTTTTCAAAATATCTATAGAACGGTCGTCATGGGAATTACCTGCAAAGGTGTATCTGTCGAAAATAAAAAAAGCAGACATAGTGGCAATTGTATTCTACATGTGGATATAGATGGCGATAATGATTACGACTTATTGGATGGCAATATTTCTTTTAGTGATGTTCAATTACTATTCAATAATGGTGCTGATATTATCAATGATCAAGATACCACTTATAATCACAATGCACATATTTTAAAACTTCCAAATTGGCCAGCTCCATTTCATGTGGACATAGATAATGATGGAGACAAAGATTTATTATTCAGTGCGCACAGCGATGATTTAAGTTCAGCAAATTATAATGCCGTTGCATGGTATAAAAATTTGGGAACCGACGCGGCACCAAATTTCGCATTTCAACACGACTCCTTATTTACCCCAGATATGATAGATGTTGGATCGTATAGCTACCCAACTTTTTTCGATTATGATAAGGACGGTAAGAAAGATTTATTTATAGGTAATGAAGGTTATTTAGATAATCAAACAGGATTGCTAAAAAGTAAAATAGCTTATTTCAAAAACACCAGTACTATTGGCAATAGTTCTTTCACTTTAATCACGAAAGATTTTCTGAATTTAAGTATCCATAATTATGCTGGGATATTTCCAACCTTTGGTGATGTGACTGGCGATGGCATTGACGATTTAGTGATGGGAAATACAAAAGGATCTTTGGCAGTATACAAAAACACAGCATTGTCCAATTCGGCTTCTCCCCTATTCAATTGGTATACCGATAGTCTTCCCAATGTATTCGTCAACAAGTATAGCATGCCAGTTGTATATGATTTTAATCAAGATGGCAAACAAGATTTATTGATAGGCAATCAACTTGGCACACTTAGTTATTATGAAGATACAAGTAATAATGCGCTTAAAAAATTGGCTTTAAAAACAATTTCCATTGGCAATATCAAAGCTGGAAGTACCAATCAATTTCATGGTTATGGAGCTCCATTTATTGGCAAAATGGACAATACGAATATTGAATATTTAATGATGGGAAATATTGATGGAACCGTAGAACGCTATGATAGTTTCGCCAATAACTATGGAAATTTCATTCGCATCGATTCTAATTATTCTTCCATTCAAACTAGCGCAAGAAGTGTTCCGGCGATTGCAGATATTGATGGGGATGGTAATTTTGAAATGGTCGTTGGCAATAAAATGGGAGGACTTACTTACTATAAACAAGTTCTAAATGTCGTTTCCACAAGTGATATTTTCATATCCCCTTTATCGGTAGAATTATTTCCTAATCCAAGTAATGACTTTGCACATATTCTCTTTAAGGTCGATATCGGAAATCAGAATGCTATCATCAGTTTCTATGATGTCTTAGGTCGAAAAATGAAAGAATATACATTTGTCACGCAAAAAAACAATACGTTTGATTTGTCATCCTTAGTCGCTGGAATGTACTTTGTACAAATCCAGATTGGTAAAAATAAAATATTGAAAAAAATAATTAAAGGAGACAAAAAACTATAATTCTGTGAAAAATGTCTATATTTGGGTATGGGAAAATTAAAAAAATATAAAGCCGAAGAAGCCCCTCTAAGTATTGCACAAGAACCTGTTGTTGCCTATGGCTACCAAAATACAAATCAACAATACTTCATTATTGATAGAATCAAAAAAGGAATTAGTTATACTTGTTTCGCTGAAGTACTAGCCGACAGCCCATTTACACTAAGTGATTGGAGTAATTTCCTACACCTTACCGATCGTACACTATTGCGTTACAAAATAGAAAACAAATCTTTCGAAAGTATTTACGCTGAAAAAATAATTGAACTCACTATACTTATCAAAAAAGGAATAGAGACGTTTGGGAATAAAGAGAAATTTAAACGTTGGTTACAAAATAACAATATTGCTCTTGGCTCGCATACACCCAAAGAATTGCTGATTACTTCGGTAGGTATACAAATAGTGATGCAAGAATTATTGAACATTGATTATGGCATACTCGCATGATTTTATATAGGCTTAGTCATCAGAAATATAAGGACGACTTATCTGGTACAGGTGCTGCATTAATTGGCGGAAGATGGAATCAAAAAGAAACTAAAATAATCTACACAAGTTCATCCAAGGCTTTAAGTATTGTAGAAATATTAGTGCATGTTCCTGCCGATGGAATTCCAGATGACTATTGTATGATATCCATTGAAATCCCAGACAATAGCCCAATACAAACTGTCAAATTACATACACTTCCAACCGACTGGAATAAATTTCCTAGAATTGGTGCAACGCAAAGCATTGGCACTGAATTTATTCGAAAAAATAAATTTTTAGCTTTACAAGTACCTAGTGCCATTGTACCTGGTGAGTTTAATTATTTATTAAATCCTGCTCATCCCGATTTTAAAAAAGTAAAAATAAAAGGTACAAAAACCTTTGACTTCGATCCTAGATTATTTCATACGACATAAAGAATTGACTAATGCTAAAATAATGACCTCATAATTTTATCCATTTTCTTCCTCAATTGCGGCTACCATATTTCCTTCCAATTTGACTTCAAAATCCTTGGACCCTTTTGTCAAATCGCCTTGCACAAAATAACCACCAGATTCAATCAAGGTCCGTAAACGCCATTCCAAAAAATGATTACTGACCGATTGCGTTGTTTTTTTCAATGCCTCACTAACAATTTTAGAACCTTTTTGTAACTCCGCTGTAATGGCATTTATCATTAAAGTATCAAAATAGTTTTCGTCTTTACTTTTTACACTTTTGCCCCCATCATATATTCTCACCATGGTATTATGCAATTGAAAATTCTGCCATTCATCTCCTTCAGTTTCATATTCGGCAAGCGTTACTTCTTTCAACAAACGCTTTGTTTTGATAAATTCAGTAGGCAAAATTTGGGAAAAATTATTTGGATAAAATAATTGTCCTTTATCATTAATGAAAGGCAATCCAACTATATTTATGGTATGCAATAATCCTGGATATTGTTTAGTGTAAGTCAAAATCCAATAATAAGCACACATATCTGAAACACAAGGCGACATCCAAAAACACAAAGGCTCTTCGTCTGCTAAAGCCTTTGTAATAGCGGCTTGTAAACGTGCTTCATCTTCACATACTATTTCAGCAAGTGGATTTATTAAACGCCAGAATTCGGTTCTTATTTCATCATGTGTTTGACCTTCCTCCACTACAATTCCACCAATTCCTAAAGTATCTTTCAGGACGACTATTTCGCCAACAAGGTTTTCATCTATACCCATTGCCTTGCTTAAATTCGCAGCAGCCATATCGCCTACTATGATATGTATCATGTCTAATTAATTTATTTTATTTTTAAACGAGTTCCTCTACTTCTAGTGTTTGTGGCAACACAATAGGCTCCGTACTATCTACTTCTATGCGTAAATTCTGTATGATAAACTCTTGCCTTTGCATGGTATTCTTGCCCATGTAATATTCCAAAAGCTTTTGGATATGTGCTTCTCCAGCCAAAAGCACTGGAACCTTCTTGATGTCTTCACCAATAAATCCACCAAACTCATCTGGTGAAATTTCACCCAAACCTTTAAATCGAGTTATTTCTGGTTTGCCGTGTAATTTTTGAATAGCCTTTTGTTTTTCCGTTTCGCTATAACAATAAATAGTTTCCTTTTTATCTCTCACTCGAAACAAAGGCGTTTCCAAAATATACACATGACCATTACGCACTAAATCCGGAAAAAATTGCAAGAAGAAAGTCATAATTAATAATCGAATATGCATGCCATCCACATCGGCATCGGTAGCGATTACAATATTATTGTATCGAAGATTCTCAATGCTTTGTTCAATATTCAAGGCATGTTGTAGAAGATTCATCTCTTCATTTTCATACACTATTTTTTTACTCATTCCATAACAATTCAAGGGTTTGCCTTTCAAGCTAAAAACGGCTTGTGTATCTACATTTCTAGATTTAGTAATAGAACCACTCGCACTATCTCCTTCGGTAATAAAAATCGTTGATTCTAAACGCTTGGATTCCATTGCCAATTTATTTTTCCCTTCAAACACATCGTCAAAATGGACTTTACAATCTCTCAATTTTCGGTTATGAATATTCGCTTTTTTTGCTCTTTCATTGGCTATTTTTTTGATACCACTTAACTCTTTACGTTCATGTTCAGTTTGCTCTATTCGTTTCTTCAAGGCATCAGCCACTGCAGGGTTTCTATGTAAGAAATTATCCAACTGTTTAGTCATAAATTCCATCAAGAATACTTTAACTGATGGGCCTTTCACATCCATATTGATGCTACCTAATTTCGTTTTGGTTTGGCTTTCAAAAACCGGTTCAACCACTCGAATACTAACTGCAGCAACAATACTTTGTCGTATATCACTGGCGTCATAATCCTTTTTGAAAAAATCACGAACCGTTTTTACATACGCCTCTCTAAATGCCTGTTGGTGCGTACCTCCTTGTGTTGTATGTTGGCCATTTACGAAAGAATAAATCTCTTCACCATAATCATTGCTATGGGTAAAAGCGATTTCTATATCGTCACCCTTGAGATGAATGATTGGATAACGAATTTCATCTACATTGGTTTTCCTTTCTAATAAATCTAATAAACCATTTTTAGAAATGTATTTTTTTTCATTGAAATTAATCACCAAACCAGCATTCAAATAGCAATAATTCCAAACTTGATTTTCAATATACTCTTCAATATATTTATAATGCTTAAAAACAGTATCATCCGGAACAAATACTATTTCCGTTCCATTAGATTCTGTAGAATTTACTTCTGGATATTCCTTAATTAAAATCCCTTGTTCAAATTCCGCCAATTTCATTTTCCCTTCTCGATAACTTTTGACATGGAAGGAATTACTCAATGCATTTACGGCCTTTGTACCAACACCATTTAAACCAACCGATTTTTGAAATACATTACTATCATACTTTGCACCCGTATTTATTTGGCTCACTACTTTTACCACACTACCCAAAGGAATTCCTCTTCCATAATCACGTACACGTACTTTCCCATCCTTCACGGTAATATCCACATGCTTACCATGCCCCATGGTATGTTCGTCAATACAATTATCAATCACCTCCTTGAGTAACACATAAATACCATCATCTAAGCTACTACCATCACCCAATTTTCCAATATACATACCTGGACGCAATCGAATATGTTCACGCCAATCAAGTGATTTAATGGAACTGTCGTCGTACAAATTTTGCGGAGTATTTTCTGCCATTCTATTTCGTTCTTTCGTATTTCTACAAATGTAAATCTGTATATGAAAGTGTCTGCATTTTGTTATACACAAAACAAGTGGAAAAAAAATCTACTTCCTAGAAAGCTATGCTAGATATACGTTTGCACGAATTGATAAATATTGAAACAATTCTCTTTTACTTGATTCAAGATGGCTTGAAATAAGTCTTGTTTTACAACATTTCGCATTTTTTTTTGCTGAATTAATTGAAATGTTTTATCCACCAAAAGATGGATTTTTCTATCTGAAAATTGTTGAATTACATGCTGATGCGCTTCTATTTTTTCTATCAATTCAGCAATCCCAACATCTTGTGTTGCAATAGATTTTATGACTGGAATTTCCCATTCATTCATTTTTGTATGCGCCAGATAGATCAAATTTTGTGCAAATTGATCTGCATTACTTCTATCTGATTTATTGACCACGAAGATATCGGCTATTTCCATGATGCCTGCCTTGAGCACTTGAATTTCATCACCAGCTTCAGGCACCATCACAACAATTGTAGTATCTGCAATGCCAGCTATTTCCACTTCACTTTGCCCAACGCCAACTGTTTCTATAAATACGTAATCAAATAGGGAGGCCTTCAACACATCCACCATTTCTATCACTTTCGCATTCAGTCCGCCGAGGGAGCCTCTACTAGCAACCGAACGAATAAACACGGAAGGATGTAAATAAAAATCAGCCATACGAACTCGATCACCAAGCAATGCACCAAAATTAAATGGCGATGATGGATCTATCGAAAGAATAGCAACTCGCTTCTGTTGGGAGACTAGCAATTTCAATAAGGCATTTAGCAAAGAACTTTTTCCAGCACCAGGCGGACCAGTAATACCCACTACTTTGGTGTTTGGATTTGGAACTAGTTGCATTAATAACTCTTCGCTTCCTGCCAATTCATTTTCAACACAAGTTAGGGATTGTGCAATCGATCGATTGTCCCCTAGCTTAATTCCATCTATACCTTGACTTATGTTGAACACAATACTATTATTTTTTGTACGTTTCTATACCTTAGCCGCAAAAGTAATGGTTTCAAGTATTAATTTGCGGAGAATTCATTTTAAAAAATAAGCTAACATTTGAAGAATAGAATTAAACAATTGTCGAATGTATTAATGCATGAACAACTAGCCTTTTTGGCTTGTTTATGCATATTGGTTGGCTTGTTTGTTTCACGTGCCATGATGAGTATTGGCATGATGACTTTATTAGCAAATGCATTCATCCAAACTCCATTCAAAAAGAATTTTTCCAATTTTTTGAAAGATAGAAATTGCATATTGATTACCGTTTATTTCTTGCTTTGTACCATCACTTATTTCTGGAGTGAAGACAAACATTACTTCATGGAACGTATGCAAATTCTGTTGCCATTTTTGGTATTGCCATTTGCTTTTTACGCGATGCCACATTGTAGATTGAAATGGTTTGATCGTTTATTTGTTGTCTTCGTGCTATTATGTATGGGTGGTTGCTGCTGGAGTTTGTATCATTATTTTTTGCATAAAGAAATGTATGACGAAGCTTATGGATTGTCGCAAGTATTACCCACTCCCTTCAAAAATGACCATATCCGATTCAGTATAGCCGTGCTTCTCAGCATGTATTGTTGTTTGGATTTGGCCATTCGATACAAACAAAAATGGCTTCGAATTGTTTTAATGCTTTGCCTTATTTTTTTTATTGTGTTCCTTCACATTGTTGCCGTCAAAACGGGGCTAATCGTTTTTTATCTCATTACATTTCTCTTTTTAGGGAAACTCCTTTTTACTAAAAAAAATAAAGGATTTGCGCTCATTGGACTAAGTTCTATCCTTGCTTTACCCTTTATCATGTATTCGTTTTCTACTTCATTTAGAAATAAAATTAATTATGTAAAATACTCTTGGGAACAAATGCAAAACACAGAAATGCAAGCCAATATCAGTGACGAAGGCCGCTTAATCTCTTACCGCTATGCATTACAAAGCATTGCGCTACATCCATTGCTTGGCGTTGGTATAGGAGATGTGAAAAATGAAATGGAGAAACGATATACCCACGATTTTGCAGAAAAAAAAGTAAGCATCTTATTACCGCATAATCAATTTTTGGTAGTGGGCATGGGCTTGGGCATTGGCGGTATCCTCTACCTTTTGTTGATGCAATTTTCTTTATTTTTTTGGAAAAAGAACAAAGACTTTTTATACTTCTCCGTTTGGTTCACTTTCTTTTTTACCATGATGATAGAACCATTGTATGAAACCCAATATGGCACTTGCTTATTTTTATTCTTCCTTTTATTGGTAGCAAAACGACCAAGTGAGAAGCGGGTTGTTTATTAAAGTTGAATTCTTAAATAGAAATTGATTTCCTTTCTAGATTGCTGATGACAAGCTTTTGTGTCCTAAGTCGCAGTGTGCCTCACATGCTTTTTAGTCGTAGACTGGATTCGTGTAGAGGACACACTGCGAGGATAGTAAAATTTACTGCCCTCTACTGCCCCAACAAAAATCTTATCATCAAGCCGCCCCTTGTAGTAGTGATGGGATAAGCATTTGAAACATAAGGAATACTTTGGCGGCGATCGTAGAAGAAACGCAGCGTCACATTTTGGGTCATGATATAATCAATGGATGGAGAAATCGTAATAACTTTTTGTCCACGTGTCGCTCTTGATTCTCTTTGATCTAAACGATTAATGGTTGTATAGTCATCACGCAAACCAAAATCCATTTTGATATTTACATCACTTTTCAATTTATTAATACCAAAATAAGGAGTATTAATACGTACATTCTTTAAACGCATACCACCACCCAATGCAATTTCACTGCTCTTGGTTTCGCTCAATTGATAATCAACCAAACTCATACTCAAGGTTCTTGATTTCTTATATTCGACATGAAAATTAAGTGAGTTTTTGAACGTCATATCCAATCCTAAAAGTGGTCCGAAATTTTCGGTGATGGTCATATTTGGCACCATAAAATAAGGTACATAATTATTAGAAACCGAATCAATAAATGAAGGGAAGCCTAATGCAAAAACATCTCGATAAACCAAGGAAGAAGTGAAACTATTCATTGCCAATTGACCACTGTAAGCGTGCGTCAATGTGAAGCTTTGAAAAATATCTTTGAACATTTTTGTTCTTGCTAATCCGTTGTAACTGATGCGCCAATTAGGTCGTGGCAATATACGTTTAAATGGATTCGAGCGAACGCCTGCATACTTATTATCTACCAATGGATAGGTGGCAGGATCTTTACCTGTATATGCTGATAAGAATGCTGGTATCAATACATCTTGCGCATAACGCGTATATCCTTTTTTATAGTCCTTGTCTTGCGGTGCAGTTAAATTGCCTGTATATGGATTAATCAAACCAAGTCGTTGCGAAATAACTTTTCTATTGTTTTCAAAATCTGAAAATGCTTCGGTCAAATTATCACTACCTTTCTTTTGAAATAAAGTATTGATTGCAATGAATGAAATGCTAAATCCACCTGTTTCATACGGATTTAAATGTTCAAAATTAGAACCTCCGCCAACAGTGTCTTTAAACAATTCTGAGTATCCTTTATTGAATGTTTTCATCAAGGAAATATCAATTTTAAAATCCTTCACTGGTTCTACATTCACCGTAAGATTTAATGTTTGCGAATACTGTTGCTGGAAAGTTCCATTGAATAAAGAATCTCTACTCATGACATTATCATTCCCTTTTCCTTCCAGCCATAATCGATCAGGCTGGTAACCAAATGCAAATGGAATTTCCCTATTCGAACTATTTCTCCAATTCACGCCAGCATATTGTGTACTGTCCATATAACCAGGTAAAGTGGTTCCCATATTTTCATTATAACTTAAGCTAGCCCGTTTTACCATCATCAATAAATTGCCAACAAATCGCAATTCATTTGAAGGATTAAACTCTTTCTTTTTCTTCTTTTTGGCAATTACCTTTTTTGGTTTGATAATTAGCTTCCCATTTTTATCTCTGGTAGTATCCATGAGAACAACTGGTTTCGTATTCGGGTTTAGCAAAGCAGTATTTTTAGATTTCTCTTTTGTATCCCTACTTTTCTCTGTATTCACAGGCACATCTTTAGGCGGTGTGTCCACTGCTACAGTTTCTTCATCAGTTCCTTTTGCGCTACCTACACTTCCATCTTTTCCACCACCATCTCTTCCTCCGCCATCTCTTCCAGTTCCATCCTTTCCTCCACCACCTTTTCCGGTTCGATCTGGCGGTGCCATGCCTCCACCTTTTGTTGGTGGCAATCCTTTGTCATTGCTATTTGCAGGACCTTTCGGTTTAGATGTATTTTGCATAGCAAGGATGCGAAGTACTTTTACTTTATTGTATAATTGAGAAAAATTAAATTCTCCATTTATTTGTCTGTTTTGTGTATTGCCTACAATATTTCCTAAATTAGTTGCAAGAAGAGAAGCGGCTGTCCAAGTATACGTTGCTGCATAAGTTCCTCTTACTGTAGTCCAATCTAATAGAGGGAATTTCGACAACGGCATATTATAACTAGCGTTCACCGACTGCGTATAATTTGTATTCCGACCCAATGATTTTACATTGTTCCAAAAGGTATCTTTTTTCAATTTGGTATCCAATTTACCAATAGGTTCATCTATGCGCGAATTGTTGGTTGCACCATAATCGAAGGATAATGATTTCGTCAAATCCCATCGCAAATTATAAATACGACTCCATGTAAAGAACTTAAAATAATTTGGTGCTATTGGATAAGCGCCTTCATCTATATTTCTAACTTGCGTAGTTCCAAATGTCCTGTTCAATCCATTTCTAAAAGTAAAATTGGAAGGAATTAAATTAAAATTGAAATCACGGGCTAATGCAAAATACTTTTTCTTCGGTGAAAATAGTTTTTTAAACGGTTCTATCGATTTCGTTTTCGGTGCAAACGTGTAACCGAAAGCAGCATGATGTTCTACCAATTGATCACTTTCTACCAAAGGATTATGTTTATCCGTTTGGGTGTAAGAATAGCTTGCATCAAAGTTTTGCAAATCCAATGGCCGCTTGTGTTTATGATTGGTTGGCGCAATTCGTACATTTTGGAAATTGATACTTTTAATGGAAGTAAAATCTTGCGCTGCTTTACGGACAGAATCTTTTGCCTTACCAGAATAGGCATTTACTTTATCACTAAATTTTATATCCAAATCATAAGGATCATATATGGGATTACTTACTGTTTGGGAATAGCCAGCAAAAATTGGCAACTGAACACCCCAAGATTTTGGAATAAATTTACCTGCGTTAATATTGGCTGAAACATCGAATTGAGAAAAATTATCACGATATCGTTGATTCAATTTTTGGTCAATATTTCCATAACCTGCTGTATGCATATTGCCACTCAATTTAACAACGCCCACATCTGCTAATTGGATATCGGCATGTCCCAAAGCGGCATAACCACCTGTTTCATCCATATTAGAAAGTCGTAATTCATTGAACCACACTTCAGCACATTTTTTAGCGCCATCATCCGTCACGTCATTCGGTGTTTTCTGTGGATTTAAGACACCTAACATAGCCATTTTTACGTCACCCATATTTGGATTCCCGACTACTTTTACATAATTTCCTAATACATCTTTGGTAATATAAGGTATCATAGGACTAGCACCGCTTGCATTTCTTTCTTTCTTTGCATCCACCAATTTCTGTAATTCCAAAGTCATTTGATTTTTCTCCGGCCAAATAAGATTCGCATCGCGTGCACCTGGATTCGTCAATGTCAATGGTATTTGATATTCATAATAATTGGCTACAAAGTCACTTCCTAAACGTATAAAAGCTCGAACATCATTATCCTTCAATGAACTTGCTTCCATGGCTTCAGCATGAATAAACATTTTCATTTCTTTAAATTGGCGCAAATCCATACCGAGTGATTTGAATGCACCTTTGGCATTTCCATCTTCTAATCCACAAACTTGTATGGAAAGTGCTTGTTCATTATTTAGCACATTTTGACCATTAGAAACTTGTTGTTGTTGACGTAGAATGCCTGGCGGAGAAACATATGGCACAGGCGCACGACTACTGTTTTCTTCTACACTTACGGAAGCTACATTAAACAAAGTCGAATTATCATCTTCATCAGGTACAATTTCTCCAGGATTTTTCAAGGAGAAATTATATTTACGCCATTGGTTACGACCCAATTCTAAACGAGAAAAACGCAGAATAACACTATCTTGAAAACCAGTTAAAAACATACGCATAAAACGAATCGACTTAAAATCACCAATACCACCAACTCGATCTGTATATTCTTTAATTGGAATTTTAAATTGGTACCAAGTTTCATTTTCTGTTGTTTGATTGGCTAAGCGAACAGAAGTCACTTGTTTGTTGACGATATAGTTTTGTCCAACGGCCATGTTGGGTTTCATATCAATTCGATATTGAAAATACGCTTCATTTTCATTCAATGAATTATCGCGATTTATATCTTCCGATTCAGGCACATTCGTAAATGCATTGGAGAATTGACTATTGTTAGAAGTTACTGGAGAGTTGCCTTGTGGGTTATTGAATTTGCGGTATCTCTTTAATACTGCCGTTTGATCTCCATCATAATCAGATCCTCTAAAATGATGAAAATCATCGTTGGCGGGATCGGCACTTGCTTGTAAATAAGCAACAGACGTGGTCGAAAAATTTGTCGCCAACTCTGCAAGATAACTAGCATATTGTACTTGTTCTTCTGCATCATTACAACCATCATAGCCGATATCTTGTACATTTCTTGCATCCACATCATTATCAAATGCAGGTGTAAGTTGTTGTTGGAATTTTGGAATCTTTGACCATTTTGTACTCTCTACTTTAGCAGGATTGGGTGGATATGGCAGTCCGTTTTCAAAAAACTTTCTACCATCTTTTAAAATATCTTCAGACACATTCCCAAGATTTATATAAAAGGAACCTCCAGGATCTAAAGGTCGATTGATGAATGGATCCATTACCCAAAATTCAATAAACTCAACATTGGATGTTTCGAAATCAGAATACTCGATAGGTCGCATTATACCGCCCCATCTTTTTGTTGGATTCAGCAATTCGCCCGAACTAGTTATATTTTTTGCATCAAAATTATATGGCCCTCTTTCCTTTGGGAAAAATGCCAAATCAAGCGTCGTTAAATTGCCTTGTAAGGAGGAATATGATTTAAGTGGAAATACATCTTGTTGTTGAACCAATCGAATATAATGATTAGACAATTGCGTTAAATCCTTCTTTAAATGTTCTGGAATACAAGTCTGCTTAGGATCAACCATACAAGGGTCAATATTATACCACGCAAGCTTCGCTCTATTTTTACCATAATTTAAATTATTGACTAACTCTGCTTCTGGGAAAAGGATATTTCCAAACTTATCCGTTGCGTCTTTTGGTGTACTAGCTATGCTCCAACCTGTAACTGGAAACTTCAGATCGTAACCACTACGAGTACCTTCAAAATCATCGATATATACATTAGCTTCACCACTTGCATCATTAATAAATCGGCTGTGACTAGGGATTATTTTTGCGACCTCTCCACTCGCTACAACCATGGATGGTGCAGTGGTTGACACAATTGGCAATCGATCAATGAAGCGAGTCAAGCGAGGCATTTCACTGGAATAATTTGCATCGAATCCCAACATGGTATTTTTAATTGGATCTTCTCCATAAGTCACTTTGTTAAAATAAGGTCTCTCTGATAATCGCAACATGGTTCCACCAATTGAAAAATTTTCATTGATAAAATAATCTAATCGAGTACCTACAAAATTTTGCACTTGCGCCCCAAAAGTTGCATTATTTTCATACGACACATTAATTGGAATACCAGAATTCAAAATCCCAGCATTAATAATTTTCAATTTGCCTATCCCATAATCAATTTGATAATCTACATTCTCTGTCAATTTTTGTCCCCCTGCGAAAACAGATACAGACCCTTGTGGAATATTAAATCCACCCAAATAAATTTCAGATGAGTTGGCGGATTTAAACGAACCTTTTAATAAAAATCGATTGTACTGCGGAAATTGTATCGCTACATTTTTCGTCGAATCATATAGCAGACGATATAAATATTTTTTCTCCAATGGAATATTGCCACCAAAAACACCTTTCAAATCTTCCCCAAATGGCTCTAATACTGGAAATATTATTTTCCCTTGTTGCGAATTAATAGTAATGCCTTCAACGTAATCAAATCGTCCATCTGGTTGAGGATCATTCTGATTATTCAAACGATCTAAGTTCAACAAGGTCAATAAAGGAATACCCGCTTTAGGACCTTCTGGCAAATATCTTTTTTCTCCACCGCCTGGATCTAAATAAAAAATATTCAAAATAAATTCATCACTTGAAATACCACTACCACCCAATGAATACACATTCTTCATCATCAAATCCCATAGTGGAACGGTTGGATTTGGCGTAGTTGATTTCAACATTTTTAAAAACAATACTTTTGGATTGGTGCTATCTGGCGGCAAACTTTGTGCAAATTCACCTACTTGATACACTTTCCCATTATTGGTATATTCGAAAGCAACACCTACTACATCATCAGGTTGTAATTGCGTATTGACCGATACAAAACCCAATTGTGGATTAAACGTAAATTCATTCGGATTCAATTTTCGCGCAAATGTTTTTTCAAAATCAACACTTTGTTTCAATCCTATATTTTGTAAGGAAGTAATTACAGTTCCAATATCACGTATACCAGGTGATTGCACCAATTGGGTATATAAAGTATTGGCATTATTATCTGCTGCATCAGGACCAGCTTTTGTAAATGAAGTTCGATAAGGTTGCGGTTCACCTAAATCTTGAAATGCAACAACATCACGTGCGTTCTCGGTAGACCCATTTTTATTGGTAACCCAAACTTCAATTTTATTGATATTGTTTAAAGATTGAATGACTGGAAAATTTTTAAGTGCTGTATTGTAATTTCTTCTAAAATTTTGAGCCAATAGGAAATGTCTAAAATCCTCATAACTATCACTAGATATTGAAAACGTTTGTGCTTGAGACCCACCTTTAATGGCAAGACTTTCCTTTTTTGATTTTTGTTGGGAGACAACCGCATTCACACTCAAACGGCCAAATTGTAATTGTGTATGAATACCGAACAAAGATTGCACACCTTGAATCAAGGTTGTTTTCAATGGAAAACTAATATACCCAGCTTCTATTTTTTTCAATACATCATCTTCTTGTCCAGCATATTCTAATTTTAATTGATTTTCGAAATCAAAAGTGGCTTTGGTATTGTAGTTGAAATTCATTTTCATTTTTTCACCCACTTTCGCAAGTAAATTAATGTTCATGTTCATATCGAAATCAAAGATGCCATATTTCTGTGCGCTTTGCACCAAGGTTGGATTTTTTACATTCTGCCAATTGCCTCCAAAAAACATATCGACATTTCCTTGTGGTTTTACTTCAATACTACTACCACCAAATATTCTATCGAATAGGGCATTCCCCAAATTCACTTTTGGAATGATGCCTCCTTTTTTGGATAATTGACTTAAGGTATTTGCTCTTTTTCTGAAGTAGGCTGCTTCATCTTTGCCCGCTTGATATTTTACAAAATCGGCATAAGACATATAAGTTGGTGCACGATAATATTCATTGCCAATTTTTTCGCTGATAGAAAATTGAGAATCTGACTCTAGCTCAACATTCGTCTTAATATTCTTTGGATCTTTTAAATCAAATTGCGTTGGCGGATTATCCGTAAGTTTATCATTTTCTCTATCTGTGATTGGATAAACCAAAGTATCCTTATGCGCTTCGGGTGTATCAACCGAAGAAATATCATAATTTGAAAAGGTAAATGGGTGCGCATTACTAACTACCAAGCCTGTGAAGGTGATGGCAAATAGGACAATAAAACGGAAAGAATATTTAAGGAATGAATTCAAAATACATCAAATGTTTTTAAGTGCTAGTTTAATTAATTCTTCTACGTTCACATTTTTTTCTAGTTTAATTGCCTTTTGCACAGCATTGTAAGCGGCATTGCGAGCAATACCCAAACTTACCAGCGCATGTAACGCATCATCTTCTAAATTATTGTGTTGTAGTGTAACTATCTTATCATTCAATTTTACTTTTATCAGTTTATCTTTTAGCTCCAAAATCAATCGCTTAGCGGATTTGGTGCCAATTCCTTTTATTTTTTCTAATACGACTTCGTTCTCTGTTACAATAGCTTGGCGTATTTCTTCTGGTCGCATACTCGACAACATCATGCGAGCAGTATTAGCACCAATGCCACTAACAGAAATCAAATGCATAAACAAAATTCTTTCCTCTTCATCAAAAAAACCATACAGTGAAACACCATCCTCTTTCACTTGATGATAAGTCAATAATTTACCTTTATCCATATGTTGTATTTGCGAATAGGTATGGAGACTTATATTCACTTCATATCCAACTCCACTCACTTCCATCCACACATAGGCTGGCGTCTTACTCACATACAGTCCATTCAAAAATACTATCATATTAGATGTACAAATATAGTAATATTAGCCAAACAGCCATGAAGATTATAAAAAGAAATAAATTTGGTAAAATAGGGTGCAAGAGCTTTAATTATTGTAGACCCAAGAGATTTCTGGTTCCTCAATCCAGGTTACTTCAATTAAAAAAAATAGGAAATAATCAATCCTCTGAATCTGTTTCAAAGCCTATTTTAAATTGTTGGAAGCAAAAGAGAAAATATTACTACACAATCCTTTCTTCCACAAAATACATATCAATTTCCCCTAAAGCTTGTATTTTCACCTTGGCGAACACGATTGAATGACCTTTGACTAATGCATCATGAAAAAAAAGGTTTAGATAGCAAAGGTGCGCATTTGCTTTAGTGGCAGACATTAAAATTAATTCGATTAGAAAAATAAAAAACAGATGAGAACTTTGACTGCACAATTCCTTCTTCGCCTTTGCGGCACTGCATACTTTTCGAACAAACAACTTCAATGATGCACTTATCTATCTTCTAATTCATTAGTTTTTAAGTTGATCGAATACAAATTTAAAATGCCACCAATAAATGAACCCAAGATTTAATTGCAACACTTTTGCAAATGAATTCTTTCGGCGTTACCTAATCAATGCATCTTTCTAAGGCAATGTTACAGCGCCAACAAAGTTTTGCATGTTAGCATCTAAAAGTAAAAAATCATTAGAATCTACTGTGCCATCTCCATTTAAATCGGAAGGCAAATAGCCACCGTTGAAATTTTGTAAATCCACATCCATGGTTAGAAAATCATACGCATCTATGGTTAAATCCAAATTGACATCCCCATTAAAGATGGAATATATACCTTCTGATTCTACATCTATTTGATTGTCTCCAAGTGCTTGTGCTGCAGATGTACTAAAATCATAATAGGTGTTTTTGCTCAAGGTGATAGGATTAGCACTCCATGTTTCTACTATACTTCTATGTCGCAATGAAATATAATAGCTGTTTCCCAATAGCATTGGATGGAATGTGCAATCTAATTTGCCATCTGTATGCAATACGGCTTTTGTAGTTTGCCTTACTGCATAAGGTGCTGTAGAATTGATGATGCTCACTTCTACAGTGTCTGTAATACTTGCATCAGAACAAATACCCGAGTTAAATAATGCAGGACTCATTTGGTGGTTGTTGATATAATAACCTTGAATAAAAAAAGTAAGATGCAGTGTATCTAGACCTAAACTATCAGGTTGTTGAAAACCTTGTGTGGCTGTGATGTTATTGTTGTTTAAGGTGTATGTAAATGTTTCACCTACAGTGGCACTTACGTGTATATTGCTGTCTTTATACTCACTTCCGTTGGTTGGAATAACATAACGTGAGATTGTTTGTGCATTTATTTGCTGCATTGTGATGAGAAGACAGATGAGAAGGAGTTGTTTCATGAGTTTTGAAATTTTTCCGCTTCGCGGAAGTAAGAAAATAGATAAGCACTTCGGCAAGCTCAGTATAAATTATTAAAAAGCCCTAACTGCACGCACAGACATTCCGTTAGACTTGCCGTCGAAGAAGTCCAGACTGCCAAAGCCGAAGTACTGCCATAAAGCATCTGAGCTACTTACCTCACTGGAACTCCAATAGAGGCTATTTGCAAAACCACCTCTACCATGTAAAAAAAGGTTTTGATATATTAAATTTAATTCCAATTTTGATGGCAAAAACCAATCATTATAAGCATTCAACACTAGATCATCACAGATTTTTGCCGCAGTATTAAATTGGCTACAGCCACCAATAATTATGGCGGTATTTTGAGCACCACTGCCAAATGCCGTTGATGTGCCACCAATTGAAGTGCCCATGCACCCCCAAGGATAAAAGCCTTGATCTTGTGGTGCGCAAACGAGTCCATGTTGTCCAGTACTATCAATGTAAAAAATAATTCCGCCGGCATACGTTTGTCCTATAGCTAAACCTGAAACTGCATTTGTTGTAAACGTGATTTGATTACTAAAATAAGTGCCTGTCGCAGTCTTAGCATAACTTCTGACATAATATGTATTATTAGGCACTAAATTTTGCATTTCAGCCGTGTATGTTCCAATTCCTGTGCCATTTGAAGCATAAAAGGGATTTAAATAACCTGCGCCTAATACCAACGATGGATCGCTTGAAACAGACCAACAGATGCCGCGCTCTGTAATTGGACATCCTCCATCTGCAAGAATAGTTGAACTAATGGTTACATTCGTACCATTGTTACTGACTAATATTGGATTTGAAAATGATGAAACTAACCCAGATCCAACAACAACCTCATTCCCATAGGCAATGCCATTCACATTAATAGCATAAGCTCTTATGTAATAAGTAATATTACAAGTATTTGGAATATTCACATTCGTAGAAAAAAATCCTTGTCCGGTGGTATCATCAATCACTATATTATCATTGATTGTAGGCGACCCTGTCATATTCCAACAAACGCCTTGCTGTGTAATAGCGCTACCCCCATCATAACTTATATATCCACCACCAATATACACAGAATCTGTTTTTTGAATTTGGGAAGAGCCAATAACAGGAATACTTTGCGGTGGTAATTGTTGAGATGTCGTAGTAAAACTTAATTCATTCCCATACCCAGTGCCTTGTGCATTTGTTGCATAAGCGCGTACATAATATGTGGTATTCATAGTGAGACTATTTAAAACAGCACTAAATGTACCTAAGCCGCTTCCATTTAAAGATAAACTATCGTTGATTGTTGGGTTCGCATTCGTTGACCAACACAGACCTCTTGCTGTCACGATTGAGCCTCCAGTATTAGTAACATTGCCTCCGCT
>CAMDVD010000024.1 GCA_945878115.1 Chitinophaga pinensis | reverse complement strand
GGATCACTAACTATTTTTAGCAATAATGGAATTGGTGCACATACGTATTCTTTAAATGGCGGTCCTTTTCAATCTTCTACCTTATTTAATTCGTTGTGTGCAAATACTTATACTATAGTAGTAAAGGATGCAAATGGATGTACATCCACTGCTACAGCTAACGTGCTTACTTATCCTGGCCCTGTTTTATTGAGTACAAATTCATCAAACATTTCATGTTATGGTGGCAATAATGGAAGCATTACATTAAATGTAATTGGCGGTACTGGTGTAATTAATTATATACTTATGCCAGGAAATGTAAGCAACAATACAGGTTCATTTTCTAATTTGATTGCTGGAAATTATAGCATCACAGGTACAGATGCACATGGTTGTACTATTGCAACAAATATCAATATTACCCAACCGAATTCGCTCTCATTTTCTTCCATCATATCCAACGGAACACTGTGTTCAACTGCTGCAAATGGTGGCATCATTATCAATACTGTTGGTGGTACACCTGCTATTACCTATACATTAATTCCATCAGGTACATTCATTGCGCCGAATGTATTCACGAATCTGAATGGCAACACAACTTACACTGTAGTGGCGAGCGATGCGAATGGATGTAGCCTAACAAGTAGCGTCTTTATTGCACAACCAACTTCTGTTGTTATCAATTCAGTTTACAATAATGCAGTTACTTGTAATCAACTTAGTAATGGCTCTATTAGTGTAAATGCAAGTGGTGGCACAGGTGTTCTAAATTATACCTTATTCCCGTTAGGTGTTACGAATACGAATGGTTTTTTTAACGGATTAAGTGGTAGTACCTATTCAATTCTTGTCAGTGATGCGAATGGTTGTACTAGTTCTTCAAGTACAGTAGTTTTTGAACCACCAGCGCTTATTATACTCAGTACATCTTCTACTAATGTGGTTTGTCATGGTGAAAACAATGGAATCATCACGATTAATTCAACTGGCGGAATAGCACCATTAGGTTATCAAATTCAGCCGCTTAATTTGAATACGACTAACGGTATTTTTTCTAATTTGTCTGGTAATACCTATACTGTTACTACCATCGATGCAAATTCTTGTAGCATCAGCACCATAATGATTATTGTAGATCCACCATTGCTTCATTTTACGAATGCAACGCAAACTAATGTTCTATGTTTTGGCGATGGAAATGCAACCATAAGTTCTACTGCAACTGGGGGCGTTGGATTAATTAATTATACCATCAATCCAGGAAATATTACCAATGTCACAGGGAATTTTAACAGTCTCTCCAGTAATACATATACTATTGAAGCAAAGGATGCTAATAATTGTAGTACCAGTACTACCATTGTTATCTTAGAGCCTTTGCCACTTGGTATATCGCTGCTCAATGGTAGTAATGTAACTTGCCATGGAGCAAATAACGGATCACTCAGTGCTGCAGCTAGTGGCGGAACGCCTCCATATTTATTTACATTGTTGCCAATAGGTTTAAATAGCTCTAGCGGCGCATTCCCAAATATTTATGCTGGTACCTATACGCTTGTGGTGCAGGATGCAAATGGGTGTGAAAATGAAATTCCGAATTTAGACATTACAGAGCCGTCTCTCATTTATTTTACCAACGTAAGGCATCAGGATATCACTTGTTATTCGGATACGATTGGTACCATTCATGTGGAAGCAGCTGGTGGCGTAGGTACTTTTACTTTTACTTTATTGCCAAATAATGGAGTGCAAAACACAGTCAGGGACTTTAGTTCTTTGCCTGGTGGAACCTATACCGTCACAGCAATTGATGCCAATGGATGTACCATGACTACACAAGTCATTATACTTCAAAATTTAGAAATTGATCCAGGTTTAATATGCACAGAACCTGTATGTCATGGCGATTCAAATGGCAGTATCATCATCAATGCAACAGGCGGTGTACCTCCGCTTAGTTATTCTTTTAATGGATCTCCATTGTGGACAAATAGCATATACCAAAATTTAAAAAGCGGGACTTATTCATTAACGATAGTAGACGCAATGGGATGTTCTAAAGACACCCTTATTGAATTAAGGGAGCCGGATAAAGTTGGTGCAGAGATAAGTACATTTGATCCAAAATGTATTGACCATGATGGTGGTAAAATAATTATCAAAGGCACTGGAGGTAGATTTAATTATACCTATTATTTAAAGCCAGGTTTGTATATTAATAAACATGGCACGTTTGTAGATTTAAAAGTGAATACGTACACAGTGATCGTGATGGATAGTTCTGGATGTTTATTTGATACACTAGCTACTATTTCTCCACCAACAGATACCATGCGTGTTACCTTCACTAAAAAAGATATTGGTTGTTTTGGTTTTGGAAATGAAGGATGGATTTTAGCTACTCCTATTGGCGGTGATCATCCATATTCCTATGAGTGGTCTACTGAACCAAAACAAGTGACTGCCGAAATTGACGGTCTTCGCTCTGGATTATATACAGTCAAAATCACCGATGGGACTGGATGCATATTAAAAGATTCCATTTATTTGGAACCTGGCCCATGCTGTGATGAAGTCTATTTGCCAAATGCATTCAGCCCGAATGGAGATCAAAATAATGATGTGTGGCGTGTAGTTACCGCAGCAGGAATAGAAATGATTCAATTGGACATTTATGATCGATGGGGAAATAAAGTTTGGGGAACCTCCGACATTACAGACTCTTGGGACGGAACGCTGAAGGGTAAAATGTTAGACATCAATACTTACTATTTTATATTCAGGTATAAATGTTTAGCAGATGGCGAAAAACATACCAAGAAAGGGGATATCATTTTAATACGATAAGTACTCTTAACTTAAACATTTTTCTACAACAAGTGCAAAATTTAATTTTCTATCTTGTGTAATTCTTCCAGAGAAGTATATTTGAAATAAGCTCTGCATAGCAAATCATGGTGTAATGCGGTGCATAAACAAAACGAGATAAAATGATTTTCTTAATTTTCATTGATGATGATGAAGAAAGTATTGATGTTTATGATAGTCTTGAAGACTTTTCGTACCGAGTAGATAGGCAAGACATAATAAATTCAGATGAAATATTAATTGATGAATTTGGGAATATTTATAAATGGGATGAAACTAAAACGGAGGAATACGGTACAACGCACTGATACAGCTTTTGAATTATTAGACAGAATGTTGAACTCGCTAGACTTTGCTTAAATTTATTTGAAATGAATGGCAATGCCTACTCCTTTATTGTAAAAATGAAATAGTCTTTTTAGTTTGAGTTCATCAATACCATAAACTTTTTACTTCTACTCCTTCTCTTCTTTTTTCTTATCAAACAAATCTTTTTTAGGCACTATTTTAACTGTCATATTTTTCTTGAGTGAACGAGCAATGGCACTGTAAGGCGCAACGATAATTTGTTCGCCTTGCGTAAGCCCAGTTAATATTTGGATATGCTCATTGTCTTGAATACTGGTTGTTACTTCTTTTAAAGCTGTTTTATTTTTGGCGTCAACTACAAACACATATTCTTTTATTTTTTCGTCTTTATGCAGACTAGAATCTTCATCTCCTTCGCGAGTAGTTACTGCATTGATAGGCACTGCAAGCACTTGTAATAAATGTTTCGTAAGTATTTCAACGGATGCTGACATGCCTGGACGGAAAGGAAAATGACGAGTATCAATTTGTAATAAATCTTGATAGCTACTCGGAATTAATTCTATACTCACGGTATAATTTGTAACTTGATCTGTAAGCGATGACATGCTTTGTTGCATTCCAGTTGCGGTACTAGATTGTGAAATTTGTACTACAGTACCTTTGAATTTTCGAGAAGGATAAGCCTCCACTTCTATATTAGCAGTATCGCCATATTTTACTTTCTGAATATCATTTTCTCCTACTTCCACATCCACTTTCATTTTACTCATATTTGCTACACGCATTATTTCTGTACCAGCCATTTGCGCAGTTCCTACTACACGTTCTCCTTTTTTGACAAAAAGTTTCGATACGATACCAGTCATTGGTGCATAGATGGTAGTTTTATTTAAATTTTGCATAGCCTCTGTAACATTGGCTTGTGCACTTTCAACACCGAATGAATTTCCTTTAATGTTTTCTGAAGCGGCATTGAAACTAGCTAGTGCCGATTTATAAGTGGCTTCCGCATTTTCAAATTCGACAGCACTAATTACTTTCTCCGTAAACAATTCTTTGTTGCGTTTGAACGTAGAATTTGCTTGATCTAATTGTGCTTGCGCTTGTTGCATTAAAGCACTTGCATTCGACACAGAGGATTTGGTTTGATTGAGTTGTGCATTGGCTCTATTCACCATCGACTTATAAATGGTAGAATTTATATTCGCTAAAACTTGCCCTTTATACACGCTGTCTCCTTCTTCAATAAATAGCTCAGTAATTTCACCAGATATATCTGGGCTTATTTTTACTTCAGACACAGGATAGATTTTACCACTTGCTGTAACTGTTTCAATGATATCGTATTTGCCTACTTTTTCAACAGCAACTTTCACTGTAGAATCCGTTCCGATAACGCCAGCTTTCGATAGTATCAACAATACAACAACCAACAGTAGTGTAATTCCGAGTATCCAATAGATTCGTTTGTTTGACATATTTTTTTTCTTGGTATTAAAGTTTAATTGGATGACCCATGTAGTAGTCCAGTACTTTTAATTTGAATATTAAATCGTATTTGGAAGAAAGGACTGAAGAACTTGCCATGTACAAATTATTTACAATAGAAGTATATTCATACATATTGATCATGCCTACTGCATATCGTTTAACAGCGAAGTCTACTGCGCGTTGTGATGTGCTTTCGGCACGTATAGCAGCTACATATTTTTGTGATGAAGATTTGGCTTCTTCATACGCCGTATAAATATTTTGTTTCAATTTTTGTTTGTCAGTTTCAATGACAAATTGCTGATTCACTAATCCAATTTTTGCTTTTTGAATATTTGTTTTATACACATAACCATTAAAAATTGGGATGCTTAATCCCAGCCCAATATTCGCTCTAATATTGTCGGTGTATTGTTTGGAAAATGGACGTGTTTGTGTAGTGATTTTGTAATCAGGTTGTGTGATAGGATAATCAGTACCCGCTACGCTTACATAACCTACAGTTGTTTGGCCAACATAAGTATAGTCTTTGATATCTTTTACATTAGATGAAAAATTAGTACCTAAAGTACCTTGAATAGAGAGTTGCGGATATTGCATCGCTTTGGCAATAGCCAAGGTTTTATAAGCAGACAATAATTTTAAAGTATTGGCTTTCATGCTATGTTGGTTTTGAATAGCAATATTATACACCACTTCTGCAACTGGTAAATTATCTAAACTTGATACCACTTCCATATTGATTGCGGGAGCAGCAATATTAAAGCTTTGTTCAAAATTTAAATTGAGGATTGCTTTAAGTTGTAATAATGCAATACGCTCATCGGATTGTGTGCTCACTAAACGAGAACTATCACTGGCAAGCTGCGACTCCATTTGCAATGCATTCAACTCAGGTAGTTTGCCTGCGTTTACAAATTGTACGGTTTGTGTATATTGATCATTATCTAATTTTAATTGTGCTTCACTCACCTTAACTTGTTCGCGAGCAAGTAATACACGTAAAAAACCAGTAGCCACATTTAATGCAATATCATCTTGCAATTGCTTGTTGGCATTCACCGTTGCTTCTTGGTCTAAAGCATATTGTTCTACTTGATATTTTTTTTGAAACCAGCCAAACAAAAGTGCATTCGAAGAAAGACCTACTGAATTATATAAAAAACCTTTGGTAACCAATTGACTAGAAGTAGGATCAATAGAACGACCATAGCTATCGCCCAAACTAGCATCCCCATTGAGTGATGGCAATCTACTGTATTTACTTTGTTGGTACACTAAATTTGCCATGCGTTCATTGAGTACCGCTGCTGAAATTTGTAAATTATTTTCTACTGCATAAGCAATACATTTTTCTAAAGTCCAGATAGTCGATGTTGCATCTGTTGCATGAACAGGCAAAAGGGATTGCACCATGCTTTTGATTTCCTGAAATTCTTGTTCTCTTTTCTCTGTCAACTTCTGCGTGGTGGTAGCCACGGATTTTTCCTGTTGTGCGAATGCAGAATGGGATATGCCGAGCATTGTAAAAGATAACAGGATGAAGTAGCAGAAGTTTTTTTGCATTTGGACAAAAGTAGGTAAAAATTAATTATCTAATAAAGCGAATATTGGAAAGAATTTGAGAAATCGCAATTCGGCATGATGCCATAATTTATTATTATTGCGGCACTAATAATGTATTCAAAATAAGTTGGGCGGCGCACACGCTTTCATTCCAATCTTTTTGCTTCAGAGCAAGCAAAAAGGATTTCCACTCAATCGTTGCCGCAATGCAGTCGTTAAAAATAATTTGCATCGAAGATATTTTTAATAAGTTTTTAAAAATAAAAATATAGTAACTTATAATAACCTCTTATGCCTTTATTACCTATAACTGTTTATATTCATGTCACCCTACAGTGTTCTGAAATTCCAAATAGACAGTCTAATTATAAGGTTCTGAAATCCCGTAGGGATGGTATGATTTTAGGAATGATTTGATTATGGGTTTAGAATCCCCTAGGGATGACATGATTGTAGGTTCTGAAATCCCGTAGGGATGATATGATTTTAGGTTCTGAAATCCCGTAGGGATGATATGATTTTAGGAATTATTTGATTATGGCTTTAGAATCCCGTAGGGATGACATGATTGTAGGTTCTGAAATCCCGTAAGGATGATATGATTATAGGAATGAAATGATTATCGGTTTAAAATCCCGTAGGGATGATATGATTGTAGGAATGAAATGACAATAAGACGCACATGAATATAAGGTTTGTGAAGACACAAACCTTGGGGTGGGTAAAAATTAATTATCTAATAAAGCGATTCTGGAAAAGTTACTTGCAAACGGGCTACACATAAAGGAGTTGAGTTTCGCATCTAACGAAAAATTTAATTAATTGAACCCCAATGTATAAATTTGACCATAGTCAGAAATGTAAATGACGACATAAGTATAATGAAGCAGAGGATACTATTGGGACTTTTATTTTTATCCTTCATTAGTTTTGGACAGACTAAAACGGTTTCAAAAAATAAATTTTTTACGACAAAATACGCTGGAATCTATAGTTACGGAAAAGACATCGAGAAAGGTAGAATAGGTACCATCCTTATTTACCCCGAAACAGACAGCACAATATTATTTTACATTGAATTAAATCGTGGAGCACCCTCATACAATATGGGTTCGTTGTATGGACAAGTAAAATTAAAAGGCGATACTGGCGTATTTTATACAAGGGTTGATGATGCAGAAATTGGCTGTAAATGGACATTTCATTTTACTAAAAATAGTTTGAGAATCACTACGGTTGATGAAGAAAATTATTGTGGCTTTGGATATGCTGTATTTGCTGACGGTAAATTCAAAAGAAAATCAAATAAGTCGGCGGATTTTTTTTATGATTTGGACATGAAAAAAAACTACTTTAGAACAACAAATCCGGAAGACTATTATAAGACGAATTAAAGGAATAAGTAATGAATGGGAAGATCGTTAGATGCAGTGTATTGCGGCAACGATAGAACGGAAATCCTTTTTGCTTGCTTTGAAGCAAAAAGATTGGAGTGATAGCGTGCGTGCCGCCCTAATAGATCTCACAATAAATTTGGTGTTGCCATTTTTCTAATAAAAAATATATGCTCCTTCTATAACTTGTCATATTCTCCATTAGCCTCTATCTTTGAACAATACAAAAAATATGACCACAGATGTACTCGTTATAGGATCAGGAATTGCTGGACTTACCTATGCTTTAAAAACAGCCATTGCTAGACCCGATTTGAAAATTTTGGTACTCACCAAAACCAATGAAGATGAAACCAATACCAAGTATGCGCAAGGTGGAGTAGCGGCTGTTTTGGATGATGAAAAGGATAGTTATGCCAAACATATTCAAGATACATTGATTGCTGGAGATGGTATGTGTAATGAGCATATTGTGGAATTGGTGGTGCATGAAGGTCCTGCCCGTATGCAAGAAATTATTGAGTGGGGGACAGTCTTTGATAAAGAACAAGATGGTGATTTTAAATTGGGCAAAGAAGGCGGTCATTCTGAAAATAGAATACTACATTATAAAGATGTTACGGGCAAGGAAATTGAAAGGGCATTATTGGCAAAAGCACACCAATTAAAAAATGTAAAAATCATAGATTATTGTTTTGTGGTAGATATCATTACGCAACATCATCTGGGTAGATTGGTTACAAAAGCAACACCACAAATAGAATGTTACGGTGTGTATGTATTGAATTTAGAAACGCATGTAACCGAAAAAATTATTGCCAAAGTTACCCTCTTAGCTACTGGTGGTTGCGGACAAGTATACAGAACAACCACCAATCCCAAAATAGCCACTGGTGATGGTATTGCTATGGCATATAGAGCAAAAGGCAGAATGGAAAATATGGAGTTTATACAGTTTCATCCGACTGCTTTATTTGAAGCGGGTAAAAGATTTGGGCAAGCATTTTTAATAACAGAAGCGGTGCGTGGCGATGGGGCCATATTGCGCAATAGTGCTGGTGAGGCTTTCATGGAAAAGTATGATGATAGGCTTTCATTAGCACCTCGCGATATTGTAGCACGTGCCATAGATAGTGAATTGAAACGCTTGGGTGATGAACATGTTTATCTCGATTGTCGTGATATGGATATGGTAAAATTCAAAGAGCACTTTCCGAATATTTATGAAAAATGCATGCAATTGGGCATTGATGTGGCAAAGCAAATGATACCCGTTGCACCGGCAGCACATTATAGTTGTGGTGGTGTAAAAACAGATGAAATGGGACGCTCTTCTATTCATCGGTTATACTGTTGTGGCGAGGCATCGAGTACTGGATTACATGGTGCCAATCGGCTTGCGAGTAATTCATTATTAGAAGCCATTGTATTTGGTCATCGTTGTTATGAAGATACATTGCAGTGCATAGATACATATGCATTGCAAAAAAATATTCCCGATTGGAATGCAGCAGGCACAAGCGATCCAAAGGAAATGATATTGATTACCCAAAGCATCAAAGAGTTGCAACTGGTGATGAGTGATTATGTGGGCATTGTGCGTAGCAATGTGCGTTTGGAACGTGCCATGAAGAGAATTGATTTGTTACATCTGGAAACCGAAGAGCTATACAAGACCACTACTTTATCGCCTCAATTATGTGAGCTTCGTAACCTGATTACCGTGGCATACTTAATTGTAAAATGCGCACAGTTTAGAAAGGAAAGTAGAGGCTTACACTTTACAGTAGATTATCCGTTGAAGAGTGCGGTGGCGGAGAATATTGTGTTGTAGGAAAATTAAATCCTTCAATATTGATTGGGGATTTAAAATTCAGGGCGGGAATAAAATAATAATCATTGACCATTATTATTACATTTGTAAAGGAAAATTATTTTTAAACTTTATTACAATGAAAAATTACCAACCTCTATTTAGATATCTTATTTTATTCTTAGCTATATTTTTTTCAAATAAAGGAATAGCACAGCATCGTGATATTTATAATATTGGAGAGTATAAATTTGTGCAGGACGATAATAGTTCAAATAAATATTCGATCTATTTAAACAAAATATATGTAGGATATTATTTGATTGACAAATCTGACGGGAACTATTTTACTCTATACAATAAAGATGGAGAATCTGTGCTTAAAAGAAAATTTTCAGAAGATAATGATATTGAATATCTAAAAATTCTAGAACCTAATCAAAATATTGCT
Source organism: Chitinophaga pinensis (assembly GCA_945878115.1). Lineage (GTDB taxonomy): Bacteria > Bacteroidota > Bacteroidia > Chitinophagales > Chitinophagaceae > OLB11. The sequence continues at coordinate 39,528 of CAMDVD010000024.1, read as the reverse complement.
GAGTCTAATAACAATTCGGATGATTTAAAGGACAATGAAAATAGTACTACTAAGAAAAACGATGCGGAAAAATTAGTAAAAAGAGAACCGACAATTCAAACTAAAAGCAAGTCTATTACATATGAAGAAGTAACTTTAACTGAAGGGACGATTGTAAGAGTTCAATTATTAAATGATATTAGTTCAAGAGATATTAGAGAAGGTGATGTAATTAATTTTCAAGTTTTTGAAGATATTGAAATTGAAGGCGTATTGGTTATTAGAAAAGGGACTTTAGTAAATGCTTATGTAGAATCTGCTGAGAGATCAAAAGCTCTTGGCAAAAAAGGTAAATTTAAATTAGAATTTTCAAGTACAAGATCTGTAGATGGAAAGAAAGTTAATTTAAGAACAGGACAAGGTAATGTAGAAGGTAAAAGTAGATTAGCTGGTGGAATTGCTTTAGCCTATTTTGTAAATCCTCTTTTGGTTTTTATTCCAGGCAAAAATGCGAAAGCATTTGAAGGAAAAGTAATGATAGCGTATGTTTCTAATAACCTTACTGTAAAAGGCATACAAATTCATTGATTTGGAAAAATGGATATTTTAGAACTGCAATTTTTAATTTTCAAAAATTGTCAACCTATGCAAAATATTAATCTTATGAAAAATTATTCACGGACGGAGCTTATTGAAATCTACAAAACAGAAGTTGGTCGTTTTGAAAAGACTAGAGATGTTCAATGGAAATTTAATGTGACCGCGTGGACTTTACTTGTATTAGCTATTAAATTTAAAAGTGAGAATAGTGCATTAATTGATTGCTGTACAATCATTGTATCTTCAATTGCAATTTTTATTGGGCATTTAATTTTTACTTGGCTTATTCAAAATTCTTTATCAAGTTCAAAAGCTATATGGAATAAGATTTTTGACATTTTGAATAAATATGATGACCAAGACACTACTCTTATCAAAATAGATACAAAGAAAATTACTGAGAATAAGAAATGGAGAGTGACAGATTCACTTTGGATATTGTTTCAAATGTTAGTGACTAGCTTTCTCCTTGCATTCTTTATTAAGATTTAATCGCTGAATTTGAATTTATTAAACATGACAAATGAATTGGTTCTCAAAAATATTTCAAACTCAGACCTCATCACAACCCAAGGCATCAAACAAATACACAATCGATTATTTCGAAGGTAAAGATGCATTTAAAATTGCAAGAAAGTTATTCTCTGAATCAGTTTTAAGTAAATCATTTTCAGCCGAAAGAAGAAAACAAAAAATAATTGCATCTCTGGAATTTCTGGATATGGCGATAGAAAAAGGTTATGACGAAGAAGATGTATTTTCCTTAAGAGGGATGTGCTTAAGAGATTTGAATTTTGATATGGATGCTTTGGATGATTTTGATAAATGTATTGAGAAAAACCCTACAAAAGCAAGCTTTTATTATGACCGGGCAATTACCAAACAATACATCCACGATTCTGAAGGTAGTTTAGTCGATTTTGAAAAGGCAATTGAACTTTCAAAAATTGACAATCCGGACACAAGATATTGGGATGATTACGCAAGGCAAACTGGGTACAGTTCAGGAACCGAAAAATATAAACACGACTTACAATTGTTATTACATGACATGGAAATAATGAGTGAAACATTTAGACAAGACATGTTTGAAAAACAAAAGCTCATAAGAAGAAAAAAGTAGATTATTGATACTATAAAGCAACTTGTTATCTATACAACTATTCGCAATATTCTATTCGTAATACCGATCTATAGCTAAAAAAATTTCCGCGAACTAGTTTCATGAAGCCTGTGCGATTTTACATTTTAGAGGAATGGTTGCGCAAGAAATTAAAACCAGTTGAGCAATAATTTTTCTGAATTGGTCGCCTCGCAATTCCATTTTGCATTTTTACCCAACGGTTAAAACATTTACCTCAGCCATTGAGTAAAACTCCTCAACCGTTCAGTAAAACTCCCCAGCCATTGAGGAAAATGTTTTAATGATAGATTTTAAAAAAAGACCCTTCAGGAAAACTCCGCAGTCGTCGCGGAAAATTCCTCAGCCATTCAGGAAAACTCCGCAGTCGTCGCGGAAAATTCCTCAGCCATTCAGTAAAACTTCTCAGCCGTTGAGTAAAACTCCCCAGCCGTTGAGTAAAACTCCTCAGCCGTTGAGTAAAACTTCTCAGCCATTGCGCAGAGGGTAAAAATGGTATGTAAAGGCCGTAAATACAATACAAAAAAATCAAAATTTATATTTTACAATTTTTCTAAAGCATGAATTAGCTTTAATCTTTCTAATGATTGTATACAACTTGCTTAAGCAGTACAAAGCCTTTGATATTGGTGCGGAATTGTAAATCCAGAAGAGTGGTTGCGAATTAATTTTTGATTCTCTTTTGGCTTTTTTCTAATATACTTCATCATGAGTTCCTATGTCCACTAAAACTGCTTGTTTGGGCTTATCATTCGTGAAATAAAAAACGACTCTAATGTCGTATTCCACTTTAAAACTCCATAACCCATTCAATTTGCCAGATAATTTATGCGTTTGAAGCTTACTTGCAAATGGTTCATTCATAAATATGTCAAGACTAGCCCAAAAAAGATCTTCATTCGCGGTTGACTTTATTCTTATTTTGAATTTTTTTTTGAATGAACTGCTGAATGAAACTTTCATGATAATAATTTCTTTAAACGTTTTATATCATCGGAGAAAATTAATTTTTTTTCTGCTTCTTCTTTTTTAGCTAATTTGTAATTGGCATAAATTTCATTTCTCTGCTCTTCGATTATATTTCGTTCTAATAATTGATACAATTCTTGCTTGTCTTCCATTGGGAGATTATAAACGTCATTGACGATAGAATGAAATATTGGCGTTGAAGAATTCATACTTTAATTTTTACAAATGTAATATAGATTTTAAAATGTTGCTGTAAGCAAAAGAATATTTCCTCTAAGCGAAGACGCTTTGAGGAACGAGCTTAAATGTTAGAATCACGGATGAAGAAGATTTCACGGATGGCACGGAGAGCACGGTTCTCTTGACGTCTTTCATGATGATACATTTTTTTATTATCTGTGTAATCTTCTTTATCCTCTTCATCCGTGATTCATCCCTTATTCGCCAGTTGTGCTATACTTGCAATCTCGAACTGCTATCAGCGTTTTTTAAAACCTCTTAAAAAAATCAATGTTTATATTTTGTAATTTTTCTACAGCATGAATTAGCTTTAATCTGTTTAGTGATTGCAAATAACTTGCACAATGCACAAGGATCACAAATCCTTCGATATTGGTTCAGGTTTGCAAATCCAGAACAGCAGATTCCCCTAGGCATGTAGATTCTACCTTCTACCTCACCGCCTCAACAGTATATCCTTTCTTTCTCAATAATTCCAATACTCCTTTATCGCCTGCTAAATGCCCTGCACCAACGGCAACAAAACAAGCATTCTGTTGAATGCTGTTTTCTAAAATAGGAACCCATTTTTTGTTGCGATCAAATAACATCGCATCTTCATGCCCTTTAAATTCGGGTGAGGAAATAATGGTGTTGTATAAAGAATCTATATTTTGTGCTTTGTATAATCTAATCATTGCCTCTTGTTCTTTGTTGCTAACCACATCGTTTTTTACACTTTCCAATAACATCAATCGCATGTCGGCATCACTCATTTTTTCAAATATTTCTAATTGGCTAGTGGTTGTTTCTAGTCCTTCTACTTTCATCTGCAATGGTTTGCTCTTGTCCACCAAGGTCATTTCATAAGAAGTTTGATTGGCGCAGGTATCGGCTTTCATGGCAAACATCGACAACAATAAAAATGGTTTTAATTTGGTGAATGGTTCTATATCCATCCCTAAAAGTTTGGTGGCATCGTGTACAAATGTCTTGTACTCCTCTTCCGATTGAAAGAAGTTTTTAAGCTCTTTTCCTTCAGGTAACATCATGTGATCTTGGTATTCTTCTATCATGGAAGGAGAAGTGAGGTCAATTTCGAGTATTAGTTTTTGACAGCTTTGTAATGCACTATCCATCTTGGGTGTAAAGAAAAAATCTTCATTGCAAATGGCATGAATGGTTCCGAAAAGATAGGATGGGTGTGTAATTTTTTTACCCGATATTTTCCATAAAAGACTATTAGAGACTGTATGTTCGTTGGTACTTTTAGGAAGGCTTGTTTGGGCAGACAGATTAAATAGTTGGGCAATAAATCCAAGGAATAAAATCAACTTTTTTTTCATAGCTATTTTTTTACGCTAGACAAAACGCATTAAGGGCATCTCTAAAAACCTTTTTTTTCTTTTTTCAACCTCACCCTTTATCCCTCTCCTATCCAGCATTTTGCAAATGCTCAGGAGAGGGAAAGGAAGGTTTTTAGAGTTGCCCTCAAACTGCATGTTCATGTAGTAGCAAAGTAGCGAACGCAAATCCTAAGCCAAGTATCACTGCAATGACTTTTTGTCGGCTGAGTTGATGGTGCTTAGTTCCGCTTTCGTACAGTATGGTGGTGGATATATGCAGGAAGGACCCAATAACCACTGGAATAATATATACCAGAAGATGAGAAACGAAAGCAAATTTTTGTCCATACACCATTGCCAATATGCCCGATATTGGCGACACAAAAGCAAATAATAAAATGAGTAAATACTTATTGGCTTTCATTGGAGAAGTCAATAGTAAAATGCTGAGGGTAATGGCTTCTGGAATTTTATGTGCAGCCACACCAAGAAAAATGGATGGGGCAGTACTTTCTGATTGGTAATTGAAGCCCAATGGAATGCCCTCCATAAAAGCATGTATACATAAACCAATGATGATAGGCGTTAAAGAATGTGCATGGGTATCGTGTTCGTGTATATGGCCATGTTCAACACCGTGTGAAAGTCTTTGTAAGAGCAACTGCACAAAAAATCCAAAGAGAATATAAATCCCAGCCTTTTCGCCCAATTCATGGAACGACTCTGGCATTAAATGTAAAGCAGTGATACCAAATAAAAAGGCGCCAGAAAAAGCGAGCAGTAAAGTAATGGAGGCTTCTTTAATCTGTTTAAAAAAAATGGGAATACAACCGCCAATCAAAGTCAGGGTGAATAAAAAAAGTAGGTAAAGCCAAATCATAAGGAAGCCAAAAGTAAAGAAAAAATGATTAAATACGCCAGACTTGCCTAGTTGGGCGTAGGAGGGGTGGTATTTTTACGATTCTGTGTATTATCTGGAAAAACAGTTTGACATATAGTTGGATTTTTACGTTTTCAATCCCTACCTTTGCGCAAAATTTAACGAGAGGTCATTTCCTTTTTAAAAAGATAATAATTTTACTATGGCTAATTTAGGCAAAATCAAACAAATTATCGGTGCGGTAGTGGATGTTCACTTTCCGAACGACAACAAATTACCTGAAATTTTAAGTGCGCTTGAAATCAAACGACAAAACAATGTGCCACTGATTTTAGAAGTACAACAACATCTTGGTGAAGATAGTGTACGTTGTATCGCGATGGATGGTACGGAAGGTTTAGTTCGTGGCATGGAAGTAATTGATACAGGTATTCCTATTGCAATGCCAGTAGGTGATGCTATCAAAGGTCGTTTGTTTAATGTAACGGGTGATGCGATTGATGGATTGCCACAACCTTCTAAAGTGAATGGTAGACCAATTCATGCACAGCCACCATTGTTTGAAAATTTGAGTACGGCATCTGAAATTTTATTTACAGGTATTAAAGTAATTGATTTGATTGAGCCATATGCTAAGGGTGGTAAGATTGGTTTGTTTGGTGGTGCAGGTGTGGGTAAAACCGTATTGATTCAAGAGTTGATTAATAATATTGCAAAAGCATATAGTGGTGTATCGGTATTCGCAGGCGTAGGTGAACGTACTCGTGAGGGTAACGATTTGATGCGTGAGATGATTGAAGCAGGTATCATGAATTATGGTGATGCATTCAAACATAGCATGGAAGAAGGCGGATGGGATTTGGATAAAGTGGATATGGAAGGTTTGAAAGAAAGTAAAGCGACTTTCGTATTCGGACAAATGAATGAACCACCAGGAGCTCGTGCTCGTGTGGCATTATCAGGATTGACCGTTGCAGAATATTATCGTGATGGGGATGGTACAGGTAAAGGACGTGATATCCTTTTCTTCGTAGATAATATCTTCCGTTTTACACAAGCAGGTTCTGAGGTATCGGCTCTTTTAGGTCGTATGCCTTCTGCGGTGGGTTATCAACCAACCTTGGCAACGGAAATGGGTTTGATGCAAGAGCGTATTACTTCAACTAAAAATGGTTCTATCACCTCTGTACAAGCGGTATATGTACCTGCTGATGATTTGACGGATCCAGCGCCAGCAACGACTTTCGCTCACTTAGATGCTACAACGGTATTGAGTCGTAAGATTGCGGATTTAGGTATTTATCCTGCGGTAGATCCATTGGATTCTACATCTCGTATTTTGACGGAAGCGATAGTTGGTGAAGCACATTATACTTGTGCGAATAAAGTGAAATTGATTTTACAACGATATAAAGAGTTACAAGATATCATTGCTATCTTGGGTATGGATGAATTGAGCGAAGACGATAAGATGACTGTATTCCGTGCACGTAAGGTGCAACGTTTCTTGTCACAACCTTTCCATGTTGCAGAACAATTTACAGGTTTGAAAGGTGTATTGGTTCCTATTGAAGAAACCATTCGTGGATTTAACATGATCATGGACGGAGAAGTAGATAACTATCCAGAAGCGGCTTTCAACTTGGTAGGTTCAATTGACGATGCTATCGCGAAAGGTAAAAAGATGATAGAAGCGGCGAAGAATTAATTAGCCAATTAGCAAATGTGCCAATTAGCCAATTAGCAAATGTGCCAATTAGCAAATGAATACAAATTATTTTCAAATTGCCAAATTTTCAAATTAAAAAAACATGCATTTAGACATACTTACTCCCGAAAGAAAAATATTTAATGGCGATGTTTACGGCGTATTGTTGCCTGGTGTACAAGGATATTTTGAATTGCTTGATAACCATGCACCTATTGTAGCTGCATTGGGCAAAGGGCAAATGAAGATATTGAAAGATAAAAATACCAGTGAAATTTATACCATTGAAGGCGGTTTCGTTGAAATGAATAGCAACAAAACTATCGTGTTGATTGAAGGAGCCGAGACGGTGAAATAAGATTATAAAATAAAATTTTGAAATTGCGATTTACGTAAAGTGAATCGCAATTTTTATTTTAACCTACTATGAGCCCGTCGAAAAAGTCAATTTGCAAAAAAAGTTCGAGGCTTTCGAAAAATTCAAACCGGAGTTATCTAGGTGATAATGAGGATTTGATTTTTTTGAGTAACGATGAAATTTGAAGCAAATTGGCTTTTATTTTCCATAGAAAGTTTTGCGGCGGTCTCATTATATTTACAAAAAGTAAAGGATGGAAAAGATTTTTGAAAGCGCCAAAGGTAAACTCTCTGACTTGTCTTCGAAAGGCGCGAATTTGTTAGAGAAGGAAGTACTGCAAAATATTAAAGATGCCAGCATAGACAAAATAAATGCAGCTTGGCAACAGATAGAATCAGCATCAGCGGTATTTCAAAAATCTGGATATAGTGTTACAGAAATTATTATCAATTTGGGATTGCCTCCAACGCTAACGATTGAATTAGACCAGATAGAAAACATCAATAATGAAATGGAAGAAGCTCTATTAGAAGAATACAAAGGCAAGACATTTTTGTATACGATATTGATAGCCATATTCAAAGCCAATGCGATTCAAAAAAGCATAAATTCTGTACAATATAAATTTGTAGGATTGACTATTGGGCTTGGTCTTACACCGAATATTGATATGAAGTTTAAGAAGGTAGATGGGGTGGGGATGGGAAGTAAAGAAGGTGTTTAATTATTATTCAATGATTACTTTTTTTACGGCATTTTCAACTTTGATATAATACATTCCTTCTGAAAATCCACTCGCATCAATTTCATTTTTGAAAGTAGAAAATATTAATTGTCCTATCGCATTATATAACTCCTTTTTGGCATTTGGTATTTTGAATTTGATTTGGAATTTGGTCTTTGTTGGATTAGGATAAATCACCAATTCTTCTTGTATATCACTTATATTATTTATACCAAGTGGCGGGCAGACTGCTATAGCACCTAAATTAAAATCGGGCATGTTAGAAGGCGATGTAGTGCCATATCCTGAAGTATCGCATCGCAAACATCTTGCACAAAAACCACAGGCTAGTCCCTTTGAATCTGGATGGTCTATCACACTATTGGCAATACCTGAGCCGCCAAATTTACCAATATATATTCTTCCATCTATGCCCTTATATAATTGTCCATATTTTGCAAATTGAGATAAAATAGTATCTGCACCTTTTTTAATTTTACACCAGGCATGCAAACTATCTGGTTCATTGTACTCCAATTGATAAATATGAAAATCTTGTGCTATATAAATAAATTTATCATTCGGGGAAAAGCAAACACCTATTGCGCTACTGTCTAAAATCCAAACGGGATGTGTTGTTGAATCTACAGGTATATTGAATTCTCTCGGATTGGAAAATACGCCATAACAACGGTCAAAATCGGCAACAAATAATTTAGGATTATTTCCTTGTAAATAAGCATACTTACTGCCATCTGTGCTGAAGCAACTCTGACCCACTAGATCGAAATACCCAAAATGAGGAGAACTGAACCCCTGTAAATTTTTTAATATTACAGAATCTTTAGTTACTAAAAACACATACATCATATTAGTATCAGCCGCTTGCTTAACCAACCACCAATCATATCCATTTGCATGCCTGCAAGCCATCATACCTACCTTGCTCATTTTTACATTTGTAAGTGTTGGTATGTTTTTTTGGATAACCTTACCAGCTCCTGCGTTGGCATTCATGTCTACTACATGATATTGCAATAAATCGTAAGGCACTGCACCGCCACCACCTCCATTGGTAACATAAAATGTATATGCGCTGTCGCTTATTGTAGATGTAAATAGATAATATAATCCATTGTTCCCCTTAGGTAATATCAATGAGCCTTGTGTATTAGGCGAATTAGGTAATGCATTATGATTATATATTTTTTCAGGCACAAGGCTATCTCCATTTTCTATAATATTACCCAAAGTGTCATAAATCACATAGCCATTACTTAGCATCAGAAGTTTTCCACTTGCACTATCACAAATATTACTGCTTCCTTTCGAGAAAATAATGTAAGGAGGGTTATTAGAGTAAAGTTGTCCAGTTACAGGTCTGCTTGTATCGCCGTTAAAGCGAGCGAACACACCTCCACCGCCCCAGATAAATGTATACGCACTTTTATTTTGTGCAACTAATGAGCAGGAAACAATTGTCAGTAAGATTATTATTATGGTTTTCATTATTTCAGAATATTAAGTTTACCTGTAAATGATTCTGTGTCAAAAACAATTTTGTAAGTGTATATTCCATCGGGTACATTGGGCAAATGAATTTTCTCTGAATTTAGTCTTCCCTCAATGTTCCTGTTCATTATTTCTTTGCCTAAAATATCATAGAGTATAAAGTTCCCTTTTCTCATCTGCGTATATTCAATATTAATGTAATCATTTGCTGGGTTAGGGTAAACCACAAGTGTATTTGCATAGTTTGAATTAGGCTTTGGATTCTGTTGTTCATTATTTTTTATTAACTGAGCCAAGACAGCCCCTTTTTGATTTGCTTTGGCTTCATATAAACTATCTATATTCACATTGTTTGCCATTTTGCCTTGACCATATGCAGCTAAACAATTCACCCTGTCATTATATTGTTGAAGTGGATTAAACACCGACCATAATGTCCTTGCTTTATACACAGCAGTTCCTCCCACAAAGGGGCAGGTATTTGCAATAATTTCCAATTGCATTCTATCCGCTTCAACAATACTATCTGCACCTTTAATTCCCAAATTAATTGCAATCTTATTGACTACATATTCGTATTCATCTTGTAAGCCATCAATTGCTATCCCTTCGTTTGCATCAACTGCATCATTATATCTTTCTATATAACCGTTGTAAGAACCTTTAAAATCAAACACCTGTGCAAGCGCAGCATCTGCATCATTTAGTCTGCCAATATTGGTGTTCTGGTAATTGTTATAAAAATTGTTTAGTATAAAATTATTATTTCTTAACAAACTGTCTCGGTAAAGTAACTCAAACAAGTATCTAATATTTAACCATCTTCCTGTTTCAAAATAATCAATATAAATTTCTTCTTGATTGGCGATTAATTCGGCATTTGCTTCATCAACTGAAGCCCAGTCCACAATATCTTCATCTACAGGATAATCACCTGGCACAGTACCAAACACGAATGAGGTATTGGGGCAAGTCGTATCAGCATAATTAAAAGCAATATTTTGAACCTCATACTCTTTATTTGTTGATGGTGCTCCACTTTCACTTTGCGTCAAAAAAGTAGAAGACGTTATTATTTGATCTGTAATTGAAGTATCACTTTCTCTCCAAACTTTAAACAATCCGTTTTGTAACCATGTTGAATCTGTAGTATTATAAATAAAGTCGTTGCCATTTTCTATAGTACTACCACCGATTTGTCCAAATGTTCCAGACTGAGCACTGCCATTGTCCAATGTGTAAATGGGGTTGCGATTAAACTTAAATTTGTTGTTTGTTATTCCTATTGAATCAGTACTGTTATTACCAAAGGCATATAAACCTTGTTTAGTATAGCTAATAAAATTGCAACTAACTTTATAATCGTGGCTGGTCTCAAAATACAAACCCTTGCTATAGGTCGCATCATATACATTGGGGTCATGAATCCCTTCTATCGAATTTTTATCATAAACTGCACCTTGGCAATTACTACTAAATATACCATATAAGCTAGGATCTACAGGTGTTATCTGTGGAGGTGCTGGTGTGCCTGAGTTCATAGTAAACGATATTTTATTGTTTGTTATATATTGTCTGCCATTAGCACCAAGACTGGCAATGCCCTTACCAATATCATAAGGAAGGCTTATATCATTATTTGAAACTTGAAAAGTATCCGCCAAATTAAAAACAGGACTCATTTGTTTTATATCTATCCCTATTGGCGATAATAGGAGTGCCATCATCCCGTACCCGAAATTTGATTGCACGTATCCTTGATTCGTGGTGATTATATTATTCAATGCTTTGTATTTTGTATAGTTTCCTACAAACTGTATTCCTAAAAAAGTATTCTCGATTTTGTTGTGAGATATAAAACAACCTTTGCTCATTAGGTTATTATTCATAATTCCAAAGTTGCAATTCTTTAAATACAATGAGCTATCTATCAAATTATTGTTGATACTAACAATAGCCTTATAACAACTATCAAAAAGTACTAAGGAGGAAATTGTTGGTTTGGTAAAACTCACTGTAGCATGGGCATCAAAGCCTGGTGCGTGACTATAATCAATATAGACTCCTGTACCTTTCAAGCTGGTGTAAGCATTAGGAATATTTTGTGTGGAATCACTCTGAATGTAAGCAAATTTATTATTAAAAATACCAATCTGGTTGGTGGTGTCATCTAGTACAGTATTGATATTACTATCGCAATAAACATGTATCCCTGTATATAGGTTTGAAAAAAGATTGCCAAGTGAAGTATCTCCTTGTTGTCCAATATTTAGATAATTACTATTGAATATTTTAATGCCTGTTTCTCCTTTGTTCGTTCCTGAGAATGTAATAAAATTGGTATCACTTTTAAATAAATTACTCCATATCATGCCATTATAATTTAGGTCGCTCATATTCTTAAACGAAATGGAATTTGTAGCGTTATTCAAATAAGTACTATTCCTTGCCTGCAAAAAAGCATTGTTCATAATTTGTACTCCACTACTCATGTCCTGTAATTGGCTCGAATTATTTACTATCACTATTCGGTCTTTTCCATCTGCCTTAATGCCATCCCAATATTTATTACAACCCCTTAGTTTGCTTTTGTTGACTATCATCGAATGATTACTGTCTACAATAAATTGCGTATTCGCTGTCAAAAAAACATGGTCATTATTGTAAATATAAAGCGTTGTATCTACATGTATAATGCCGCTCAATACAATGGCTGATGAAGGTGCTATGCCATCCGAAAAGATAGAGCTGATGCTACTATCAGGCGGATACCATTGTGCTGTACTATCGGCAATACTGCAAGTGTCGCAACGTCCTATATAGAAGGAAAGTGTAACACCACCTGATGTTAGCGTATAGGTTCCTGCTTTGTTTACGCTGAATGTTTTGGTACCGCTATTATAACTAACTGCAGCTCCTGAAGGCGCAGTATAACTCGGTTGCGAACAGGCATTTGTGCTGAATTTCGCATCGCTTCCTGCTACACAACCTTTTATTATTTTGTATTGAAAAATGGTATCGATATTAATATTAAAAGTTTCAACACAACCATTTGAATCTTTTACTTTTAATGTATGATTGCCAGTAGCAATGCTTGCGAAACTTGTGTCGGTTGTATAAGCACCATCAAGGGTATCGCTGTATGGTGCTGTGCCGCCAACTATTTTAAAATTAAATGCGGCAGTTCCCGTACCAAAACAAGAGACTGTTTTATTGTATAATATGGATATGGAGTTACTGCTTATTATATTTGTATAGAGTGGAGAACATTGCGAAGCTGGTATTGCTGCATCAATTATATGGTGCTTACCTTGAATACATGGCTTAGTCCAAGTACCGTTATTAAAATCCCCTAAGAACGAATTAATGCTCCCAATGGGTGTTGTAGTTCCTGTACCATAACCAATACCGTTACTCCAAATGGGTGAAATAGTTGCATTATTAGGGTTGCAATTTTTATCGATATAAAACAGTGAATTATGATTGGCACTGCCATCTTCATACCTTACGTGACCTATTTGCATAAAAACAAAGCTCTCAGGATGAAGAATCATTTGCCCGCCATCCAAATAATACTTGCCGCCATTATATAAAGAGCCCCCTTTCATTATCTGCAAGCCTGAATGAGTGCCTATTTCTACTCTTACGTTTGAGTCTACAACAAGAAGTGCTTTATTATCTACCTTATATTCTGCATAGCCATCTGCGTTGCTTATTTGGTTTCCAATATTAAAAGTATCGACAGCATCTCCATTCATAATATGTTGTACTTGTCCTTCAAAGATAAGTGTATTAGCTTTACATGGGTCGCTACTTCCTTCCAATACAGTATGTTTTGTCTTCATAATGTGAAATGAATTCAATCCATTCAATGTGTTTTTTATAGTATTATGCCCCCTGAATTTAATGCCCTCCATAAGAGATCCCTCATCAGGCATTGGTCTGCCAAGATTATTATAAATGAAAGTATCATTATCAAAAACTGTCCAATCTGTTTTTGGCATTGAGTTATTCCAATTCAAAAAAAAGAAGTCTCGCTTTTTATCGTTTACAGTAAATGTACAATTTTGAAAAAGTGTTTTTTTATAGCCGTCAATATGAACTAATTTATCTCCATCTATCATGTGTTTTCCTCCATAAGGCTTGTCTTCAAATTGGCAATTCTTATATTTAGTTTCTTCGTTCAATGAATCCCCGAACCCACTGTGCACAATGGAGCAATAAATTTTACAACTATCGAATGTAAATTTATTGCCATGACACCATAATCCCCATCCATCTATTTTATGAAATGTACAATTCTTGAAATTAATATTTTTAGTTCTTACTCCTGCTTGACTGGTATAATTATTTTCAACGCAACGACCTCTAGAATTGAGGAATTCACAATTAATAAAATATCCATTTCTGATTAGATATTTATGTTGGTATTGTATTGAATCAAGGAATTCATTTTGATATTCAATATCAATTCCAACATTAGGGTTAGTTTCTAAAATTCTGCCTGATTGTAGAATGCTTGTGTCTCTGCCTATATTATTGAATTTACTATTTTTTACTATAATACTATCACCAATACTCCATGTAAACCCAGTTCTTCTGTTATACTGTGATACAATACTATCAGCCACAAGATAAGTTTGGCTAAGGCTGTCCTGGTCTGTCAAATAAATGCCATCGTCTTGCATATGATGAATATATAAACGATCTAATGATATATGTTTGGCATTGAGTCTTAATCCAAATGCGCCTCCTTGATAGCCATCTGATCCAGACCCCATATATAATGCGTAGCGTATATTTCCATCTATTTCTATATTGCTTATTTTTATATTGTTACAAAATTCTACATAAAAAAGATTAGCTGATTGGTGGTGTAAAGGCCATAAATTCCCACATTGATTGGTTGTAGTATCAACAGGGTTTCCTAATGTATCCATCCACCCTACATGTATACTGTCGGCATACTTGAATACAGGTTTTGTACTTCCAATTCCAATTATCTCCACACCATCTACCCTGTTAATAGAATCAGTTGAAGCATTTGTAATATTAAACAACTGTGTACCAGAGTATCGTTTTGATAAATATTTTGATATACAAGAATTCCAACCAGTCTCTATTGTAATTCCTTCTCTATTATTTCCAGAACCATAAATTGTACTATATTTTAATATCTTAGTACCTGGGTTGTTTGTTGAGTTTACATAAAAGGTATCATATGGGATACTCAAAAAACTGATTTCTTTTCCAACTTTATAAGTACCAGATGGAATCTCTAAGCGAACATAATTTGAATCATAATTAATATTTGGAGGGTCGCTTGGCAATAGTGTATCCCCACTCTTTTTCCATTTATTTTCAATATATCGCGAGGCTTTTATAAGTGCATATGAGGCATCAATTGCGCCAGTTGAATCTGCACCGAAATCGACAACCAAATTTAAGGTGTCTGCCGTTCTTCCTCCAAAATTTGCCTGTGCAAAAACATTCTTTTGCAAGCTACAAAAAAAGAGAACAAGCAATAATTTCAATGAATTCACTAAGGTTAATTTTCTGTTCATGGCATTTATTTTTAATGGTTAAGAAACATATTTTCTTCCTATACTGCCTGTTCGTGCAACATGGGCTTTTAACATGAACTCAATACAGAGGTACTCGACATACCCACAATCAAAGCAAATGCAAAAGCCCACGCTGCGCGCGGGCGTTGCATATATCTTGCTTATGATTGTAATTTAGAAAGTGTCGAGTTTTCTTTATAAAGCACGTTATATTCAAACGCAAATCAAAATTTTTAAAGAGCTGTATTTTTAAATTTCTCTACAAAGAGAAATCATTAATCATCATTCAATCTTCCATAAATGTAATACTCCTTTTCACGCCAACAAATTTTTTTAGAAAACCTTTTGAAATTCACTTCAACATTTCCTGATATATTCAAATTTCTTCATCAGCACATTGCGTTACGGATAGAACGGAAATCCTTTTTTTTCTTCAAAAAAAGATTGCAGTGATAGCCCGGCCCGTAGGGGAACGTCCAATAGTAGTTAGTAGTGAGATTTTAGTAGAAAGTAAAAAGTAAAAAGTCGAAAGTCGTAAGTCGTAAGGAGTAAGGGGTAAGTCTTGAGTAAAAAGTAAAAAGTCGTAAGTAGTAAGGCGTAAGGAGTAAGTCGTAAGGGGTAAGGTGTATGTCGAAAGTAAAAAGGCGTAAGCATAAATTGAAGTTAGTCACATCCCATCTAAATACTAACTACTAACTACTCAATACTACCTTAGCCTACTTAATCTTTTTGAAATATTCTTCTACCAATTGTTTGTAATAAGGCTTTAACTCAGCAGGGACGGTTTTGTAATAATCAATGATGGATTGTTTATTTTTTAAAACGTCTTTCAACTGTTGCGGAATTTCTTTTACGCCATCTTTACCAGCATTGGATTCTCTTTCATCGCCTTGTTCTTGTTGGCGAATGGCATCTTTCGCTTCCATTAATCTGGTCATGATTTCGGATTGGCGACGAAGCATATCTTGTGTCATTCTTTTGTTCACAATTTCGGTTTCGTTGCGATCCATATCGGCTTGTATTTTGGTTAAGTTTGGATTGCTTTTACCATCTTTACGAAGTTCATTATTGATATCATTCAATTGCTTTCTCAAGGCAGCTTGTTGCGCTGCTATTCTCGCCATTTGTTCCGATTCGCCACCGCCTTCTTCACTTTCACCTTGATCGCCAGACTTGCCGTCCTTCCCATCTTTGCCCGGTTTGTCACCAGGCTTTTGACCAGGTTTATCTCCCGGTTTGTCGCCGGGTTTATCACCAGGTTTTTGTCCAGGTTTATTGCCCATTTTTTTGAGAAGTTGTTCCATCGCACTTCCTAATTTTTGTTGTTTACTCATAATGTCACCTAGTTGCATACCCACGCCTTTGCCTGGTTTTTTAGATGGTTTGCCACCAGGTTTCTTGCACGATTTACTGCCTTCTCCTTCCTTCATTTGTTCAGCTTGTTGTTGCATCAATTGTTGTAATACTTCATTCAACATTAAGGCTAAATTATTTGCACCAGTCATCACATACTGTTGATTCACGCTAGCTTGAGGTGTTTGTCGTTGCTCTAAACTCGCAATGGCACCATCCATATTTCTATTGATGCCATCAATTTCTTTATTGACGGTAGACGACAACATGGATAATTTTTTACTCAATGCAAATAAACTATCGGCTATCATATTGCCATCCGTTTTTAGCTTTTGTTGCGTTTGAATATTGGCAACAAAATTTGGATCGGCGATTCCTGTTGTTTGCACCAAATGAATTAAATCTTCTTGCGAGAAAGACATGCGAATTAAATTCTGTAGGATTTGTCTAACCGCTTTAATATTAATTTCCAATTCATCTTCATCACCACCACCAGCTTCTTCTTCCATTTTTTTCGCTAACTTTTCCAAACTTTCTTTCGCTTTCTTTTGTGCTTTAGAAGCCTTATTGCTATTCCCACTTTTTAATTCATCCGAACTATTGTTCATTTCTTTTTCCGCATTTTGCTCTTCTTCTTTCATCTCCTTTAAGTCCGCCTTATTCTCCATTTGCTCATTCACTTTTTCCATCTCCGCAATATCCTTTTTCAAGGCATCCATTTCTTTGTTCAAATCATCTTGCTTCTTCTTCAACTCCGCTTCTGGCTTGGTATGCGCATCCGTTTCTTTATTCAAATCATCTTGCTTTTTTGCTAAGTCTGCTGCTTTTTTAGCAATGTCCTCCATGCGCATATCACGCTCCAATTGCTTCATCAATTCCACCATTCTATCCAAGTCTTTTTCCATCAACTTATCATCTTGCTCCATTTGTTTGAGCTGCTCAAAAAGCTTGTCTTTATCCAATAACTTCATGAGCTCTTCCATTTTTTTCATGCGCTCATCTAATTGTTTATTTTTTAATTCATCTAATAGATTTTCTAAATTTTCTTGTTTCTCTTTTGTTTCTTCGGAATAGTTTTTGTCCTTAGATTGTTTGTTGTTTTGTTCAAATTTCTTTTGGACATTTTCTATTTGCTTTTGCAAATTATCATTCCGCTCTTTCATCTCTTCCATCACCTTCTTATCATTAAAATCTAACTCATCTTTTTGCAATAATTTTTCTTGTAATTTTTTAATGTCTTTATCTACTTTGTCATTGTCTTTGGCAACATTGTTTAAGTCTTTGGTAACTTCTTCTTGCTTTTTCTCAATCAAAGAATCTAATTTTTTTGCACTTGGTTTTTCATAATTGAAGGTTACACTTTTGGTGCATTTGCTACCATTGACAGCATCATTATCACAAACTGAAAAGTTGTAAGTAAGCATATCACCTGCTTGTAAATTCAATTCATCTATTTGTAGAAATTGATTAAACTGAGCGAATGTGCCACCGGTATTTGGAACAGGAATTGACCCATTTTTTACAGGCCCCAGTGCATTGCCATTTTCATTGGTATGTTGAATGGCATAATTTAAAGAGATGGATCGAATGCCATAATCATCGCCTGCTTCACCAACAAAAAGTACATATTCGCCAGTTAAAGAATCATTGTATTGTTGCACATTGATGGAAGGCATTTGATCAGGAATAATCGATACATTGTAATGTAATGAATCCATTTTTTGTACTTGTTGATTGGATATCAAAACACTGTAGGTAGTATCTCTCATAAAACGGTAATTGTAAAAAAACTGATTGCCTGTATGTATCATGGAAGTAGGCGTTCCATTGCCCAAAGCGAATTGCATATTGTCGGTATGTTCTGTATTAAAAGCCCATCGTAAAGTGGTGCCTTGTGGTGCAATGATGTCGCCGATATTGTCTAACATCTCATCTTTACGACCAGTATAATCCGGATAATCGACAGATACTTTGAATTGTTTGATGACTGGTTTTTGTAAGGTTTTTATTTTATATTTTGTACTACTGAATCCGCTGGATGTAAAATTAAAATCTACATCTTTCGCTACTTTGTAAAAGGTATGTGTGAATGTATTTTTTTCTTTATGCTGCATCACCACTTGTTGCCCATTGTATTCAACCATCACTTGTTCTGGAATTATTTTTCCTTGTGTACGAGTGATTATTTCAATATCATCAAACTGGGTGACATTCAATTTTTTGGTTAGTAATTCAAACGTAAATGGTGCTGGCGGAATGAATTGATGGGATGGAGAAAGTAATCGAAACGCTGATTCTTTAAAGATGTTTGGCGCTATTAAAAGAATGGCTGCAAATAAAATGGCAGGCGGTAGTAAGTAAGGTAAGTATTTTTTATTTTTAGAAAAATTAATGGCAGTTTGAAATGGAAGTGGCGATAATTCACTGGTCCTTTGATCTATACTGGCAAGCAATAAATCTTGGCTTTTGGTTTCATTGATTCTTTGTTTGAGTTGCAATACATTGAGTAATTTATCTTGCACATCCTGAAAGTGAATCCCAATAATATTCGCAGCTTGTTCATGAGAAATAGTCTTACCTAATTTTTGCATTTGCAAAAAAGGAAGCAAGACAAGTTGTACGGCAGCAAAACCACCAATCAGAATAAAAATGCCCAATAAGGTATATCGCAACCAAGAAGGAAAATAAAAGTAGTATTCTCCAACACTCACCAAAATATAATAGGCAATGGCGCAAGCTAAAAAAATAAGTATGCCTCGAATTAATTTATTGGCATAGTACTTTCTAATGAAGGCATCTAATTTACTAATCAACAAGTCGTAATTGTTCATATAAGTCGCAATTTAAGACATAGCTAAATGGAAACTGTTTTTTAAAGTTAAATTTTATGAAATTGTTGTTGGTTAGGAGCATTTGCTGAGCTTTGTGGGGATATAAACGCAGTGCATCTGGTTTCGGTTGGTGCGACAACAATCGAAAAGCAAGTGATTTTGGATTTTACATTTGGATTAATGGGATTTGGAATTCGGGATTTGGAATTTCGGATTTGCGATTTGGGATTTAGAATTTGGCGAAGCCGTATGGGGTTTATAAATACCAATAATCGGATAATTATCGACCATAAATAATTTCACCACTTGCAAATCGGTAGGAGTTTCTTCGAATCTAAAATTGCTGATAAAATAATCGTAACCTAAACTATCTCGAGGGTAGAGTTTAAATCGCTCTCTATCTGCTTTTGGATGTGTCAAGAGATTTAATTCGCCAGGGTAGTTTGCAACAGCAATTTTAATTTTAGAATCTCTGGGAGTTGTCTTTAAAAGATATTCTTCCGCTTGTTTGTAGGAAAGCCCCCAATAATCTAATTCAAAACGATGGGGCATATCGTGGGTTGTAAGCAGCGTCAATTCATTGAAAAATGTATTTTGAAAAGGGTGATTTTTTATCATCCAAAAAGAAACAGATAAGAGGTTGATAGCGACTAAACTACCGACTATCCTAGTTCCCCATTTGTATTTTTTACTCCATATCCATGCTGTTTGTAAACCGAGTATTGCAATCAATATAAACATGGGATAAATAAAATAGACATGTCTCCATCCATCATAAACAATGGATTTCATGGCGATGATTGCAATTAAGGGGACAAAAAATAATATCACTACACTATTGATGTTGGTATTCTGCAGAAAAGAGGTAATGCCATTTTTGAAGGAAGATTGGATGAACTGTCCTGTGCCAATAAAAAATAAAAATAAGTAGAGTAGAGGCGTTGAAATGAGTATCCACAAAATCAAATAATGCCATGGGAGTTTTGTTGCGGGTATACGATTCCCTGCATAGAGTACGCCACAATCCCAATTGTATTTTTTCATTTCGAGGAAGGCTTGTTTAAAATGGTAGATGGGACCTTCCCATAATATGGGCCAACAGAGTATGATGAATGCAACAGAAACGCAGAGATAAATCAGCAGCTTTAAACCATCTTTTTTTTGAATCGTATTCGTGCAAGTAAGCACTATCCAATAGCCGCAAGTAAGAATAGGTATGAGTAATCCTAGAATTCGGATATCGATCAGAAATGCGGTAAGAATGCCGTGTATAATAGCCCAAACCCAATTTCGTTTTTCAAAGAATTGAATAAATGAATACAAATTGAAAATAAAGAATGACATGAATACTAGGTCTTTCGAATTATAAAAGGATTCGGCAAATATTCGTGGTGAGAGTACTAAAAATAAACAAGCCATGAGAGCATATTCTTTGCCAACTACTTTAATAGCTGTTTTATAAAATGCAATTACCGCCATGAAAAATACAAGAAATAGTACAAGATGTCTCATTCTATAGATGTTGGCAGTATCCGTCATCTTGAATCCTCTCTCCATACAAGCCAATAGTATTTCAAAAAATGGGCCATGGTATTTTTCCGCGACAAACAATAAAGTTGTTTTATCTAAGTTCGTGATGTAGTTTAAATTCACTCGTCCGGTTAGCACTCTAGCGAATTCATCATCCCAGCCAATTCCGTAATCTTGAAATGCCAACATCCCACATAAAAAGAAAAGGGTAAAGAAGCTGTAAGGCAAATAGGGAGAAAAAATTTTGATGAGTTTGGCCATGCATTTATTTGAATGCCAAATGTAATATTCAAATGGGAATGGAGGGACAAAGAATAAATTTATGACGCATTCGAAATTGTTGCTACTAAGAATGTTTTGTTCTTTTGTCTTGATACAAAAGAAGCAAAAAATCAAGGCTGTGGATAGTTTCGCTAAAAAATGTTCGCGCTCGACACAAATCGTCCAAACTCACAATCCTCCTAACGTCGGTTGCTCAGACAGGGACGATTTGTTCGCCGACCACTCCATTTTTTTTAACGCCAAACTATCCAAGGCCATTTGCAAGTAATTACTTCAGACTAACCTATGGCTTGTGCCTTCGAACCATGGGATATCATGCATTTGAATGTCTGAACGGCACTGTTTTTTTGTCGAAAATTCACCCTTAGCTTGCTTCCATCTCATTACTTTTTAAAAACTCTAGCATCTTCCAATTTAATAAGCTATTTTCGCGTAATGGAACCTATCAAACGAATTAAATTTGTCAATAAAGACAAAACACAGTTTTTGAAGACCCTGAAACATCGCGTGGACGCCTATTTTGAAGAACGAAATTTGGATAAGAAAGGCAATGCTGCAATGGTTGTAAAATCTATTGTTTTATTGTGTATGTATATCTTGCCAATTGTTGCCATTTATGTTTATCATTTGCCATGGTGGGGAGTTTTAGGCTGTTTTACACTTTCTGGCATTGGCGTAGCAGGTGTGGGAATGAGTGTAATGCACGATGCAAATCATGGCGCCTATAGCCACAATAGATTTGTAAATATGATCATGGGAAGCACCCTTAATTTATTGGGTGGTTTTGATGTGAATTGGCGATTTCAGCATAATATTTTGCACCATACATACACCAATATTACCCATGTAGATGAAGATATTAATCCTCGTGTGAAGATGCGATGGTCGCCCCATTTTAAATGGCATCCAATCCAAAAATACCAGCACGTGTATGCATTTTTCGCTTATTGTTTGGCAACATGGAGTTGGACTTTTATCAAAGATTATAAGCAGTTTTATACCTATTCAAAAAATGGATTAAATAAAAACGATAAAAAATCTAGAACTTTTGATTTGTTCAAATTGATCGCGACAAAATTATTCTATTATTTATACATGCTTGTACTTCCAATTTGGTGGCTTGGATATGGTGGTGGATTAATTGTTGGTGGATTCATGTTGATGCATGCTATTGGAGGATTTACATTGTCTACAGTGTTTCAATTGGCGCACGTAGTAGAAGGACCAAAATTCCCTTTGCCAAATGAAAAAGGCGAAATAGAAAATGAATGGGCTATCCATCAAATGGAGACTACTGCTGATTTTGGACATAGCAATAAATTATTAACTTGGTATGCTGGTGGATTAACCCATCAAATTGAACACCATCTATTCCCAGATATTTGCCATATTCATTACCCGAAAATTGCGCACATAGTGGAACAGACTGCCAAAGAATTTAATGTGCCATATCATTACAATGATAGTTATTGGTCTGCACTGGCTTCTCATGTAAAATTATTGAAGGAGTTTGGCTTGCAAAGCGACTTTGATTTGGCGAACGCCTAGTCTTTCTAATGGATTAACGCTATCATTCTTTGATAAGAATTCAAACCTGTGTAGTAGGATTTGAAAAAGGTTGGGTTATTTTAATTTTTTTTGTTCGATTTTTATTGTATACGTTTGTTATTCATTAAAAAAATTAAACAAATGAAAAAAACATTATTCTCTTTAGCACTTGCATTTACTGCATTCACTACGCAAGCACAATGGCAAGCAGACGGCTCCACACTTTCTGGAACTTTTACAATGACTGATTTAAATGCCACAAGCTATGATGCATTCACTATGCTTAACCAAGGTAAGCATGTGGTGATAGATCTTTCTGCTACATGGTGTGGACCATGTTGGGCATATCATAATACTAATGTGTTAGATGATTATTATGATGATTATAATGCTGGTACTGGAACTTTAAATAAAGATGCGCAAGTATTTTTATATGAAGTAGATGGCAGCACTAATCTTGCAGATTTACAAGGTACAGGTTCTAATACGCAAGGCGACTGGATTACAGGCACTACACATCCTATTTGTGATCCTTCAAATTCTTCTTCTGTATTGTCTAAATTTTTAACGCCTGGTACTACTTCTTATGGTGTGCCTGCAGTATTTGTTATTTGCAATAACAAAAAGTTTTATAAAATTAGCACCAACATTACAGATGTAACTTCATTGCGTTCTTATATTGGCAGCAAATGTCCATTAGCACCATTAAGCACTACAGAAGTAATTGGAAAAGCTTTCAATTTTGATGTTTATCCTAATCCTTCAAACAACTTGGTAACATTACATCTTCAATTAGATAAATCAAATGCTGTTTCTTTCAATTTATTTAATTCAGTTGGTCAAATTGTTTATTCAAGTGCTACACAAAACATGAACAGTGGTAACCAAGATATTGAAATCAACACAGCTAATCTTTCCAATGGTATGTATATGTTAGATCTTCAAGTAGGTAATGAAAAAGTAAATACTAAAATTACTGTAAGTCATTAATACATCGTTTCTTTTTTTTAAACCGTCGTGATTCTTAATTAATCACGACGGTTTTTATTTGTAAAGTCGTTAGTCGTAAGTAGAAAGTAAAAAGTCGCAAGTCGTATTCAATTAAATCACTATTTTTGTCGCATGTGCAGGAATGAAATCTATTTTTGTTTTGATAATTTATATAAAGGAAATCTATAATTCTAATGGCTAAAACTCCTTTATTTATTGCGTTTGAAGGTATTGATGGTAGTGGTAAAAGCACACAGGCAAAATTATTAGCAGCTCAATTTCAAAGGGAAGGTTTTCCTATATATGAAACCTTTGAACCAACCAAATCGGATATAGGAACTATCATTAGACATATCCTACAAGGAAAGAGGCAAGCAGATGAAAGAACCATTGCTGCATTGTTTGCTGCAGATAGATTAGACCATATCTTAAATGCCGATAATGGCATTTTGAAACAACTCGAACTAGGATTACATGTAATCAGTGATCGATATTATTTTTCATCGTATGCCTATCACAGTGTACACATGGATATGGATTGGGTGATTCAAACCAATGCACAAAGCGCAAATAGTTTACGACCGCATGCAACGATTTATATTGACGTACATCCCCAAACTTGTATGGAACGTATTCGGCAAAACCGTGACAGTACAGAGTTGTATGAAACACTAGATAATCTGAATCGAGTTCGTGACAATTATGAACAGGCATTTTTAACTTTAGAAAACGTAGAAAATGTCATTCGAATAGACGGTAATAGAAGTGTTGAAGTGGTGGCGGCAGACGTATGGCATGCTGTCCAAAATCTATTGAAATGATGTCGAAAAATAATTCAAAATCATTTGTTATTTCACCTTATTTTTGTCGGCATCATTACAAAAGTATAAAATTGTAAACGAGTAAAATTTATCAAATGAGTACATTAACTGCAAAAGATTTTGTCACCGATCAAGAAGTAAGATGGTGTCCGGGATGTGGAGATTATAGTATCTTAAAACAAGTACAAACCGTACTGCCTACACTTGGCATTCCAAGAGAAAATATTGCCATCATTTCTGGTATTGGTTGCTCTTCTCGTTTTCCATATTATATGAATACCTATGGTATGCATTCAATACATGGTAGAGCTACTGCGATTGCCAGCGGATTGAAAGCTTCTCGACCCGACTTAAGTGTATGGATAGTAACAGGTGATGGAGACAGTATGAGTATTGGTGGCAATCATTTAATCCATTTGCTACGCAGAAATTTTAATGTACAAATTCTGTTGTTTAATAACCAAATTTATGGCCTTACAAAAGGTCAATATTCACCAACCAGTGAAGAAAATAAAATTACAAAATCAACGCCATTTGGCAGTTTAGATCATCCATTTAATCCTGGTGCTTTGGCATTAGGTGCTGATGCCACTTTTATTGCACGTAGCATGGACCGTGATCCTAAGCATTTGCAAGAAATGTTGCGTAGAAGTCATGCACATCAAGGCACATCCTTTTTAGAGATTTACCAAAACTGCAATATTTTCAACGATATGGCATTTGAAGTATTTACAGAAAAAGGAAGCAAACCAGAAGAAGCTGTTTTTGTTGAACATGGCAACCCACTTCTATTTGGTGCCAATCAAGATAAAGGTATTCGTTTGGATGGATTCAAACCACAAGTTGTAAGTATGAGCGATTACTCAGCTGATGATTTATGGATACACGACGAAAAAGATATTTACAAAGCGCAAATATTGACTCGCTTATTTGATAACCCAACTTCAGATAATCACTTGCCTCGACCATTTGGTGTTTTTTATGCTATCGACAGACCTTGTTATGAAGAGCAATTACATGCACAAGTTGCGCATGCACTCAGTGTAAAAGGTAAGGGCGACTTAGACAAACTCATAGCTGGAAATGAAACATGGACAGTGCTCTAAAGCCAGTACGCACTAGACTACCCTTAAGTACCTATTTTATTTTTATACTTGGGTGCTGGACCATAATTAATTCTTGCAAACAAAATAATACATGTACGCAGCCCCAAACACTTGCTTTGCGAGGCGGTTTTTATATTGCAGATACAGCCAATACGTTTCGTGATACCATACTCGTGAATGCGAATTTGTATTTTGGTTCTACTGCGCAGTATATGCAATCTATCAAGAAGGCAAGAAAATTTTCATTTCCATTGGCACAAAATGAAGATAGCATTACAGTATTTTTTCAATCCGATTCTTTAACGAATAGTCCAAATACAATCGATACTTTTTCCATTTATTATACCAAAGAATTACATTTTATTTCGGTGGCTTGTGGTTATCAAAATTATTTTACCATTACCCGTACCACATGCACCAAGCATGTTTTAGATACAATGATTACCACCACAGCACTCGTCAATAATGATGTAAATAAAGAACATATTAAAATTGTACTTAAAAAATAATCTATATCAAACTTTTCATTTTATTGTCAATCGCATCCTTTGCTATTGCTTATTATTTTTTATTTCTATAACTACAAAAGCACAAACAGATAGTACTGCAGCAACGAAAATAAAGGAAGAAAAATTTAATTATTTTCGAATAGGTATTGATGCATCCAAATTCATTTCATCTGCCATCTCTACAGAATACGATGCTTATGAGATGCAGATGGATATTCATTATAAGAAGCAAATGTTCTTGGTTTCCGAGTTTGGATTTGGGCATTCCATTGTAGAAAATGATTATTTGAAATATAATTGCAATAATGTTTTTGTTCGAATAGGAATGGATAAAACCTTATTCGATGCTGAATTTAAAGGCGATTACAGCAATGGATTAATTGGCTTACGTTATGGACTTGGTGTTGTGCAAAGAGGCGCAGCCACGTATGCTATTCAGGATCCCGTTTGGGGAAATACAACAGGTGCCATTCCGAGTGCTTCTTTTTTAGCCCATTGGATAGAACTAAGTGGTGGTTTCAAAATGGAAGTTTTCAAAAATGTTTTTGCTGGTTGGAATATTCGTGTCAAAACATTCTTGAATCCTAAAAAGTTTGAACAGCTGCCACCATCTTATCTTGCGGGTTATGGTAAGGCCGATAAAAATACTGCCTTCGGTTATAATTTTTATGTGCTTTTTGGGTTCGGTAACAGAAAATAAAGAAATAAGTTAATTTGATAAGTTGGATTTGATAATTATATTTGCTTTAAATTTAAAAAAATGAAAAAATTATTTATTCTAGCAGTCATTGCTGGCGCGTTCAGCTTGACATCTTGTAAGAAAGACTACACTTGTGAGTGTAAAGACAATTCAACTGGTATTTTAGATATTAGTTATACGCAAAAATCTACAAAAGCAAAAGCTAAAACTTGGTGCGAAGCATATAATGCAACATGGGCTATTTTAGATAGTAAATGTGCATTGAAATAATCGAATAATATATTTAAAAAAACCGATTCCATTGGAGTCGGTTTTTTTTATGCATTCATGTAGGATGTGCAATGGTTCAGAACTTGCCATTGTACTAACTTTTCTTTTTTTGCGTAACCCCGAATGCAAAAACTTAGGTTCCTGACACATGTTCCTACCTAGCATCGGGGTCGGGCTGTACGTTACAATCTTTTGCTTGAGGCAAGCAAAAGGATTTTCACTACCATCCCTTACGCGAATGCAGTGTAACTTACTCTATAATTATTTTCTTTGTTTGAATACCACACCGCGCTGTTTCGGGGCTGTTCGACTTTCCCTCAATGAAGCGAACTTCATTAAAACCAGAGAATAGCAGTTTTTAACTTGTTGATTTACAATTTATAAAAAACTGCTGTATAGAATGTTCGGCTCTGCGGCATGTCGAACTACAGAAAGATGTGGTTCTCCGAACCATTCTAATGACCTTATAAACCATTCACATGTAAAATTCCTTTTCGTAAAGATAAATAATCTGCGCAACTACTATAGATATAATCTTCGCCCTTTTCAACTATACCAGCCCTTACAGGATTTAGATGAATGTAATTTAATTTTGTTTCAAAGAAATCAGGTGTAGTAATTTCTTCACCAGGTTAGCCTTCTTCCCAAAAACAAATTTTATCTTACTTCTTCAATAACCAAAGCAACCAACTTCTTCTGTTTTCCTTTTTATTTTCTTGAATAGCTTTTACAATTTTTGTTGAAGTATATTTTTTAAAATCCCTGATAATATCACTTAGTTTATTGTCATCACTTCTAAGTATCAAGTGCACATGATTGCTCATTACTACCCATGCATATATTTTTGATCCTTTTTTAGTTTGGCAAAATTTTAAACTGTCGATTAAAATTTCAATATATTGCTTTCTTGAAAATACATCTACCCATTGATGCACAGTGAATGTTACAAAGTACATATTATGTTGAACCTAAATTTTGTATGAAAATCCCATACATAAAATAAAAAAAATGTTTTGCGGTAGAGGTTCGCAAAACCTTTTTTGTCAATAGTTCGACATGCCACAAAGCCGAACATATCGAACCGCTTGACTTCGTAGCTCTCGCAATGAATGCCGTTGCTATATAATGGATAACAATTCAGTGTCACTTGACACACACATTAGTACATTCTAAATAATATTCAATATACTTGTAGTTCAAAATATTGCCACTATGAAATATTATTTGCTTCTTTTTTGCCTAGGCATTTCTTTCCCTTCTTTTTCGCAAGAAGATTTGAAGTATCAAAAACCATCAGCAAGTATACTCTCACTGACCGATTATCAATCTACTCCCCGGATATCAATGGATACAAAAAAGGAGTATATGCTGTTTCAATATCGTAATACTTACAAAACTTTAGATGATTTAAATCAACCTGAATTACGTTTAGGTGGATTACGAATTAATCCTATTACGAGTATTTCGGCGAGCACCAGCTATCTGAATAATTTACAACTCAGAAAAGTAAAAGACGTTAATAGCGAACCCATTCAAGTAGCAGGCCTTCCTAGCAACCCTCGTATCACCTTTGTTCAGTGGTCTTTAGATGATAAAAAAATTGCCTTTACGAATACCAGCAATACAGGAGTTGAACTTTGGGTGATTGATGTAGCTACAGCTCAGGCTAGTAAAGTGGTTGATAAATTAAATGCGAATGTGGGTTTGCCGTATAATTGGTTGCCGGATAACGAGCATCTATTAATACGACGCATTCCTTCTAACAGAAAAGAATTACTTGATCCTAAAAAGGATTTACCTAACGGCCCTTCTGTATCCATTACCGATGGCAAAGCTTCCCAAAACAGAACCTACCCCGATTTATTAAAGAACAATGCAGATGAAGTAAACTTTGAAACCTTGGTGAATGCAGAATTGGATATTGTGGATTTGCATGGCGGTATAAAATTATTTAAACCAGCTGATTTATTTATTGGACAATCCTATTCGCCCGATGGGAATTACGTTATGCTTACTACTATTCAAAAACCATTTTCCTATATCGTTCCCTTTTCTCGTTTTCCTATGAAAACCTTTGTATATAAATCAAGTGGTGAATTGGTAAAACAAGTGAATGAGGTTCCACTAACGGAAATTATGCCCAAAGGCTTTGCTGCAGTAAGGAAGGGTAAACGCAGTATGAATTGGAGAGCAGATAAGCCATCCACCTTATATTTTGTGGAAGCTTTGGATGAAGGAGACCCCGCTAAAAAAGTAGAATTTCGCGATGCCCTTTTCGTTTGGAATGCTCCATTCAATACCGAACCTCAAACTATCGTAAAAACTATACAACGATTTGCGGGTTTAACATGGGGTAACGAGCATACGGCTATTGTTTCTGATTCATGGTATGATACACGAAATGAAAAAACCTACTTGATAGATCCTGCCAAAGAGAATACTCAACCAAAAATAATTTTCGATCGGAATAGTCAAGACATTTATAGCGACCCCGGATCTTTTGAAACCAGAGAAAATGAATATGGGCAGTATGTATTAGCTATTGAAAAAAACACCATGATTTTATTAGGCGAAGGATTTACACCCAAAGGGCAGTTTCCTTTTATCGATGAATTTGATATCACAACGGCTAAAAACAAACGTGTGTATACCTCTAGCTATACAGATAAAAAGGAAAGTATTTTATCTATTGAAGATTATAAAAATGGAGTGAGTCTCATTCAACTAGAATCTAAATCTGAATTTCCGAATTATTATTTTAGGAATTATAAACAGAAGGAAAAAATGACACCGATTACTACGTTTAAAAATCCATTTGCCGTATTGAACGATATTCATAAAGAAGTGATTAAGTATAAACGCGCTGATGGTGTAGAACTATCCGGTACTCTTTACTTACCAAAGGGTTACGATAAATCTAAAAAATACCCGATGTTGATATGGGCCTATCCGGAGGAGTTTAAAGATAAAAGTAGCGCAGGACAATCTAATAAAAATCCAAATGAATTTACATTCCCAAATTATGGTTCGTTTGTGTATTGGGTAATGAAAGGCTATGTGGTTTTAGATGATGCATCTTTCCCAATTATTGGAGAAGGGCGTAAGGAACCGAATGATAATTTTATGGAACAATTGGTGGCCAATGGCAAGGCGGCTATTGATGCCGTAGACCAACTAGGTTATATCGACAGAACAAAAGTAGCCGTAGGAGGGCATTCTTATGGTGCCTTTATGACTGCAAACTTACTTACTCATTCTGATTTGTTTGCTTGTGGCATTGCCCGTAGTGGCGCTTATAATCGTACGCTTACGCCATTCGGCTTTCAGTCTGAACAACGTAATTATTGGGATATTCCGGAAATATATAATGGCATGTCACCATTTATGAACGCTTCTAAAATGAAGAAACCTATTTTACTTATTCATGGTGATGCAGATAATAATCCCGGAACATTTACATTACAAACCGAACGTTATTTTCAAGCCTTGAAAGGGTTAGGTGCTAATGCCCGTATGGTGTTATTGCCAAAAGAAGCTCATGGCTATGCTGCTAAAGAAAATATTCTTCACGTACTTTGGGAGCAAGAACAATTTTTGGATAAGTATTTAAAGCCATAGCGTTTCAACAATCTATTTCGCTCGTTCTTCGAAGAAGTATTTTTTGCTTTCAGTCAACTTAGCCTAATCCCCAAGAAAAATATATTTTGAATTTACTTTTCTAGTAAGCATAATTTGTTAGGCAACTCTACTGTATTCCACTCTTTGCGATTTTTACATCTTGAATAGTTATCGAAGAATTTGTAATCCTTGTTCAATATACTTTCATATATTGACACCTAAAATTAAAGACAAACTACCTTTCAATATTTACGGTATTGCGCTAGGGATAGAACGGAAATCCTTTTTTTCTCAAAACAAAGGTCGTCGCTATTTATACTCTGCACCTATTAAAAATGCGCATTACAATTGATAAAAATAAGCATCTTTGTGAAACGACGCTGAAGATGCTTATAATTTTTGATGTAGGCCTGAAAAAAATTGAACCTTATGAACTTCCAAACTGAAACTTTCACTTTCTCGTCTTGCACTTCGTACGTTTACACAATAAAATTAATTTGATGAAATATTTACTTTCAACATGCCTTGGTATTCTTTTATTTCTTATTCCTTCTGCTTCTAAATCGCAAGGATTTCGATTACCAACCCCGGTTCATGATGCAGGCACATCTAATAACGAACTGCATGAAATGGTAGTTTATGACCGTGAAGGCAATTCGCATTTATTGAGTGAAATTTCTTTTTTATATAAAAATCTCAACAAAAAAACCAGGGTATTGCTCCTACTTGTAATGCCGGTATCTTTAGGTTGCATTTCGATGATGCTGTCACTAATACAGGGTTTGATGATGCTGTAGCAGGCGCACAAAGAGCTGCGGTAGCCTGTCAAGTTTTTACGGATATTAGCAATCTTATCCATGAGGCTCAAAGCCCTTATAGTTCAATCACCAATTTGGGAAGCGGAAATTCTTATGTTGAAATTCAAGTTCAGACTTCATTAAACAGCAGTACCAATCCAACCTTGGGTATGGCTGGGCAATATTTTCTTACCACATCGCCGGGCATAGTTCATGGTTCAGTTTGGCAAACTATCAATAGTGGTATGGATACATGGTTTGCTATCAATGCAAGCAATTTAGGAACTGTGGGTATTTATCATGGATTGCTTCAAATTAATTTTGGACATAATTTTTATACTGGTACGGCAACAAGTGGCATAGGTGCAACGCAAAGTGATTTGTATTCAGTTATTCTTCATGAGGCCATTCATGCTTTGGGATTTGGTTCTTTAATCGATCAAAACGGAAAAAGCAAACTCACCAATACAAACCCTGGTATTTATAGCTTTTACGATACTTACTTGACCGATGTATCGGGTAATAAATTGATCAATACAACTAACTGCTATACCTCCACTTTTAACACCATTGATCTTCCTAAGTTGACGACACTTGCGCTATTAAATTGAATGGAACCAATCCTGTTTTTGTGGTAAGTGATGCGATATGGAGCAATGGAACTAGCTTAAGTCATTATCCTGCTGCCTGTGGAAATACAGGTAATTATGTGATGAAACCAAGCATGGCTACAGGCACTACCAAACGATTCCCGGATATTGCAGAGCTTACTGCTTTATGTGATTTGGGCTACTCAACTTCCGGCATTTATCCCGGAACCACCTACCCATCAAGTGGTATTTGTGGTAGCAGGGTTGCAGGGGTCAATGACTATGCACCCTTTACAACTACCGCTCCCGGAATAGCTTATTCCACACCTTCTAATACAGCTTTTACTTTTAACAGCACCGATTTTTTAGGCAATGATGAGAATGCAACTTACTATGCTTGTTTGGAAGTCGTGAATCTGAGTGGTACTTTGATAGGGAGTTTAAATGGTGGTATCGGTTCTTCCATCACCTTTACACCCAACAATAATTTTGCAGGTACTGCTATCTTAAAATATATTCCTAAGGCTTCGGCTAGTGGAAAGTCAGGTAATATTACTTATATTTTTATTACAGTGTTGGCACCTCCTCCTCCACCTTGTGTACTTACCAATCCTTGCGAAATGGTTTGCTATGGCGGTTTTGAGGAATTTGCCACTCAGGCTCAATACGATTTATACACCCTCGGCGGATTCACATCCAACAATGTGGTTTCCTTTAATATCTACCCTGCCACTTATGCCGATAATTCGCCCGATCTTAGAACATCAGGATTTTATACCGGTTCGGGCATTCTCAATTGTGGAGGTCCCAATACACAAATCAATGCTCATGGCGGAAATCAATTTATAGGTATGATATTGAGAAATACTCCTTCAACTTTGATGAATAATCCCGAAGGACCTTGTATACCGCTTAATACCCCTGTCAATCCGGGTGAAAGTGTTACCGTAAAATTATGGGCATTATTGGCTGACCAAGCTTGTATGGGTGGCGTAGAAGCCCGACTTGTTAATATGGCACCCTGTACAGGTTCGGGTGGTGTATTATTAAGTGCATGCCCCGGATTGGTGCAGACTTCTGTCGTAGCTTCAGGGCAATTGATCAACAATAATAATTGGCAGCAAATGACTATGACAATTGCTAATAGTACTTCAAGTCCTATGACCCATTTAATTATTAATTCCTTACCCTACACACCTTATGTAACAACACCATTCGGCTTTATTTATGTAGATGATATTTCTTGTATCAAAAATGTACCTACACTTACTTTGACAAAAACAGGTCCTTCAATGGCTTGTAATGGCGATACCGTTTTATATACTATCACAATAACAAATAGTGGAACTTCATTAGCCACTAATATTCAATTGAAAGATACTCTCGGTCAAGGATTGAATTATACGCCGGGTGGTACCTTTAATTTCCCTACTCAAACTTTAAGCAGTCTTGCCGTAGGTGCTTCACAAACTTATACTTTAAAATCTGTTGTTACAGGCAATTTTGGCAATGCCATCAATTATATCAAAGTCATTTCGGGTGCATGTCTTACAAGCAGTAGTAATACGATTGCCAGTTTAGAAATAAAAAATCAAACCTTGAATATCGTTTCTAATATAAATACACAACATCCTTGTAAAGGTGATATTGTAACTATGAGTATTGAAGTTTGCAATAATTCAAGCACTGCTATTAACCCTATAACTTTACAGACTTTGATACCGAGCGGATATACGGCAGTGGCCGGTACAGGATATACAATAGTAGGCGGGAATATTCTGTGGAACAATTTTAGTTTAGGTGCAGGTACTACTACCACACCGGCTTGTACCACATTGGTCTGCCAAGTAATACTTGGAACCGTTGAACTTTCTCTTTGTACTAAAGTACTTGCAGGAGGCATTACTTGTATCCATGGAAATGATTGTCTGCCAATAGATTTTAACAACTGTTGGCCTCAAGGATTGAATGGGTTGAATAGCCACTCTTATAACCTGAGTTTTTATCCTAATCCTGCAAATGAACTACTCTATTTCGATATCGATTCCAAAGAAAACGGTTCTCTTGAATTACTCAATATGCAGGGACAAGTTTTGGATAAAATAGCGATACAAGCAGGGAACGCACAATATACTATACAAACCGGGAACTATGCTGTAGGCGTATATCAATATCGACTTGTATTGAATAATCAATATGCCGAAGCTGGGAAAATAATGATTGAAAGATAGTGAAATGCCGTTCACAAAAATTGGGAAAAGAAATCAGATTTTATTTCAGGATAAACTAAACATGTAATCAGAAAAATATTTTTTTCATGGTTGTTGTATCTCGGCAATCCCGAAGAATCAGGATAGTGGAAAGGCCCGTACCATGCGCTTTGGCTTGGACAGACTTGGAACGGAAAGTGTGTGTGCCGCCCAAAATAGTATCAATAAAAATTCAATACAGTCTTATTTCAAATAAGTATCAAAATAATCGGTAATTTTTTGCATCAAATGAACACGGTCTTTCCCCCTTACATTGTGTGGGTGACCGGGATAAACAAAATAATCAATTTGAACTCGTTCATCAACAAATTTTTTACTGAATTTAAGACTATGTTCCCAAACTACCACATCATCATTGGTACCATGAATCACCGCGATGTTCGACTTACTCTCCATGAAGCGAACTTCATTAAAACCAGAGAATAGCAGTTTTTAACTTGTTTATTTTCAATTTAATAATAACTGCTGTATAGAATGTTTGGCATGTCGAACTACAGATAAAATGGGTTCTCCGAACCATTTCAAATACGTTATAAATCCTCGATATGCAACACCTCTGCTATTGCGCATAAACAGCAGTAGCAAACGAACGAAGAGCTTATCTCAAAAATGCAGCTAAGTAAAAAAGAATGCTCAATGATCAAATCATACTAAACAACGCAGTCTTGCTACCTAATTATGAAAACAAAACATTGACTGTTGTATTACACTCTCTGTCTGCACCAAGATTTAATCACGCTGCACAAAAACTAGCAGGCTTACTTCATCAAACATAAACTATTTTACCAGGAACTGAATTGCAAATAAACTTTAAAATCTCCGTACCTTCTAACTGTGAGAAGTAAGGAGTTCTGAATTTCTATAATCTTGTTCATGTTTTTAATTTAATTGGCTCATTTCATTAATCTTGTTTTTCAAATCTCATGTATTAAATTTAATAACTAAACCGCAGTCCCAAGTTAGATTATTTTTCATTCATGATTTGAGGAGAAGATACTACACGTGGAGGAAATCTATAAAATTATTCAAGATTGCATTTCGATGCTATTAGAATTTGCTCCCCTGTCTTAAAAAACTAAGATTACCAATTTTAGATATTATATTTGAGTCTATTAAAATATAGTTCATGTATAAAATTCTAAGTGTTCTCTTATGTTGCCTTGTATTTATTTCAAACCTCTGTGCACAAAATGCATGGCCTGTTCAAATTCAATCTGGGCAATTTATTCCGGTTGTAAATAGGGGAATTCTCACCGCTTCTCAATGGAATAAAATTCCAACATATCGTGGATATAAGTATTTACTAATTCAATTTCAACAATTGCCTAGTGAGAATACTTTAAAACTATTACATGACCGCAAGATCGAACTCCTTTCTTATTTGCCAAAATATACCTATTATGCACGTGTAGCATCAGACTATCAGACAAATCGATTCAACCAACTCCGCATCAGTGCTGTTTTTGCGCCAAGTACAAAACAGAAGATTCATCAAAGTATTCAAACCAAGGAGATTCCTTATTATGCTGTAAAAGGAAATGATTATCAACTTATGGTCTCGTTGTATCCCGGCATTGTTGCCAATGAAATTAAATCGTTGGTCATAAAAAATGGCGCAATCATTTTAAATATATACAATCAACAACATATTGCATTACAAATTTCACCAGATAAAATAGAGCAGTTAGCCAAGTTGCCGTTTATTCAATTTATTGACTGGATTAATGCACCTGCTGAAAAAGAAAATCTGGAAAACAAGACCGATCACCGGAGTAATAATCTAAATAGCGATTATATCAATGGTCGTCATTTTGACGGAAATGGTGTTAGAGTTGCTTTGACAGATGACGGTAATATTGGTCCGCATATCGATTATAAAGGCAGAACCACTCAAACGACTGTTCTTAGCATTAATAATGGAAATCATGGCGACCATTGCGCCGGTACTATTATGAGTGCCGGCAATCTTGATCCTCTTGGAAAGGGTATGGCTCCGGGTTGCGACCTTTGGGTATATGAGGCTGTTTCATCTAATAATTATATCCTTGATGATACGATTTATACCGATCCATCATTAAGCATAGATATTGTTTCGACTTCTTATAGCGATGGCTGTAATGTTGGTTATAATGCAGGGGCTGAATCAGCAGACAGACAGATTGCAACTTACAAAAATATCATGCGTGTATTTTCGGCAGGGAATAATGGTACAGCGGATTGTAGTTATGGGGCAGGCAGCGGTTGGGGTAATATTACCGGAGGCGTCAAATTATCTAAAAACTTAATTACAGTTGCCAACCTCGATTATAAAGATGTGTTGGCGGCATCAAGTAGTCGCGGACCGGCAACAGATGGTCGATTAAAACCAGATGTGTCGGCAGTAGGCACCAATGTGTATTCAACCATAGACCCCAATGATTATGAATTAAAGTCGGGTACATCCATGTCATGTCCCGGCGTTTCGGGTATACTGGCGCAACTCTATCAAGCCTATCGTGAAAACAATGGTGGGGCAGATCCTAACATGGGTCTGATTAAAAATATTTTATTGAATACTTGTGATGATATTGGGAATCCGGGACCTGATTTCAAACATGGCTATGGTCGGGTAAATGCTTTGCGTGCCGTTAAAGTACTCGAAAATAATTTTTATATGAAAGATTCAGTCAGTACAGCAGGTTTGAAAACTTTTACACTTTCTGTTCCAGCCAATACACAGCGTGTAAAAATCATGTTGAATTGGCTCGATAAACAAGCAAGTGTAGGTGCGAGTCTGGCTTTGGTCAACGATTTAGATTTTATAGTTACCGATCCTGCTAACATTACCTATTTACCCTGGGTTTTAGACCCGACTCCGGTTGTTGCCAGTTTAAATGCAAATGCAATACGAACTGCAGACCATTTGAACAATGCAGAACAAGTGACAATCGATAATCCAATTGCCGGAAATTATAATTTAGCTGTAAGTGGCTTTGCTGTTCCTTTCGGGCCTCAAGCGTTTTATATTAGCTATGAAATTATTGCGAACGATGCCTTAGAAATTACTTACCCAATTGGGGGAGAAGGCTTCAAACCTGGTGAAGTGCAAACCTTACGATGGGACGCTATCAATAATAGTTTACCTTATTCATTAAATTATTCCACAGATAGTGGTTTAAGCTGGAGTTCAATTGCAACCACTATTAATGCCACACAAAATTATTATGATTGGACAGTCCCATCAACGGTGAGTGGAAATTGCCAAGTGAAAGTAAACCGCGGTAGTTCAAGTTCGGTTTCACCTGCCAATTTTTCAATTATTGATATACCCCAAAATTTGCAAATTGCATCTGTTTGTCCGGATACAATTAAACTTACTTGGTCACCATCCAACGGGGCTACATCCTACGAGGTTTACTTATTAGGAGTGAAATATATGGATTCTATAGGCAGCACTACCAATCCCTTTTTTAATATTACTGGACTCAATATCAATGATGAACACTGGTTTAGTGTAAAGGCTGTAAACAATAATAGCAATGCCATAAGTAGAAGAGCATTTGCAATTAACCAAGCTCCGGGTTTGTTAAATTGTATCTTGCAGGTTGATATGGAAGCAGTAGAAAGTCTTTCGCCCGGCAATATGACTTTATTGGATTGTGCCGGATCTAATTCATTACCCGTAAGTGTTACCATAAAAAATAATGGTCAAAATACCATCAGTAATATACCTGTATCCTATCAGGTCAATGCACTTACACCAATAACTGAAATATATACTGGAAGCATAGCACCCGGTTCTCAAACTACCTATACATTTACTACCACCATTACCGGTTTGCCCATAGGTAGTAATCAACTTCGTATCTGGACTATCTTAACTGGTGATCAATACTTGAGCAATGATAGTTTATTCTATACTTTACCTCTAGTGAATAGCAATATAGCAACTCTACCTTGGATAGCCGACTTTGAGAATGATGCCATTTGTGCAGGCGTAAATGCTTGCGATAATACCTCATGCAGTTTATTAAACGGTTTGGTGAATGAGGAAAATTTAGTGATAGATCAATTTGATTGGAAGGTTTTTGAAGGAAGTACACCGACAACTGCTACTGGACCGGATATTGATCATACTCTTGGAACTGCAACCGGAAATTATATTTATACCGAGGCTTCGTATTGCTTCGATCAAACGGCTTATTTATTAACGCCTTGTTTTTCATTTGCAGCTTCGGGCAAACCGTATCTTAGTTTTTGGTTTCATATGTATGGTGTCAACCAAGGTCAATTACATCTTGATGCTTATCTCAATGGTGTTTGGCAATTGGATGTTACGCCACCCAAAATAGGTAGTTCAGGAAACCTATGGGTAAAACAAGTAGTTGACTTGAACGCCTTTAACGGAACGACCGTTTTTTTTAGATTTAGGGGATTAACCGGTGGTGGATCTAAATGCGATATGGCTCTCGATGATTTAAGCGTTCTTGATTCAACAGCAGCTTCAGGTATTATTGATAGGAGTTCCAGCTTCTCGATTTATCCTAACCCGGCTTCGCAATTTATTGAAATCAAGACAAGCCAACTATCAAATTCATTCGATGAGATATTCATCTATGATGCGATGGGAGAAATGGTTTATCAGGAGGGTTTAAAATCTGCACAAGCACAAAAACAGATTAATATTTCAAGGTATTCCAATGGAATCTATTGGCTTGTATTAAAAAATAACCATCAAGTAATTTATAAGAATAAATGGTTGAAAATCTAAGGGAATGAAAGCGTGGTCATTGAACCATTTCAATTACGTTATAAACCCTCGGTATGCAACACTGCACTGTTCGAGATTTTAAATCTCGAACCGCTTTCGAAGGATTGTAATCCTTGCACAAGACTCGTTCATATCTTGACTTATAAAATTTAAAGATAAAGCCTTTTCTATATTTACTGCATCTGCACTGTTTGAGATGTTAGCGAATCGCATCTCGAACTTTAGATAAAAAGCGATTTTTAATCGCAAATAAGCAGATTGCAAATCTGCCATTATCTATACTTCGACATGCCCTGCGGAACATGTCGAAGAGCGTGATGTTTCTTTTATTCTGCTAAATGTTCTAGTCAGCAGTTCACGTCATCAGGCCTATATGTGACTAAATTTGTAATATTTTTATAAATCTATTGAAAGTTATACCAATTATAAATAATAAGTAGTCCAAATATTTGGAATTAGTTTTTTTTGTATTATATTTGGACTATATAATAAATATAAAATGGCTTTACCACTTCAAATTACAATTACAGAAACAATCCCCGAACTTCGATCCCTTCAACGCA
>CAMDVD010000023.1 GCA_945878115.1 Chitinophaga pinensis | reverse complement strand
TTGTGTTTTAAAGCCATCTTTTTTAGATACTTTAATTGTTGTTCTTTCTGATATTCTTCATAGTGCTTAATACCTAGTTCAACAAACTCAGCACCCTTGGTCATTACTCTGTAATAGAAGGTAGCTATTTTTCTTGCAATAGCTTTAATATGACAATTGTTGTTTATCATTCTTATCAAAGATACATTTTGAAACCTTTTCACAACTATTAATGAGTATGAAATTGAAAGAACTATGTTGTTTATCATTCTTATCAAAGATACATTTTGAAACCTTTTCACAACTACTTCGTATGCGAGATAAATTACATTTACGTTGTTTATCATTCTTATCAAAGATACATTTTGAAACCTTTTCACAACCGCTTTGCGCATTGAGCGAAGCCGAAATGAGCGAACTCGAAATGAGCCGAAATGAACGTACTCGCATTGAGCGTCGTCGAAATGAGCGAAATAAACTGTCTACCCTTCATATCAAAGATACTGCTTGCATTCAATAACCTATGTTATTTTTTGTAAGCACCATTTCTTTCACCTTCGTTGCATTAATAAAAAAATTTATTTCTTCATAATCCCCAACCTAAAACGTATGTGTTTTTCAGCATCAGCCAGTTTTATTGGAGCCACTGTTCTCACAGCAGTAGGTGTAAAAACAATATCGGCTATCCAAAAACCGAATCAATATTACTTGGCATTAACACCGCTTATTTTTGCGCTTCAACAATGCTCGGAAGGAATCCTGTGGCTCTCTTTTTCTAACCCATCCTTGATGCATCTGCAAAGCTTTGCTGCCTATACTTTTGTATTGATTGGCGCTTTAGTGTGGCCAGTTTGGATTCCATTTGCTGTAATGAAATTGGAACCTATTGAAAAGTGCAAATCCGCCATTCGTATTACTTGCTTACTTGGATTGTGCTTTTCCTTGGTGCTTAGTACATTTCTAATTTTTTATCCCGTGACGGCAGAAATACAAAGCCATCATATACAATACCATTTTCTATTCCCCAATAATGTCGAGTATACTTACCTTATATATTTTGTGGCAGCTGTTCTACCTGCATTCCTATCCAGCATCCAACACTTACGCCTCGTTGGCATTCTCTCAGTGCTAACTTTGGTTATCGCTGAGTTAGTGTATCGGCAATTTGTATTTTCGGTGTGGTGCTTTTTTGTATCTATCATTAGCTTACTCATTTATAGTGTTTTGCAAAAAATAAATAACACGAATTAAGCACCTATAACAACAGAAGCTAAGCAAATTCACTACAAATGCATATTAAAAACAATGTATTGCGGTAAAGTATAATTTAAATAGATTTGTATTGTCTTCAAAAAATTCATATCCATTACCTCAAAAACACATACCATGAAAAAACCTCAAAAACCACTATGCGAACTCAGAGATGATGAAAGAATAATTGGTAGTGCAGTACCTAAAGAGCATATCAACCCAAAGAGTAGATCGTTTAAAAGCAAAACACCTGAAAGCGTGAAGGACACAAAAAATAAACCTGTTCAATAATTTTAGGATGTTAATGCTTATTCAAATGTATGAATATTTGCCTAATTCATTATTCATTTTTGTTATCTGCTTATTTATAAAACCCTGTACATTTGTACAGAAGAAATACAGTAAGTGCTTAGCTTATACTTACCGAAAATAAATTAACAACATTTCTTAAAGAGATATAACAGTTCATCACTTCATTTGATACCTATGCCTCAGTTAATGAATAAAAATAAAATTAGTGTTTTCCCGTCTTTTAATGAGCAAAAAGATGCAGAAGATGAATCTATACGTCTCACAGTACCAGCTGAACGTATACGACAAACAACTAGGTTAATTAAGCTTATGTATAATAAGGAACTGAAAGAGAATAAGCTTGCAAAAAAAATAAACTTTATTTTATCCTAAGATGAATGTATTTATTGCTGCACACCAAGAAATACTTGAGCTAATGCTTAAACATGAAGTAGAGTTTATGTTGATTGGCGGTTATGCAGTTATTTATTATGGTTATATGCGTACAACTGGTGATATGGATTTATGGTTGAAACCTACAAATGACAATAAGTTCAACATGTGCAAAGTATTTGATGAAGCTGGATATGAAGCACAAGATATTATGGCGTTAGAAAATTTAAATTTCGAAAAAAAAATAGTTTTTAGTATAGGCTCTTTGGTGCATAAAATAGACTTCCACACGCATATTGATTTTATACAATACCACGAAGCAGAAAAAAATAAAGTGATAGCT
Source organism: Chitinophaga pinensis (assembly GCA_945878115.1). Classification (GTDB taxonomy): domain Bacteria; phylum Bacteroidota; class Bacteroidia; order Chitinophagales; family Chitinophagaceae; genus OLB11. The sequence continues at coordinate 48,025 of CAMDVD010000023.1, read as the reverse complement.
ATTATTGACGAAATGAAACTTCCAATTATTCATTTGAACGATTTAATACTTTCAAAAATGAATACTGATCGATTAAAAGACAAAGCAGATATTGAAGAACTTCAACGCATTAATCAACTAAAACCCTCGCATTGAGCGAAGTCGAAATGAGCGAAGTCGAAATAAGCGAACTAGCATTGAGCGACCTGGCATTGAGCAACCTAGCATTGACCGACCTCGCATTGAGCGTAGGCGAAATGAGCACCTCGCAACATTAATCAATGTTACAAATACAAAAAAAAAGACTACCCAAAATGAGTAGTCTTCTTCTAAAATATTTTATAAAAACTATACAGCCACTGTAGATCGTCCAGTAATTCTTCCGGTTTCCATTAAACCATCATAATGACGCATAAGCAATTGACTTTCTATTTGTTGTAAGGTGTCTAAAATTACACCAACCATAATTAACATAGAAGTGCCTCCGAAGAAACTAGCTAAACCTTGTGTAACATGTAATTGTCCAGCAAGACCTGGTAAGATACCTATTGCAGCTAAGAAGATGGCACCTGGTAAAGTAATTCTATCCATAATAGCACCAATATAGTTAGCTGTATCCGTTCCTGGTTTAATGCCTGGAATGAAACCATTATTACGTTTTAAATCTTCAGCCATTTGGTTAGGATTAAATATCAATGCGGTATACAAATAGGTAAACCCAATTACCAAAATCGCATAGAACACATTGTACCACAATGAACCAGGATTGGTCAAATGTTTCACTATGCCTTGTGCTGTATCCGTGTTAGAAAATCCTATGAGAGTAGAAGGAATAAACAACATCGCTTGCGCAAAAATGATAGGCATTACCCCTGCACTATTTACTTTAATTGGAATAAAATCTCTATTACCTGAAATATCACTAACTGAAGAAGCTCCTACTATACGACGAGCATAATTCAATGGGATACGACGAGTACCTTGAACCAATAAGATAATGCACATGACGATAACAACCAAAAGGGCAATTTCAATTAAGAAGATTAACAAACCACTACCTGCACCTTGCGTTTTGGACTGTAATTCCTGCATCAATGAGTGTGGAAGTCGAGCTATAATACCAGCAGATATTATTAATGAAGTACCATTACCAATTCCTTTGTCTGTGATTTTTTCACCCAACCACATTACGAACAAAGTACCTGTAGTTAAGATTACAACTGTTGAAAGCATCCAACCAAAATTATCTGCAATAATTGCATTTCCATTTTGACTTCTTAAATAAGTAATATAACCGATTGCTTGAAATAAAGTAACCGCAATGGTTACATATCTAGTGATTAAAGTAATTTTTTTACGTCCACTTTCTTCTTTCGACATTTTTTGTAATTGCGGAATAGCAATCTGTGCTAATTGCATAGCAATACTTGCCGAGATATAGGGCATGATACCTAACGCAAAAATGGATGCCTTGTTAAAAGCACCACCAGCGAACATATTAAATAAACCTAGAAGTCCATTTTGATTGGCATCGCTACTTAAATCATTTGGGTTTATACCAGGAATAACCACATGGCAGCCCACACGATAAATCAAAAGCAAAGTAAGCGTGAACACGATTCGATTACGAAGTTCATCAATACTCCAAATATTTTTTATTGTATCTATAATTTTTTTCATTCTACTTCTATATTCTTTTTTTAGAACCGCAATTTAGGGTTAAAAATTTCTTTTTCAAACTTAATTATTCAATTATATTCTGTATAAACAAGAGCAGAACGCCATTTCTTTGAGTTTAATTTCTGATCAAAATAGAGTTATCTGGACTAAATGATTTCAATCGAACCACCTGCAGCTTCAATAGCTAATTTCGCACTTGCACTTACAGCATTTACTTTGAATGAAAGTTTAGTTTTAATTTCACCATTACCCAATACTTTTATTAAATCTGTGCGACTCAATATACCAGTAATATATAATGTTTCTGGTGTAATTTCTTGCAACTCATAGCGCAATGCTAGAGCATCAATTTGATCAAGGTTCAATACTTTATAAGAAACACGGTTGATATTTTTGAAACCACGTTTTGGTAAACGACGATGTAATGGCATTTGACCGCCTTCACTTCCTCTTCTATAATTGTGACCAGCGCGAGCTTGAGCACCTTTATTACCTTTTGTGGATGTACCACCTTTACCAGAAGAATTACCTCTACCTAATCTTTTACCTGGTCTATGTGTAGAACCTTCTGCAGGTTTTAACGTATGTAAATTCATGATTTTTATTTTTCAGTTTTTACTAAATGGGCTACTTTACTAATCATGCCAAGGATTTGCGGAGTTGCCTCATGCTCTGCACTTTGACTTATTTTTTTTAAACCAAGTGCTATTAAAGTTGCCTTTTGACGTTCTGAACGATCAATCGAACTTTTAACTTGTGTTACTTTTATCTTACTCATTTTATTTAATTCTTTATGCTTATCAATAGGGCTCGCTAAAACAATTACCCGTTAAATACTTTTTTCAAACCAATATTTCTATCTCTTGCTACTTGGATTGGTTCACGCATTTGAGCCAAGGCTGAAATTGTTGCTTTTACTACGTTGTGTGGATTTGCAGAACCTAGCGATTTTGCCAATACATCCGTAATACCAACACTTTCCAAAACCGCACGCATGCTACCTCCTGCAATAACTCCAGTACCGTGAGAGGCTGGTTTAATCATTACCTTTGCAGCACCTTCTTTCGCCACAATTTCATGCGGAACAGTACCACGCAATACAGGAACTTTCACTAAGTTTTTCTTAGCATCATCAATTCCTTTTTGAATGGCCATTTGTACTTCTTTGGCTTTTCCTAAACCATGACCAATTACGCCATTACCATTTCCAACTACTACCAATGCAGAGAAGCTAAATGTACGTCCACCTTTTGTTGTCTTAACAACACGATTTACGGATACTACTTTTTCTTGCAATTCGATTTCGCCAGATTTTACTTTATTTGTTTCTGTTTTAGACATTATATATGTTTAAATATTCTTTGTATAGGTTTATTTCAAGCTTAGAATTTAAGGCCAGCTTCTCTAGCGCCATCAGCAACAGATTTGATACGTCCATGATATAGGTAACCACCTCTATCAAATATGCATGTATCAATTCCTTTTGCCAATGCTGCAGTTGCAATAGCTATACCAACAGCTTTTGACTTTTCAACTTTAGTACCTGTAGTAGCCATTGTTTTATTTCTACTGTTTGCGGCAGCCAATGTTACTCCTGTAGCATCATCAATTAATTGCGCATATATTTCCTTATTGCTGCGATATACAGACAAACGAGGTCGTGAAGTGGTGCCAGATATTTTAGCACGTATTCTCCATTTTAGTTTTTGTCTTCTGATTACTTTAGCGTCCATTTTATTTTATTTTTGATGAAAATGACTGTTAACCATTCTCTGATTTTAATTAATTATTTACCTGCTGCTTTACCTGCTTTACGACGTATGTATTCACCTACATATTTCACACCTTTACCTTTGTAAGGCTCTGGTTTACGTAATCCACGAATCTTTGCCGCTACTTGACCTAGCAATTGCTTATCAGAACCCGCCAAAGTGATAATTGGATTGGCTCCTTTCTCCGTCAAAGTAGTGATAGACAATTCTTTTGGTATTTCGAAAATGATATTGTGAGAATAGCCTAATGCTAAGTCCAAAATATTTCCTGTATTGGCTGCTTTAAAACCCACACCAACCAATTCTAACTTCTTGGTAAAGCCATCGGTTACACCTACTATCATATTAGCAATAATAGAACGATACAAGCCATGCATGGCACGGTGGCGAATTTGATCTGTAGGTCTTTTTACTTCTACTTTTCCTTCGCTTATTTCTAAAATGATATCTCTATCAATATTTTGTTTTAATTCGCCTTTTGGTCCTTTCACTGATACTTCATTTGTGCCACTCACTTGAAGTGTAACACCTGTAGGTATAGTAATCGGTTGTTTTCCTATTCGAGACATTGTTGTATTTTTTATGGTTTAAAAAAAGAGAAATTGATACTCTATTTTTTGATAATTATTTTAATAGATGTGGCATAATACCTCACCGCCAATATTATTTGTTTTAGCTTCTTTATCCGTCATTACTCCTTTTGAAGTAGAAAGAATTGCAATACCTAATCCATTTTGAACTCTTTTAATTTCAGTTGGTTTCGCGTACTGACGAAGTCCTGGGCGACTCACTCTTTCTAATCCACGAATAGCAGGAACTTTTGTATTGACATCATACTTCAATGCTATTTTGATAATGCCTTGTTTGTTATCTTCTTCAAATTTATATTTCAAGATATAACCCTTATCATACAATATTTCAGTCATTTTCTTTTTCAAATTTGATGCTGGAATATCCACGATACGATGACCAGCCATTTGTGCATTTCTGATTCGCGTTAAAAAATCGGCTATAGGATCTGTTACCATTTTACTTTAATTTTTATGTTGAATGTTGAATGTTGAGTTTTTAGTTTCTCATCCTTCTTTATTCAGGTATTTTAAATAGTTTTTATTTAATTTATTCTTATTTTAATTGATTTTAGTACAGAGCATGCATAAATTTAAATTCAACATCCAAAGTAGAAATCATATGTAGGTTATTACCAACTCGCTTTTCGTACGCCTGGAATCAAGCCATTAAGTGCCATGTCACGAAACATGATACGTGAAATTCCAAAATGTCGCATATACCCTTTACCTCTTCCAGTCAATTGGCAACGATTATGTAATCGAACTGGCGATGCATTCTTTGGTAATAAATCAAGAGCAGCATAATCACCAGCAGCTTTTAAGGCCTTTCTTTTGTCTGCATAATGCGCTACCATTTTTTCGCGTTTGCGTTGTCTAGCTTTGATTGATTGTTTTGCCATGACTATTAATTATTTTTTACGTTTAAGTTTTTAAAAGGCATCCCTAATTCTTTCAATAATTCATAAGCTTCTTCATTTGTTCTTGCAGAAGTTACAAAGGTGATATCCATGCCACTGATTCTAGGTAATTTATCAATATCTATTTCTGGAAAAATAATTTGTTCATTGATACCGATGGTATAATTACCACGACCGTCGAATGCTTTATCATTGATACCTTTGAAATCTCTCACACGAGGTAAGGATACGGATACAAAACGATCTAAGAAATCAAACATATTCTTTCCACGTAAGGTAACACGTGTGCCAATTGGCATATTTTTTCTTAATTTGAAATTAGATATATCTTTTTTAGACATTGTAGCTACTGCTTTTTGTCCGGTAATATTGGACATTTCTTCGATAGCTACATCAATCAATTTCTTATCGGCAACGGAACCTTTTACACCTTGATTAAGACATATTTTTTCTAATTTAGGGCACTGCATTACTGTAGTGTATCCAAATTTTTTCATTAACGCAGGTACAACTTCTGTGCTGTACTTCGTTTGCATACGTGGTTTGTAAGATACTGTACTCATTACTTGATTACCTCCCCTGATTTTTTTGATATTCGAATTGCTTTTCCTTCTTTACGTTCGCGACTAATTTTTGTAGCCGATTTTGTTTTTGCATCCCAAAGCATCACATTAGACATAGCGATAGGCGCTTCTTCCTTCACAATACTTCCTTGCGGATTTTGAGCATTTGGTTTTTTATGTTTTGTTTTAATATTCACACCTTCCACCAACACACGAGGGCTAGTTTCGTCAGGTATAACGGAAAGAACTGCCTTAGGTGTAGTACGATCCTTATCAGAACCAGCAATTACAACTACTTGGTCGCCTTTCTTAATAGAATATTTAGGTTTAAATCTGTTTCTCACTTTACTTAATTTTATAGATTAAAGCACTTCTGGTGCTAATGATATTATTTTCATGTATCCTTTGTCTCTTAGTTCGCGAGCTACTGGCCCGAAAATACGTGTTCCTCTTGGATCATCTGCAGCATTTAAAATAACTACAGCGTTGTCATCGAAACGAATATAAGAACCATCTTTGCGTCGAAGCTTATGTTTAGTACGAACAATTACAGCCTTTGCAACAGTTCCCTTTTTGATACCGCTTCCAGGCATAGCATCCTTTACAGTCACTACTATTTTATCGCCTATGTGTGCGTAATCCTGTCCTGAATTGCCCAGTACACGAATACAAAGTACCTCTTTGGCACCACTGTTATCGGCTACGGTTAATCTACTTTCTTGTTGTATCATTTTATATTAATTTGACGATTTGATGAGGAGTTATTTTAGAAATGAACTTCAGCTCATCTTATCATTATTTACTTATTTTGATTCCTTTTATATTTCAGTAATTTTTCAATTACCAAACTACCAAATTCACTATTTCACTTTTTCAACTATTTCTACAAGTCTCCAGCATTTATTTTTGCTCAATGGTCTGGTCTCCATTATCTTCACGATGTCCCCGATGGAGCATTCATTTTTTTCGTCATGAGCCATAAATCGTGTAGTCTTTTTCAAGAATTTACCATAGATAGGGTGTTTCACTTTACGTTCTACAGTAACGGTAATGGTTTTTTCCATTTTATTACTGACTACCAACCCTGTACGAGTTTTTCGACGACTTCTTGCTGTTATTAGTTCTTCCATTGGAATGGTTTTTACTGTTATTATTTTACTTTTCTAATTGTTTTCTACGTTGCTCCGTTTTCAATTGCGCCAATTCACGACGAATGGTACGAATAGCCATTGGGTTTTCGATTGGTGTAATAGCATGACTGAATTTCATTCTTTTCATGCGTAATGTTGCATCCTCGATATTTTTTAATACATCAGCTTCACTCATCGAGCGCACATCCAATTCGTTACTTCTTTTTTTTGTGTTTGCCATTTCTTTATTATTTTAAAGGATTAAGCTTCTGCATAATCTCTACGTACTACAATTTTAGTTGCTATAGGTAATTTTTGTGCTGCAAGAGACAATGCACCTTTTGCCACTTCTAAACTTACACCAGATATTTCAAACATGATACGACCTGGATGTACAACCGCTGCATAGTATTCAAGATTACCTTTACCTTTACCCATACGTACTTCAGCTGGTTTAGCAGTAATTGGTTTATCTGGGAAAATACGAATCCAAACTGATCCTTCACGTTTCATGTGACGTGTCATTGCTTGACGAGCTGCTTCAATTTGACGATTAGTTATCCATTTAGGTTCTAATGATTTCAAACCGAATGTTCCAAAAGCCAATGTAGCTCCTCTTTTTGCATCACCTTTAATTCTACCTTTGTGTGCTTTTCTGTGTTTCGTTCTTTTTGGTTGTAACATTTTCTATTGATTATAAGAATTGTTCAAAAATTAATTTTTTCCTCCGCGTTTAGCACCACCAGTACCACCGCCTCTATTTCCACCACCTCTTCTATCATCTCCACCTCTTTCTCTATTTCCACCAAATCCACCGCTTCTTCCACCGCTAAAACCAGTTGGTTTATCATTTCCAGCTACGATATTTGGATTCAAATCTCTTTTAGCCAACACTTCACCTTTACAAATCCAAACCTTAATACCTATTTTTCCATATACCGTTGTTGCAAATACATTCGCATAATCAATGTCCATACGGAATGTATGCAATGGTGTACGACCTTGTTTCATTTCTTCACTACGTGCAATCTCCGCACCACCTAAACGACCACCACATTTCACTTTAATACCTTCAGCACCCATTCTCATTGTATTTTGGATTGCCATTTTCACAGCTCTCTTGAAGTTTACACGTCCTTCAATTTGTTTTGCTATAGAGTCAGCTACAATTTGTGCATCCATTTCTGGGCGACGAATTTCCAAAATATTAATTTGTACATCGTCTTTACCAGTCAATTTCTTCAATTCTTCTTTTACTCTGTCTACTTCTTGGCCACCTTTACCAATAATGATACCAGGACGAGAAGTGTGGATAGTCACAATCAGTTTACCCAACATACGTTCGATAACTACTTTTGCAATGCCCGCTTTACTAATACGTGCGTTGATATATTGTCTGATCTTGAAATCTTCGATGAGCTTTCCAGCATAGTCTTTCTTATTACCATACCAGCTACTATCCCATCCTCGGACGATACCTAATCTACTTGCTATTGGATTTGTTTTTTGACCCATTTTTATTTATGTTTTCGATGTGCATTGCGGTGCTTTACACTTCGTTTTAATATTAATTTTTAGTTTCCGTTTTTTGATCTACAATTAAAGTCACGTGGTTGCTTCTTTTCAACTTACGATATGCACGCCCTTGCGGAGCAGGCATCATACGTTTGATAGTACGAGCACCATCTACAAAAATGGTTTTTACAACTAAGTCTGATACTTCAGAACCTTCGTTTTTTACTCTCCAGTTTGCCACTGCACTCAATAGAAGTTTTTCTAACGGTACAGAGGAATGTTGTGCATTAAATTTCAAAAAGCTTACTGCTTTTTCTACTTCCATCCCACGAATAACGTCTGCCAAAAGGCGCATTTTACGTGGTGATGTTGGATAATTTCTAAGACGTGCTACTGCTTCCATGTTTTACTATTTTCTTTATTTACCTCCACTATGGGATCTAAAATTTCTTGTTGGTGAAAATTCTCCTAATTTATGGCCTACCATAAATTCTGTAACATATACCGGAATAAACTTATTTCCATTATGTACTGCAAAAGTTTGCCCTACGAAGTCAGGAGATATAGTTGAGCGTCTACTCCAAGTTTTGATTACAGTCTTTTTTGCTTTTCCTTCTGCGATGTTTAGAACTTTTCTTTCTAATTTACCATCAATGTAAGGACCTTTCTTAATTGAACGAGCCATTTATAATTTTGCGTTTTAAATGATTATTTTGAATTATTTTTTAGCTTTTTAATTTTTTGCCATTGCTACGAACGATAATTAATTTATCTGATCCTTTTTTCTTACGTGTCTTTTCTCCCTTTGCATACTTACCAGTACGAGAACGAGGATGACCTCCAGAAGAACGACCTTCACCTCCACCCATCGGATGATCTACAGGATTCATAGCTACACCTCTATTTCTTGGTTTGATACCTTTCCAACGATTACGTCCAGCTTTACCCATTGTTTCCAATGCATGGTCTGAATTAGAAACCGAACCTACGGTTGCGCAACATGTAATTAATACTTTTCTTAATTCACCTGAAGGCATTTTTAATACCGCATACTTTTCTTCTTTTGCATTTAATTGTGCAGAAGAACCAGCACTACGAGCAATTTTTCCACCTTGTCCTGGTTGTAATTCGATATTATGAACGATAGTACCTAAAGGCATATTTTTCAAAGGCAATGTATTTCCCAATTCAGGAGCAATACCTTCACCACTCATTACAGTCATTCCAACTTCGATTCCCTGTGGTGCTATGATATATCTCTTTTCTCCATCAGCATAATTCAACAATGCAATGAAAGAAGTTCTGTTTGGATCATACTCTACAGTTTTTACAGTAGCAGGAATGTTTTTCTTATCTCTTTTGAAATCAATAAGACGATACATTTTCTTGTGTCCGCCACCTATGTAACGCATAGAACGACGACCTTGTACGTTTCTGCCACCAGTTCTTTTGATTGGTTCCAATAAAGACTTCTCTGGAACGTCTGTCGTAATCTCTGCAAATGCGTTCCCAATTCTCCATCGGGTACCTGCTGTTACTGGTTTAAATTTTCTTAATGCCATTTTTCCTTATATATTAAAATGCGTATAAATCAATTGTTTCTCCTTCTGCAACAGAAACTGTTGCCTTTTTGTAAGATGGCTTTCGCCCTACTAAAATACCTGCTTTGGTATTACGAGATTTTACTTTCCCATGAATAACACATGTATTCACGTCCTCTACTCGTACATTGTAAAATTCTTCCACTGCTTTCTTTATTTCCAACTTATTAGCACGTTTGTCAACAGCAAAGCAGTAGCGGTTAAACTTTTCAGTTTGCTTGTTTACCTTTTCGCTTACAATTGGATGTTTTAATATTTCTGACGGTTTCATTTTTTTTATTATTTAGGTTAACCCTTTTTTTATGCTCCTGCATCTTCTGTTTCAGTTTCTGCAAATTGTTTCACTACATTTTCTGTTAGTAATAATGTACTTGCATGAACTACATCGTAAGTATTTGCACTATGGAATACATTCGTTTTGATACGAGGAATATTACGAGCACTTAAAAAAGTATTATCATTGTAATCCGGTAACAAGAATAAAGTTTTCTTATTCGTCAACTTCAAATTACTCAAGATGGTTGCAAACTCGCTAGTCTTAGGTGTATCCATTTGAATATCTTCTACTACAACTATACTATTCGCTTTTGCCTTATAAGAAAGTGCTGAATAGAAGGCTAAGTTTTTAACTTGCTTGTTCAATTTAAAATCATAGCTGTGTGGTTTTGGCCCAAAAATTGACCCTCCACCTTTGTACAAAGGATTACGAATATTACCTTTACGAGCACCACCTGTACCCTTTTGCTTGTGCAATTTACGAGAAGCCCCTTTAACTTCCGCACGTGTTTTTACTTTGTGCGTACCTTGATGCCTTGCAGCTAAATACTGTTTTACCGCAAGATAAATCAAGTGATCATTTGGTTCGATACCAAAAAATTCGGCAGGTAATTCAACTGAACGTCCTGTGGATTCTCCTTTTATATTTAATACGTCTACTTGCATGTTATTTTTGAATTAATACGATTGAACCATTATGACCAGGAACCGAACCACTAACGATAACATAGTTTTTTTCTGGAAATATTTTTAATACTTTAAGTGCTTTTACTTTTACGCGATCTCCGCCCATTTGACCAGCCATACGCATTCCTTTAAATACGCGTGACGGGTAAGACGATCCACCAATAGAACCTGGTGCTCTTTGACGATCATGCTGACCATGAGATGCTTCACCAACGCCAGAAAACCCATGACGTTTCACAACACCCTGGAATCCTTTACCTTTTGTAGTGCCAATTACACTCACCATTTCGCCTTCTGCAAATATCTCACATGTAATAGTCTCACCTAATCCTTGCTTTAATTCAGAATTACGCAATTCTTTTACAATCGACTTAACAGACGTACCCGCTTTGGCAAAATGAGAAATCATAGACTTATTGCTATTTTTTTCTTTCTTTTCACCAAAAGCGATTTGAATGGCATTATACCCATCGATAGCATCTGTCTTCACTTGTGTAACAACACAAGGACCTGCTTCAATAATGGTACAAGCAGTTTGCTTGCCATTAGGTTCGAAAATGCTGGTCATGCCAACTTTTTTGCCTATTATTCCTTTCATTCTCTTTACTTTTTAGTCAGCGCCTTGATTACTCGAGGATGACGATTATCTGTTAAAATTTCTTGTCTTAATTGTGTTATGCCTTTATCTCGACTTCAACACCTGATGGTAAATCTAATTTAGATAAAGCATCTACGGTTTTGGAAGAAGAGGTATATATATCCAAAAGGCGCTTGTGCGTACACAATTGGAATTGTTCACGTGCTTTTTTATTCACAAAAGGTGAACGTAGCACAGTAAATATTTTTTTGTCGGTAGGTAATGGCATAGGTCCTGTAACAACGGCTCCTGTACTGCGAACAGTTTTAGCTATTTTTTCAGCAGATTTGTCCACTAAGTTGTGGTCGTATGACTTTAATTTTATTCTAATTCGTTGCGACATAGTATGCTTCCCTACTTATTTTTGGGAGTGCAAAGGTAATCGCATTTATGAATTGAGCAAATCTTTTTACAGAAATATTCTAAAAATAATTAATTGCCAATTTCTAACCCTCTACATGGTTTAGCTCTGAAAAGCAATATGGCAAAGACTTACAAACGTTTTCAATGCAAAATATACAATTTATTTTTCTATGAAATTTATTTTTCCTAGCCGATTTTTTTTATTAACGCTGGTCTTTGGGTTATCTCATGATAACAAACTGATCCAGCTTTAAAATAATGATAAACCATACTTTTTCTACTGTGTAATTTATTCTGATGCGGTTCTCCACCATGAAATAAATTAGCGTGCCATATCAGTAAGTCTCCTTTTTTTGCTAAGAATTTTGTCTTCTGGATTCCGTTTTCCTTAATTTTTTTGGCAACCATCTCTTCATATTCACTATACGATTTGCTGCCTAATTTCCATGTATTTCCTTCGTTTTGATAATCCGCATTGAGATAATACGGTAACCTATGACTTCCTGGATAATAATGCAATGGTCCATTCTCTTCTGTGATATCTTCAAGCGCAATCCAAACACCAAGCAAACCACCCAAAGGATAAGTTGTCATGTGAATACTATCTGAATGTGTATGCTGTTCGCTTCCAGTTAAAAAATTAATGCTTTGAAATAAGACTGCCTCACCGTCAATCAAAACCGACAACAATTCTTTCAACCCTTTATCATGCCCAATATTCGACAATAATGCGGAATGATGAATGGCAAACATGAGTTTATTTTTATTGGTGATCGCGATCGTTTTTTTCGCCATCAACATGTCTATTTCTGCATTAATTTCCTCCACTTTTTCCGCAGATAAATAAGCATGCAAAACAGCAAATCCATTTTTATTATAATCTAAAAGGCTTTGTTTATCTGCTTCTTGTACCTTTTTAAAAAGTGAAGAGTTACTAATTTTTGCCGGATCAATTTGGATATTATCTGTATTCGTATTTTCAAATTGTTTAAAATCTTTACTTGAAATAGAAGAATAATATTTCTTTGCTAGTCCAAGTTTTTGATACACTAACTCATTGTGTTTTAATTCTTTTCGATGAAAAAAATTATACAACGCAAAAACAATTTTATATTGTCGGATAAACTCTAGCATATTAGATTTTAAAAAAGCAAATATTCAACAAAAAAGAATAGCATGGATATAAATACGTTAAGGAATACAACTGATGTGAAGTAATGGTTTTGTAGCAAATCAAAATGAGTTTAGCATTCAACATCTCTAAAACAAGAATATCCCATTTTCATTTATTCTATCATTAGTTTTTCCTGCCATTCCTTCTTCGTATTTTTATCTTGTATAATTATTAAATACATTCCTTTAGCAAGCCTTGGAAGAACTAAATTCATCTGTTGTTTTACATCATTCTTATGCGATGTAAATAATAATTTGCCTTCTATATTTATTAAATTAATCTGCACATTTTTACTCTTATCATCCGCGAATACAATTTGCACATCCTTTGTTGCTGGATTAGGCAGGATAAGAATTTTTTGAAGATTTTGCTTAGATGGGTTTTCCAAAGTTGTGACTACCCCACATCCACCTAGAGGCGCATCTGTAATAATTGTATCTATATAATTACTTCGTTTAATTCCTAAACAATATTCCCCTGCTTTTATTTCTTTACAATACATATTTCCATTCTTATTGGTAAGACTTCCCGCTACAATACTATCGTTAGCAAATGTCCATTCCTGTGTTGCATCTTTTCGATAAAAAAGTCGAATACTATCTTCTGTATTTTTTAGCCATGTACTATCCAGAAAATTATTGTTTGCGTTAGCATCATAAGGAAATTGTATTAAACCAGTGATGTTGTTCAAATGTATTCCATCCACCTTCCAATACCGAGTATCACAAAGCACATAACTATCGGCAGCAGAAATAGTTTTAAATCGATCCGCAGCGACCCAATTGTGCTCTATGCGTAACCAAGTAGAATCGTTCGGATTATTCACCGACTTTACATAGACCTTACATTTAGCTTGTGTTAAATTAAGTGTTCCTGTTGCTTTTACCATGCGCCACTCTTCTGTAATTGCATCACTTATTTTAGAATCAGGATCTACAATTATCATAGCTGGAACAAAAGGTAATGTCACATCTAACTCCATACATCTTCCGTTAAAATTGACTTGATAAACTTGCCTATTCATCATGCTATCATAGAATCCAACTTCCAATGGCACATCCGAATAATAATCTGCAGAATGATGTTTTCTTTGTCGCAAAAATACCTTATTTAGATATTGATTTCCGACGGAAGTAACTTGTGATGAGTCTATAGAAAAATGAGTGAATCCTGGTGAGAATATCCAATTCTGAAAATAATTGGTCATGTCTTTACCTGTATATGTTGTCAAAAAATCTCTTAGTTGGCTACTAGAAATATCTTTAGATTTATTTGTATTTAGAAAAGCCGTTAATGCATTGAAAAATAAACTATCCCCTAAATAAGTTCTTAATGTATGGATGGCATCAGCACCTTTTGTATACACAGTTGCACCATAAGTATGCAGGCTATCCATATTCGCAATCGCTCTATACCCATCATCTTTTATATGCGCAGTTTTTAATACATTAAAATGGTTATCTCGAACAGCAGCAATATATGCATCTTGTCCATACATATATTGTGTATGCAAACGTTCACAATAGGAGGCAAATCCTTCATTGAGCCACATATCTCCAGCAGTTCTACAAGTTACTAAATCGCCCCACCAATGGTGCGATAATTCATGAGCGATTAAGGTTTCATAATTTAAAGTCCCATCTACAAAAGGAATGCCTATGGATATATTCGTTGCATGTTCCATTGCACCTGCATTAAATGGAATCAAGGAATAACCTACACGTGGCCACTGATAAGTTCCAAAATGTTGTTCAAGCATAGAGAATGATTGTTGCAAATGAGCAAATGATGCATTTACATTGGCTATATAAGCCGGTTCGCAAACAATTAGAGCATCTATATTGCCATTATTTCCGGAAAGAATTTGTTTTACAACGACGTATTTACTTACAGTAACACAAGATAAATAACTTGGAATTTCTTCATCTAATTTCCAATGCCATGTTTTTGTATTATTTGTATTCACCGTGCTATCGATAAGTAAGCCATTGCAAACAGCCATTTTATCGTCAGTGGTTGTAACATAAAATTCATAGGCGCTTCTTTCTACAAAATTATCAAAACATGGATGCCAAGTTCTACCAAAACTATGCGGTTGTGCATTAAATCCTACACCTATTTGAAAACCATAATTACCTACGAAGGAGAATCCACCCCAGGTAGCATCTTGAATTGGAATACCATGATAATAGACATCCACAATAGCTGAGTCATTTAAGTTCATCAATGGACAGTATACGGTAAGCAATGGAGACACATGATTATAAAATGCAGCGCTCCCATTTATCATTACGCTGTCCACCGTTAATCCTTCCAAATCAAAGAGCAAAGATGTTATCCCATTTTGCTTAGACTTTATATCTAGGCTAGACTTCGCGCTTATAATTTTGCTTGTAAAATCTGTGATATTTAAATGAATAATTGTCTTACGAATATCTATAGTATCACTTCTATTGACAGATGCCGCATAAATAGATATAGATACTAACATCAGACACAAAAATAATAGTCCGTTTTTCTTTTTCATGGAATAATTTAAACCATAAAAATACATTTTATCTTCTGATTGTATGCAGAATAATACATGGAGATTTACCATTTAAAGCATAAAATAAAAAAGAAAATTGCTTTTAATGAGATGCCCTTAAATTGAAAACATAATTATTTTCACAAAATAGCTGGCTAATTCTATTAGAATTTCTGAACGATGCATTTCTATAAACGAAGCAGTTTGTTAATCGTTTTTTCAAAACAACTATAAATTTAAACACAAAAGAATCGAAATATGGTATCAGAAACAGAGCTAATAAATCCTGCAAGTTTCATCGGATTATAACCCTTGGTCATAATCGTTAATTGATAGGGTCGATGATTACAGTAGATAATTCCTGATTCATGCAATTCACGCTTACCATCCATTTTCGTTTCGCCGAATTTATGTGCAATCCCAACATCCTTGGGCAATTTGCTGGACATGCCCAAATTAAAAGAACTTTGCGATAAAAGAGACAAAGCATAATCCGAATTTTTTGAATTCAAATAAGTCGCATTATATAATACACGTATAAAGATAGAATAATTTCTTACGGATATTGTATAGCTTGTATCATGCACATCCTTCAAAACTAATCCCATATCTGTAAATACTTTTTTAAACTCTTCCTCATTACAATTATTATTCAATAGATAGGTTGCATTGTTATCGGAATAAGATACCATATATTTCAACAGCTCCCTTACAGAATATTCTTTGTTCTTTTCTATGCTTTTATCTGTATAGGTTTGGTTAGGAACCCCTCTGAATTCATCCCCCATTTTTAATTTTTTATCTAATATGGTTGGATCTGATTCTGATTTTTTCAAATAGTAAATGAGCATTGGTACTTTAATTAGACTACCTGGATGATAATTTTCAGCTTCATTCACTGAAGTCCATTCACCGGTTTCCAAATCCCTAAGATACATCGATGCTTGAAAAATAGTTCCATTTTGACTTTGCTGATTGATATATTCCCTAATAATATTTTTTAATGGCAATAATAGTGTCGAAGGATTTGCTAAATCAAAAAACACAAAAGGTTTAGCATATTTAAAGGTTTGATTTCGATGTATGACTAATGGACTCTCTGCATTTAATTTTTCTGCTGGCGATGAAGAATTAAAATAATCTCGATTCATAAAAATCAATACTCCTAAGGATACAAATACGACCAATAAAACGGACTGAAATAATGTCAATGATTTTTTTACAAAAATTAGATTTAGCATATCGCGAATGTATATCAATTTTAAAATCAAATTTGTTCTAACATTCAAAAATTAAAAAGTAAATAATAACATAACAAGAATCTTTTGTCACGTTTATCTCATTTAGGTTTCAAAATTTTTTTTCTCGATGAAGTGAATTACTTTTACGCTTATGAAATTTTCAACCTTATTTATTCTTGCCGTACTTTTTTCATTTCACAGTACAGAGGCAGCAAAAAAGAAAACAAAACCAAAAAAGATTGTCGCAGCTCCTGTAGCCCTTCCGCCCAAACCTAGTTATAAAAAAATGCCTTTATGTACAGGAAATGAAACCATGCCTGGCTGGTCATTAATTTTGGATCGTTCATTTATTTTTCCAACAAAATTTGTTCATCCTGCCAATTATCGTTTAGCAATGACGAATGATACTTTATTAAAAACTTATCTAAAAAGTATTCCATTTGATAGCGGAAACAATAAAATAATTCTACCAACGCTGATAGATCAAACTTTACAGTGTCTAGAATTTACTATTCAACGTACAGAAACCATGGATGAAGAACTGCAATTAAAATATCCTGAACTCATGTCGTTTAAGGCATTTGAAGAAAAAAATCATTTAAATGTAGCTCGCATAGATTGTGACGAGACATCAACAAAGATCATGATTACTTATAATAATAAAGTATATTATCTAACTTCTTTACTCTTCCATAACTATACCTATTACGTAGCATACACAAAAGACGATCCTAATTTTCAAAAAGAAAATATAGAAGGCCGCAGATAAAAAAAACCATAAGAAAATTATAAAATGAAAAAAATTACACTGCTTATTTGTAGCTTTTTAGCTACAATCTTAACACATGCTATTCCCTATTCTGATTTGTGGACTACAGCCACAAAAACGAATATCAATGTAGAAGGAAATCAAAAAATAATTCCGTCTGCTTATTTCTTAGCCAAGTTAAACACACAAACCTTTACTTTATTTCAATCTATAATACCTACAGAAGAATCAGGTTTATATGCAACGATTTCATTACCAACTCCTTCAGGAACGAATATGAATTTTAGAATAATGGAAGTACCAATGATGGAGAAACCATTAGCGGATAAATATCCACAAATAAAAACCTATAGTGCTATAAGCATTGAACATCCATGGATTACAGCCAAAATTGATTTTACCGTTTTTGGATTTCATGCTATGGTTTTTAATGGCAACGAAACTTATTTAATCGATCCATACACCGACTTAAATACAGATTGGTATATTTGTTATTATAAAAAAGATTTTCACAAACCATTTGCACAACGCATGAGTTGTGAAGTTGATGAAGATAAAAATTTATTGCCTACAGAAACACCTATTCCATTGAACAATGATTTACCTACTAACTCATACAAAACCAATGGTACCAATAAAAGAGCTTATAGACTTGCATTGGCCTGTACAATAGAATACAGTGATGCAGTAGGTGGCGCAACCCCAACAAAGGCTTCCGTTTTAAGTGCAATGGTAACCAGTATGAATAGAGTGAATGGTGTATTTGAAAAAGACTTTGCCATGCATGCTAATTTAGTGGCGAACAACGATACACTTATTTTTCTTTCTTCTGCTGGTACTGACCCTTATACAAATACTAATGGAAGTACCATGCTTGGTCAAAATCAAACTACTTTGACTGCAAGAATTGGCTCAGCAAATTATGATTATGGACATGTGTTTAGCACAGGCGGAGGTGGAGTAGCCTCTTTAGGATGCGTATGCAATAGCAATTCCAAAGCTCAGGGTGTAACTGGATCTTCCAGCCCTGTTGGCGACCCGTACGATATAGATTATGTAGCCCATGAAATGGGACATCAATTTGGTGGCAGTCATACTTTTAATTCAGTTACTGGCTCGTGCAATGGCAATAGAAGTAGCACTAGTGCTTTTGAAATAGGCAGCGCAACAACCATCATGGGCTATGCTGGTATTTGTGGCAGTGATGATATTCAACAACATAGTGATGATTATTACCATATTCGAAGTCTAGAACAAATGACCGGAACTTCTGTAATGGCTTGTGCAACAAACACTGCATCCAACAATACTTTACCTGTGTTGGCCTCAATTAGTAAAACCTATACAATACCTTATCGTACTTCTTTTGAACTTACAGCTTCTGGAACGGATGCTGATTCTGATCCACTAACTTATTGCTGGGAAGAATATGATAGAGGAGGTAGCGGTAGTGCTTGGAATGCAGGCACAACAGTCGCCCCTATTTTACGTTCTTTTAATCCAACAACTTCCCCAACAAGAACATTTCCTGCCTATATTAAATTAATACAAAATGTGGAATCCTATTTGGGTGAAAGACTTCCAGATACCGCACGAACATTACGTTTCAGATGTACGTTAAGAGATTTGCATCTTGGTTATGGTGGTTTTTATACGAGCACTGATACAACAAAATTAACTGTTGTAAGTACTACACCAGAACTATTTAGAGTTACTAGCCAGAATACTGCAGGTCAAATTTGGAATGCATATTCTTCCCAATCCATTGTATGGACAAAAGCCAATACGGATATAGCACCAGTAAGTTGTAATCGTGTTGACATTTATTTATCTATAGATAGTGGCAAAACTTGGCCTTACCTATTAGCATCCAGTGTACCGAATACAGGCTCAGCAACCATTTCAGTTCCAGATGTAGCAGCCACTTGGGCTCGCATAAAAGTAAAAGGAAATGGAAATGTATTTTTTGATTTAAATGACCAATGGATTACATTGGTAAAAGCACCAGTAGGTATTTCTGACATTTCTGAAAATGCTTTTCAAATTTTTCCTAATCCTGCAAAAGAAAAATTACATGTAGAATTTCCATCCAATATATCTAGCATTTCTTTGGAAATATTATCAGACCTTGGGGCAGTAGTGTATACAAATAAACAGCTTCAAGCCAATCAAAATATAGATATAGCTCACTTTGCTTCAGGAGTATATTTTATGAAAATCCAATTAACAAATGGCAAACAATTTATCAAGAAATTGAGTATAGAATAAACAGTCCTCCTATACATCATCAAAAGGGTATTGCTCAAAATAATTTGGCAATGCCCTTTTTTTTATCCTTTATTT
The DNA here is from genome assembly GCA_945878115.1 of Chitinophaga pinensis. Lineage (GTDB taxonomy): Bacteria > Bacteroidota > Bacteroidia > Chitinophagales > Chitinophagaceae > OLB11. The sequence goes on along the minus strand of CAMDVD010000023.1, from coordinate 28,279 downwards.
TTCATTGTCCACGATTCGCAATTGAATAGCCACCTTGTTCAGTTCAAAAATAGATTAATATGCAAAAGCAATGGTATTACCCTAAATATTTTATAATATTGTGCTTTACAAAATATGTCTTTTACCTCATCACTTTCTATTGTTTCCAACCGTTCATTAATTAAAGATGAATTAAATAATACTTGTTGTATCTTGTTGGGCAAAAATTTCTTAAGCTATTGTCTAACAGATGCTGAAGGCACAACGGTCTATTCTATTAAGCACTTTCATTTTCAGAACAATGTCATTGGTAAATATGATTTTGATGACATTCTAAATGATGATGTAATTAAGGAAGCAAATAAAATTAAAATAGCTATTGATACTACTAAATTCACGGTGGTACCAAATGCCTATTTTAGTGAAGATCATTTAGTAACTTATTTTACAAATTTGCATGAAATTCTACCAGAAGAAATTCTTTTGTCACAACAGATTTCTTCTTCCATGACAAATGTTTACGCGCTCAAAAAAGCAACTGTTGATTTCTTATCCAGCCGATTATCAAATGTAAAATTCTATGATGCTTCAGCATGTCTTTTACAAAGTTACCCGTCACAAATATTGCATGAACATCTATTCACATTTTTTATCTTTTTAAAAGATGATACTTGCACGCTTTCTTTATATAAAAAGGAAGAGTTACAGCTGAATCAACCTATTTCACAAACGGATAATATTGATATTGTATATCATATTGCCAATGCCATTAAACAATTCAATATAGATGTTGAGAAAATGAGTATTCAAGTGCATGGTGAAACAAATCAAACTGAAAAACTGGTAGGTCAATTACAGCAACATTATCATCACGTTCGTTCTGCTTCTCGGATTAAATCACTAAACTATCCAGATAATTTGTTTTCTTATCCAAGTCATTATTTTTTTACTTTATTCTCTGTAGTTACATGCGTATAATAAGTGGTAAGCATGGTGGTCGCAAAATTCATCCGCCTGCAAATATGCCGTTCACTAGACCAACAACAGATATTGCAAAAGAAGGCCTATTCAATATTTTGCAAAACAATTTGGACTTTACAGAATTAAAAACGCTAGATTTATTTGGAGGCACTGGTTGTATTAGTTACGAATTAGCTTCTAGAGGTTGTACGGATTTAACCATTATAGAACAAGATGAAAAAATGTTTCGATTCATCCAAAAAAATATTGCTGAACTTCATATAGAAAATGCCAAATTATATAAAATGGATGTGTTCAAATTTATTCAACAATGTAACACAGCATATGATTTTATTTTTGCAGGACCTCCGTATGCATTGAATACAATAGATTCCATTCCAGATTTAATTTTTGAAAAGAAAATGCTTCAAGAAGAAGGATGGTTTATACTTGAACACACGCCTAGAAACGATTACTCGAATCATCCTTTTTTCCATCGCGTAAAAAATTATGGCACTACCCTATTCACTTTTTTTGTGAATTCCTAAAAGTATAGACGAAATAAGGTAGATTTACTTTCTAAATTATAAATAACATGCGTATCGCCATTTTTCCAGGAACCTTTGATCCAATTACATTAGGTCATACAGATATCATAGATCGTTCACTCGATTTGTTTGACAAAATCATTGTAGGAATTGGTATCAATGCAAATAAACAACCCATGTTTCCTTTAGAGCAAAGAATTCATTGGATACAAAATATATATAAGGATCAGCCTAAATTAGAAGTCCAACCTTATGAAGGACTAACTGTTCATTTCTGTGAAAAAGTAAATGCTGAATTTATCATTAGAGGTTTACGTACCGTCGGAGATTTTGAATACGAAAAGGCAATTGCAGATATGAACCAATTATTGAACCCTCAAATTGAGACTATATTTCTTGCATGCTCTGCGAAATACGCGTCCTATTCATCCACTATGGTACGTGATGTAATTCGAAACAATGGAGACAGTAGTTTGTTTATGCCAATGGAAATAAAAATTTCTATTTAATTTATTATTAATCAAAATTTAGAAAACCGATATAGCCTAGATGCTAGGATAATATTGGATAAGAGACATTCTAAGCATTCTCTTTGTTTATCCATTTACATTTTCTTAAAAGCTATGACTATAAAAAGTTGTAGAATTTCAAATTGCCTTGCCACCATAAAGTAGTCTTGACTTATTATATCTATTTACTCCTACTATTCATGGCAGAACTAAATTTATTTTTAGAATTATTTGGGCGGCACTCACGCTTTCACTCCAATCTTTTTGCTTCAAAGGAAGCAAAAAGGATTTCCGTTCTATCGTTGCCGCAATACACTGTATTAAAGATTATTCCTTTCATTACATTTTTAGTTTAGCTCAATGTATTTCCTTCATTGTTCTAAGAACAAAAGTTTTAGTCACTTCTGACAGTATTAATATGAATAAAAAACGCCCCTATTTCTAGAGGCGTTTTTCATTTTAAAGACTAGAGAATTATTTCTTCTCCACTTTACTGATATGAGTTACTTTCTCATTTTCTAAAATTTGTAAAGCGTAAATTCCACTAGCTAATTCACTAAGATCAATTGTAATCGGATTTAATCCTTTCTCTGATTTCACTTGTGTTTGTTTAATTAATCGACCACTCATATCCAATACTTTGATAATTGTATTAGAAGATTCAGTTACCATTAAATCAATATTCAACACGTTAGAAGTAGGATTAGGATAAATATTTACATTACTGATTAATTCCTCCTCAGTTCCTACAATTTTACCTCCAGCTGTTGGTGGAATTGTAGTTGCTTGTGTCCATACGATTGAAGCAGTATAAGGGCCAGGAGTAGGTGTACCGCAATAGCTTTGAACTTGGAATTCATATTGAGCACCTGGGGTTAAACCAGTCAACAATTTCATTGTTGGTGTACTAGTTCCCATTGTCCAAACAGAAGCTGAAGTTCTCTTGTAACGAATACCATAGTAGGCAGCACCTACAGCAGGATTCCAGCTTAATGTAACATTTGTATTTGTTATATTACTTACTGTTAAGCCAGTTGGTGTATTACATGGAGGGTCAGTTGTAAAGATTGCTGATGTACTCCAAGGTCCACCAGTTGTATTAGTTCCGCAGAATCCTTTAATTTGGATTTCATAGGTAGTATTTGAATTCAAACCAGTCACATATTTTTGATTGGTTGGTGCAAATTGCGTAATGCTAGGAGACCAAGTGCTAGAGGAAACTGGTTTGTATCTTAATTGATACCATGTTACACCAGGAGCTCCGGTCCAAGTAGCTAATACAGTACTTCCCGTTACTTGAGATACAGCAAAGTTATAAATAGGAACTGCTAAATTCACGGTTACCAATGCAGGAGAACTTGTATTAGTGCAACCATTAGCATCAGTATAAGTATATGTATATGTAGTAGATGAACCTAAATAAGGATTAGCAATACTAAATGTTCCACCAGCTGGATTACCCATTAAAGGAACAGGTGATCCAGGACATGCGCTGACATTTGATGCAGTAACCGTAGGTAACGCATTAATAGTCAAATTCAATGTTTCTGTATGTAAGCAACCTGCTGCATTGATTGAAGTACAAGTCCACGAACCCGAATTTGTATACATCATACCATTACAAGTCCATGTATAAGATACACAAGCAGATACATTTATTGTATTTGCTGTGCTGTTATTGATCGTCAAGTCTAATGTTTCTGTGTGTACACAACCTGCTGCATTCATTGATGTGCAAGTCCATGTTCCAGAGTTTGTATAAGTTGATCCATTGCAAGACCAGGTATACATATCACAAGCAGTTACAGAAGTTGTATTTGCTGTGCTGTTGTTGATAGTCAAATCCAATGTTTCTGTGTGTACACAACCTGCTGCATTTAATGATGTGCAAGTCCATGTACCAGAGTTTGTATAAGATGCACTGTTGCATGACCATGTATAAGAATCACAAGCTGTTTCATACGTTGTATGTGCTGTGCTGTTATTGATCGTCAAATCCAATGTTTCTGTATGAACACAACCTGCTGCATTTAATGATGTGCAAGTCCATGTGCCAGAGTTTGTATACGTTGCACTGTTGCAAGACCATGTATAAGAATCACAAGCTGTTTCATAAGTTGTATGTGCTGTGCTATTATTGATAGTCAAATCCAATGTTTCTGTGTGTACACAACCTGCTGCATTCATTGATGTGCAAGTCCATGTTCCAGAGTTCATATACATCATTCCATTGCAAGACCATGTATACATATCACAAGCTGTTTCAAATGTTGTATGTGCTGTGCTATTATTGATAGTCAAATCTAATGTTTCTGTATGTACACAACCTGCTGCATTCATTGATGTGCAAGTCCATGTACCAGAGTTTGTATACGTTGCACTGTTGCATGACCATGTATAAGAATCACAAGCTGTTTCATAGGTTGTATGTGCTGTGCTATTATTGATAGTCAAATCCAATGTTTCTGTATGTACACAACCTGCTGCATTTAATGATGTGCAAGTCCATGTTCCTGAGTTTGTATACGTTGCACTGTTGCAAGACCAGGTATAAGAATCACAAGCTGTTTCATACGTTGTATGTGCTGTGCTGTTATTGATAGTCAAATCCAATGTTTCTGTATGTACACAACCTGCTGCATTTAATGATGTGCAAGTCCATGTACCAGAGTTTGTATACGTTGCACTGTTGCAAGACCATGTATAAGAATCACAAGCTGTTTCATACGTTGTATGTGCTGTGCTGTTGTTGATTGTCAAGTCCAAAGTTTCCGTGTGACAAGGTGTTAATGGATTTACATAGTTATAAGAACCACTAACAGTATACGTTTGACCATCTACTGACCATGTATATGTATCACAAGAAGAAGTTGTAGTAACGTTAGTTGTATTTGGCGTTACGTTTACAGTTACTGTTGAAGTTGCTGTACATCCGCTAGCGCTAGTTACACTCACAGTATAAGTTTCTGATGCTGATAATGAAGCTATTGGATTGCTAATACTAGCATTACTCAAACTAACTGCAGGAGACCATGAATAAGTGCAAGAAGTTGCAGAGGTTGGCGTAAATCTATAGGCATCACCTGAGGTAGTCCAAGAAGTGGAGTTACGACCAGAAACTACTGTTGCAATTGTACCTAAATCATTCTCAAGTCCTTGTGTTTGATTAGGATGAGCAGTAGTAATGGATGAACTATGTATTTCAACGCTTCCATTATCATACAATATAATTTCTCCTGTTAAATGCCCACTAGAGTTGAATGTACCAACGTTATTATAACGGATAACCATTCGGTTTGGCGATGTAAGAGTGTAATAATCAATATTACCTGCTCCATGTACTCCCCATCCAGCTGTAGCTAAATCAGTCCAATCAATCGCAATCAAATTATTAGGATTCATAGCATTAGGAATAAACTGTCCAGAACAACATCCTGAATTTCCAAATGGGTCAGAAAATGTGATATATCCATTTGTAGAAATCCATAGTTGCGTATATGTATTGCAATGAAAAGTGAAAGGAAATCCAATTGAAATTGCTCCAGATACTTGATCATCGCCGGCAGGACCAGGATTTGTTGGACCAACTGGTGTGGTTGGTGCTAAAGGAATTGATGTTATATTATAAGTACAGCCTGTAGAACAACCTATAGATTGTACGTCCAATTGTGAAGTCTGACCTGCACAAATTGATGAAGGAGTAGCAGATGTACTAGTAATAACAGGTGAAGCATTAATTGTCAAATCCAATGTTTCTGTGTGTACACAACCTGCTGCATTCATTGAGGTACAAGTATAAGCTCCTGATGCTGTGTAAGTTGTTCCATTGCATGACCATGTATAACTATCACATGCTGTTGCTGATGAACTTGATGTTGAACTATTATTAATTGTCAAATTCAATGTACTAATTTGGCAAGTAGTATTTGTGTCTTTATATATTCCTGAATTAGTATAACTAGCTCCACTGAATGGCCATACATAAGAATCACATGCAGAAATAGTACTACTAGTATTAGAATAAGAAGAGCAAAAAGTGTTTATAATAAGGCTATTAGAAAATGGACTTTGTAAAGGATCACTAGTGCAATTAGATGCAACTTGAAATTCATAAGATGTATTAGGTGTTAATCCTGCAAAAATTTTGCTCGTGGGAACAGATGAACCATAAACCCATGAACCTAATGGAGATGTGGTACGATAGCGAGTTGAATACCAAGAACCGACACCCGTCCACGAAATTGTTATGGTTGTTGCAGTTGAGCTTACAATTGCCAAGTTAGTTGGTACAATACATTGTGAGCCAGTAGTGAATGTACCTGTACTAGAGAAGCTACTTTCATTACCAATTGAATTACAAACCGATTTTACTTGATATTCATAAGCTGTATTTTGTGTTAAGCCTACAATAAACTTCGTATTCGGTGTTGATGTCGTGTTTACCCAAGCACCTACTGGTGTTTGCACACGATACCTAATTTTATAATAAATAGCACCAGCCATATTATTCCAATTGATGGTGGCTGAAGTCGCCGAAATTAGTCCATTACTAAGACCAGTTGGCGTAGGGCATTGTGCATTAACTTGCACAGAGCCTAGGTTAAATATTGCAAAAAGCAGTAAAGCCTTTAGCAATAAGCTTTTTACTGAAGTAAAAAGTTTAAAAGTTGAATTTTCATTTTTCATATTTATGTTGGTTTTGATTTAAAATTTTGTTTACGTTTAAAAGGGTATCCATCTAAGATTTGACGGCTCTCATGCAGGGGAGCATCTTATCGCTTTCACAGAATTTACAAATTGCAATTTATTGTTTAATCTAGTGTATGAAAATAAAGGATGCTCTAAAAAAGCACAAAAAATGGTATCGCTGCAATCTTGGCTAGATTTTTGATTCCAAAGAATAATAACTAACTCATAAACCAATATAAAACCTTTCCACCCTAATGGAGAAAAATTTTTAGTTATATTGATGACCGAATTCAATGGCATAGGTAGAAATTTGAAGTGCACCACAATTAATCTAAACTTTATATGAATAAAATTGAAGAATTTGTGATTTTAAATGGGCACTTGGTTTATTTATTTGGCAATGGTTTATTAATAATTTGAAGGTTAAAAGATGTTTTATATCTAAATTATTTTTATGGTAAAAAATAAAAATCGAAACTATAAGAGCTATCTGTGTTAACTGGACACCACCTTCTCATTTAAATCATTACTTGCAACTATCTAAGCATGACTACACTATCAACAACACTTCCAAGCCCCAAATATACTGTTCCATATTCAATTATTTGTCATTTTTTCAGATTAAATAATTAATATTTTTGTTTAAACAAAAAAAAAAGTCGGCAAATATTTAAACTTAAGCTTAATTGTTGATGAGATTTCTTTTAGCCGAATACACACTTAATACGCAATTAGAATGTAAGACGTATGGTGCCGACTTTTCGCTATAGTAGCTGCCAAAATACCAAAGTTATTTTTCTTTGTCTTTTTCCTTGCCGTATTTTTCATTAAACCACAAAAGAATCTATTCATCTCAACTGAGATAGGAATTGGGCATACACCTCCTTCCAAGGTAACCATACATGCTCACTACCCAATGAAAAATTATGCCAAATTGTTACAAATGTGCCTCGGACTTGCTTAATTGTCCTCTCGAAATCCTTCATTTCATCCAAGGCTTGTTTTGCCGTATCATGCTGCTCAAATTTACTATTACATTCCATAAAACAAAATGGGTAAAGCAATAATGGACTGCATTCATTTTTCTCTACATCAAACCAAAAAAATGGATAAGAAGTACTAGCTCGAAACCCATTGATGGAACCATATCCCATGGAATAGTCCTCTGTAATACCTAATTTTATTAGATTCCTAAAAGTCAGGGGAAGTTGAAAACGTATATAATGTTGGCGACTTTTATTGGTTTTAATCTGATTCATCTCACTCTCCAAAATCTCCATCCCTTTATGACTATTATAGGAGGGATGAATACCAATTGCATAGCGAACCTGCAAAGTATTAATCAATGCTTGCATATAAGGATGCGAAGGCTCTATATTCCGATCTAATGCAGATACCTTTCCCAATAATAAAAAATAAATAGGCGTCAATTCATATTTCCTATGCATTTCATCCAAAAAAGCGAAACTATCGAATGGATCATTTTTTAGTCCCAATAATACTTGTACCCTTTCTAAAGCCTTTTTTGGTTTGCGATGCAAAATATCTTTCCAAAATCCACCAAAATTTCGCACAAATCCTTTCCCTAAATAACTATAAGCAATATCAATATCATAAGTAGGAAGAAATTGATACGGTTTCGGTAAAAAAACCATTCGACTATTTTTAGCCTTGATTTCCTTTTCCAATTCCATGATCCATAAATCGACAAGTGGGATTTTTAAAAAATGATGACGATACGCAAGCGAAAATTGATGTGGGAAACGGTGATACTGGTCTGCTTCAAACGGCAAATACTCTTCATAACGGGTAATCAAATAAAAAGCAGCAGCAAAAATATCAAATGGAATGATAGCATCGGATTGACTAAAAAAAATAGGTAGTTGTCGCCAATGTACAATCTCTATGGAAACAGCTTCGACTTTGGTTTCGAATAATAATGGATGAGGTTCAATCGTCAAATCTGCATCCAAGGGAAGTGAAGAGTAATTTAATTTGAAATTTTTGTTTGTATTGAATGCTTCTACATCATGGATTAATTGATATGCTGAACCAATTACTTGTTTAAAAATAAATTGCAGGATATAATCTAACCTAGCTGTTTTTTTTTCTGCAAAAATTGTAATCATAGACAATATAATCTATTTCGATTCGAAAATAATATTCCATCCAATTTCTAATACTTGCCTTTTTCTGCCATCATTTGTTTAAATGATTTATGGAACTCAAGCCCATCTCTTCTTTTGCCCCAGCTATTTTTAAATATACTGTTTACTACTTTTGTTTTTAATTGCGCACCAGCCACATCCATCATGCCACGATGTGTCATCGCTAACTTCCACATTTTCCAACCTGCTCTTTCTGCAAAATCCGTATCCTTTTTCTTCACTGCTAAAGTTCTATTATAATGAAGCATACCGTGAATGTTTATTTTCAAAGGACATACTTCTGTGCAGTTACCACATAATGTGGAAGCATAACTCAAATGAACAAATTCTTCAAAATTTTTAAGATGTGGTGTAATCACCGAACCAATTGGTCCACTATACGTAGCACCATAAGTATGACCGCCTATATTTTTATACACTGGACAAGCATTCAAACAAGAACCACAACGAATACAATATGCACTCTCTCTGATTTGCGGATCCTTTATCAAATTAGTTCGGCCATTATCTAATAATATGATATACATTTCTTCTGGACCATCTACTTCATTCTTTTTCTTTGGTCCTGTAAATATGGTATTGTAAACCGTTACGTTTTGCCCCGTTCCATAAGTTGCTAGCAATGGCCAAAACAAATTCAAATCATGAATAGATGGAATCATTTTTTCAATACCAACAATGGCAATTTGTACTTTAGGAAATGCGGTCGACAATCTACCGTTGCCTTCATTTTCTGTAACACAAATACCGCCTACATCTGCCAATAAAAAATTACCCCCAGTGATTCCTATTCCTGCACTTGTATATTTCGATCGCAATTTAACTCGAGCTACTAAAGTCAATTCATTGGGTGTCAAATTTGGTTCAGTGCCTAATTTTTCATGAAATAATTTAGCAACATCTTCTTTGCTTTTATGCATCGCCGGTGTAACAATATGGTAAGGCGCTTCTCCATCTAATTGTTGAATATACTCACCCAAATCAGTTTCTACACTTTCAATATGATGCTGTTCTAAAAAGTCATTCAAATGAATTTCTTCTGTTACCATGCTTTTGCTTTTCACAACTTGCTTGGCGTTATGCAATTTACAAATTTCCAAAACAGCCTCGTTGGCTTCTTGCGCATTTTGTGCCCAAATTACTTTGCCACCATTTTTGGTAAACTTCGATTCAAATTCAACTAAATATTTATCTAAATTTTCAATTGCTTTCCACTTTACATTCTTCGCCTTTTTGCGCGCATTTTCTAAATCAAAGAACTGCTCTTTCCCTTTAACGACTGTATCATTATATTTCCCAATATTGAAAGACAACTTGCGCTTATGTTCAGCATCCATTGCCTTTATTTCACTCTTGTTCAGAAAGGTAGTTTTCAATGTTTTTCCCGACATAGTTTTTTATTTAAAATTATTGGCGACCTATTTAATGTATATATTTTCCGATGAAAGGAAATTTACGAATCTCTTCTTTATCATATTTTAATACTACAAGACTGAAAATCGCAATACTCGCCAAAAATACAATAGAATTCAGAAGTAATCCATGATAATTAAAATAAGTGAATGCGCCTTGATAAAGGACAAACATGGCAATCACCAATAATAAATAGAAACTTAATTTTTTGATGGCATAAGGAATAGGATAATATTTCTGTCCCCAAACCAATGATACGACCATCATGAAAAAGTAACAAAAGAAAGTAGCCCATGCAGCTCCAGTGTAATGAAAATAAGGAACCAAAATTAAATTCAACACTATTGTGACCACTACACCAAGAAGTGTAATGATAGCACCTTTCATGGTTTGGTTGGTAAGCTTATACCATATCGCCAGATTATAATAAATACCTATAAAAATATTTGCCATCGTCAATACCGGTACGATATGAATTCCCTCTGCATACTCTTTGTGTTTGGATGCTATGAGCAATTTCAATACATCTAAATTCATGGCAATACATAGAAAAATATAACAACAAATAATTACAAAAATATTTGTAATGCGCGCATAGGTTTCAGGTGCATCTTTATTTTTTGCCTGATTAAAAAAGAAAGGCTCAGCACCCATTTTGAAAACTTGAATAAATAAAGTGGCTAATACCGCCAGTCGATAGTTTGCAGTAAACACACCAAACTCATGATCTAATTGTTTGATCGGATCATGCAATACTTTATAATAAGTAACCCGACTTAAAAAATCATTAATCATGCCGCCAAATCCTACTATGATAATGGGAAATGAATACGTCATTATTTCTTTCAATAAGGATTTATCAATTTTAAAGGTAAAGCCTTTCCATTCCGGAAATAATAAAAATAAAGTAATAAAAGTCGCTATTAAATTGGCTATGATATAATAACCGATTCCAACCGAAGGGTCGTATAAGTAGGTAGGTAATGAGTAACCTTGCTTGATCAAGTATGGACAAGCCATCAAAAAGAACACCACCAAACCAACATTGATGACGATAGAAATTAATTTTAGCATGGCAAACTTTTTAGGTCTCCCTTCTTGCCGGAGTTTTGCAAATGGCAATACAGTTAAGGTATCTAAACTCACTATCAATAACATCCAATAATAATAAGAAGTATGTCTCGTCATTTCTATCAAACCCACGATTGGCGTCGCGCCTAAAAATAATATCAACGTGAGCCCGACGGTGGTTAATAATAGAAAGCTGTTTAAGGTATTAAAGAGTTTTTGTTTTTCAATCTGATTACTATATCGAAAATAACTCGTCTCGAGCCCCATGGTAAAAAGGATATTCAAGAATGGAACAATGACATATACCTGGGCTACTTGCGCAATCTCTTCAGGTAAATAAAGATATGCCAGCAGTAAGAAGAGAAAATAATTTAAAAAGCGACCAAGAATATTACTTAATCCATACCATAAAGTTTGGCTAGCCAGCTTTTTTACACTCACGCAATTTTTTTAGGCTGTAAAAGTAATTGACTTCATGAGGTTTTAATACTTTTTAGCAATATTATTTTTCAAAAACGGATTAGTCTATTTTCAAACCCTTACATTCGCCAAAACAAAAAACGACCATGAAAAAAATAATTTTTTCTTTACTAATTATCCTTTCTTTAGGACAAGTTATGCAAGCACAAGACGCCAAAACTGGAATGATTGAAATAAGCAAAGCAAGTCAACCTTGCGTTATAGCGCAATATGCCATGCCAGCAAGCATTATAGAAGGTGCTTGGAAGAAAAAATGTACAGATGCAAAATTGCCTAGTGCAGATAAAACCAAAGATGGATTTAAAGTGTATAAAGGTGTAGTGATACCAGAAATTACGAAGGATAGAATAGATGTATATGTGCGAATAGAAGATAATAAAACCAGCACCACTTTTTATATGCTTACCTCAAAAGGGTATGATAATTTTTTGAAAACAGAAACAGACGCCGTTGCTATTGACAATACCATTAATTATTTGAATGCCTTTGCGAAAGACGCTACTATTTTTCAATACAACCTAGATTTAGAAAAACAACAGGATGTACTGAAAGGATTATCTAGAAAAGAGAGTAACGCCATCAGAACGGGTGAGTCATTGGTGAAAGACAAACAAAGAACAGAAAGTAAAATTTCGAAGAACGAAATCGAAATGCGTGCCTTCAATGCCGAAATGGAAGCGCAACAAAAATTATTGGAATTGACAAAAACAAAAACCGCAACCATAGATGGTGTAGATGCATTGAAAAAAGAAATAAGCAAACAAGAAAGCTTGGTAAGAAAAATTACCAAATCGTATAATAATGCGGTGGAAGATGATGCTACTTACAAAGAAAACCTTAAAAAGATAGAAGGGAAAATAGTAGACAATGATCAAGAGCAAGAGAAAATAAAAGCAGATCTTGTGACTGAAAATGCGAAGTTGGCGGAAATCAATGAAAAGCTGAATGCGTTGAAGTAGTTCCAATTTGAAAATTTGGAAATTTGAAGATTTGAAAATGTGAAATAAGACTTGCAAACTTCAACTTTGGGCCTTTTTACTTTCGACTATCCACTTACGACTTATAACTTACGACTTACGCCTTACGACTGTCTTCCGCCTTTCTACTAACATCTCAATACTAACTACTAACTACTCACTACTTCTTTGAGCGTTCCCCTTCGGGTCGGGCTATCACTGCAATCTTTTTTTGAAGAAAAAAAAGGATTTCCGTTCTATCCCTAACGCGAAAAAACAGAGTGAGAACGAAGGGCGAGAGCGATGAGAAAGAATCTGCTTGTTTGCAATTAAAAATCGCTACTTATCGAAAGTTCGAGATGCGCTGCGCTAGTATCACGAACAGCGCAAGTTGGCCTTTAGTTTGGCCCTATTGCTTTCTATATCTGTACTATCGACAGGTAGTAATTGGATATTACTATTTTAATTAGGCATAAAAAATGGTTTATTTAAAGTTTAATAATATGCAGCGAAGCTAATGCAACCTGCTATTATTTACTTAAAAAGCAAATTGATTTGCTTATGAAGCAAATGGATTTACTTAAAAAGCAAATAGATTTACTTATGAAGCAAATAATTGGGAGTATAAAGTAGATTGTGTAAACAGCTGAGTGTTACTGCTTAGGTTCTGCGGCATCCCCAAGAGTTGGATAAAATAGGATATCTGATCCTTTGGCTCCCCGTTCTCACGCTGTTGCTCATATTAGGCAGGTCGAATTATACATAAAAACAGTTCTTTGACCGATTGAGCAATTCAATACTTCACCCCTATGTAATCTTACTATTCAAAAGATAAATCTCCATTTAATACAATATAAACCCAAATTAACTACTTTTGATAAATGCTTACGAATCCCCAACCTTCGGCAATCTATATTACAGCGAGTTGTAGTACCGAAAGTTTGTTTCGGGGATAAGTAAGTTAGCGTTCATTGGTGTGACGAGTTAACAGCAAAATCATACTTTTGACGGAGCGGTTTCCGAAAAGCCAAACGAGTAGGGATAATTAAAAAACAAAAAATATGACAAAAAACAAATCAAGACCCATAGCTATGTTAATGGCAGGACTGCTATGGGCGGGCTTTGCACAAGCTCAAGAGTCTGCCAATTCATCTGGTGGTGATGCCACAGGTAGCGGTGGAACTGTTGCTTACAGTATCGGACAGGTAGTATACACAACCAACACAGGAAGTAATGGAAGTATAGCTCAAGGAGTGCAACATGCCTACGAAGTTTTCACCGTTGGCATTAAGGAAACAGAGCTAAATATTTCGCTGACTGCATTCCCCAACCCGACCACGGAAAATTTAACCTTGCAAATAAGCGATTACAATAACGAAAAGTTGTCGTATCAATTATTTGACATGCAGGGTAAACAATTAAGCAACGGACAAGTAACAGCTCAGCAAACACAAATAAATATGAATGGTTTGCCCTCTGCTACCTACTTCATTAATGTTGTAAACCAAGAAAACAAGAAGTTTCAATCATTTAAAATCATCAAAAACTAAAAATCATGAAAAAAATAATTACAATTTGTGCAGCAATTTTAATGACAGCAAGCGTTTTTGCTCAAGCACCCAACAAAATGAGTTATCAAGCGGTCATTCGTAATAATTCAAATGCGCTAGTTACCAACTCAGCAGTTGGAATGCGTATTAGTGTTTTGCAAACTTCAGTATTGGGAACAGCAGTGTACGTGGAAACGCAAACACCAACCACCAATGCCAATGGTTTGGTAAGTATAGAAATTGGTGGAGGAACGGTTGTGTCAGGAAATTTCTCTACAATTGATTGGGCAAACGGGCCTTATTTTGTAAAAACAGAAACAGATCCGACAGGTGGCACAAGCTATAGCATAATCGGAACAAGTCAGTTTTTGAGTGTCCCATATGCATTATATGCAGCAAATTCAGGTGCTGTAATTGGCAATGGATTTTTTTCACACTTTGTAGGTGAAATTTACGGTGGAGGTATAGTTTTTAATGTATACAAGGACTCCCTTGGTGTTGAACATGGTTTAATTGCATCATTAGCAGATATTTCCGCCTCTTCTGTATGGAGTAACTTAAACACCCTATGCGCCACATCTAATGGGCAACCTCCGCAACTTAGTCCGGTTAACGGCAGCAATAACACTCAATTAATAATAAGCCAACCAGGACATACAACAAGCGCTGCTTTATTATGTACGCAGTATAACGGAGGCGGTTATAACGATTGGTATTTACCTGCAGTTTGGGAACTACGTCTATTATACAACTCCGCACTAACAATTGAAAAGATTCTTGGACCTTCAGGTAAGTTAAGTTTTGTAGATTATTGGTCTTCAACTGAAGAATTTATCACAGTAGCTTGGACAACGAGCTTCAGTGCTGGTTGGAGTAGAGGTGACCATCCCAAATCAGAGTTAAATAGAGTTCGTGCGATTAGATCGTTTTAAACAATAACCAACGAAACGCTAACACGGGTTTGGCAAAAGTGGCGGTTCAGTGCTCCGCAGACACATTTGAGGTTAATCAAAATTTGGTTCTCCGCATCAACATTTGTGGTGAAAATCGCCACCTTCGCCAAGCCCGAAAACGTTACCTGCAAGCCTAAAAGACGACACAACAAGAATGAACGACAGAAATAAACATAAAGTAACGGAACAAATGAACCAACAGACAGCCTACCCAAAAGCCAACGCTTCTGTATTTTTATTTTTTCCCACCACACATTTTTTTAAAACAATTTTAGCCAGAAGCACAAATGGCACATTTGGTTTTGCCCGGCACGCAAGCCGCTCCTTCGCAAAACCAAAAGAGCCATTTTTTCCCTCGCACTTATTAAAAAACTTAAATTAGCAATATGAAAGAAATATTTAGACCTGAATGGAATTGTGGTAGATACCACAAAGAAGACTCAAAAAGCCACGCTTTGCTTTATAATCTTATTGAAGGAATGGCATATTTTTTTGAAGAGGATTCCGCAGACATAATTGGTGGAATTTTACGTTTCCCGAAAAATGCACAAATACCCATACAAGCACTCGTTGATTCAACTGCCAACCAATTTACAGAAGAAGAAATCTTAGACTTTTGTAATGAACTTATTTCTGTAGGACTCCTTACGGAAGGTTTATTGTCA
The DNA here is from genome assembly GCA_945878115.1 of Chitinophaga pinensis. Taxonomy (GTDB): domain Bacteria; phylum Bacteroidota; class Bacteroidia; order Chitinophagales; family Chitinophagaceae; genus OLB11. The sequence continues at coordinate 12,338 of CAMDVD010000023.1, read as the reverse complement.
GAATCTGTAATAAAAAAGAATCGAAAAATTGTCGGGGAACTTAGAAAAAAACAGTCAATTGAAATTCAAAAAACAGTCCAAGAGAGGTTGCCTTTTCAACAAAATGATGCTGAGGACACATATATGGACTTAATTGAAAAACACAGAATCCCTTTTGTTGTAATGTTTGAATTGACATATAGTTGTAACGAAAAATGTCTGCATTGCTTCAATCCTGGTGCTGCTAGAAATGAAAATGAAAAATCCACAAGAACAGAGAGAGAAGAAATAGATATTAAACATTATGAAAAACTTCTGAATGATTTACAACAAATAGGAGTAGTGAAAATTATTCTAACAGGTGGCGACCCTTTTGTTAAAAAAGATATTTGGAAATTAATTGAAATGATTTATGAAAGAGATTTTGCATTAGATATATATACTAATGGTTTAGCATTACTCGGTAGAGTTGAGAAACTTGCGAAATTTTACCCAAGGAGTGTTGGCTTATCTGTTTACAGTGCTAATGAAGAAATACACGATAGTATTACAAGAGTTAAAGGTTCATTAAAAAAGACACTCTTGGTTGCAAAGGAATTTGCAGATAATGGAGTACCGATTTATTTTAAATGTCCAATTATGAATCATAATGCGACAAGTTATTACACGGTTTCTGAACTCGCAAAACAATATGGTGCAACACCGCAAATTGATATAACATTAACTGATTCAGTTGACGGAGATACAGCTATAACAGAACAACTTCAAGTTGATGGAGAGCTATTGGAAATTATTTTGAGAGACCCAAATATTCCATTATATGTAGGCAAAGAAGCCCCAAATTATGGGAGTCAAGAAAAAGATAAAAGTCAGGCATTTTGTGGAGCAGGGACAGTTTTAATGAATATAACTCCAGAGGGTGATGTAACACCTTGTAATTCATTCCCAACCCAATTTGGAAACTTAAAAGAAAAATCGTTTTTAGAAATTTGGAATAATTCCCAATCTTTAGACGTGTGGCAACATACAGTAATTTCTGATTATGAGGAATGTGGAACACACGAAAGATGTGGTTTTTGTAATAGATGTCCAGGGCAAAGTTTTATTGAACATGGAACACCATTAAAGGCAAGCACTGCAAATTGTTATAGTGCTAATGCAAGAATGAATTTAGCAAAAAAACTGATTAAAGGGAACGACCCATTAAATGGTAATTCATTAGAAAATAGGCTACAAAACTTCAATGCAATTCCTATTGATGAAATTGTTTCAAATAAAAATGAAGTAAGCCATCGTAATAAAGAGTTGATTTTGAATAAAGATATTGCTAATAGTTAGGCATAGTATAACTAAGGTTAAGCATTTTCACCTAATATAAGTAAAATGTTTCACATATAATTTTTTAGCAATGAAAAAGAGCTTAAAAATCAGCCGTGCTTCAAGCACTATCAAAATGGGTGGATGTTCAAAATCGAACACTAGTCAGTGTGGCATCCAATATCGCAACGGTTGAGTATTTAGGGGAGAGATTTTTCTCTCCCCTTTACATTAAATAGTTTATACTAAAGTTTGAAATTTATGCTGAAAATTGTAAACAAGCCTTATCCTCATATTTACATAGAAAATTATCTACCTGAATTGTTTAAAAATCAAATTATTGGAAATTTACCAGAAAGGTGCCATTTCAAAAAAAATAATGGTTCAACATTTTTTTATGAATTAAATATTATGGAAGAGAAAAATAAAATACTTTATTCCCTAATTGAGATTATTTATAATGACTTATTCGTTAAAGGCCAGAAAATATTCAATCCGTTTCTAAAACAAAAACTGATTGAAATCGAAAAGCTGGAAAATAAAAAAATAAGCTCATTTAAAATAGAAGTTGAAAAACATCCATATATATCTATTGCTCCAATTGGACAATTAATTGAGGCGCATAGGGATTCATATTTTTACCACTTCAATATATTAATCTACTTAGGTAATTTAGATGGTACTAAAACTCAAACAACTGAATTATTATACGTGGATGAAAATTTAACTGATGATTATATTAAAAAAAACGAAAATAAATTTGAAGCATTAAATTATGGTGAAAGCTCAAATAGCATATTGTTTTTTCATAATAATTCAAGGTCTTATCATAGAGTAAAAGATATAATAAATAAAGAGCGATTGACAGTTTTCGCTGGCGCTTATTTAAACTGTGAGTTCATTTGAAATTTTATTTATGCCTATATCAAAAATAAATATTATTATGCCTCAATTGATAGGAGATTGCATTATGACTTTCCCTTTGATTAATCAACTCAAATTAAAGCATGATATCACAATTGTTTGCAACGCATATGTTTATGACTTGATAAAATATTTACAACACTCGTTAAAGTCACAGTTATTAACAGATAATGAATTCAACGGTGAAATTATAATCGATTTTCTTTCAAACGAAACATCTGCCGATTACATAAGATTATCAAAACCTAAAATAACTGTTGGCTTTATGGATGGAGTTTGGAAATATGATTTAATATTAAAGCAACCTGCGGAATTTAAGTCCTTTCAAGCGTCTTCAATTTTTCTACAGGCTTTAGAATTACTTGGGCTTAATTCAAATAATAGTTTAGATTTTTCAAATTCTCACAGTTGGCAATTTTCCAATCAGTCTAAAATATTAATTACACCAAGTGCTGGTAATATTTCTAGGTGTTATACTATTGAAGAATACGTTCAGCTAGCTGAGAATTTATATAACAAAAACATTGCTTTTCTATTAGGGCCAAATGATAAAAATATCCGTAACTCAATTCCATATGAATTTGAAACAATTGAATCATCAAATATAGCAGAAACTATAGATATTTTGGCTTCAGCAAAGATGATTGTCTCAAGTGAAGGCGGCTTAATGCATATTGCAGCTTCTTATGGTATTCCATTATTAGGCTTATTTAAAGTTGCATCTGTTAGCAATTGGTTTCCATATCACAATAAGTATCAGATTGCAATTGGAGAGGGTAAAAATAATTATAACGAGATGACTGGAGCTAAAATGGACGTAATATTAGTTACAAAAAAAGTAAAAGAGATTTATGAATCTATTTAACATTGAAGGGATACCCGTTTACTGCAAAACAGTAAATATAAAAGAAATTTTATTTTCAAAAGAGAATGTAAAAATATTTCCTCAAATAATTAGCGAAGAACAAACTAATTTCAAATCTATTTCGCCATCTCCATTGCATGGACGAAGCACTATAGCTAATTTTGATAATAAGTCAAATAGATATACTATAACGAAAGGAAATGGACTCACTTATTTTCCATACGGTTTTATAGCAACAGAAGAACTTGAAGATTATGCATGGGGTTTATTGAGAAAAGAAGATGCAATAAGAGATTATTTAAGCAGTGATTTTGTAAGCGGTTTAGGCATACTGACAAATAAAATGGAGGCGGTTTTTGCAATTGACATGCAACCAATAAGATTTTCAAATCAAACTTATGAAATTGAGCCAACAATACTACAATACAATGTTATTTGCCCATATCGTATTTCTGACATTCCATTTTTATCAAAAGAACTGGTATCATCCTTTATCAATAATTGGTCAAAAGTATTTGAAATTAAATACTCGGAAATTCATTGTAATGCAGCCGAAGTGTTACTTAATAACATTAAGACAATGGATGAAAATGAAGTTTTGCATAATGCAATACATAGTCAAAATTATACTTTATCATTAGAACTAGTAGATTTTGAATTGTCACGAACTCCAATAACACCATATGACAATGAAAATGATGAACAGTCATACAAAAAACTTCAAAAAAGAGAAATAATACAATCTCTTGAAATAGTAAATCACATCGCATTTTACTTCAAGGAGAAATTAAATAGTAAGTTACTTCGACACATTATGATTAAGAATGGTTTTGAAAATTATCTCTTTCCATCATAAAGCAAGCACATTTGCAATTCGCACAAGCAAACGCACAGACCAAAAATTGCAAAAGAGCTTGCTTTGCCAACGCAGACAAAATTGTTTTTATAAAATTTCCCACCGCTTCAAAAAAAATAAAAATACACCGACACACAGCCCGACAAACACAGCAGACAATGACACAAAAACTCAATATTTACAAGGCTTACAACGACACGGTGGACAGAAGGCCAGCAGGTAACAGCGGTTTTGCAAAAAAGCGGGTTCAGTGGTTAATTGAGCATTCTACCTCGCATCAAATTTTGTGGTGTATTGACAGTTTTGTGCTCCGAAATCCGCTTCTTCGCAAAGCCGCAAACCGTTAGGCGTAATTTTACCAGACCGACCGTTGACAACAAAATTTGCGAACCTGACAAACATTCCATACTTTTGGACAAAATTAGTCCGAACGAAAAAATAGACAAATATGGAAGTTACATTTGGAGAATACATCAAGCAGAAAAGAACCGAATTAGGGTTTCCACTTCGCAAAGTTGCTTCACACATAGACATTGACCCATCGACACTTGGGAAAATTGAGAAAGACGAAAGACATCTTAACATTGACCAACTTGAAAACCTTTGTCAAATATTGCAAACAGACAAGAGAATTCTTTTAAATTATCACTATTCGACAAAAATTGTTGAGGAGCTAAAAGCCTATCCCGAATACCAAGAAGTATTAAATATTGTAAACGAGCAATTAGGTTACTATGCAAACCAACAAGTTTTAAAATTTCAAAATGACTGGAGAGAAAAAGAGTTTTCAAACCCAAACGCAACAATCAAAATTGGGACAATGTTCTCAGGAATTGGTGCAATTGAGTATGCTTTAAAACGACTAAACTTAAATTCAGAAATACAATTTGCAAGCGACATTGATAACTTTGCAAAGCAAAGTTATTTTGCAAATTACGAAATTGCTGAAAGCAATTGGTACAATGATGTTCACGACATTAACGGAAAAAAATATAAAGGAAAATTAGATTTATTAGTTGGCGGAAGTCCTTGTCAATCTTTTTCAATGGTTGGGAAACGTAGAGGCTTTGACGACACAAGAGGAACTCTTTTTTATGAATTTGCAAGGGTTGTAAAGGAAAGCCAACCAAATGTTTTCATCTTTGAAAACGTAAAAGGTTTAATAAATCACGACAACGGAAACACTTTTGAAACTATCAAAGCAACATTTGATGAATTAGGTTACAAATACTATTTCCAAGTTTTAAATGCAAAGAACTATGGAATGCCGCAACACAGAGAAAGAATTTTTGTTGTCGGTTTTAAAGACAAAACAATTGATTTTCAATTTCCAGAATCAATTTCACTTGAACATAAAATGCAAGATTTTTTAGAAGATTATACCGACAGCAAATATTACCTAAAAGAAAAAGGTGTAAAATTCGTAACAAGTTCAAAAAATAGAACTAAACGTTACACTCAAATAAATGGAGAAATTGCACTTTGTCAAAAAGCAAATCAACAATTTAATTGGCATGGCGATTTTGTTTTTGAGGAGCAAACAGGCAAGGATTTTAATGAGTTTATTTTTGACGTAAATAAAGTTGAAGAAAAATATTACCTATCCGACAAAGTAAGAGATTACGTTTTAAGTAGCGGTACAAAAACTTTTAAAACATCAGTAAAAACAGACCTTGAAGTGGCAAGACCACTTTTGCAAAGTATGCATAAAATGCACCGTGCTGGGGTAGACAATTACGTTACCCATACTGGGCGAATTAGAAAGTTAACACCTAAAGAGTGTCTACGCTTAATGGGTTTTCGTGACGACTTTAAACAAGTTGTAAGCGACACACAAATGTATAGACAAGCAGGTAATAGCATTGTAGTAGATGTTCTTATTGCCCTTTTAAAACAAATGGACATAACTAAATTCGCTAAATAGCTTATGAATATTATACTTGACAATCACGATTTTAAAGTAGTTGATACTAAAGAGAAAATTACCATTGCAGACAGTTTTGTTGTTCGCCAAAACAAAATTGGTGGAGGTAATGGAGAAGCAAAATTGTACATCGGACAAGATGTTCAAGAAACAAGGAGTTTCTTTGGAAACAATGGCTTCGCCATTCCTTGTTTTTTGATTAAGTCCGATTTGCAAAAGTATTTGGAGGAGACCAAAGTTGAATATTTAAAACCAGAACAGCCTTATATTAACAAAGAAAATTTACCTAATCTTTGGAATGAAAGAAAAAAGAAAATTGATGCTTTACCTGAAAGAATTGATTTTGAAGTTGTAGAGCAAACTCAAATAGCTGGTCCAAGAGTATACGTTAATTCCACAGACCAAGCATATAAAATAATCAGAGAACTTTCATTGCCAAACATTACGTTTATTTCAGTTGTAAAACTATTGGATGAAAACGGAAAGCTTAATTACTATTTTCGTTTGTTCGCTGACTACTTTGGAGAAGCTGAACACCCTTATACTATAGAAAAAGAGGAAGAACAAATTGAAGAAACTATAGACGACAAATTAGAAAGAACACAACTTTATAGAGCAAGAATTGGACAAGGAGAATATAGAAAAAATTTACTTGCACTTTGTCCGTTTTGCCCAATTACATTGGTTTCAGACGACAGATTATTAATTGCAAGTCATATAAAACCTTGGGTTGCATCCAACGACATTGAGAAAATTGACCCCTTAAATGGTTTTATGTTAACACCAACATTTGACCGATTATTTGACAGAGGTTTTCTATCATTTACCAACGACAAAAAAACTATTTTATCACCATTTTTATCAAATATGACATATTCAAAACTTGGCATTTCGGACAACAAAATAATTTCACACTTGCCAATTGCAGGACGAGAAGAGTATATGGAATATCATAGGACAGAAGTGCTAAAGAAATAAAAACTACGCCTAACACGGGTTTGGCAAAAGTGGCGGTTCAGTGCTCCGCAGACACATTTGTGGTTAAACAAAATTTGGTTCTCCGCATCAACATTTGTGGTGAAAATCGCCACCTTCGCCAAGCCCGAAACCGTTATGCCTCATTGTAAAAAGACAGCCAACCGCACATTTTAGCACATTTGGTTTTGCCGACACGACAACCAACCCTTCGCAAAACCAAAAGAGCTAAAATTTTCCCACCGCACCCAGATTGTGAATAATTTATCGACAACTAAGTGACATCAGGAGAATTATTTTAGTTACATTTGACACATATTGACAAATCAAACTTTGTACAATGAATTCACTAGGAGAAAAAATAAGAACAATAAGAGAATCGAAGAGTTTACTACTTCGACAGGTTGCTGCTCATCTCGAAATCGACACCGCTTTAATTAGTAAAATTGAACGAGGCGAAAGAAAGCTGACAAGAGAACAAGTAATTAAACTTGCTAAATTTTACAACGTGTCAGACGAAGAACTATTAACTCTTTGGCTTAGTGACAAGCTTCTCGACACCATTGAAAATGACCCTTTCGCAATGCAAGGTTTGAATAAAGCCAAAAACATTTTAAAAACATTACTATGAAAAACCAAAACGAATATTTCATAAGAACAAAAGGTAAAGCCGAATTCAAAACATATCATTTAATTAAAAATGAAACCTTTGATATGCTTGACATCTTTTTCAATTCTGAATTAGAAGCCCAACAGTTTGCCGAAAAAAAATCAATAATAATAGTTGAATACAAAGAAACTTTTAAAACAGAAGAAAATGAAAAATAAGATAGATAAAATAGCAAAACCATTTTTAAAATGGGCTGGTGGTAAAACACAATTGATAACAGAAATTGAGAAATCATTACCTTATGAAATAACTAACAAAAAATTCACTTACGTTGAGCCATTTGTTGGTAGTGGTGCTATTTTATTTTGGATGCTTGATAATTTTCCGAAATTAGAAAAAGCTGTTATTAATGACATAAACACTGATTTGATTAACACATATAGAATAATAGCATCAAAGCCCAAAGAACTTATTTCTATTCTTCAAATTCTTCAAAAGGAATATCACAATCTTGAAGGAAAAGAGGAAGAAAAAAAGGAATATTATTACAAAAAAAGAGAATTGTACAACACAAGAAAAGAAGAACAAAGCGGACAAGCCGCTTTGTTTATTTTTCTCAATCGTACTTGCTTTAACGGTCTTTACAGGGTAAATAAAAGCAATGGTTATAATGTACCAATGGGAAGTTATAAAAAACCAACTATTTGTGACGATAAGAATATTTTAGCAGTAAGTAAAGTTTTGCAAAAGGTTGAAATACTTTGCGGTGATTATGAAGCAACATTAAAAGAAGCAACATCAAATTCGTTTTTTTATTTTGATCCACCTTACAAACCATTAAGTAATACATCAAGTTTTAACTCTTATGCAAAAGATGAATTTAATGATGAGGAACAAATAAGACTAAGAAACTTTTGCTCAAAGCTTGAAAAACATGGTCACAAGTGGATGTTGAGTAATTCAGACGTTAAAGGGAAAAACACAGACGACAATTTTTTTGATGAAATTTATTCTGAATTTTCTATTTCAAGAGTAAAGGCGAGAAGAAGCATAAATGCAAATCCTGAAAAAAGAGGAGAACTAAACGAACTATTAATTACAAACTATAACTATGAACAAGCTTTGCAACCTGCTTAATCTGCAAAATGAAGATTTGCTTTTCGATAAAATAACGCAAAGTTTTAAAAACAAAATCACGAAATGGGATTACTTTGTCAATTGGACTAAGGTGTTCGGTAATATTGAGCCGATTGAAAAGGAATTGAATTTATTAAATTTCCTTATTGGTAAAGATGATATTGAAACAGAAGCTTTCAATCTGATTAAGCAATATCCCCAAGTAATTAAAGCCTTTCCAATCTTAATTGCTGTTCGTGAAAAATCAATAGATATTTTAATTGACACCAAGAATTTTATTTACAAAAAGTATTCATTTACGAAAGGAAAACTTACTGATGAAGAATGCAAAGAATTAGCATACTTTGTAGTAAATTCTGGAATTGGTGAAATACTAAAAGACAAGAAAGTAAAAAACCTTGTTGACTATGCAACAGGCGTTGAAGTTGGTTTAGATAGTAATGGCAGAAAAAACAGAGGTGGTACACTTATGGAAAGTTTAGTTGAGGAATTTGTTTCTGATACTTGCCAAAACTTAGGTTTACAATATATGCCACAAGCAACTGCGAAGAAAATAAAAGAACAATGGAACTTAGATGTTGTGGTTGATAAATCTTCAAGACAGCTTGATTTTGCAATCAATAAGAAAGGAAAACTATTTTTCATTGAATGTAATTTTTATGGTGGTGGTGGTTCAAAACTAAAATCAACAGCAACGGAGTATATTGAAATGAATCGTTATTGGAATAAGCAAGATATTGAATTCATTTGGATAACGGATGGTGCTGGATGGAAATCAACATTGAAGCCATTAAGAGAGTATTTTGACAAGGCAGATTACTTATTGAATCTTTATCTATTGAGTCAAAACATGCTTTCTGCAATTTTAAAATATAAATAATGTGTATCTTGCCATATTTTTAAATAACAAAAAATATGGCTACACTTATAAAAAATCTAAGAAACAATCGACAGATAGTATTTGACACAGGAAAATTTGATGATTGGTGTGTTTACGTTGTTGAATCCAATGGTGTTAAAAAAGCACCATTTGATTCAACTTATTTTCACGATTTACATATAATTTCTCAACAATATCAAAATAATAAGGTTTATAATGACTTTGTAGCTATTTACGATTTAACAGGTAAAAGTGTAAGCCCAACAGTAATAGCACTAATTGATAATATCGTAGTATCCTATAATTTAGACCACCAGGTATTAATTGAACAATGGTTTGCGGTTTTATATGCTGGCATGATTGCAGAAGAAAATAAAACAAATGCAATTTTGAAAAAGAGAGTTAAAAGATTAGGAATGCATCAGGTACTAGTATTAGGAATGCCCGCCAATGAAGCTGCAAAATTTAGTTATGGAAAAAAATGGCGTGATTTAGATGCTATTATGAGGCCTTACGGATTTTAGATGGAGAAATATTTTCAATCTGATTTTAACGATTTTTATCTACTTCACGGTGATACAATGGAGCGTTTAACACAATTTGAACATAAGTTCGAAATGGTGTTTGCTGATCCTCCATATTTTTTGTCGAACAACGGATTATCTATTCAAAGCGGAAAAATTGTTAGTGTTAATAAAGGCAAGTGGGACAAATCAGAAGGTTTTGAATACGTTAATGATTTCAATAGAAAATGGCTTTCATTGGTTAGAAATAAAATGAAAGACGATGCCACTATTTGGATAAGTGGTACAATGCACAATATTTTTTCAGTAGGACAAATTCTAACAGAATTGGGTTTTAAAATTTTGAATGTAATTACTTGGGAAAAAAATAATCCTCCACCAAATTTTTCTTGTCGATATTTCACATATTCAACTGAACAAATTATTTGGGCTAGAAAAAGTGAAAAAGTCCCTCATTACTTCAACTACGAACTAATGAAGCAACTAAACGGTGACAAGCAAATGAAAGATGTTTGGAAATTACCAGCTAGCGCGCCTTGGGAAAAATCTTGTGGCAAACATCCGACACAAAAACCACTTTCGGTTTTGACAAGATTAATTTTGGCTTCGACAAAGCCAAACGCTTGGATTTTAGACCCATTTACTGGAAGTTCGACAACAGGGATTGCAGCTAATTTAGCAAACAGAAGATTTTTAGGAATTGACCAAGAAGAAGAATTTTTGACAATAAGTAAAAACAGAAAACTTGAAATTCAAAACCCAAAAACAGCAGCTACTTACAGACAAAAAATTCGTGGTTTCAATGACAAAAAAGAACTTGAATTATTTTTAGTAGAAGAACCCCAAGTAGAATACGGAAATGAATTAATCTTTTAAATGGAAAATAACGAAACTTGTATACACGGTGGCGTTTCGCCCATTTCACTTTTAGCAGAGTTACATCATAGCCAAGCAGGTAGTGGTAGACATCGTTGTCCAACTTGTGCATATGAGCAAGGTTTTAATTTAGGGAGTAGTGGAAATTGGAATAGCTATGACGAATATTGTAACACTTTAACGGATTCAGAAATTTGTCAAATTGGGTCAGTTACCCCCACTCATATTTTATCAAATCTAGGTGACAATCAAGGCGGTACCGGAAGACATAAATGTACAAACTGTGCTTTTAAACAAGGTTTTGAAGTTGGTGTTTTAGAAAATGGAATTCAAGATATTACTATTGAGGTTGTCTCTGCTCCTATTGCACTAGAAAATCAAGGTAGCACAATTATAACACCATCAAAAATTGATTTCATAGAAAAAGAAATAAGGAATAAACATCTAGGGCTACTAGGTGAATTATTTATTCTAAAAAGCGAAATTGAATTTTTAAAATCAAATGGTAAAGAGGATTTAGCTAACAAGATCCAACACGTTTCAGTTGAAATCGGAGATGGTTTGGGTTTTGATATTTTGTCATACGATCTTTTGGGAAATGAGAAAAAAATTGAGGTTAAAACAACTAGAAGTGACATTTCTAGACCATTCTATTTAACAAGAAACGAATTAGAAGTTTCATCTACAAATCCTGAAAATTATTATTTGTATCGCCTTTTTGACTTTGACTCAAATTTAAATAAAGGGAAATATTATGTAATTACTGGTGACTTGGCTAATTCTTTAACATTAGACGCTTTAGTCTTTATTGCTTATCCAAAACCTAATAACAGTAATTAATGCCATAGCTTCGCAGTCATACACATTTACAAGCCACACAAGCCGACTCACAAACCAAAGCTTGCAAAAGAGTATACCTACCCAACCGCACTACCGACAGACCTGTGGACGACCGAAAAGAACAACGAAGGCATAACACGGGTTTGGCAAAAGTGGCGGTTCAGTACTCCGCAGACACATTTGTGGTTAATCAAAGTTTGGTTCTCCGCATCAACATTTGTGGTGAAAATCGCCACCTTCGCCAAGCCCGAAAACGTTACCGCTTATAGTATTAACCTCCGACTTCTAACAAACTTTCCAATCTTTCGCAACCATTTCGGTTATACAGAAACGAAAACTGAGTGTAATGTTTCGCAAGGTTTTTCTGTATCGATATGCAAGACGCGCAACCACACTCGGATAATCAAAATGTGTTTCTAAACGCAACCAATACGCAAGCCAAATCGGAACTAAACGTACGGCATCATTTGTTCTTTATTCAGCTTAGTACTAGCCTCACGTCTTCGCCAGCATTTGTTCTTTATTCAGCTGCGTTACGCAACCACAAACTGATAAGCAAAACCGAAATAAAAAAAAACGAACTACAAGCGGTAACAGCGCATAAGCCTAATGCGGGCTTTAGGAAGTAATT
>CAMDVD010000022.1 GCA_945878115.1 Chitinophaga pinensis | reverse complement strand
AAAAAACGTGTACATTAACAAATAAACATGTTATAAACATTTGTTTTTTTGATAATATTATTAAATTTACGTTTGAATTATTTTGTGTTAATAGATAATTAACAATGTCAATAAGTACGCATAAATAATCCTCTCTTTTCAATACATATTAAAAATGAAACTAATGGAACAAAACATTCTTTCTTCAGATATCATTTCAATTCATGAAATCAATTCGATGTCTAAAATTAATTATCTTGAAGTAAAAAAAGCAGCCGCTATTTTGAGGGCAATTAACCACAAACTAAGACAGTCCATTATTAAACTATTAGAAGAAAAAAACTTCTTGACCGTGACAGAAATATATGTCAAACTTCGAGTTGAACAATCTGTTGCCTCTCAGCATTTAGCTATTCTACGTCGGGCTGAAATTGTCAAAACCAATCGGGATGGTAAGAACATTCATTATTCGCTTAGTTCTTCAAGATTAGGAGAAATAGACAATTTGATTAAACAACTATTACAGGACGACAATAAATAATTATATATTAAGAGATTCTACTCCAGACTTCTTTATCTTTTCGACTTAACAGAAAGAGTTTTAAATTCTCATTTTCTGACTTAAACAGATTTTCATCTTGCTGAAGCAGTTGTATAGCTGCATTCCTTGTTGTTTCCATTAATGCTACATCTTTAATAATATCAGCAATTTTCAAATCTGCTGCACCGCTTTGTCTAGTTCCATCAATTTCACCAGGACCACGAAGTTCAAGATCCTTTTCAGCAATCGCAAAACCACTAGATTCTGTAATCATTGTATGCATGCGTTCCTTGCCGTTTAAAGTCAATTGTTCAGAAGTCAATAAAATACAATAGGATTGATCAGCCCCCCGTCCTACTCTTCCTCGCAATTGATGTAATTGAGATAAGCCAAATCTCTCTGCGCTTTCAATGAGCATTACACTAGCATTTGGAACATTTACGCCCACTTCGATGACTGTAGTTGCCACCATGATATGCGCATTCCCTTTTACAAAACTATTCATATTGCTTTCACGATCTGCTGACGTTTGTTTGCCATGAACCATGGCAATATGGTATAAATGGCTTGGGAAAAATTGTTTCACTTGTTCATACCCAGCTTGAAGATTTTCGAAATCTAATTTTTCACTTTCTTCGATTAATGGATATACAATATAAGCTTGTCTTCCTAAGTCAAGTTCATGCCTTATAAAATCCATTACTTTAGCCCGATGAATTTCAGATCGATGTATGGTTGTTATTGGTTTGCGTCCAGGTGGTAAATGTGCGATTACAGACACATCCAAATCGCCATAGCTGGTCATCGCTAATGTCCGTGGAATTGGCGTAGCGGTCATTACTAAAATATGAGGAGGCAAAGTATTTTTTTTCCAAAGCTTAGATCGTTGCTCAACACCAAATCGATGTTGTTCATCAATAATACTTAGGCCTAAATTTTGAAAAATAACGCTATCTTCTATTAACGAATGTGTCCCAATTAAAATGTGAATTTCACCATTAAGTAATTGTTCAAGTAATAATCTTTTTTGTTTGGCTTTCGTTTTCCCAGAAAGGTATGCCACTTGAATCGGGAGTTCCTTTAATAACTGCGAAATACCTTCAAAATGCTGCCATGCAAGAATTTCAGTCGGCGCCATTAAACAAGTTTGAAATCCATTATCTAAGGCTATCAACATGCACAGAACCGCAACTATTGTTTTCCCACTACCTACATCGCCTTGTAATAAACGATTCATTTGTTTACCTGTTTGGGTATCATTACGAATTTCGCGCAATACTTTTTTTTGGTCTTCCGTTAATTCAAAAGGAAGAAACTGCTTAAAGAAAGTATGAAACAAATCACCGACTGTAGTGAATACATAACCCTTTATGAATTGGTGATTCAGTTTTAATTTACAAATTCCTATTTGATGAATGAATAATTCTTCAAATTTTAGCCTATAAATGGCTTGAGTTAGTTGTTGGCTATTCTCTGGAAAATGAATATTTTTGATCGCCATATATTTAGGCATCAGTTGAAAATGAGATAGAATTGGAAGTGGCAAAATTTCTACTACATTTTTTTCAGATAATAGGAGAAAAAGTTGCTGAACTAATTTTACATAGAACTTTCCAGATAATGATTTAGATCTCAGCTTTTCCGTTGAAGAATAAACTGGTTGATACAATGGAAATTGCTCCATGGCATTCCCTTCTATTTTTTCTAATTCTGGATGTGTAATATTCCAGTATCCATTAAATCGAGTTGCTTTGCCATAGACTAAAAAATCCCCTCCATTCGCAATCATTTTCTCTAACCAATAGATACCCTGAAACCAGACCAATTCAATGGTACCAGTTTCATCTTTGAAATTAGCAACCAACCTTTTGCTTCGTCCGGTTCCTATAAGTTCTGAATAAGTAATTCGACCAATAATTTGTACAAAAGTGCTTTCTTCAGGAATATTCTTGATTTTAATGAAGCTACTTCTATCCATGTATCTAAATGGATAAAAATGAAGCATATCCCCAAAGGTATATATACTCAATTCCTTGCGCAACATATCCCCTTTCAACGGCCCTACTCCTTTCAAGTATTCTATGGGTGTCAGTAACAGTTCATTTTTATGCGTAAACATGCAATGTAAAAATAGTTTAATCCAATAACAAATAAGACAGCAGTCTTAAAATTAATTTTGCTTGACTACAAATAACCATCATTCCTTAAGCTTCATTAGCTTTGCGTTTTTGCTTGCTTGGTCAAACTAGATAACCATACAGATTCTAATATAGTGTAGGTGATATAAACACCCATTAATAAAAATAAATCTGGTTTAAATAATTTACCTTGGTATAAAAACACAACAGCAGCAATAATGCAAGATAAAAATTTAATGAGTGTAGCGCCCATTACACCTCGTACAAATTTGTTCGGATTTTTATCATTAATCGAACGCACAGAAATCCAATAAGATAACAAAGTAACCAATGCTAAAAATATAGTACCAATTAATACGACTTGCATTGTAAAATGCGCGGAGAAAAAATATTCAGTACCACACAAAATAATGGTGACTACAAATAGAAGTAAGTAAAATTTATTTTTCATTTTGATCATTCTTTACATGGAATGAAGATATAATTGTGAAGAAGACAATAAGACAAAAAGCCTCCTTATGGCTATTTATCAATGAGAAGTATTGTTAGTAATTAAAACTAGTACTACCTAATTTACCAAATTCATGTAAATCATGGCATCATTTACTTATGCATTCACATTTGACGCCCCTAATGAATTAGTATTCATTGGTGGTTTTAATGTTTCTAATTTGGGTGCAACGTAAGCTGCTGCAGCAGGTGCTGGTGCGCCCATAGAACAATTGCCATTAAATTTAACGCCATTTTCAATGACTAATTTTCCAGTATTAATATCGCCATCAATAATTGCAGAGCCTTTTAAAAATAGGATATCCGCAATTTTCAATTTGCCAGTTACATAGCCTGAAATTTCCGCATTTTGACAGATGATATCTCCATCTACTTTTCCATTGTTTGATATAACTACTTTCCCTTTAGAAGTAACACTACCTTTAATATTCCCTTCAATTTTTATATCCCCTTCAATTTTTATTTGCCCCTCTAACATGGTTCCTTCAGAAATAATCGTTAAAGGAGAACTGCTACTGCTACTGTTACCATAGGTAGGCAAAATACTGGATGCAACAACAGGCTCCATTCTTGGTGGAATATTATTTATCTGTGGTGTAGGTGGTGTTTCTTTATTGCTTGAAAAAATGGACATAGATTTTTTTTTTATTTAATCGGCCAAAATTAGTGTAAATATTCAATCTTACAACACAAGTGAAGATTCTTTTTTGCGTAACACCTTTACCGAATTTTACAACACGACTCACTTTTCCTAAAATTTCACTACTATTTTCCTAGAATATTAATGGAAGAAAATTATAAATAATTCAAGCAATTGCGCCTATTTTTGTGCCATCTTTTATATAAAACTTCATTATAAAATCGCATTTTTATGGTTCAAAAAAAAACTTTTGCAAAAATGCAATAAAAGTGTTTGTTTTAAGTTTCATAACCCGTGAAGATTCATCTAAATATAGCCTTTTTTTTGGTCATCTGCTTTACGCTGCTCTTCTCTTTTGCAAGTGAAGCGCAGAGTATTTATACAAAAAATAAAATAGACAGTAGCGCAATTCAAAATAGAATTAATAATGAATATGCCCGCAGAGATAGCATGATTGCTGCCATGCGTCAAAAACGTTCTGCTGATAGTTTAGCAAGAATTGTTCAAAAACAAAAATTACAACAATATAGAGATAGTTTGGTCGCAGCTCGTATTTCAAAAAGAAAAGCAGATAGTATCGCTCGATTAGAATTAAAAAATAAACTAATAGAAGAAAGAAGAATTAAAGATAGTACGGATTTAGCCGTCAAAAGAAAAACACAAGATAGCCTTGCGGCAATCCAATTTAAATTGGATAGTATTAAGCATGAAGAACAATACATAGCGAATAAAATTGCAGCTGAGAAACGGCGAATTCAAGATAGTTTATTAGCAGTACGATTAGCTTATAATGATAGTTTAAAAGAAGCAAGGTTAATTTCACAAACCCAGCGAGATGAATTAAATAAATATAAAAATTCTAAACATTATAAAGACAGTGTAGCCAATAGGAAAAAAGAGATTGCTGATAATCTTAAACAAAAAAGGCAAACAGAACTTACCATACGAAAGGAAAAACAACAGCATTTCAATGATAGCATTTTTATTGCCAGAAAAATGTATAATGATAGTTTAACTTTAGTTAGGCATCAGCACAATGACAGTATTGCAACGCATCAAAGATATGTAATAGATAGTACCAAAGCATTTCGTAAAACCTATACAGATAGCGTTGTTACAGCAAGAAATATATTAAAAGATAGTTTAAATGCAAAAAGAAAATTAAAAGAACTTAAAGCAAAAGAGGCGGAAGAGGCAGCTTTGGCAAAAGCTAAAAAGAAAAATGACCTTTCGCTCTCCGTTAAAGTACATGAAGACAAAAAGGAAGCTTGGACAAATGAAAAATTGCTGAAAAGAAAATGGAGTCTTCCGAGAAGAATCTATCAAAACACAGTTACCCGTTATAACTATTATTATAATGCTAAAAGAAAGTATCGAGAATCTACAAAAACTTTGACAAAAAACAATCATGAAGATTTTAGTCAACCTATTTCGATATATCCATTTGATGTTCAAAAATCTGGTAGTACAGTCGCATCAGATATGGATTCAGTCATAAAAAAATGTTCATTTAGTACGCAAATTCATGACCCTCGTTCTAAATGGTTTGATAATCTATATTTCTTAATGGGTAAAGGCTCTTATACAAAAAGCGATTACGAAAGTGCAATTACTACTTTTCAATTCGTAGCGAATGAATATAAAGATGCGCCTAAAAAATCGGTGATTAAAAATGCGCCATTGGATTCAAACTTAAGTATTGCAAGCGTCGAAAAAAGAAAAGGAATCAGAAAATTAAGACATCATCCTATTAGAAATGAAGCATTAATATGGTTAGCTAAATCGTATATCATGGCAGAACAATATAGTGAAGCCCAATCTCTATTAGGTACTCTAGAAAAAGATAGAAATTTTCCAAAGCGACTAAAACCAGATTTATATATTACAAAAGCCTCTTTAGATATTGAACAAAAAAATACTACAGAAGCTATTGCATCCTTGACAGAAGCATTGAAACAAAAACTGGATCACAAACAAAGTTCTCGCTTGGAATTTTTATTAGGTCAGCTATATCGTAAAGAAAAAGACTATGTATCTTCTACTGAACATTTAAAGAAATCGATACATAAAAAGACTAAACCAGAAATGGATTTCTTTTCTAAATTATATATCGCTGAAAACGCAGCCTATGGTGGGGGTGAGAAAGCAGAGTCTATCAAACAATTAGAGAAAATAATTTCAGATCCAAAATTCGCTAAATTTAAAAGCCAAGCCCTCATTGCCTTAGCGGCCATCGAAGCTACAGACAATCCAGAAAAAGCAATTACATTGTTGAAAAAAAGTATTGCAGATCCTGAAAATAAAGAGCCTACACAAAAAGCAACTGCCTTTGCGTCTTTAGGTAAATTATATTACAACAACTCTGATTATGAACCTGCAAAAGCTGCGTATGATAGCGCCTCTTTTTATGGTAGCAATCCACCGATTGAGAATATCAATGAAGTAAATACACGCAAAACAGTTTTGGGTGACATCGTCAATTATTTACATATCATTCATACCCAAGATAGTTTATTAATGCTTTCTCAAAAAAGTGAAAAAGAACAAAAAGCTATTGCTAAAAAAGAATTGGATAGAATTAAAAAATTGTTGGAAGAACAAAAATCAACAGAAACAAAAGTAGAAACGTTAATACCAAATAACTCAACAAAATCAAATTGGTATTTTTACAAAACGGACTTAATAGAAAAAGGGGCAAAAGAATTTACACAAAAGTGGGGTAAAAGAAAATTAGAAGATAATTGGAGAAGAATTGCTGTATTAAATTCTAATTCCAATGCAATTGAAAATATTGAAGAGCAAGAACAAAATGCAGGAGATTTAAAGGCAATTGGCACTGACCTATATACATTGCTATCCTATATCCCAAAGACCCCAGCAAAAGTAGATGCTGCAAAAATAAAAATCATGGATGCTTATTATGGTTTGGGCCTAACCTACTTCTCACAACTTTCCGATTATAAAAAATCAATTGGTGCTTTTGATACTTTGATTGATCTATATCCAACTACAAGTTATAAAGCTCAAAGCTACTATGGCTTATATTTAGATTATAATAAGTTAGGTGAAACTACACAGGCTACAAAATATAAAAATCTTTTAAATAAAGAATTTGGCGAATCTATATTTTCACAGATTGCCAGTAATCCTGAATATTTAAATGAAATAAAGAATAAGGAAAAATATATTCTTCACCATTACGATAGCACTTATGCATTATATAAAGTTACCAAATATACAGAGGCATTGAGTCAAGTCGAATTTGCCAAAGCAACGTATAAAAATCATGCCTTATTGCCGAAGTACTTATTGGTAGAAGCTATTAGTTATGCAGGTTTGAAGAACTTTGTGAAGTGTAAAGAAATTTTAACAAGCATCATTGCAAATTATGTGAATACCCCCGAACAAATTAGGTCTACGGCTATATTGAATTATTTATTAGCACACAATACAGATTCGCTAACGGCTAAAATTGATTCAAATACAGTACTCAAAACGATTATAACTAATCCAGACAATACTAAATCTGAAGACAGTTTAGAAGCTAGTGTTTCATTTACAGATTTACGAAAAAGCGAAGGAAGTGGACATTTTGAATATGAACCGAATAGTCCGCATTTTGTTTTAGTTTTTATTAAAAATGTGGATGGTAGAACAATGGCATTAAAATCTGCATTAAGTGATTATAATTTAATGAAGCATGGCGTTTCAGAATATAGTACCGGGCTTAATTTGTTTACCGCACAACAGGCAGTAGTTACGGTACAGGAATTTTCCAATCATATTTTTGCAAAACAATATATGAATGAATTGAAAGGAGAAAAAAATATCTTCACCCAATTCCAGAAAAATGAATATGAAATCTGCATCATTTCCAAAGCGAATCAAGAAGAGTTATTGAAGACAAGAGATATATTAGGTTATATAAAATTCTATAAGCAGAAGTATAAGTAGTGGTAGTTTTATTTTCAGGTTCTTAAGATATTTTACTTACTCTTTTAATGGCAATAATTTTATGTCTTGAATTTGCCTTCATGTTTCGGATGATTTTGGTTTAAACCCAATCGGATTTTTGGGTGCTGCAAGCCACGCTTTTTCTTTGTTTTTTTCATCTTCTTTTTCCTTACGCCATTCATCAATCAATGAGAAAATTGTTTCTATTTCGCCAACATGCATTTTTACATCCTGTCCCAGATTAATCATTTTCTTATCGAGATTTTCTAACTTTAATAATACTTCGCTGTTGGTCAATAATATCTCCCTAAGTTTTGTATAAATCCTCATTATTTGAATATTTACTTGTGTAGCTCTGAGACTATTTAAAACACTGTATAGCATTAGTACTCCATGTTCAGTAAATACTAAAGGTAGTTTTCTTATGCTTCCCCAACTTGATGTCGCATTTTGCGACATCAAGATTCCCAATTCTTCTTGCGTTAATTGAAACATAAAATCTATGGGAAATCTATCCATATTTCGTTTTACTTGTTCATTTAACCATCTTGTTTCTACTTTATACATTTCCGCTAGATCTCTATCCAGCATTACTTTCTGTCCTCTAATCATGTATATTTTACTCATGATTATTTCGCTTTGTATTATTATATTATCGTTCATTTGCACCTAACTTTTTAGAAATGTGGATTTAATATTTTGTTTTTAAACAATACATTTTACAACCGAATAATTTACAGTGTAGTAGCCAATAAAATTCATTGTATCTCCTTTCTTGGAATATCAAGCATGGGTATTACATTTGCGCCAAATTAAAAAACAAATATAATGTCGAATCAAACATTCACGATGATTAAGCCAGATGCTACTAAAGCAGGGCATATCGGTGCTATCTTAGAAAAAATTAATGGTGCAGGATTCAGAATCAAAGCCATGAAAATGACTAAATTGTCTGCAGAAAAAGCAGGTCAATTTTATGAAGTACATAAAGAGCGTCCATTCTATGGCGAACTTTGTGCATTTATGAGCAGCGGTCATATTGTTGCAGCTATTCTAGAAAAAGACAATGCAGTAGCTGACTTCAGAACTTTAATTGGCAGTACTAATCCTGCAGACGCAGCTGATGGTACCATTCGAAAATTATTTGCTACTAGTCTTGGCGAAAATGCAATCCATGGTAGTGACAGTGATGAAAATGCAATGATTGAAGGAAACTTTTTCTTTTCTGCATTAGAACAATTCTAAACCAATTGCTTTGTGTAATAACACAATTTAAAAACGATTACGATTAAAATAAAAAAGTCGGGCTAATTCTAGTCCGACTTTTTATTTTACAATAGATTGAATTATTCTTTAACTATTTTATACATTTTTCCTTGCAAAAGAATAAAATAAATTCCTTGTGCAAGATCACCGATTTGTAATGTTGTTTTGGCATTGTTGATGGAATATTTTTTCAACTCTTGTCCCATTTGATTCATCAATATTGCATCAGTTGTAGTACTTAAATCTTTCACAACAATATTTAATTCGTTCTTTGTTGGATTAGGGTATATGCTTACATTTTCTTGGTTGAATAATAAATTTCTGATATCAGAAAATTCATATTGACCTGAAATATCAACTTGCTTCAAGCGATAATAATTAACACCTGGCACTGGACTATTATCAACAAATGAATAATAATTCTCTGTCAATAAATTTTGTGCTGCTACTTCACCAATATCTGTAAAGTCGATAGAATTACTACTGCGTTGAATCACAAATTTCAAATTATTCTTTTCATCTGTTGTTACCCAATTTAAAACTGCACTTGAATTAACTTTTTTCGCAGTAAAGGAAACAAGATGAACAGGTAATGCGAAACAAATAATGGTGTTGATGGAGTTAGTCGTTGTGAAACTAGCTTTAGGAGTCACTTGTGTTGCAGAGATAACACCTGTACCACCATTTTGCCCAGGTGCTGCTCCGCCATTAGGACCACCTATTCCACCGCTTGCTATAACTATTCCAGCATTATTATAAGAGATGCCATATTTTATTTTTAATCTTCCGCCGCCGCCGCCGCCGCCGCTATCATTTGCTGCACTCACACCAGTTGATCCATTTCCACCAGCAGCGGTTACTGTCCCTGCAGACAATACTTCAATGTAATCGCCAGTCAAAAAAATACAACCACCAGAACCACCACCGGCACCAAATGAACTACCAGGCGTAGTCGCATTGCCACCTGCAGCCGTAATCAAACCAGTACTTGTAACGGTAGTTTGAGTTGTAGAATTCAAAATGATTATTCCTCCTCCATTTCCACCTAATGTATTTTGTGATGATCCACCTGCACTTCCGTAAGCTACATCATTGCCACTTGTTGTACCATATGTTGGACCACCGACACCGGGTGTATCTCCTAAATCATAACCACCAGTTCCACCTACTCCACCGTAGCTTCCACCACCAGCGCCAGAATTTTGAGGTGCTGATTGAGTTCCACCGCCAGTTCCAGTGCCATTTGAATTTAATCCAGTTGGTACATTTCCTTTTCCAAGTGCATTTATTGTACCTGCAATTTTAATTCGTGAGGCATTAATAGTTAATGTAGTACTTTGTGTTACATTTACAGTGGAACCAGCTGGCACCTCAAACCAGTCGTGGGTATGGGTTCCAGTTAAAATAGATGAGCCAGCAGGCGCAATAAAAGAATTTGGGAATGTGGTCGCAAAATTGCTCCCGTTGGGTGCAGTTGCATCACCAAAATACATATAAATGGTATTTGCACCAACTGCAAAGGTTGGAATGTTTACCCATAATTTTCCGTTACCAGCTGTAACACTTTCTACATAATGATTTAAAAAAGTAGTAGGACAAGTGGATTGGGTAGAAAAACGGATATCATTAAAATTTGCTTGTAAATTACCACTGCCAATATAAATTGCTCCAGAAAAAGTGAATTGCATTTTATAATTAGTGAGTGCTGTACCTGTATTATTTAATTGTATGGTGTATTTAAAACTCGGCAAATAGGCAAAGCAATTCACAACCGTCATTACAATAATAAGGAGGGAGAATAGTATTTTTTTCATATTATTTTACTTAATTAAAAATTAAGTTGTGAAAATAATATTATTTATTCATAGTAGCGAGAAATTCTTCATTACTTTTCGTATTTCTCATTTGCGATAAAATAAAATTTATTGTTTCTTCTGGATTCATGTCTCCAATATGCTTACGAAGTATATATAATTTATTCATCGTATCCTTTTCTAATAATAAATCATCTCTTCTTGTAGAAGAAGCTACAATGTCGATGGCAGGGTAAATACGCTTATTCGCTAAACGTCTATCCAATTGCAATTCCATGTTACCAGTACCTTTGAATTCTTCAAAAATAACCTCATCCATTTTACTACCTGTATCAATTAATGCCGTGGCTAGAATAGTTAATGAACCGCCGTTTTCTATTTTACGTGCAGCACCAAAAAACTGTTTTGGTTTTTGCATGGCATTGGCTTCTACCCCACCGCTTAATACTTTACCTGATGAAGGTGCAACTGTATTATGCGCTCTGGCAAGACGAGTAATACTATCCAATAATATCACCACATCATGTCCAACTTCTACCAATCGTTTTGCTTTTTGCAAAGCCAAGGCAGAAACTTTTACATGCTTTTCAGCAGGTTCATCAAATGTCGAAGAAATCACTTCCGCTTTCACACTTCTTTCCATATCTGTCACCTCTTCTGGACGTTCATCTACTAACACTATCATCAAATAACATTCAGGATGATTGGCCGCAATTGCATTTGCAACTTCTTTCAACAACATTGTTTTACCTGTCTTGGGTTGCGCTACTATCAGTCCACGTTGCCCTTTTCCGATTGGCGAAAACAAATCCATAATTCGCGTACTATAATTCGTTGGTGTGGTACACAAATTTATTTTTTCAAATGGGAATAGTGGCGTTAAATAATCAAATGGAACTCTATCTCTTACTTCATCTGGCGACTTGTCATTGATTGTATTCACCTTTAATAATGCAAAATATTTTTCCCCTTCTTTTGGTGGGCGAACTGTACCATATACCGTATCACCGGTTTTTAATCCAAATAATTTTACTTGGGCATGAGAGACATAAACATCATCAGGTGAAGTCAAGTAATTGTAATCACTCGAACGTAAAAAACCATAACCATCTGGCATCATTTCTAAAACGCCTTCTGTTTCAATTTGTCCATCAAATTCCAGATTGAATTTAGGGGTCTTTTTAAATTTAAAATCCATTTCTGCAAAAGGGGCATTTTGCTCCTTCGGCTTAGCATTTAACTCTATTTCAGAAATTCCGTTTGGTGTATTTGTTTCAGGTCTTGGAGATTCTTGTCTTTGATTTTCTCTTTGACTATTTTCTGGTCTTGTCGATTCTTGTCTTTGATTTTCTCTTGGGTTATTTTCAGATCTTGGAGCATCTTGTCTTTGATTTTCTCTTTGATTATTTTCTGACCTTGGAACATCTTGTCTTTGATTATCTCTCTGCTTATTTTCTGGTCTAGGAGAATCTTGTTTTTGATTTTCTCTTGGGTTATTATCTTGTCTAGGATGTGGTGTTCTAGGCGGATGTTGTTGTCGTTGATTTGTTTGATTAGGTTGAGCTACTTCTTTGACAGGGTTTACGATTTCTGTTGGTGCTGTCGTAGAATCCAATGCTAGTTTAGTTTGTGGATTAATTACCTCTGTTTCACGCTTTTCTACATGTGGTCTTGCTTCCGCTTTTGGATGTTGTTGCTTTGGATGATTTGGCTCCTTCGGATTAGATTGTCGTGGTTCTTGTTGTTGCTTTTGCTGTGCTGGACGAACTTCTTTTTTAGGTTCAAGCTCAATCTTTTTTGCCGTACTTTCTAAAACAATTGGCGTTTCTGCCTCAACCAATTTTTCCTCCGTTATTTTCTCTGCCAATTTCTCTATACCCTTCTCAGCAGATTTGTTTGCTTTCGGCGCTGCTTTTTTTGTTTTTACAACAGGCTTTACTTCTTTTTCTACTGCATCTTGTATAGGTTCTGCGGCAATTACAGCTTCCACTTTTGGTTCATCTGTTGCTGCTGGAGTAGGCTTCTTGCTTGGTTTCTTTGTAACTTTTTTTTCCTTGGCAACTGAATCTCCATTACTGACAATTGGGTTGATAGCTTGCGCATCCAATATTTTATAAATTAGATCTTGTTTACTAAGTTCCTTTGTTTCGGTGACGGCTAATTTTTTGGCTACATCTAGTAGTTCGGGAACGATCATATCGTTCAGTTGTATGATATCGAAATTCATAATTTGAAATAATTTCGTTGCAAACGAATTAAATGTTTTTTAAATTAAAGTGAGGGTTCAAGATGTAATTTGAAAATCAGAAATCTTGATGGTAAAAACGGAAAAAATAAATTCCTTTTTCTTATTCTAATGCAAGATTACAAACACTTTTCTGTTAAAACAAAATTATTTTTACATTTACAACCCAAAGAAAAAGAATAGAATTCCTTGACTTAATATGCAGCATCCTATTCCTATATTCAAACAAATGGAATACAAAACATACATTATCTAGTATACAAATACATTTCTATCTTTAATATTATCCCCTTTTGCATGACGCCTGAAAGAACTGCACGACTTCAACATCTTATCCAACATCGACAAAATGATTTAACGGTAGTACTAGAAAATGTACTAGATCCGCATAATATAGCTGCTGTAATGCGTACTTGCGATGCAGTAGGCGTTATGGAGATATTTGTATTGAATACCAATATTGAAAAAATAAAGTACTTCGATACCCGCAAAAGTTCAAGTGCGAATAAATGGATGATAGCCCACCAATACAGTGATGTAAAATCTTGTTTCGCTCATGTTCGACAAAAATATAAACGTATTTACTCTACCCATCTTGAACAAGAAGCCAATGATTTATACTCTTTCAACCTCGCAGAATCTTGCGCATTGGTATTTGGCAATGAAAGAACAGGACTTTCTCCAGAAACACTTTCTTTTAGTGATGGCAATTTTATTGTGCCACAAGTTGGCATCATACGCTCCTTGAATATCTCTGTAGCGTGCGCTGTGAGCCTCTATGAAGCCTATCGCCAAAAAAAATCGCAACAACATTATGCGACAAAAAAAATAACAGAAACCGAGCAAAACATGCTATTAAAATTCTGGAAAGAAAATGATTTTAGCGAATAATTTTTTCTCTTCCATTTTAATTATATATTTGCCCACCTTTCAAAATTCAATGAATGAGAAAGAAACATGGAGAGTATAGCTCAGTTGGTTAGAGCATCGGTTTGTGGTACCGAGGGTCGAGGGTTCGAGCCCCTTTATTCTCCCCAAGTTTTAAAAAAGCCTTTATACACTAAAGGCTTTTTTTTATGCCCTGGCATGAGCTCTACTAGAATTAGTATAAGAGTCTAAGTGGCATTTTTTGAAAAAAAATTAATGCTACACCATTGGGCGGCACACACGCTTTTCGTTCCAATCTTTTTGCTGCAGAGCCAGCAAAAAGGATTTCCACTGCAATCGTTGCCGCAATGCATCTGCAAATGAATATCTTAACGAATCCTAAATGGTTTTCAAAACCTGATAAGATTTTCATACAACATCTTTAGTTATCCATCCTAATATTTCTTGCTCAACAAAACCAAAGCAGTTTTTTGAACCTATATTTACAGCCTCTAACTTTCTTCCCAAAAGGATTACCATATTACTACGATGCAAATTTTTCATTCTCACAAACCCTATATCATTGCTGGACCTTGTGGTGCCGAAGATGAACAGCAAATGTTATCCATAGCGAATTCATTGCGCAATATGCCTGTACACATGATACGTGCAGGTGTATGGAAGCCTCG
Source organism: Chitinophaga pinensis (assembly GCA_945878115.1). GTDB lineage: Bacteria > Bacteroidota > Bacteroidia > Chitinophagales > Chitinophagaceae > OLB11. Next base: position 35,773 of record CAMDVD010000022.1, on the reverse strand, counting down.
CTCTAAACCTGGATTTTTTGAAGGTAGAGGCGAACAAGCATTGCCATGGATGCAACAAGTACAAGCCATTTCAGGTAAGCCAGTTTGTATAGAAGTAGCAACCCGAGAACAAACAGAATTAGCACTAAAATATAATATGGATGCAGTATGGATTGGCGCTAGAACAACCGTGAATCCATTTATGGTGCAGGAAATTGCAGATGCCCTCAAAGTCTCTGGCATTGCGGTTTTAATTAAAAATCCAATTAACCCAGATGTTGAATTATGGAGCGGTGCTATTGAAAGAATGCAACAAGTTGGAATAGAAAATATAGCCGCTATACATCGTGGTTTTTCTTCGTATGATACGACCACAAAATATAGAAATAAACCCAATTGGGCTATCCCTATTGAATTAAAAAGAAGATATAAAGACTTACCGATATTTTGTGATGCGAGTCATATTTGTGGTAACAGAACCCTCATTCCATTTATTGCACAACGCGCATTGGATCTAGATTTCGATGGTTTAATGATAGAAACACATCCGACACCGGATGCCGCTTTGAGTGATGCAAAACAACAAATTACACCGAATGAATTAGCGATATTATTGGAGCAATTGATTATCAGAAATGCCTGTAAAGAAACCACGCAAAATGATATAGAACAAGTTCGTCAAATACTAGATACGATGGATGCAGAAATTGTAGACATCATCGGTAAACGTATGGAATTAGTGGAGCGACTTGGGCTCATCAAAAAGGAAAATAATATGCCTATTTTCCAACAAGAACGTTGGCGTGAGATTGTGGATTCAAGGACTATTTGGGGCGAAAAAAATAATTTAGATGCCAACTTCATTTTAAAATTATTTGAACTGATTCATGATCAAAGTATACAAACGCAATTGGATTTTTTATCGAAGTCTGATTTATAAACTATCTTATTTATATTCGCACCCAAACAGTTTGAATGGCTTTAGAACACCACAGTAATCACAAAATGCGCTTCGATCAACAAGTTGATAATGCGCTAAATTATGTATTGCCATTTATTGAAAAAACGGTAAACATCCAAACTGGCACTCGTGTATTGGAAATTGGTTGTGGCGAAGGTGGCGTGCTGAAACCATTTGTGGACAAAGGTTGTATCTGCCTAGGTGTAGATTTAGATCAACTGAGAATAGACCTTGCACAAGATTTTTTACGACAAGACATCCAGGCTGGGAAAATTGCCATCCTCAACCAAAATGTGTATGATGAATCCTTTATTGAAAAATATAAAAACTATTTTGATCTGATCATTCTAAAAGATGTAATAGAACATATACACGATCAGGAAAAATTTATGCCCTTCATGAAAATATTATTAAAAGAGAAAGGGCAAATATTTTTTGGCTTCCCACCTTGGCATATGCCCTTTGGAGGACATCAACAAATTGCAAAAAAGAAATGGACTTCTAAAATTCCCTATTATCATTTATTGCCCATGTCTATCTATACATGGATTTTGCGCAAAGCCGGCGAAAACGATAATACCATTGCGAGTTTGGTAGATGTGAAAGAAACTGGAATATCTATCGAAAGATTTGAACGAATTGTCAAATCAACAGGCTATAAAATTGTACAGAAACAATGGTACTTATTTAATCCAATTTATAAATTCAAATTTGGATTAAAGCCCCGCAAACAGTATTGGATATTGGGTGCTGTGCCATTTATTCGAAACTTCATTACCACTTGTGCTTACTATACCATTCAAAAACTTTAACATTAGCCATACAAACAAATTTCCTTGAAAGGTAGCTAAATACAAATAGTTTTTAATCTTTGCCTTCTCAAAAAAATACATGAAAAAATTACTGATTGCCTTATTTCTCATTTCTGTAACTATCTCTACGCAAGCACAAGATGCAAAAGCAAAAGCCATATTAGACAATGTGAGTAAAAAAGTGAAAGCTTTGAAATCCTTGAAAGCAAATTTTTCTATAACCATTACTGCTGCGAAAGGTGCAAAACCACAATCGAAAAAAGGGACAGTAAATATGAAAGGCGATAAATATTATGTGACTTTATCTGGACAAGAAATTTATTGTGATGGTAAAACTACCTGGACTTACATGAAGGAAAGTAATGAAGTGCAAGTGAATACATTAGATCCAAAAGAAAATGCATTTACGCCTTCTAAGTTATTTACCAATTTTTACGATAAGGAATATACTTATCAATATGCAGGTGTGCAGACTGTGGCTGGCAAAAAAGTAGATGTTATTTTATTAATGCCAACCAACAAAGCAAAACAATATACAAAAGTGGAATTAATGATAGACCAAGCGAATAGCGTGGTTGCGGGTGGAAAGATGTATGAAAAAAATGGAAACATTTATGCTTATACCGTTTCAGGATATACACCCAATCCAGTTTTGGCAGATAATATGTTTGTCTTCGATGCCAAAAAATATCCGAAGGTTGAAGTTGTAGATCTTCGATAATCAATGCAAAATTTGAAATTTTCAAATCAACGAATTTTCAAGTTATTTTACTTCAACTTCATCCAGAAAAATATAGGTATTATTTCCCCTACCCTCATGCCATTCAGGCATTTTACCAAATGACTTTGCAATCACTTTAATGTAATTTACTTTTTGTGGTGTAATGCTCGTTTGCCATTTTGAGATACTTACATTTTCATCATGATCTGGTTTGTTGGTTGGTATAGTTTTTACCAATGTCCATTTTATAGAATCGTTGCTGGTATAAAATGAAACAGCAGATGGATAAAAAATCCATGAGTTTTGATCTTCTAAAAAATTAGCACCTATCGATTTAATTTCGGTTGCTTTATCAAATGCCATGATTACTTCTACATCTTGTCCTTGGTAGCCTTGCCAATCGCCAGCACGCCAATTAAGTTTGCCGTAAATGCCATCCATTAAACCTTCTGGCCCGCCCGCACCATAGGATTTATTATACTCCGATTTTAAAATAATTTTTCGATCAGTTGGGAGTTTTGTGAAGGTGGCGGTTTGGATTGGAGATGTGAATATTTGCACCTTATTTACGAGAGTATCTCTTCTAAACTGTTGTGCTGCATAATTAACTTTAAACCTATTATAAAAATGAATAGTACTATTTTCTTTAATTGTTATTTGATTATCATCTAACCTTTTATAGGCCGAGTTATTGATAGAATAATAAATTTGAGGGACAGTGTCAGTTGTATCCGTAGGAATGATAAAATCGAAATCCTTTGGCTCATTATTACCAAATACTAATTTTAAGCTGTCTTTAAAAATTCTTTTTGCGTTCAATAAAAATGGAGAATAGATAAAATCTTGTTTGAGAAGCTCATCATTGAAACTATATTCACTATTCGCAAATTTTCCTAGATCCGTTAAGATAGTTTCCAATTTCTTGCCTTCCATTTGAACTCCAATTGAACGTTTGCTTTTTTCAAAATAAGCGTGACCTCCTGGGCACATCTGATAAATACCCATTTGATTCATAACATACCAAGCACTCATCTGTCCGCAATCTTCATTTCCAATTAAACCATCTGGTTCATTTTTATAAAACTCATTCATGATTTTATTTACAATTTTTTCTGTCTTTTCAGGTTTAAAGATCCAGTTGTACAAATAAGCCATTTGATGACTTGGCTCATTGCCATGTGCATATTGACCTATTAATCCCGTAATATCTGCTTGTTCGCGTCCTTCTGTTTTTGTTTTAGCGGCAAATAAATCATCTAATTTTTTTTCAAATCCATCCTTACCTCCTTGATGACTAATGAGTGAATTTATATCATGCGGCACATAAAAACTATACTGCCAACTATTCGCTTCTGTAAAATTATTATCCACTGTATAAGGAGAAAATGGTTCGTACAAACAACCATTTTTTCTGGCTCGCATAAAGCCTGTGGTTGGGTCGTATACATTTAACCAATAATGGCTACGATGAGTATAATATTCATAATCTTTTTTCTTGCCTAATGCATTTGCCATTTGTGCAATACACCAATCATCGTAGGCAAATTCCAATGTCTTACTCACACTCTCATGTGCATCATCTGAACGCACATAACCATATCGATTGTAGCTTTCCAAAGCATCCGCATCTGCGCATCTTTTTTTTGCTTCTTCCTTCAAAGTCAACACGCCAACCCCTTTGGAATTTGGATTTTGATTTTTGGAATTTACACTTTTGGAATTTCCCCCTTTGGAATTTGGAATTTCTCCTTTTGGAATTTTGACGTAGTCTGAAGCTTGCGTAGCAATAGACTTCATCGCTTCAAATGCTTTGTTCACATCATAATCTCGAATGCCTTTATTGTAAGCATCCCACATCACACTTACCACATGATAGCCAATCATGCAATTGGTTTCGTTGCTACTGAGTTCCCAAATAGGTAATCGTCCGCATTGTTCATATTGTTTAATAAATGTATTGATAAAATCATTGGTTCGCTTTTTATCCAGTATTGTCAATAACGGATGCAATGCACGATAAGTATCCCATAAACTAAAGACCGTATAGTAATTAAACTTGCCTTCGGTATTATGTATTTTATCATCGCGGCCTCTATACCTTCCATCTATATCGCTATACAAAGATGGATGTATCATGCAATGATAGAGGGCGGTGTAGAAGATGATGTGCCGATTAGCAGATGTGCCAATATGCTGATTATTTGTATTTTTTAATTGTTCAATTCCGGAATTATCTAATCTACTCAACTTCTCATCTGCGAATTGGCTATTTGACTCATCTGCGAATTGGCTAATCTGCTCATCTGCTAATTGGCTACTTGACTCATCTGCTAATTGGCTAATTGTTATTTTTGAAAGTTCCTTCTCCCATTCTTGTTCGCATTTATTCTTATACAAATCAAAATCCCAATTTGGCATTTCGCTCAATAAATTCTTATGTGCTCCTTCTTCATCTACTCCACTAATGCCAACTTGAACCTGTAATTTAGAATTCGGATTTTGAGATTCAGAATTTGAACTGTTGTTTTTGGAATTTGGAATTTGACCTTTGGAATTTTCTATTTGGAATTTAATTAAGCAATGTAGAGATTTCTCTGTATTGACAAATGTAGTTTGACTTGCAGATTTTACAGGTTCGTAAATAATGCCTTCAATTTTTTTAGAAAATTTTATCTCATAAAATAATTTTTGGTTGTTCGCCCAAGCTTTAGAAAAACGATAGCCACGAATGGTATAATCATCCACCTTTTCCATTTTACTATCTAGCACTCTATCTCTGTGTTTCAAATCTAACACAACAAATTGCTCGTCATTTTTTTGAAAAGTATATTGATGCATGCCGCCATGCAAAGTGGTTGTCAGTTCTACATTTATTTTTGGATCATCTAAAAATACTTGATAATATCCAGCATGTGCTTTCTCATTGGCATGTAAAAAATGGGAAGCATATTGGTATTTATCGAGTTGCATTTCTTTGGTGACCGGCATCAACAAAATATCACCGTAATCGCTGCAACCCGTGCCACTCAAGTGTGTGTGACTAAAGCCATAAATCACAGAGTCGCTATAATGATAACCGCTACATCCGTCCCATCCTTCTAAGCGCGTGTCTGGACCAACTTGACAAGCACCAAAAGGCATAGTAGGACCTGGGAAAGTATGTCCATGTCCACCAGTACCAATAAATGGATTGACGAGATTAAAAAGGGATTCCGTATTCGTCTTTTTTGTTTGTGCAAAAGCATTTTCTACACATAAAAAAAGTAAGCAATAGACAAGCATTTTTTTCATAGAGTAAATATAAAAACAAATGGGACTTTGTTATAGAAAATTGCAGGTCAAAGGAGTTCTTCAGTGTTTCGGTTGGTGGGACAACAACAGAAAGGGGGAACATTGAAAATATTTTGCACGAATTCTTTTTGACGATGCATTGCGGCAACGATTGTAGCGAAAATCCTTTTTGTTGGCTCTGCAACAAAAAGATTGTAGCGAAAAGCGTGTCTGCCGCCCAAATAATTAGTATTTATTTTATCGTATGATGTAGAGCAAAAGACACCAATTTTAATAACCTGAAAATAAATTTATCTTATCGGTTGGTGGCCCACCAAACGAAACCAAATTTTAATACCCAGAAAATAAATATGGATTCTCTTGCTCTGCTTTTTCTATTTCTGTAAAAGAAGAAAGTATATCTGCTTTGCCTTTACGCACTGCTATCGAATGTTCGTAATGCGCAGAAACTGAGCCATCTGATGTTTTAATCGTCCATGCATCATCGGCACAATAAACTTCTTTAGCACCCATATTAATCATTGGCTCGATAGCGATAACCAGGCCTTCTAACATTTTCATACCATTGCCACGACGACCATAATTAGGCACTTCTGGATCTTCATGTAATGACCTGCCCACGCCATGTCCAGTCAATTCACGCACCACACCATAACCATTTTTCTTTTCGGTATGCTCTTGCACAGCCCACGCAATATCCCCTATTCTATTGCCAACCACTGCTTTTTGAATTCCTTTGTACAATGATTCTTTCGTCACGCGCATGAGGCGTTGTATATCTTCAGAAACATCGCCTATCGCAAAAGTATATGCACTATCACCAACATAACCTTGCAAAGTAGCACCAGTATCGATACTAATTACATCGCCTTCTTGCAATTCATCATTGGTTGGAAAACCATGCACCACCGCATCATTTACGCTTATACAACAGGCGAATGGAAAATCACGATACCCTTTAAACGCAGGTGTTGCGCCATGATCGCGGATAAAGGTTTCGGCTATCGCATCCAGTTGCAACGTTGTAATGCCTGGTTTAATCAATTTAGCCAATTCGGCAATCGTATTTGAAACTAATAAATTGCTTTTACGTATTAGTTCAATTTCGTCTTTTGTTTTGTAGTAAATCAAAATAGCTGTATTAAATTTTTTGCTCGGCAAATGTAATTTGATAATTTGAAATAAGATTATATACCTCTACTTTTGTGAAGACACTACACGCAAAATGATGGGCATAAATAAATTTCGGATCTGAAATAAATCAAACTATATGAAAAATCAGAAAACACAAATCAGCGCCTTCGCTTTATTACTTCTTTTAATCATTGCCCAATTGGTTAGAAGTAACATACTTAACACGATTAGAGCTGTAGACCTTTTGCAAATACTGGTTTGCGGTATTTTGATTGGCGGTCTTATCACTAAAGTGATAAGCTATACATTAATCAGCACTAAAAAAACTACAGCATGAAAAAAACAATATTTATCACACTTGCCCTTGTAACGTCATTTGGACTTGGTTTTGCTTTCAACCATTTGATCAATAATTCAGGCGATAATACTAAAATAAAAAGAGTGACCAGCATTGGTGGCATCTTTTTCAAATGCAAAGATCCAAAGAAAATGAATGAATGGTATAAAACGCATCTTGGTTTAAATACCAATCCTTATGGATCTGTATTTGAATGGAGACAAGCGGATGGCACTAGCAAAAAAGGATTTACCCAATGGAGTCCATTTAAGGAAAACACAAAATATTTCGAACCTTCTACCAAAGACTTTATGATTAATTATAGAGTAGAAAATTTAAGCCTTTTGGTAGATGAATTAAAAAAAGAAGGCGTAACGATATTAGATACCATGGAGACTTACGATTACGGCAAGTTCATCCACATATTAGATGTAGAAGGAAATAAGCTGGAACTTTGGGAAGCAAATGACATACAATATGAAAAGATGGGTATCGACATGGGACTTAAAACAACGAAATAATATGTATTGCAACCAGCACACTGTGCTGGTTTTAATGGAAATAAATAGGATTAAATAGAATAAACTACAAATATCCTTTCAGGCTATCCAGTTATACCTGATAATTTTTCTGCTATGAAATCTTAAAATCTACACAAAATAACCTTACTTTTGCACTCCTTAAAAAAACTAAAAGACTTACTATGTCTATAACTGGTGAAATACAATGAAAGTAATTACAATTGAAGGACAACTCAGAAGCGAATTTGGCAAAAAAGCATCCCGACATTTTCGTTCTGAGGGCAAAGTGCCTTGTGTAATTTATGGTGGGTCAGCAAACGTACATTTTACAACAACGCATAAAGAACTTAAAGGCGTTGTGTACACACCTGAATTTAACAAAGCGGAAATCACAGTTGATGGCAAGAAATACACTTGCATCTTGAAAGATTTACAAATGCATAAAATTACCGATGAGGTATCTCATGTTGATTTTTTGGAATTGGTTGAAAACAAAAGATTAAATGCTAATGTGCCTTTAAAATTTGTTGGTCAATCTAGAGGAGTAAAAGAAGGTGGACGTTTTGTGGTAAACATGAGTACGATCAAAATTAGAACCACACCTGAAAATTTAAAAGAAGTTATTGAAGTGGATATTACTAATCTTGAAATTGGTAAAAATCTTCGTATTGAAGATATCCAAGTTGCAAATACGGAAATCATGCATAACAAACGTATTCCGATCGCAGCAGTAGTAACAACGCGTGCTTTGAAACAAGAAGCAACAAATGCTAAAGACGCAAAAAAATAATATTTTAATTCATCATGAAAAGCGAGGCAATTGTCTCGCTTTTTTTTATAAAAATGCTAAGGCTTTTGATTAATAAATTACCTTGTTAAACCTCATCCCCAACCCTTCTCCTCCAGGAGAAGGGAGCAACAAACTCCTACTATAAAACATGTTCTAATGGCAAGTACTTATCTAGTAAAAAATGGCTTTACTAAATTTTTTGAAAGAGTTTACCTAGCGTATTTTTTTTGAAAAAAAATTAATGCAACAGGATTGGGCGGCACTCACGCTTTCCGTTTCAATCTTTTTTGCTTCAGAGCAAGCAAAAAAGGATTTCCACTTCAATCGTTGCCGCAATACACCTGCACATAAAGACTATTGCTTTTATTACATATTTAGTTAAGATAAAATGCTAAATTTTTTGATAAAAACTGGCTTGTTTCACCTCATCCCCAACCCTTCTCCTCTAGGAGAAGGGAGCAACAAGCTCCTACTCTAAATGGGTTTAAATCTAGCAGTATTTTTTCTTCATGCAAACTTAGGTTTCTTCTTTCTATCCCATTTTTAGTTTAGCCAAATAGATATAAAAAGTTTTTTAAAAAAAATATAAATATTAGTTTTGGTTCATGAATAAAGCATCCTGTTTATTAAAAGTTTCCCTACTAATTATTTGTTTCATTGTTACTCAATCTACATTCGGTCTTGGCAAAACCAATGGATATAAAATTGAGGTACATGTGAGCAATTGCCAAGATACTACAGTACAACTTTGCAATTATTATGGCAAAGCAGGCATGGTAAATATAGTAAGTACCAAGACCATCAAAAAGTCAAATGATGTTACATTTACTTTTGAAAATGACACAGCCATTGTCGGTGGGATTTATTTAATTATGTTTAAAAATAAACGTTCGCAATTTGAATTTATATTGAATAATGGTGCTCATCTACAATTGAATTATAATTTTGACAAACCAGTGGAAACGGCTTCCATTATTGGTTCGGAAGAGAGTAAACAATATCTTGCTTACTTTCAATTTTTGACTCCATTCAATGACAGGCACATGCTCATTCAAAAGGAAATGGCACTTGCCAAAACTGCAAAAGATTCCTCTGTCTGTAACGATAAAGTAAAAGCATTGAGTGATGAAATCAGGCAATACAGAAAGATGTGTATCAAAAAATTCCCTTCTACTTTTATGGCAACTTATTTTACTGCTTTAGAGTTCACAGACATGCCTAAAAAAATTGAGAACAACAATGAGCAAAGAGATGAATTTATCAAAAAACATATTTGGGAATTCTATGATTTTACAGATGATAGACTAGCCTTTACTCCAATTAATGAGGGTAAGCTAGAAACTTATTTATCCTTGACAACACCGGTTGCGGATAGCATAAAACTTGCCATGGATTTGCTATTAAAAAAAATGGAAAAATCAAAAGAGTTATACAAATTCACGTTGGATTGGATGTTGAGAGCGCAAGAAAATGCGAAGGTTTTATTTGCTGATGATTGCTTCATTTATTTGGTAGAAAATTATTATTTGAAAGGAAAAGCAACTTGGGTAACAGACAGTTTCCTCACAAGCTATAAAGCTAAAATCAGTAATTTAGCAACGAATGTAATAGGCGTGAAAGCTCCTGAAATTAACATCTTTGACATCAAAGATCAAGCCAGCAGCTTACAAAGTATTTATACAAAACATGATTATACCGCCATTATATTTTGGTCGCCTACTTGCAGTCATTGCAAAGAAGAGATTCCCAAATTAGATAGCGCTTTTGCTAGCTTACATCGTGACATTGTCATTGTTGGTATAGATGCTTTTAGAGAAACAGAAGAGTGGCGCAAGCTAGTAAATGAAAGTCATTACTTAAATACTTGGTTTCATTTATACGACGCAAAACAGACCAGCGATTATCGAAAAAAATATGCGGTGTACAGTTCTCCTATCGTGTATTTAGTTGATAGAAATGGTATAATCGTTGGCAAGAGATTTACTCATAGCAACTTAAATACACTTTTCGATTTTTTAGATAAGGAAAAGAATAAGAACAAAAAATAAATAACTTTACTAAATTCCTCATGAAAATATTTACTTCTTTAACCTTATCCCCAACCCTTCTCCTCCAGAGAAGGGAGCAACAAACTCCTGCTCTAAAAGGGGGTCATACAACCAGTAAATTTATTTCATTCGATATATGACTTCATTTTCATCATCTCATTTTTAGTTTATCCAATTTAATCAATGTGCCTCATCCATTTTTTCTTGCGCAAATTGTAAAAAACTAAACACATGTTTTTTTAGTTTGTTTTCTTTAGACTCATTTTCACCAAGGACATTTTTGTTTTTATTTTTTAAATCATACATAAAGTCTTGCCCGTATTGATTCATTACTAAATAATGGGTACTATCCAAACAACATATTTGATTGTCTTGGATAAAATATGCTTTTGCATTTGGGGATACAAACAAATTATTGCTAAGCGAATAGTTTTGATACGACAGGTGTAATAACTCCATTAAACTGGCATACACATCCGTTTGAGATCCATAGTTAGCACTAATTTCAGGTGGCAAATTCGTGTTGTAAAAAAACAATGGAATATGGTTTAGGCTCAATGGCGCTGCATAATCGTCTGGCATATAAATTCCGTGATCACCAATGATTACAAAAAGAGTATTGCTAAACCAAGGCTTCCGTTTGCAGGAATCTATAAATTTTGCCAATGCCCAATCTGCATAACAAATCACATTCAAATCCTGATCTTCAAACTTATTTTTATAGTTTGTTTGTAATGGCATCATGCCAGGCAAATGCGAGGTCACTGTCATCAAGCAATCGAAAAAAGGCTGTTTTGACTTTGCCTTTTCATCCATCTTTTGCAAAGCATACGCATATAAATGTTCATCCGAAATGCCTAAATAATGTTCATGCCATGAAGGCGGATAACCTTTTTCCCCATATATATTTTGAAATCCATTAAATCGCAAAAAGAAACCTAGATTATCAAACTCTTCATTATGTGTGCAATAAAAGGAAGTGCTGTAATTATTTTTTTTCAAAGTACTAGCGATGCCTTCATAATGCAGAGTTGAAGTTTTAGCATTACTAAACGGATGTATTCCGGGTAAAGAAGGCATGCCATATAAAACACCAAAGAGACCATTATGTGTATGGGTTCCACAAGAATAAATATGATCGAAAAATAAGCTTTGTTTACTTAAACTATCCAAGAATGGCGTTGCAGAATGCGTATCGCCAAAATATTTCATTCGGTTTGCGGACAGGCTTTCCATTACGATGAGGATTACATTTTTTGGCTCTTGTGCACTGTCGTTTCGTTCAACAATTCGAACTAAAGAATTATTTTTTCTAACATACTTTTCATGCAAAACAGCACTCACGTTTTGTACTGCCTCTTCGCTAGAATAATAGTTAATTTTAAAAAAAGACATTGTAAAAAAAAAGCTTAATGCAGGATTCAATGCAAGGTTATTGACAAATGCATTGTTTGTACAAAAAGCGTCTCGAATTCCAATAGGCCGAGTGTAGGTTGCACCTCGTAATGCATGTAAGAAAAGCAAACTAGATAATAAAATCCAACCTAACTTAGTTCGTATGTTTATTATAGGTTCAGGGTTCTTTATCGTTTTTTTAAAGAGGAATTTAAACAAAAATAATAATAAAACTACCACGCCAAATATGGCAAATAAATAGGGCCATAAAACAAAATCATTTTTTAAGAATAATAAAGATTGCTTTGTGGTAGAAAGCCAAACAAGTACATCTGCGGAAATTCTATTTTTATAAAAATCATAATAATACAGATCGCAAATACAAATAATAAAACTTAGTGTAATCCCTATACTTGCTACTGAATAAGCGGTATAATACAAGAGTTTATTTTGTTTAGGCAATAAAAAATTGATAGTCAATAATACAAATGGAATGATGAGTAAGTATGCCGAAACTTGCAAATCCAATTGATAGCCAAGAAAAAATGCATTCGAAAAGAATTGTTGAAACCCATTACCTAAACTACGATGTTGTTCAAAAATAAATAGTCTAAAAAAAGTGTAAACCGACAATTGCAACAAAAACAATATAAAAATCCATCTTATATACAATGGGATACTCAGTTTAAATTTACCCTCTTCGAACATGCTTTTATTTTAAGATTCTTGTAACCATGCCGAATTATTTTTTGGCATTTTACATTGTAACAGATATTCTTGTTCACAATAATACTCAAATATTTTTATGGCATGGCGAATTTTTTATTCAAAAAAATTGCAATCTGTCACATGCTGCGTAATGCAATTAATCCGAATGAAAACATTTACTTCCTTTTGAAAAGAATATCCTCCAGAATTCTTTATGAATGATTACCATACTATCCTTGTACAAAAAATAGCCAAGAAATGAAATGCATTCCTTCCGATATCTACAATTGAAATTCTAGATTATATTCGCAACACATGCGGATTTTCATTTTTTCTTTTTTAGCGTTTTTCATTTCATCTTGCCATCGAATAGATGCCGATTTAATTATTCATCATGCAAAAATTTACACGGTAGATAGCAACATGAATATAGCGTCTGTGCTGGTGATTAAGGATGGCAAATTCATTGCAGTTGGCGGCGATACCTTGTTAAATCAATACCAAGCAAAAAATAAATTGGATGCAAAAGGGCAATGTATATATCCCGGATTTATGGATGCGCATTGCCATTTTACAGGATATGCGATGGATAAATACAAACTGATTTTATATGGGTGTAGATCCTTTAATGCATGTATTGAAAAAATAATCGCCTATGCAAAAACAAATCATGGCACATGGATAGAAGGTAGAATGTGGGATCAAAATCAATGGGAACAAAAAGAATTCCCTACCAAAGATACACTCGATAAATTATTCCCGAATAGACCAGTCTTTTTAATGCGTGTAGATGGGCATGCTGTTTTGTGTAATCAAAAGGCATTGGATTTAGCAAAAATTACAATCACTTCTACTTGCTCAGGTGGAGAATTTCAACAAAAAAATGGAAAACTAACTGGCATATTAATTGACAATGCTTGTAAGGCTGTAATGGATATATTGCCGAAAAGAACGCAGCAAGAATGCACGAATGATTTTGTAGCTGCACAACAAGATTGTGTTGCGTATGGACTTACTAGTGTGATTGATTGTAGTGTAAAAAGAGAAATTGCGCAATGGCTAATTGCGGCTCAAGAAAAAAATAAATTGCAGATACGAACTTCCATTTTATTAAGTGATGATAAAGAAAATTTTGACACTTTTTTACATCAATCGCCTTTACACACCAATCAAATGCATATTCTTGGATTTAAAATTTTTGCCGATGGTTCATTGGGTTCACGCGGGGCATATATGATGCAAGAATACGATGACGAACCAAATCATCATGGTCATATGCTCAAGTCTATAGACTCCATAAAAGCTATCGCAACAGAAGTTTTTCATTCTGCCTATCAACTCTGTATTCATGCCATTGGTGATGGTGCAAATCATGAAGTATTGCGTATCTTTTCCAACATACTGCCACCAAATAATAATCGCAGATGGCGTATAGAACATGCACAAGTAGTTGCGCCTAGTGATTTCCATTATTTTGGAGAATGCCAAATTATTCCAAGCGTACAGCCAACACATGCCATTAGTGATATGGCATGGGCAAAGGATAGAATTGGCGCTGAACGAATGAAGTCAGCCTATGCATACCAACAGCTTTTATTGCAAAATAATTGGCTTCCATTGGGTACTGATTTTCCGGTAGAAGGAATCAATCCATTACATACCTTTTATGCAGCTGTATTTCGACAGGATGAGCATGGGAATCCTCAAAATGGATTTCAAACGGAGAATGCATTAAGTAGAAAAGAAGCACTACAAGGTATTACCATTTGGGCTGCAAAATCTGCATTTGAAGAAGATCAAAAAGGAAGTATTGAAAAAGGGAAGTTGGCGGATTTTGTAATTCTACCTGTTGATTTGATGAAAGCTAATCCGAATGAAATTTACAATGCTACAGTGACTTCAACTTTTATTGGCGGCAAAAAAGTTTTTGAAAAAAAATAATATTCGCATTCATCAAAATGATGTTTCCATTGAAATTCAACTTTTTTCGCATTAGCTTTGTCGCATTCTATGAATCAATCCTTCTTTTCTAGTGGTAATAAATTAGGCATTTTAGGCGGTGGACAACTTGGCAAAATGATGTTGCAAATAACCCGAATGTGGGATATTTATACGAAAGTTTTAGATCCAGATGCGGAAGCCCCTTCACGATTGGCTTGTAATCAATTTGTACAAGGCAATTTACAAGATTACGAAACGGTTTACCAATTCGGGAAAGACTGTTCGGTGCTTACTATCGAAATTGAACATGTAAATGTGGAGGCTCTATTGCAATTGCAAAAAGAAGGGGTAATCGTACATCCTAATCCACAAGCTTTGGCGATTATTAAAGATAAAGGATTGCAAAAACAATTTTATCAAGAACATCAATTCAATACAGCCCCATTTCAACTATATAACAACAAGCAAGAAATTCTTGATGCTGTACAACAGGGCTTGATTCAATTTCCTTTTGTACAAAAATCAAGAACCGATGGCTATGATGGAAAAGGTGTTCAAATTATTCATGCAATAGCTGACTTGTCTATGCTGATGGACACCCCTAGCGTCATTGAAAAGAAAATAGAGATTCAAACAGAAATTGCCATTATTGCTGCACGAAATAGCAACGGGGAAATTTGCTGTTACGATCCTGTCTCTATGGATTTTCATGAAGAAGCCAATATGCTAGAACTATTACTTTATCCAGCACCAATTTCAAAGGATATCACCAGTAAAGCAAAGGAAATTGCCATTCAACTAATCGACAAATTTTCCATCTGCGGATTATTAGCGGTCGAATTTTTAATAGACCCTTCCAATCAAATATATATTAATGAAGTAGCTCCAAGGGCACATAATAGTGGCCATCAAACCATAGAAAGTAGTATTACTTCTCAGTTTGAACAACATGTGCGTGGCGTATTAAATCTGCCATTAGGAAGCACCAAACTTATATTCCCTTCTGCCATGCTTAATTTAATTGGCGCAGCAAATCATATAGGAGATGTGTACTATGATGGAGTGGAAAAATTAATGCAAGAAGAAGGAGTACACGTCCATTTGTATGGCAAAAGAAAAACTAAGCCCTTCCGTAAGATGGGGCATGTAACAGTAACAGATCATTCATTAGAAGAAGCGAAAAATAAAGCAAAATGGGTAAAACAAAACATACAAGTCATCAGCCAAAAATAGCAATTGTCATGGGAAGTGACAGTGATTGGCATATCATGAAAGATGCTTCAGATTTTTTAACACAGCAAGCAATTGAACATGAATGTACCATTGTATCTGCTCATCGCACACCAAAACGAATGTTTGATTTTGCAAGTAAAGCCCACCAAAGAGGCATTCAAGTTATCATTGCTGGCGCAGGTGGTGCCGCACATTTACCAGGCATGATTGCGAGTATTACACCATTGCCAGTAATTGGAGTTCCAGTAAAATCGAGTAATTCAATGGATGGTTGGGATTCTGTTTTATCCATTCTTCAAATGCCAAATGGAGTTCCTGTTGCTACCGTAGCATTAAATGCAGCGAAGAATGCAGCCATACTTGCATTACAAATTTTAGGTAGTTCAGATGCTACACTTCAACAAAAAATTATCGACTATAAACAATCACTTGAAGCAGAGGTAATGAAAAAAGTAAAGAACTTTCCACCAACAAAATAAATGTAATCATTGCTATTCTTAGTCAATAAAAAAGCTGACTCGATTAGAATCAGCTTTCATTACATTTCATTTACTTAAATTATCGTGTTCTGCGTTGAGCTGGAGCAGAAGCAGGTGGTGGTGGTGGTGCCATTTCTCGTGGCGCTTGCCGTTCCATTCTTCGCTCATTCATCGGTCTATTCATCCGTGGTGATTCCATTCTATTTGGTTGTTCATTACCTGCATCTTGCCTATTTTGCATTCTTTCTGAACGTCTCATAATAATTTTTCTAAACTCCTTTTCAGATTGGTATAAACGATTGATTTGATTGTTATCCATCACCTTTAAAAACTGAGCATTATATTTCTTCTTAATATCCAATGCCTTTTGTTCTTGGTCTAGTATTTCTTCCGCAGTTCTATTGTCATCATGGTTTAATTTTCTGCGTTCTAAAACAACTGCTTCCAATTCATTTTGGTAATTATTGTAGATTGGCCAAAATAATTCTGCAGTTTTAGGATCTAAATTGAGCTGATTGGATAAGTAAGCGATTTTCAAACTTTCAACCCGATTCCCTTTTCCTTGTTGAGCAAATAAAGGGATAGATAGAGTAAGAAATAGAGAGATTAAGTATGTTTTTTTCATGTTGTGGTGTTTAAAATTTAAAGGATGTAAGATGAAATTTCCTCATCAGATATTTTATTTAATTCCGTGTCATAAATATCGGTTTCGAGGGCCCTCATATCTATTTTGGATTCATCTATTGGATCTAATGATGTCAAGTCATTTTCAAATTCAGTTTGGTGTAAATTTATATAAGAAATTATTTCATTGTCTGAAATTCCAGATAATTCTTTTTCAAAAGAAGGAATAGTTGGCGCATTCAACAATTTGAACCCGATAGATAAAAAAAGAATTAGACTAGCAGCGATGCTTAATGTTGCTATCCGCTTGCGATGAAATGTAAACCTACTCATCTCTGGCTTTTCGATATTCGCTGTTTGTACAATTTCCTTTGTCGATTGCTCAAAATACCCAACAGGTATATGATAAGGCATTTTTCGAGGAATGGTATTTAAGAATTCTTCTTCCTTAATTTGATCTAGTACCGAAGGCAAAATGGTATTAAAATAATCAGCGGAAACAGAATATGGAATCGAATGTGGTAAAGAGGAAAGATATTCTTCTATTTTTACTTCTTGTATAACTTGATTTGGAAAATCATCGAAATATTGATCTGGAATCGTAAAGGTTGCTAAACAATTGTCAGGGAGTGTAACCCCTAACTCATCCAATTCTTTGATTATGTCATTATTTATATTCATTACTCGGCGCTATGACTTTCTTATTTACTATTGGTTTAAGCATTCTTGATATATTCTTGTACTTTTTTTGCAGCATGATGATAAGATGCTTTCAATGAGCCAACAGAGGTATCTAAAACTGCAGACATTTGCTCGTAAGGCATCTCATCATAATATCTTAGATTGAAGACTGCTTTCTGTTTATCAGGTAAAGAATTAATTGCAATTTGGAGTTTCCATTCTAGTTTATTGCTATCAAATCCTTTCTCCGCTTTTAAAGTGTTGGCAATCAATGATTCATGATCCGAAATGGAGATAGCTCTCCGTTTTTTTATTTGCGCCAAATAAGTAAGGCTTTCATTGGTTGCAATTCGATAAAGCCAAGTGTACAAGCTAGCGTCCTGTCGAAAATTGGCTAAACTTTTCCATACCTTGACAAACATATTTTGTAGAACATCATTGGTATCATCATGATTAACCAACATTCTTCGAATATGCCAATAGAGCCTTTCTTGATACTTTTTTACTAAAAATGAGAATGCGCGTTCCTTCGTATTCTCATTCTCAAAAAGAGTTAGTATCTCTTGATCTTCTATCATTTCTGTTCCTAATGCCATATGTGTGCTGCTAGACTTTCAAGCAAAAGTAAAGTTTAATTCATTGTATATAAAAATACAAACTGGAATCGCCTTGTTATTCTAAAAAATTGTAGGTTTGCTTTGTCCATGCATTATTCTAAGTTTGATTCATCTGTATTTTTTTCAATAGCCTTTTTGTGTATTCTTATTGCTTGTAATCCCGACTCGGATAAACCTAAAGGGAAAGAACAAAAAAAATCCAAACCTACTTTATTCTCTAATTCTTCATTTGACATAGAAAATATAAGTACGCTCATTCGAGAAGAACTTGACACGAATACAAAAAATAAATTGATAGTTTGGGATAAGGATTCAGCAGCATGGATACATGACATTTCGCAAGTCTACCGCACTAATTCTTTCCAACCATTTTGGATTTCTGCAAAAGGATTTAGTACAGAAGCTGCCCATTTTTTAGAAGCCATTCCAGAATTAGAATTTGATGGTTTAAATATCAATGACTATCATCTTCAGGAACTACAAGTATTAATGAAGCAGACCAATTCATTATCCGATTCCGCAATGGTCAATGTAGAATTTAAACTAAGCAACACTTTTTTTCAAATTACACATGATATGATTCTAGGGAATCGAATTGGAAAAATAAATTCGAAAGACTGGAAAAATAAAAATGATTCTTTATTTAATTATGGCATCCTATTAAAACAAAGTATTGCGAATGGAAACTTTTTTGATGTATTTCAACGAATGAGACCGCAACAATATTGGTATGCAAAATTCAGGCAAGAATATAAACGATTGGATAGCTTGAATAAATCAGGTGCTTGGACAACTTTCACTCTTTCGAAAGACAGTACAAAAACAGAAACTGGAATTTCTATACCGAATATCATTACCTTAAGAAAACGGCTGTATCAAGAAATTGGAATCCCTAATGATACAAGCACTGCCATTTGGAATGAAGATATCATCCATAGCCTTAAAAAATTTCAACACCTACATCAACTTAAAGTTACAGGAATTTTAGATTCAACTACCATCAAAAAATTAAATATTAGCCTAAAAGAGAAGCAAAAGATCTTGGCAAATAATATGGAGAAATTGCGCTGGTTAAAGCATGATTTTCCTCAACCCTATATTTGGGTAAATATTCCAAAAATGGAATTGGATTATGTTGATCACGATTCTGTGCAATTCAATATGCGTGTGGTGGTCGGCCGAATCAGTCGCCCAACCCCTACCCTAGATGCTCGTTTAGAAAACATTGTATTCAGTCCACCATGGGGAGTACCACCAACCATCATGAAAGAAGAAGTCATTCCAGGCATAGCTCGCAAAGGAGTGAGCTATCTTTCACGACGAGGATTGAAGGCGTACGATAGACACGGGCATCAAGTAAATGCCTCAGCTATCAATGCAAGAAATTTCAATCAATATTCTATTCAACAAGCACCAGGCTACAGTAGCTCATTGGGTGAGGTGAAGTTTAATTTACCAAATCCATGGTCCATTTATTTACATGATACGCCCCATCGTGGCGACTTTATTAAATTTTTTCGAGCATACAGTTCTGGGTGTATTAGAGTACATCATCCAAAAGAATTCGCTGCTTTTTTATTACAGGATACAGCCCGTTACTCCTTATCCAAAATTGACTCTATTTGCAAAACTAGAAAGACAAAATATGTCTCCATGCACCGAGATATTCAAGTTCATATTGTTTATCTAACTAATGCCATTGACAGTGTTGGCAATATCATGTATCTAAAAGACGTATACGGATTGGATAAAAAAATGCAATAGCTTTTATACAAACTATTTTGATTTGATATAAAAACGAAATACTATTACATGCAATAAAACGTAATTCATGTCCATAAAAAACATAGCGACTAATTCTGTTGTATTTAATGCTTTTTCAAAAGTGCTTTCCAATTATTACCATAGTCAGTATGGCGGAATAATATTAGCTTATCATGAAATAGACATAGAACGTTTTAAAGAACATGTAGAATTATTTCGCAAGCATGAGATTGTTTCTTTATCCGAAATGGTAAATCGTAAAAAGAAGAAATTGAGTACCAAGTATTTGGTCACTATAACTGTCGATGATTGTTATCTAAATACCTTACCTGCTCTTTGCGACTATTGTTCAGCAACCCAAATTCCAATTACTTTTTTTGTACCAACAGATTTTATTGAGGGGAAAGCATTACCTCCTTTTATTTTTAATAATATCAAGAAATTGTCCAAAGGAAGAAAAATAGAAATAAATAATCACTTCTATGATTTCTCAGAAGAGCCAGCATTCCATACTTTTTTTAATTCATTGCACGACTTAATGTATTATCAATCTGAAAAGGAATACAAACCAATTTGGTCACAAATCATGAACCAATTAGTAGAACAAGAAGTATGTCAACTAGCTGATTTCAATGAACACAATCCCCCAGTGAATTGGGATTTTATTGCTGCAAAAAGCAAAAATGATTTACTTAGTTTTCAAAGCCATACCGTAACGCATCAAGCTGCTGTAGGTCTTTCGGCTACGCAATTTGAAATGGAATGCAAACAAAGTAAACACAAAATAGAATCCATCACGAATAAGGAAGTTACTCATTTTTGTTATCCGTATGGCGGTTTGAAAAATATTGGAAGCACTGCACCGACCATTGTACAGAAAATATTTGATAGTGCGGTAACCATGGTAAGGGGAAGAATACATGCACAACAAAATGATTATTTATTACCTAGGATTCCATTGTATGATCTGGACACCAAACAAAGAACAATTTTAAAAACCATTATTAAATAATATGGACAATACTTCTTGGCAACTTAAACTCTTTTCTGAATTACCCATTGATGATTTAATTGCGTTCAATAACGCCATGTACCCGCACAAACCAAAATACAATGCGGAGAGTTTAATTTGGAGATTTAGAGTTGGCTTTGATCCAAAAATTGAACCTATCTATTTACTGATTGATGAGAAAATAGTTGGTCAGGCTGGATTGATACCTAATCATATCGTCATGAAGGACACCCATGCAATTGCGATTTGGTTTAATAAATTTATTGTATCCAATCAATTACAAGGACAAGGATTTGGAAAAATATTGACACAACGTTGGATGGAATTAACGAATATCCATATAACGAATTGCAATGATCAATCGATGCAAGTTTTCAAAAAATATGGTTGGGAAGAAGAGTTTAGTTCTGCTCGCTTTGCTAGACCAATCCATTTAAAAAACGTTGCAAAATCAAAAGATTGGAAGGGGTTAAAATTATCCATAGCAAGTATTGCAACACCTTTTTATCAAATCATGCTACATGGCTATTGTTTATTTTCAAAGCAATTGCAGATTCAATCCTTGAGCAAGAATACGGCACAAACTTTACTTCCTTATTTCAAACAAATTTCGAATAATTACTTGGTAAAAGACGAACAATGGATACAATGGAGATTACTTTCTGGGCCACTTGCCAAAGAGTATTACATCATTCGTTACCATGATGCCGCCATTATTTTTAGACATTTTGAATACCATACATCCAAAAGAATTCATGTTGTTTATCAAACACTTTATTCGTCTGAACAGGAAAATAAAATTTTATTAAAATCGCTGCTGCAATTTGCATTAAAAAATAAAGTAGATCTAATCTGGGCTTTTACCAATATACCTCATTTAAAAAATAGCTATCAGCATATCCTTTCCAATACGATCTCAACACGTTTTGCTTTTCATACACAAGACCCTGAAACAATGTCTATGTTTCACACAAATCCTATTCCATTACAGTCTGTAGATTCCGATTATGACTCTATGTATGTTTAATTCTTTTTCCAATTGTAGCAATTGAAAGAATAAGTTTATCAAAAATTGGGACTTCGCTTAGTCCAACCAATGCTGGTAATAACAAGGCTGTAAATTCACTTTTATATCTAACTAATGCACCACAATTTGGTATTGTATATCCTATGAAAAGATATACAGAGAAAGAAAAAAAGAGTAGAAAATAAAATAATGTATCCTGTGATTTTTTAAACTGAACATGCAATCCCAAAATGACAATAAAAAACAAAACCAGATAGGTATCAACAGCAGCGAAAATATATTTGATTGGATTACCCAACTTAAAAACGGGTTGTAGCAAAATATGATCCAATGCACTTGGAAAGTTCTTGCAAAAACTCTGTATATTATTAGCTAATGCTGGTGTATTCATATCGGAATAGCCTTTCAATAAAAAAAAACCTTCTTGTTTATGAATGATTATTTGCAACAAATCTATATGACTATTTGTAATCCACTTCATCGAAAACAACAAAATCAACAGACATGTATAGGAAAGCAAAAAAGTAGTAAATTTCTTGATGGGTTTAAAATACGAAATGCTTATCCAAATAATTAATGGTGGCAACAAGCATAGTAAATAAAAATAACGCGACATCAATAAGAAAAATAAAGAACAGAAAAAGAAGAAAAACGTAGAGAGTTTTTTGCTCTTTAAACATGCATTCGTAAAATAAACAATGCAACCAATTGCAGACAATACCCATCCATCCTTATGAATTCCACTACACCAAAACAATACGGATGGAATCATAAAAATAGTAATGAAAAAGAGTATTTTTTTTTGCGGTTGAATAGAGTAACATGTTTTATACAATAGCAATTGTCCAAAAAAATAAATGACATTAAAAAATATCACATTGACAAAAGGATTACCCATCGAAAAAATATCAGACAATACCATAAACTTGGTATGCACAGAATTACCCAAATCGCTCCAATAGACGGAATCTACTGTAGAAAATATATTCAAATGATGTGTGATGTCACCCCAATTAAATAAGAATTGCTTCCAAAAAAAACTTGGCTCGGTCGACAATTTACTTAAATCTTCCAAAGCCTGTAAATGATAAAAACGAATGTCATTTGAAACATATTCGCGTTCATGAATGTAAAGATTCAAACAACCTGCCAATACTTTTAGGATAAAAACGCCAATAATAATTTGAATAGAAAAACCGGTGTTTTTTTCTGTCCGATAAACATAAAAAAAACTACTAAATAAAAGTAGATAGATACAAAATAGAAATACTTGCAAGTTGTAAATATAATAGAGCTAAATAGAAAAAAAGAATAGTAATTTCTATTTTACATGAACAGTATCTGAAATAAAAGTATGGTTACTTTGTTCTTTCATAAAAATATAAGTGGTCACTTTTTTTGCTGTAATTGGCAAAACTGACTTATCGCCATTCACTGCTACAGAATTGGAAGATGCACTATTAGCAGCCATTCTGTTGTTTTTCGTTGGAGCAAGTTTTGCGTCAGACGATTTACAATCTTCCTCTTGCACGTCATTATCTAATCGTGCATATTTTCGATTAGCTGGTAAATTAATATCCATTTGATCTGCTTCTTCAGGCAAGTTCTTCACTTTTTTTGTTAGCCAATAAGAGGAATGAATATACGTTTCAGCAGAAAAATAAATAAACAGACATTGACCATCTTTAATTTTATCAATAACTTTTGGCGCGATATCTACTGGTAAAGCAGGACAACCATGGCTTCGGCCTATTCTTTGATTGGCTCTTGCAAATTCTTCACAAACATAATTCGCACCATGTATAACAATTGCCCTATCGTAAGCATTTGAATTAAACATGCCATCAACACCATTTAGCTTTAAGGAATAGCCATTATTCCCTTCATACGTTTCACCAGTTGTGTAAAAGCCTAAACTACTTTGGTGAGAATTTTCAATATTCGAAAAGTTGTTTGCAAACTCTTCTCCAGTGCCCATTCCGTGCGCTACTAATGTATTGAAAAGTACTTTCTTTTTCGCCATATCAATTACCCAAAGTCTTTTCTCATTACTAGATTGGGTAAAATCACAAACAGTTAATAATGAATTTGAATTTATTTTTCCAGACTCTAATAAATTCAAATAACCATAATAGGCAAACATAAATGGCTCAAATCGCAATTTATTCATCTTATTAAAAGAAATATTATCATACACATAGCGAATAAATTTCATCGTTTTGGTATCGATACGATTCGCTGATTCACTTTCTATTCCTATAGCAAGAACTTTGTTATGGTAAGAACAAAGTAGTGCAATGGCTAAAAATAATATGGCGAATAGTTTCTTCAAATTCTTGTATGATTAAATTATGTTTTGAGGTAATCGGGTAAAAATAACAAAAATCAAGAATAAACTAGTTATTAAATTCCTTTTTACAAAAATGGACAAAACGTTTTTCAATCAAAAAAGATAAAAGTTGAGCATTTTTGATATGAATTAATACGTGGAAAAAGGTATTCCGTGTTTTACTTTCTTGCCACTGAGCGTTTCGCTGCTGCTGCTATTGCTTCAGCGGTTAATCCATATTTCTGTAACAAATCAAGAGGTTTCCCGCTTTCACCAAAACTATCCTTTACCGCTATAAACTCGTGTGGACAAGGCATGTGCTGTGCAGCGATTTGGCTAACACTATCTCCTAATCCACCATTTTGTTGGTGTTCTTCGGCAGTGACTATACATTTTGTTTTCGAAATAGATTTCAAAATGGCATCCTGATCTATTGGCTTAATCGTGTGAATATTAATTAGGTCGCAGGTAATTCCCATTTGCTCCAACTGTTCAACCGCTTTCATGGCTTCCCAAACCATATGTCCGCAGGCGAAGATGCTCACATCATTTCCTTCGTGTATAATTTGCGCTTTCCCAATTTCAAAGGGCACATCTAATGGTGTAAAGTTTGGCCATTTTGGTCTGCCGAATCGCAGATATACTGGACCATCATAAGAAGCTATTGCCATTGTAGCGGCCTTGGTTTGGTTAAAATCACAAGGTACAATGACGGTCATACCAGGTAACATTTTCATCATCCCAATATCTTCTAAAACTTGATGCGTGGCGCCATCTTCACCCAAAGTGAGTCCAGCATGAGATGCACAAATTTTTACATTTTTACCACTGTAGGCAACACTTTGGCGAATCTGATCATACACACGGGAAGTAGAAAAATTAGCAAAAGTAGTTGTGTATGGGATCTTTCCACCAATGGTCATTCCAGCTGCAATGCCTATCATATTTGCTTCCGCAATGCCGCATTGAACAAAGCGTTCAGGGAAATCTTTCATGAATGCATTTAACTTAAGAGACCCTGCTAAATCTGCAGTTAAGGCAACCACATTCGGGTTTTGTTTTGCAATTTCATAAATACCTTCGCCAAAACCAGCTCTGGTTTCTTTTTCATTTTGAACAGGGAAATCTATTAGCATGGCGCAAATGTAAAAAACAATACAGGAAATATAAAGATAGTTTTATGCACAAAAAATTATTCTATTTCTAAATCCTTAATGAGCAAATGCCACAGTTTATCTTTTAGTTCGCTGATACCAATATTACTCAAAGAGGATATAAAATGAATGGGTACATGTGTCGGAAATTCTCGTACAATTTCTTGTTTCAATTCTTCGTCTAACATATCGCACTTACTAATAGTCACTAGCATTTCTTTATCTAATAAATCTGGATTATATTTTTCCAATTCATTCATCAGAATATCGTATTCTTCTCTATGATTTTTACTATCCGCTGGAATCAAAATCATAAGAACTGGATTTCTTTCAATATGCCGCAAAAAGCGATGTCCAAGGCCTTTACCATCTGAAGCTCCTTCAATAATGCCTGGCAAATCAGCCACACAAAAAGATTTTCCACCTTTATATTCTACGATTCCTAAATTGGGAGAAATGGTAGTAAATGCGTAATCTGCTATTTTGGGTTTAGCCGCACTAATAACGGATAACAAAGTAGATTTTCCAGCATTCGGAAATCCAACTAAACCTACATCTGCTAGTATTTTGAGTTCAACTATTTTCCATTCTTCAATACCAGGTTCACCGGGTTGTGCGTAATCTGGCGCTTGATTAGTAGAAGTTGCAAAATTACCATTGCCATTTCCTAAGCCGCCTCTTCCGCCTTTCACCCAAATTACTTCTTGTCCATGTTCTAGAATTTCTGCTTCCACTTCGCCAGTTAATTCATTTTTACCGACGGTACCCAATGGCACTTCGATGTAAATATCCTTTCCAAAACTTCCGCTTGAATTATTTTTACTTCCACGCTTGCCATCTTCTGCCAACAAATTTTTGTGGTAACGAAGATGAAGTAATGTCCACATATTTTTATTGCCACGCAAAATAATATGTCCCCCACGACCGCCATCACCGCCGTCAGGGCCACCATTTGGTCTGAATTTTTCTCTTAAAAAATGGCTTGCACCAGCACCACCTTTACCCGATTTACAAAATATGCGGATGTAGTCAATAAAATTATCTGATTGCATTATTTTGTTTTGGTTTTATTTTAGAACAACTATTCGATATGCGCATCAATAGCTTCGCTCAATAACGCAAAAATTTGCTCTACAGTTCCTTCACCTTTTATTTCGCTTAATTTATTGTTGCGCTTATAATAATCTGAAACTGGAGATGTCTTTGCGTGATATTCTTTTATTCGCTTGGTAATCACTTCTTCATTGTCATCGCTTCGACCTGACGATTCGCCTCTGGAAATCAACCTGGTTTTTAACTCCGCTTCACCTACTAGTAAACTCAATACAATATCAATTGGGTTATTTTTAAAATCTAATAAATTGTCCAAAGCCTCAGCCTGTGCCACTGTCCGCGGAAAGCCATCAAAAATAAATCCTTTGACATCTGGGTTTTCATCCAACTTGCTACTGATCATACCAATCACTACCTCGTCTGGAACCAACATGCCTTGATCCATATATTTTTTTGCCTCCACACCCAATGGGGATCCATTATTCACTTCACTTCGTAAAATATCGCCAGTAGAGATATGTACGAGATTATACTTGTCAATAATATTGGTAGACTGAGTTCCTTTGCCACTTCCCGGAGGTCCAAAGAGCACTAAATTAAACATATATTGTTTTTTTGAGAGCGCAAATATAGTAGAACTCATGCATAAATGCTAAATAATGGGACATCGATTGCTAAGTTCGAAACCATTTCATAATATACAATGCATCTTAAAATAGGCAAAGCTTCCATTTCACTCTTTAGCATTCTTTAAATTATTCTTTTTTTCTACATAAAAAAAACGCTTGAAATGCGAACAATTCAAGCGTTTTTTTACAAATGAGATTAGGTTTAAAGCTTAATCAATTTCTCTACATAATTTTTTTGATCAGCATTACGAGTCATTTTTACTAGAAATATTCCTTTTGCCAAATGGCTCAAATCTATGGTAGCTTTTGATTCATTTCTTTCCATCTTAGTTTTGTAAACTACTTTCCCATCCACAGAATTTATACTTATTTCCCATGCTTCATTTTTACCGTTCTGAATAGTTAGAATATCATCGACAGCAGTTGGATATATGGTAATACCTGCATCGGCTTGACTCAAATTGGTAAGGCCATTCGGTGCTGTGCCACCACTTTTTAAACTATTCGCTTTTAAAGCTACATAGGAATTAAAGATGAAGTCGGACACATCTGTAATAGCCATTTTAAGATGGTAAGTTTGTCCACCCACAACGGTATGCGTTGCAATTAAAGGTGTAGTAAAACCGTTGACCGTAATAAATGTATCTACATTATTTACATACAATGCCGTATTGGGTGTACAAGCAGTATTAGAACCATCATTAATAGAATTGATAGATACTGGAATATTTGTATTTGGAATCAAAGCCATATTCTCAGAACCAGTAATTCCTGGACCAGAAATAAAGAATCCAAATATGTCATTGAAGGCTGAGCAATTAAAATTAGGATATTCATCAGATCCAAATACATATTCAAACTCAACATAAGTACCTACCGGCACGATATCAAATTCTAAAACACATGCATCAAAAGTATTGGTACCAACAATAACACCAAGATCAGCATCGCCTGCAGTACTCATAGCTGTAGAACTAAAATCAGATGGAAGACCATTAAATCCAATATCGGGACCATTGGTTAAAACATTACCCGTTCCTAAAAGAATGCCGTTATTAATCCCCAAATTGGTAATCCCTGAAAATTCTCCATTGGCAAAGGTGTGGCAAGTTAGTGCTTCATTAGAAATGGTAACCCCATTCGTGCTTGAACTCGCAACTAAGATATTTGCTAATTGCGAAGCAGTTTGATTAGGTGTTATGCTCAATTGCGCTTTGGTAGCGGTAAAGCAACAAAATGCAATAGGTAAAAGTAATAGTCTTTTCATGTTTTTTTATTAGGTAAATGTAAGAAAGTATATTAAAATATATCAGAAAAATATTGTTGTGGATGATTAGATACTCGTTTTCACATTGGCAATACATTTGTCTATCATCACTATATATTTATCAATATCCTTTTGTATTTTTTTCTTGTCAATGCTCATGTTTGCATTGATGTGTCCCGTATGCAATTCTTGTTTTAGTTTTTCCATTTCTGCCTTCTGCGTTTCTATTTTTTCCAAATAGGCAAATACAGAAGTTTTTAATTCTGCATTTTCTTTTTCCAATCTTTGCACACGCATTTTGAGCTGCCTTACTTTCTCTTTTATTTCCGATACTAATTGCGAAAACTCCATAATCTTTTTTTAAACACCTAAAAATAATAAAACAATTCTAGTTTACACAAAATTCTTATTTTCACCCACAAATAATAAATATGCCATTTGAACAAATTATCCAAGATGCCTATACTTTTAAAGGTGAAAATATCCTATTAGGTTGCGCCGTTTTAGACAACAAAACGATTGCCGGTTCACGCATTAATTTACCCCTTAAAACCATGAATCGACATGGACTTATTGCGGGAGCAACTGGAACTGGTAAAACAAAAACATTACAACTAATTGCCGAAGGATTAAGTGAAGCAAGTGTCTCTGTCATGCTACTGGACATCAAGGGTGATTTAAGTGGCATTGGTGCCGCTGGAATGCTCAACGACAGAGTAGCAGAGCGTTGTACACAAATAGGCATCGAGTATTCCCCTTCTGTTTTCACTGTAGAATTTCTAAGCTTGAGTGAGCAAGAAGGCACTCGTTTACGCGCAACCGTTTCTGAATTCGGACCTGTTTTATTGTCTAAAATATTGGGCCTAAATGATACCCAAGAAGGTATCGTTTCTATGATATTTAAATACTGCGACGACCACCAGTTACCATTGCTTGATTTGAAAGATTTGATCAAGGTTTTACAGTATATTAATAATGAAGGCAAGGATGAAATCAAAGCAGAATACGGCAATATTTCTACCCAATCTACCGGCACTATTTTGCGAAAAATCATTGAATTACAGCAACAAAAAGCCGATATTTTTTTTGGCGAAAAATCATTTGAAGTAGATGACCTAATGCGCATTAGTGACGATGGACGTGGTATGATATCTGTTGTGCGCGTTAACGACTTACAAGATAGACCTAAGTTATTTTCTACATTTATGTTGCAACTATTGGCTGAACTCTATGCAAGTTTGCCCGAAGCCGGCGATTTAGATAAGCCAAAATTGGTTTTATTTTTAGATGAAGCCCACTTGATTTTTCAAGATGCTACATCCGCATTAATGCAACAATTAGAATCAGTTATCAAACTCATTCGGTCAAAAGGAGTAGGCATATTTTTTATCACACAAAATCCGAATGATATTCCGCAATCCATATTGAGTCAATTGGGCATGAAAGTGCAACATGCGCTTAGAGCGTTTACGGCTAAGGACAGACAAGATATTAAAAAAGTTGCTGAAAATTATCCAGAAACAGAATTTTACAAAACAGAAGATTTAGTTACGCAACTGGGTATTGGCGAAGCCATTGTAACCTTACTCAATGAAAAGGGCATTCCTACACCATTAGTGCATACTATGCTTTGTCCGCCACGATCACGCATGGATATTTTAACAGATAGTGAAATCAATACGATTGTAAGCAATTCAAAAATTCGTGCTAAATACAATGAAATATTAGACACAAAGAGTGCATACGAAATACTAAATCAAAAAATAAATAGAAGCGCAGAAGAAGAGGATTCGGATACTACAAATAGAACGGATAACAAAAAGGAAGAAAAGGGCACATTAGAAACAATATTAGACAGCCCTATTACTCGACAAGTAGGTCGAACGGCCGCAAGTATTATTACTCGTTCTTTGCTTGGTGTATTAGGATTAGGAGGCACAACTCGCCGAAAAAAAAGTAGTTGGCTTTAAGTTTGATACCAAAAAAAAACAATAAAAAATTTCTATTTGGTAAAATTCAAATACTTTTTATATTTGCACCCGTTAATGCCTGATGGTGTAAAGGTAGCACAGCAGTTTTTGGTACTGTTAGTCTAGGTTCGAATCCTGGTCGGGTAACACAAAATCAGAGTGAGAAACAGAGCGAAAGCGAAGCTTCCGAACAAGTTCTCACTCTGCTTTTTTTTATTCATTCTCTTTTACTTTCTCTTTCTGTTTTTCAATCTCTTTCTTCGTGATTTAAGGTTTGGAATATCCTGCAATAGAAGTAACTTCTTCAAATCTTGTCTTTTTTTAGGCAAGATTTGTTTATTTTTGCCTTATACTAAACTTTATCCAATTATTTTGATTTCAGATTATGCAAAGAAAATCATTCAAGATATCATTTCAGGAGTTGTCATTGAGGAACCAAAAAATCCTCTCACAACAACCCGAAATCTCCTTTGCTCAAGCTTTACAACAAATACAAAGATTACAAGGGACTTCGAAGGTCAGCAAAGAATTAAAAAAGAGCAGGAGCAATTAATACTCCGTTTTATTGAGGAGAATTCCTTCTTGCATATTAATTCTATAGATGAAAAATATTATCTTACAGAAGGTGGTGAAGCCAAAGTATTTTTTAGCATTGATAAAAAGCATGTCATAAAATTAAACGATGCTATTTATTACAACAATTGGCTAGACTTTTTGAATAGCCTTTTAATTCACAATCAATTTTTTCCTGATACCTGCTATGAGCTAAAAGGGTTTGTTGTAATGAATGAAATTCTATTTGCGGTTTTAGAACAAAATTTTATTCTGTCTAACGAAGTTGTTGACCTTATGGAAGTTGAAGTATTGTTGGCTTATAACGGATTTGAGAAGATAAAACGAAATGATTTTTACAATAACAATTTAGGACTTCTTTTAGAAGATATTCATGATGAAAATGTGATTAAGCAAAATGGAAGTTACTTCTTTATCGATACTGTTTTCTACTTGAATATCGAAGAATAATTTTATGGAATTTTGTTTCTTGCTACGCTTGATTCTTCATTTCCTCCTCCTTTGCACAATATCACTCTTATCCCTTTTAAGATTTTTGGTCTTTACAACATCATCTATATATAGCTTTATTTTCCATAATGCTCGAAGCTCTTCGATGAGCTCTGGGTTCGAATATCCTGCGATTCGAGTAACACAAAATCAGAGTGAGAAACAGAGCGAAAGCGGCGTTTTAAACTCTGATTTTTTTTATTTCATTCACTTTCTGTTTTCTCGTTCTAAAAAAATTTGATTTCCAATGAAATAGGGTTAGCAGTTTTTTTTCTTTGTTCCTGCACTTGCTCCTGCGCCCAAAAAATATGTCAAATTGTTCATCGTATTGAAATTTTATTATCCATTATTCTTTTTAAAATTCTCCGCCTGTTCAAATATTTCAACATACACTTCATCTCTTTCTACAGGTGGATAACCAAACTCATCTAGCAATAGAATTAATCCTACTTTTAATGCTGATTTTATATCATCTCGCTTATTCCAATCAGGGAATTTGGCTTGTCCGTCAACTAAATCTTTCACAGCTTTTGCCAATTCAATCATTTTAACATCAGGATATTTGAAGTCGTATTTAATACACAGTTCTTTCAGAATGTCGTAAAATGCTTTTTCTTCAAAGTTGATTCCTAAAGCATCCCCTGCCGAAAATTCTTTGTGAACTTCCCAAATCAAGTCAGTCAAGGCACTTGCCATTTCTTCATAAACCTCACTTCTTAAAATGTCGTTTGCATCACGGTTGTTGTAGCGTTCAACCAAGGCTTCCATTTTTTTAGAGAAGTCAATTCCTCTTACTCGGTTTACTTTTCTAATTTCTGAAATCACTTTAGCCAATAACTGTTGAAGCAATTTAATTTTAGTATTTGGAAGTTTGATTTTATCAATCTTCGCCAAATAATCTTCATCAAAAATGTCTTGTTCGGTTTCTGCTTCATCGCCGAGTTTGAATATTTCTTGTACTCCTTCACTTTGCAAAGCTTCTTTTATCATTTCCCGAACTTTAGCATTCATTTGTGCTGTGTCGGGTGCATTGCCTTTGGTGAGTTTGAAAACAATAGAACGAACTGCCAAATAAAAATGAGTATAATCTCTTTCTAACTGCGTTAATTGTTCGCTGCCTGCACAAATATCATAAGCGGCTTTTAATCGTTTTACCAAACCCATAAATCGGGTTTCAAACTCCTTGCTTTGCTGCACATACTCGGCTGCTAAATTCAACGTGTTTAATTGCTGAATGGTTGTGCCTTTGAAATATTTTGAATGGTCAAACGTATGAAAAAGTTTAGCTAATAAGTCTAAATGATTTCTTACAATGATGATAGATTCGGCAATGTCTTCAAAATTGTCTTTGTCGCCTTCGCTGTATTGCTTCAACGCCAAATTCATTTGGTTTTTGATGCCAATATAATCCACAACCAAACCTTTGGTTTTCCCTTCAAACTTTCGGTTTACTCTTGATATGGTCTGAATTAAATTATGTCGTTGAATAGGCTTGTCAATGTAAATGCTATCCAAGAAAGGAACATCAAAACCGGTGAGCCACATATCAACAACTATGGCGATTTTAAAATTTGATTTTTCGTTTTTGAATTGACGGTCTAATTCTTTGCGTTGGTCTTTTGTTCCCAACAAATCATACATTTCCTTCGGGTCGTCTTGTCCTCTGGTCGCAATGAGTTTGATTCGTTCAATGGGTTTCAATTCTCGTTTATCTTTGTCGGTAAGTTCTGCACCTTCTTCGGCTGCTCGTATTTCGTTCCATTCAGGTTTTAGTTCAATGATATTTTTATACAACTCGTAAGCAATTTCACGAGTGCTACACACAAACATAGCTTTTCCTTTTACTGTTGAACCTTCTGAAACTCTTTTTTCATAATGGTTTACAAAGTCTTCGGCAACGGCTTTTAAACGGTCAGGGTCGCCAATGATGGCATACATCTGTGCCATTTCTTTTTTGCTTTGTTCAATCTGATTTTCGTTGCTTCCTATTTCAGCACACTTGGCGTAATAATCTTCAATCTCTTTGAGTTTTGAATTATTCAACAACACTTTGGCGGCTCTGCCTTCATACACAATTCTAACGGTGATTTCATCCTTCACCGATTCTGTCATGGTGTAAGCATCCACCACTTTTCCAAATACATCCAGCGTTGCATCTATCGGAGTTCCTGTAAAACCAACAAAAGTGGCATTGGGTAAAGAATCGTGTAAATATTTGGCGAAGCCATAAGTTTTGGTAACGCCTTTCTCGGTAACTTTTACTTTTTGGTCAAGGTTGACTTGACTTCTGTGTGCTTCATCTGAAATGCAAATCACATTAGGTCTATCGGTAAGGAGTTGTGTGTCCTCTGTAAACTTGTGAATCGTGGTTAAGAAAACGCCTCCGCTTTGTCTTCCTTGAATTAATTCTATCAAGTTGGCTCTACTCTCTACACTTACCACTGTATTGTCGCCAATGAAATTTTTGGCATTGGTAAATTGCCCCGAAAGTTGGTCGTCTAAATCGGTGCGGTCGGTAATTAAAACAATGGTCGGACTTTCAAAGTATTCGCTTTTCATCAACAACCTTGTCAAGTAAAGCATTGTGAAACTTTTTCCGCAACCAGTAGCACCAAAGTAAGTTCCGCCTTTCCCGTTTCCTTCGGGCTTTTGGGCTTTTTTTATGTTGTCATATAAGGCTCTTGCCGCGTAGTATTGCGGATAGCGACAAACAATTTTTTCGTTTTTCTTAGAACTATCAGGAATGTAAATGAAGTTGCGGATAATATCACGCAAACGGTTTTTATGAAACATTCCCTGAATGAGTGTAAACATACTGTCAATGCCGTCCACATCTTTTGCCAAACCTGCAACTCTTCGCCAGCCATAAAAAAACTCATATGGAGCAAAGAATGAACCTGATTTATTGTTTACGCCATCGCTAATAACGCAAAAAGCATTGTATTTAAACAGTTCAGGAATATCTCTGCGGTAACGAACCGTTAATTGCTTGAAAGCATCATAAATAGTGGCTTCTTCACGAATGGCGGATTTGAATTCAAATACCACTAAAGGCAAACCATTGATATAAACAATGCCGTCAGGTATTCGTTTTTCTGAACCAACAATTTCTAATTGGTTTACAAATTTGTAAATGTTAGTGTCGGCTGGATAAACTTCTTCTGGTTCGGCTGCAATAGAAATTAATTGGTCTGCTTCGGGTTGTCGGTGTTTGTTTAATCCTGCGTAATTAATTAGTTGAATGTAAATATCCTTTTGATTACGGTCTTCTCTTTTAAGAATAAAACCGTCAGAAAGCATTTTTAAGAATGTTTTGTTGCTTTCATAAAGGTCGGAAGCGGAAAGAGATTTGAGTTGAAGAATGATAGATTTGGTTTCATTTACCGTAATGCCTTGACCAGCGTATTGGGTCAAAAGAAATGTTTGTAAATCTTCTTCTATCAATACTTCTTCAGGCTTACGACTTATCGTAATGCCCAAATGGTGGGGAAAGCCTTCTTGCCCCAACAACTCGGTAAACGCCTTTTCTAATTTTTCTTCTGTGAATTTCATTCTTAATTTTCTATGGTCGCTAATTTGGAAAGAAGAAGGTTTATCAGTTCTGTTAGCTTTTTTGTTTCGTCTTTTTTGGAAAAAATTAAATCGTATGAAGAATTTAAAAATCGATTCCAAATATTTTCAACCCTATTATCTGCAATTAAAAATGGTTTTAGCTCCAAATCCTCTTCAAATGTAATTTGAGGAAATGTACCAGACCTACCTTCTGCTGACTGTTGAAGCTCAGTTATAAATGATTCTTCTGTTAGAAATTGATATAGCCTGTATGCTGAAAAATTGTTGCTTTTTCTTCTTAGAACCATAAGCTTTGTTGAAACAACATAATCATCTGCTTCTAACCTTACTATAGCATATCTCTTATTATTTGGTCTTATTTCACTAAATAGAATATCACCGTTACTAATCTGTTTTTTTGCTTGACCAGGCATATCATAAATGCTCATAAAATCATTATGCAACAACTCACCATCCAAAATATCAGAGGTGTTGAAAAATATTAATTTATCTTTCTTAAATGAATGAGTTTTTGAAAAGCTCTCAATAATATTCCCCAATTTTTCAGCTTTCCAACCCAACGGAAGTTCTTTTTGCAATTCTTCATTCCAAACCAAAGCTCCGCCATTACTTTTATATGGCTTTCCGTTTTCATCAGGAAATTCAAACTCCACAAACCACT